>CAYTUV010000046.1:0-27305 GCA_964441505.1 uncultured Melioribacter sp. | reverse complement strand
GAGGCTTTAATATGAGCCACGCCAACAGCATCAACGTGAACTTTCTTTTTTGTCTTTTTTACAACCTTAGCCAATTTTACTCCTCAGAAAAAAAATTATAAATTACTTCTTAGCCGGAGTTTTCTTTTTACCGGCAACAGTTCTACGTTTACCTTTACGAGTTCTAGAGTTGGTTCTGGTGCGTTGACCGCGAACCGGCAAACCTCTTCTGTGGCGAATACCGCGATAGGCACCAATGTCCATCAATCTTTTTATGTTTTGTTGGACTTCACTTCTGAGCGCACCTTCAACCCTGTACTCTGCAGTCATTACAGAACGGATCTTTGCAATCTCTTCTTCAGTTAATTCAGAAACTTTTTTATTAGGATTAACACCAGCTTTGATGAGAATCTCCATAGAAGATTTATCACCAATACCAAAAATGTAAGTCAATCCGATGAAAGCTTTTTTATTTTTGGGTAAATCAACACCAGCTAAACGAGCCAAATCTATAACCTCCTAAGTTTAACCTTGTCTTTGTTTGTGTTTGGGGTTTTTGCAGATCACTCGTACTACCCCTTTTCTTTTAATGATCTTACAGTTCTCACAAATCTTGCGAACAGATGAGCGGACCTTCATTTATTTCTTCTCCGTTATTTATATCTGTATGTAATACGGCCTTTGTTCAAATCATAAGGCGAAAGTTCAATGGCTACTTTATCGCCTGCTAAAATTTTTATAAAGTGCATTCTCATCTTGCCTGAGATATGAGCTAGTATTTCGTGACCATTTTCAAGGCGGACTTTAAAATGTGCGTTTGGTAATGTATCAGTTACAACTCCGTCTACTTTTATCGGTCCCTGTTTAGCCATCTATCTCTATTCACACTTCGTTAATATTTCTGGTTTACCATCAATAATTGCAATTGTATGTTCAAAATGTGCCGAAGGTTTTCCGTCTAATGTTAAAACCGTCCACCCATCTTCAGCAACAAACACTTTGTACGAACCCATGTTCACCATTGGTTCTAAAGCTAATGTCATTCCGTTTTTAAGAACGGGTCCGTTTCTTTTTTTCCCGTAATTTGGAATTTGCGGAGCTTCATGAAGATGTTTTCCAACACCGTGCCCGCATAAATCCCGAACAACTGAAAATCCGTTTTCTTCAACATAAGTTTGAATTGCATTTGAAACATCACCGAGCCGATTTTTCTCAACTGCTTGATCGATACCCAAATACAAAGACTTTTCTGTAACATCCATCAGTTTTTGTTTCTCTTCGGAAATTTTGCCTATAGCAACTGATAAAGCCGCATCTCCGAAATAACTGTTCTTTTCTACACCAACGTCAATGGAAATAATCTGGCCGTCTTTCAAAACTATGTTGCCGGGAATACCGTGAACAACCTCGTCATCAATTGAAGAACAAATTGAGCCTGGAAAATCGATCGAACCCGCTTGTGAATATCCTTTGAATGCGGGACGAGCGTTGTTGCTTAGAATATAATCTTCAGCAATTTTATCAAGCTCTTTTGTCGTAACGCCAACTTTGACGTAACGCTTCACTAACTGTAATGTCTCTGCTACTATTTTGCAGCTTTCACGAATGTAATCTATTTCGCGATTACTCTTAATTAATATCACAATCTAATCTAGAATCTTCTGCCTTTAAGTTTACCGGATTTCATAAATCCGTCGTAATGTCTCATCAATAAATGAGATTCAATTTGCTGCAGTGTATCTAAAGCCACACCAACGATGATCAATAAACTTGTACCGCCGAAGAATGATGCAAAACTTCCGCTCACACCAAATTTAGAGATGAATGCAGGAAGAATTGCAATTATTGCAAGGAATACCGATCCGGGTAAAGTAATTTTTGTTAAAATATTATCAATAAAATCTGCAGTCTGCTTACCGGGACGAATACCCGGAATAAAGCCGCCTTGCTTCTTCATGTTTTCAGCAACGTCAACCGGGTTGAATGCAATAGCTGTGTAGAAATAAGTGAAGAAGATAATCATCAAAGCATATATAAATGAATATGTAAAACTCTGGTACGAAAAATATTGTGCTATATTGGCGATGAACTCATTGTTCGGAAAAAACGAGAACAATGTGCTCGGGATAAACATAATTGATTGAGCAAAGATGATAGGCATAACTCCGGCAGTGTTAACACGTAACGGAATATATTGAGTAACTCCACCGTAAACTTTTCTGCCAACAACCCGTTTTGCGTACTGAACAGGAATTCTTCGTGTACCTTGAGTAACAAGAACAACACCTGCAATAATGAAAACCATTAATGCAAGAATTATAACTTCAACAACAAGATTACGCTGACCGCTGGAGATTAATCTGTACTCATCCAATAGTGCAAAAGGAAAACGGTTGATGATACCAATAAAAATTATTAAGGAGATACCGTTGCCTATTCCTTTTTCGGTAATTTGCTCTCCCATCCACATAGTGAACATAGTACCCGCAACCAGGAGTGTCATTGCAGATAAACTCCAAGCCACACCTCTAACAGCCTCAGGAACAATTGGTCCGCCTGCGGCTACAGTCATACTCATTAAGTGAATTGTTACGCCCCATGCTTGAAGAGCTGCAATCACAACAGTACCGTATCGAGTTAACTGAGTAAGTTTTTTCCTTCCCTCTTCGCCTTCGCGCTGAAGTTTTTGGAAATACGGAATCACAGCGCCGGCAATTTGTAAAATGATTGAGGCAGAAATGTAAGGCATAATTCCAAGTGCAAGAATAGCAGCATTAGAAAAAGCACCGCCAACAAACAAATCATAGAGACCGAACAAATTATTAGAAGAAGCATTTTTTGTTGCCTCATGCAATAATGTTGTATCAATACCGGGGAGTGTTATGTGAGTTCCAATTCGAACGATTATGAGCAGAGCAAGAGTATAAAGGATTCTCTGGCGTAGTTCATGAATTTTAAAAATATTCCGGAAAGTTTCTTGTAGTTTAGCCATTAGAATTTGATCTCTTTGATGGTTCCACCGAGTGATTCAATTTTTTCTTTTGCCGAAGCGCTGAAATAGTTTGCCTCAACATTTAATTTTGCTTTTAATTCACCTTGAGCAAGAATTTTAACTGGAGCTGCTGCTTTTGAAATTGCACCGCTCTTATATAAAGAAACAGCATTAATTTCACCGTCAGTAATTTTCTTCTCATCAACTAAACGTTGCAAAGTGCTAAGATTGATAACCTGATTCACAATCTTGAACGGGCTGTGAAAACCTCTTTTAGGAATTCTTCTTTGAAGCGGCATCTGTCCGCCTTCAAACCATGTTGGAAACTTAGCACCGGCACGTGAACGTTGACCGTTTTCACCGCGCGTTGCTGTTCCGCCATGACCGGAACCTTCGCCGCGTCCAATTCTTTTTACTTTTTTGTTCGAACCTTTTGCAGGTTTCAGATTACTTAGAATATTCATTTATCACCTAACGCTTCAATTTCTTCTACTTTTACAAGATGGTGTACTTTTCTGATCATTCCTCTAATCTGAGGAGTATCATTCTTGATAACAAAATGATTTGGTCTTGCAAGACCTAATGCTTCAATTGTTCTTTTCTGAGGAACGGGGCGATCAATTACACTTCCTATTTGAATAATTTTTATTTTCTTTGTCATCATAACCTCAATTACAGATTGAATAACTCAGTTACTTTTAATCCGCGTTTACGAGCCATAGTTCTAGCATCAACAAGATTTAATAAAGCATTTAAAGTTGCTTTAACTTGATTATGCGGATTACTTGAGCCGAGCGATTTGGTCAAAATATCTTGAACGCCTGCAGATTCAAGTACAGCACGAACTCCGCCGCCTGCAATCAAACCAGTACCTGGTGTTGCCGGTTTCAGAAGAACAGATCCTGCGCCGAACTTGCCGGTAATAGCGTGAGGAATAGTTCCTTTAATTATTGATACTCTATAAACATTTTTCTTAGCGTCGTCTATTCCTTTTGAAATAGCATCGGTTACTTCGTTTGCTTTTCCAAGACCAACACCAACGTGACCATTGCCATCACCTACGACAACGATTGCGTTAAAGCTGAATCTTCTACCGCCCTTAACAACCTTAGCAACTCTGTTAATGTGAACGATCTTCTCTTTAAGATTCTCAAGACCCGATACTTTTTTGTACTTGAAATTCAATTTTAGCTCCCTTGTTTACGAACTTATTAATCTTTTTTGAATCGTCTAATTTTGGCTGCCGGGAGAGGAGTCGAACCTCTACAGACGCCTCCAAAGGGCGTTGTCCTGCCATTAGACGACCCGGCAATCATTACATTTTTATTCCGCCTTCGCGAGCGCCTTCTGCTACGGCTTGAACTCTTCCATGATAGCGATAACCGCTTCTGTCAAAAACTGCTGTAGTGATTCCTTTTTCAACTGCTTTCTTAGCTAACAATTTTCCGACAGCTTTACTTTTAGAAATTTTGCCTTTAGAGTCTTTTAATTCATCTACAAGTTCTTTCGATCTTGAGGATGCTTCCAGCAAAGTAGTTCCCTTAATATCATCAATCAATTGAGCATACATATTGTTAGCGCTTCTAAAGACCGATAAACGAGGACGTTCAGCAGTGCCGGAAATTTTTCTACGAATTCTTGCCTTCTTTGTAGCTCTATGTGTTGTGTCTTTCAAAAACATTTTTCAAATTCTCCTATTACTTACCGGCAGTCTTGCCTGCTTTACGAACAATAATTTCGTTAGAGTACTTAATACCTTTTCCTTTATATGGTTCAGGTTTTCTGAATGATCTGATTTTAGCAGCAATCATCCCAACTAATTCTTTATCATAACCGGATATTTTTAATGAAGTCGGAGCCGGAACATCAATTTTAATTCCTGCCGGAGGCATAAATAAAATTGGGTGCGAATAACCAATAGTGAATAATACAGCTTCACCTTTCGCTTCAGCTTTATAACCGACACCAACGATATCCAACGATTTCATATAACCAACAGTAACACCTTGAACCATGTTGTTGATAAGAGCGCGGGTTAATCCATGAAGAGCTCTGTTCTCTTTCATATCGTTCGGTCGTGTAACAATAATTTCTTCTTTAGTAACATCAACTGTGATATTTGGATGTATTTTCATTTCCAATTCACCAAGCTTGCCTTTAACTTTAATGACATCGCCGGCTTTGGTTACAGTTACATCTTTAATCGGAATTGGTTTTTTACCTATACGTGACAATTTCTTTACCTCTTAAAATTTTTTTTACCAAACGTAGCAGATAACTTCTCCGCCTACTGCATCTCTTTTTGCTTGTTTATCCGACAACAAACCTTTTGGTGTAGAAAGAACTGCAATTCCAAGTCCGTTCAATACACGTGGAAGTTTTTCTTTGCCGACATATCTTTTCAAACCCGGTGTGGAAATTCTTCTGATTCCGGTGATTGAAGGAACGCCGTTAACATATTGAAGATGAACTCTAAGCACGTTCTGCTTATTATCTTCTACAACATTATAATCTCTGATGAATTTATTGTTCTTCAAAATTTCCGCTAAGTTGATCTTCATTTTTGAAGAAGGAATATCAACAAATTTCTTTTGTGCTTTAACAGCATTTCTTATTCTTGTTAAAAAATCCGCAATCGGATCGGTAGTATGCATTTACATTTCTCCTTCTGTTACCAACTTGCTTTTTTAAGACCAGGTATTAAACCGCGCAATGCCATTTCGCGAAGAACTAATCGAGATACACCAAATTTTCTGTAGTAAGCTCTCGGTCTACCGGTCATTTTACATCTGTTATGTAAACGGGTGGGGGCAGAATTTCTAGGAAGAAGTTGTAACCCTTCATAGTCACCCTTTTCTTTCAATTCTTTTCTCTTGGCGGCGAATTTATCTACTAAAGCTTTTCTCTTATCTTCGCGCGCGAGCAAACTTTTTCTTGCCATGTCTTCCCTTTAATTAATTTCTTTTTTTCTGAACGGCATACCGAATGCTGTTAATAATTCGAGAGCTTCTTTATCTGTCTTAGCCGTTGTAACAAACGTAATATCCATTCCTAAAATCTTTGTTACTTTATCAACATTGATTTCCGGAAATATAATCTGTTCCTTAAGTCCCATCGTATAATTTCCACGTCCGTCAAAAGATTTATCGGGAATACCGCGGAAATCTCGCATACGTGGCAAAGCAAGTGAAATAAATCTATCTAAAAATTCATACATCATTTCTTTTCTTAAAGTAACCTTAGCACCAATCTTCATACCTTCGCGTAACTTAAAATTAGAAATAGCTTTCTTAGCAATTCTAACCGATGGCTTTTGACCGGAGATGGTTTCAAGATCGCGTATAGCTTCATCTAAAATTTTTGCATCGGAAGCAGCTTCTCCAACACCCATATTGATAACAATTTTTTCCAAACGAGGAACTTGCATAATGCTCTTATAAGAAAATTGTTCTCTAAGCTTTGGAATAATCTCTTTGTTATACTTTTCCTTTAAGCGAGCCGGAATCTTTGGTTCAATTACTTTAACCGCAGGCTTTCTTTCTTCAACTGCTGCCTTAGGTTTTTTTTCTTTAGCTTCTTTCTGTTCTTTTGGTTTTTTTTCTTCTTTTGCCATCGTAATTACAAGTCCTTAAAATTTATTCGCCTTTGCGAATTTATTAAGCAATCATTTCGCCGCTAACTCTGCTGATTCTAGCGCTTCTCTTCTTGCCTGTTTTTTCATCAATAATAAGTTTAGCACCAATTCTTGTCTTTTCGTTTGTCTTTGGATCTAGGATCATAACATTCGATACATTTATTGGAGCTTCCTTTTCAGTAATTCCACCTTGAGGATTTTTCTGATTCGGTTTAGTATGTCTTTTGCGAAGATTAATACCTTCGACAATAACACGATTCTCTACGGGAAATACTTTTAAAACTTTTCCGGTTTTTCCTTTGCTGTTACCGGATATAACAACTACTGAATCATTTTTTCTAATCTTCATTTTCCCTATCCTTATAATACTTCTGGAGCTAGAGAGATAATTTTCATGAACTTCTTATCTCTGAGTTCTCTCGCAACGGGACCGAAGATACGTGTACCTTTAGGTTCACCTTGAGCGTTTAAAAGAACCGCAGCGTTTTCGTCGAAGCGGATGTATGAGCCATCGTTTCTTCTAACTTCTTTTTTTGTTCTAACAACTACCGCACGGCTAACTTCACCTTTTTTAACACCACCGCCGGGAATTGCAGATTTGACAGCGACAACTATTAAATCTCCAACACTTGCGTAACGTCGGTCACTACCGCCAAGTACACGAATGCACTGGACTTTTTTAGCACCCGAGTTATCCGCCACAATTAAATTAGTTTCTTCTTGTATCATTGCTTATCTGCTCCTCAAACCTGCCTGCCGGCAGGCAAACTTTTATTACTTGGCTTTTTCAACAATTTGAACCAAGCGCCAATTTTTTCTTTTACTCAATGGACGAGTCTCCATAATCTTTACAACATCTCCAATGCTACATTCCTGCTTTTCATCATGAGCCATTAACTTGGTGGTCTTCTTAAAATATTTTTTATAAATCGGATGAGCCACTTGTCTCTCGATTGCAACGGTAATACTTTTCTGCATTTTGTTACTTACAACAGTACCGATCCTGGTCTTTCTTAGACTTCTTTTCTCCATGGAACTCGAATACTCCTTATTTAATTGCCTTTGATGTTTTTGCTTCCTGCATCTCACGTTCTTTAAGAATCGTATTCATCTTAGCGACATCTTTTCTAACAGCGTGCAGTTTAGCAGTATTTGTTAAATTTTTTAATTCTTGTTGAAATCTTAAATCCACAAGGTTTTTCTGTTCTTCAAGAATTCTTTTTTTGATTTCCTCTGTGGACATCTCTCTTATTTCAAAAATCTTCATTTTCGTTAAATCCTTTTATGCTTCTAAGTCCGGACGTTGACAAATTTTAGTTTTAATCGGCAGTTTATGAGAAGCAATTGCCATAGCTTCGTGGGCAGTTTTCTTATCAATACCGCCTATCTCAAACATGATTCTTCCGGGTTTAACAACGGCAACCCAAAATTCGGGTGGCCCTTTTCCTTTACCCATTCTAGTTTCAAGAGGTTTTTTAGTAACCGGCTTATCAGGAAAAATTCTAATCCACATTTTTCCGTCTCTTTTCATATGACGTGAAAGCGCAACACGGCATGCTTCAATTTGTCTGCTTGTGATCCATGCTGGTTCTAATGCTTTCAAACCGTAATCGCCAAAGTTAACAAGATGACCGCGAGTTGCCTTGCCGGCTCTTCTACCTCTATGTGCTTTACGAAACTTTACTCTTTTGGGCATTAACATGAAAAATATTCCTCAAACTTATTATTCGGTTGAACGTTTACCTAAAATTTCTCCGCGGCAGATCCAAACTTTAACGCCAAGTGAGCCGTAGATTGTCTGCGCAGTTGCCGTACCATAATCTATATCGGCACGAATTGTATGCAAAGGAATTCTACCTTCTTTGTATTGTTCAGTACGAGCCATTTCAGCGCCGCCTAATCTGCCTGCACACATAATTCTAATTCCTTCAGCGCCCATTCTCATTGCTGTTGTAATTGATTGCTTCATTGCTCTTCTGAAAGAAACTCTTCCTTCAAGTTGTCTTGCAATATTTTCAGCAACAAGGTTAGCGTCAAGTTCAGGTCTCTTAATTTCAGTGATCTGAATCTTAACTTCCTTATCTGTCAATTTTTTTAATTCTTCTTCAATCTGTGCAATCTCTTTACCACTCTTTCCAATTACAACGCCAGGTCTTGATGTGTGAATTGTGAGAATAATATTTTTTGAAGTTCTATCAATAACGATGGAAGAAATCCCAGCGTTTTGTAATCTTTTTCTTACATAGGTTCTAAGTTTCTTATCTTCAACAAGCTTAACAGCATAGCTTTTGTTTTCATACCAGTTCGATTCCCAGCCTTTGATGACGCCAACTCTAAAACCGATTGGATTAACCTTCTGACCCAAAACTTCCTCCTGAGATTACTTTTTCGTAGCTACAACAATAGTTACGTGATTAGATCTTTTTCTTATTTTATACGCACGGCCCATAGGTGCAGCCGAAATCCTTTTCAAGGTAGGACCCTGATTCACAAAAGCTTCTTTTACAAAGAAGTCAGAGACTTCATGCTTAGTGTTCTCGTCCTTGTTCATTAAATTCGATACAGCGGAACGTAAAACTTTCACAGCATCAAATGAAGAATGCTTTGGCGAAAAGTGCAGAATTTCGATAGCTTGATCTACCGATTTACCTCTGATGAGATCAATTACTAATCTCATTTTTCGCGGTGATGTTCCAATGTATTTGTGAGTTGATTTAGCTTCCATCATTATTTTCCTAGAATCACTTTACTTTAGATGCTTTTTCAGCTTTAGTTCCCGGATGTCCTCTGAATATTCTTGTTGGTGCAAACTCACCGAGTTTATGTCCAACCATATTTTCAGATACGTAAACGGGTATCATTTTATTGCCGTTATGAACAGCAATTGTATGCCCGACAAAATCCGGAGTAATTGTACTGGTACGTGACCAGGTTTTAATTATCTTCTTCTGATTAGTGTCGTTCAATTTTTGAACTTTTGACATTAACTTCAGGTCTATGAAGGGACCTTTTTTGACTGATCTTGGCATATTTACTCTGTCTTATTTTCTACGCTTGACAATGTATTTATTCGAAAGATTTTTTCTCTTTCTTGTTTTTAATCCTTTTGCTTTCTGACCCCATGGAGAAACCGGATGACCACCGCCAGAAGTTTTTCCTTCACCACCGCCCATCGGATGATCGACAGGATTCTTTGCAACACCACGACTTGCAGGACGAATACCAAGCCATCTGCTTCTTCCAGCTTTACCAAGACTAATGTTTTCATGATCAGTATTTCCAACCACTCCGTATGTAGCCATGCAATCAACAGTAACCATTCTAATTTCACCGGAAGGCATTTTAAGCTGCGCCATTTTTCCTTCGCGAGCCATCAATTGAAGTGATGAACCTGCAGATCTTCCAAGTTGACCCCCTTTGCCAGGTCTTAACTCAACATTGTGAATAAAACTTCCCAAAGGAATTTCTTTTAACGGTAATGCATTACCAACTTTAATTTCCGAACCAGCACCGGACACAACTGAGGATCCAACCTTTAATCCATCAGGCGCAAGAATATACCTTTTTTCGCCATCTGCATAATTAAGAAGCGCAATTCTTGATGTTCTGTTCGGATCGTATTCTATTGAAAAAACTTTTGCCGGAATACCATTCTTATCACGTTTGAAATCAATGATTCTGTAACGTCTTTTATGTCCGCCGCCGCGATGACGAGAAGTTATTCTTCCCTGATTATTTCTACCACCGGATTTTTTGATTACACCCGTCAAGGCTTTTTCCGGAGAAGTCTTAGTGATCTCATCAAATGATGAGATGCTCATAAATCTCGTTCCAGGTGTATTTGGTTTTAATTTTCTAATTGCCATTTAATTCAGCTCCGAGTTTCGGTAATACTATGCCTGACCAAAAATATCTATTTTTTGACCTTCTTTTAAGGTAACTATTGCTTTCTTGAACTTGGATGTTCTTCCGGTGAATCTTCCCTTCTTAGTCAACTGGGTTTTAATTTTCCCTTTATATCGAATCGTATTCACTGAAGTTACATCTACATTAAATTTTTCTTTGAGAGCTTTAGCTATTTCAATTTTATTAGCATCAATAGCAACCATGAATCCAAACTTGCTTGCATCTTTTTCGCTAATGCCGCTCATCTTTTCTGTTATTAAAGGTCGTACTAGAATACTTTTCATTTTCAAACCGGTTTAATTAATTATGTTTTCTAAAAGACTAACTGCACTTTTCTGTAAAAGTAAAACTTGATTGTTCAGTAAATCATAAGCAGATGCTTTGTTAGCTTCAAGAATATTTACTTTTGTAACGTTACGTCCGGATTTATAAACATTCTCTAAAGTACCATTAGTTAAAAGTAAAGTTCTCTTGCCTCTCACTTTCAATGCACTCAATAACGAAACAAATTCTTTTGTCTTTGGTCCATCAAAATTGAAATCTTCAACAATCATTATCTGATTTGATTTAGCTTTGTAAGAGAGAGCTGACTTTCTTGCAAGACTCAAAACTTTTTTATTGAGTTTCTGTCTGTAAGAATGAGGTTTTGGTCCAAAGATAGTACCGCCACCAACCCAAATTGGTGAACGTGATGTACCGGCTCTTGCACCGCCACGACCTTTTTGCTTCCAAGGTTTTTTACCGCCGCCTCTTACTTCACTTCTTTCTTTAGATTTGTGTGTGCCCTGACGCTGATTTGCCAGGAAAGCTTTCACAGCTAAATAGAGAACGTGATCGTTCGGTTCGATTTCAAAAATTTCTTTTGAGAGTTCAATGGTCTCGCCAGATTTTGTGCCGTCTTGTTTATAAACTTCTAATTTCATTTTTATCAAACTTATTTTTTGTTGATAGCAACAATTGAATTAATAGAACCTGGAACAGCTCCTTTAACCATAATAATATTTTTTTCTGCAATGATCTTTACAACTTTCAAGTTTAGAGCAGTAGTGTTGTCAAAACCCATTCTTCCAGCCATCCGTTGACCTTTGAAAACTCTTGATGGATAAGAACTGGAACCGATTGAACCGGGAGCCCTTAGTCTATCACTTTGACCGTGTGTTGTTCCGCCTACACCGCCAAAGTTGTGTCTTCTCATAACGCCTTGAAAACCTTTTCCTTTGCTCTTACCGGACACTTTTACTTTATCGCCTACAGTAAAAATATCTGTTTTCAATTCATCACCAATTTTATATTGGGAAGCATCAAAATTTTTAAATTCTTTTACTGTATGCGGAATTTTCAAGCCGTGTTTTTTATAATAATCGAGTTGAGGTTTACTCGTTCTCTTCTCTTTCTTTTCGCCAAACCCAAGTTGAACTGCTTCGTAGCCGTCTCTTTCTTTCGATTTGATTGCGTATACATTACACGGACCGACTTCTAAAACTGTAACTGGTACAATTTTTCCATCTTCAGCGAATATATTTGTCATTCCTAATTTTTTTGCTAACAAGCCAGGCATTTCTATGATTCCTATAACTTAATCTCAATGTCAACGCCAGCGGGAATATCCAACTTGCTGAGTGCGTCAACTGTTTTATTATTTGAATTATGTATATCTATAATTCTTTTATGGGCTCTGATCTCAAATTGCTCTCTGGATTTCTTATCAACGTGAGGCGATCTTAATACAGTGAAAACTGTTCTACGCGTTGGCAATGGAATGGGTCCGGATACAACTGCGCCAGTGCTCTTAACCGTTTTAATAATCTTTTCGGTTGATTTGTCAATCAATATATGATCGTATGACTTTAGCTTGATTCTAATTTTCTGACCAGGCACTTTTTATAATCTCCTTGTTCAACATAGTAATGTTGTCTAAAAAGTAATTATTCAATTAAAAATCTGTGAAAATCCGTTAATTCTGTGTAATCAGCGTGCTATTTTTAAATATCTATTACTTTTTAGACAACCCCTCAAATAATTTATTTTACTCTATAATCTTTGTTACGAATCCAGCACCAACTGTTCTTCCGCCCTCACGGATAGCGAACTTCAAACCTTCATCCATAGCGATATCAGAGATCAAATCGATCTTAAGAGTAACGCTATCACCAGGCATAACCATTTCGGTTCCTTCCGGTAATGTTGCAATACCTGTTACATCGGTTGTTCTGAAATAGAACTGAGGTCTGTAACCGTTAAAGAATGGCGTATGACGTCCGCCTTCATCTTTTGAAAGAATGTAAACTTTGCCTTCAAATTTTTTGTGAGGAGTGATTGAACCAGTTTTTGCAAGAACCATTCCTCTTTCAATTTCATTTTTATCAATACCTCTTAAAAGAATACCAGCATTATCACCAGCCATAGCAGAATCAAGTTCTTTACGGAACATTTCCACACCGGTAACAACTGTTTTCTTATGAACACCTAAACCGATCAATTCAACTTCTTCTTGAATTTTGACTTGACCTCTTTCAACTCTACCAGTAGCAACTGTACCACGACCGGTAATTGAAAACACGTCTTCGACCGGCATCAAGAATGGTTTATCAATACTTCTTTCAGGAACCGGAATGTAATTATCAACAGCATCCATTAACTCCCAAATACAATCATATCTTGGATCGGTTGATTCTGCATTTGAAGCACCGGCTTCCAAAGCGTGAAGAGCTGATCCTTTTATGATCGGTATTTCATCACCAGGAAATTCATATTTGGTTAATAATTCTCTCAATTCCATTTCAACCAAGTCAATCAATTCTTGATCATCGACTGCATCAACCTTATTCATAAAGACAACCATTTTCGGAACACCAACTTGACGAGCAAGAAGAATATGTTCGCGTGTTTGCGGCATAGGGCCATCGGTTGCAGCCACAACTAAAATAGCACCATCCATTTGAGCAGCGCCAGTGATCATGTTTTTAACATAATCTGCGTGACCGGGACAATCTACGTGCGCATAATGTCTCTTAGCTGTTGAATATTCCACGTGAGCAGTAGCGATAGTAATACCTCTTTCTCTTTCTTCAGGGGCGTTATCAATACTGTCGAATGATCTAATTTGCGACAAACCTTTTTTAGCAAGGGCCATGGTGATGGCGGCAGTAAGAGTAGTTTTACCATGGTCGACGTGTCCGATAGTACCGATATTAACGTGAGGTTTACTCCGGTCAAATTTTTCTTTTGCCATCTTAAATACTCTCCTTAATGATTTTTATTTCTTTAATGATTTATTATAATTATCAATTAATGTGATTCTGCATGTTTCTTCGCCTGAGATTTTTCTTGAATCTCTTCGGCAACAGACTTAGGAACTTCAGAATAATGGGAAAACTGCATCGAATAAATCGCACGTCCTTGAGTTGCAGAACGTAACGTTGTTGCGTATCCAAACATTTGCGCTAGTGGAACCATAGCTTTTATAACTTGTGCATCTTTTCTTGATGTAAATCCTTCAATCTTCCCTCTTCTTGAATTCAAATCTCCCATCACATCACCAAGATATTCTTCGGGAGATATTACTTCAACACTCATCATCGGTTCAAGTAAAATGGGACTTGCTTTCAAAGCACCTTGTTTAAAGGCCATTGAAGCAGCAACTTTAAATGAAATTTCATCTGAATCTACATCGTGATAAGAACCATCATATAATTTCGCTTTAACGTCCACAACAGGGTAACCAGCCAACACACCATTTTTTAATGAATCCTGCAATCCATGCATAACTGGATTAATATATTCTTTAGGAACTACACCACCAACGATGGCATTTTCAAATTCAAATCCTTTACCTGGTTCGTTAGGTGAAAGTTCTATCCAAACATGTCCATACTTACCACGACCACCAGACTGTTTAACAAATTTACCTTCAGCCTGAACTGTTTTAGAAATAGTCTCTCTATAAGCAACCTGAGGTTTACCGACATTTGCTTCAACTTTAAATTCGCGTCTCATTCTATCAACAAGAATTTCAAGATGAAGTTCGCCCATTCCACTTATCAATGTTTGACCAGTCTCATCATCAACTTTCACTTTAAAAGTAGGATCCTCATCAGAAAGTTTGGCAAGAGAATCAGAAAGTTTATCCTGATCGGCTTTGGTTTTTGGCTCAATTGCAATCTGAATAACCGGCTCTGGGAAGACCATTTTTTCAAGAACAATAGCATCTTCTTCAGTGCAAAGAGTATCTCCGGTTCTTGTATGTTTCAATCCGACAATTGCTGCTATATCTCCACACCGGATTTCTTCTAAATCTTGGCGGGTATTTGCGTGCATTTGAAGAACACGCCCTACTCTTTCCTTCTTATCAGAAACAGAATTTAAAACATATGAACCCGCTTTTAATGTCCCGGTATAAACTCGAATAAAGGTCAATTTTCCAACATACGGATCAGTCATAATTTTAAAAGCAAGAGCGGCAAATTTTTCGTTTGGATCAATTTTCCTCTCGACATGATCATTTTTAAATATATGATGAGCGGAAAGTGTGCCCGAGTCAAGCGGAGAAGGTAATAGCTCAACGACCGAATCCAGTAATTGCTGAACACCTTTATTTTTGAATGAAGAACCACAAAGCACCGGAATAATCTTAGCCTGAATTGTTGCTTCTCTTAGAACTTTCTTTATTTCTGCTTCAGTAATCTCTTTTCCTTCAAGATACTTTTCTAATAAAGTATCATCAACATCTGATACTGCTTCAAGCATCTCTGTTCTATATTTTTGCGCCAAGGGCAGAAGATCTGTCGGGATATCAACTTCTTCAAAATCAGCGCCCAGAGATTCTTCAATAAACATAATTGCCCGCATGCTCATTAAATCTATAATGCCCCTAAATAGATCTCCTTCACCAACCGGAAGATTAATTGGGACAGCATGTGCACCAAGTTTTTCTCTCATCATCTGAACAGCATTAAAAAAATCAGCTCCAACTCTATCCATTTTGTTCACAAATGAAATTCTTGGGACACTATATTTATCTGCTTGTCGCCAAACTGTTTCTGATTGCGGCTCAACGCCACCAACCGCGCAGAAAAGCGCAATAGCACCATCTAACACTCTTAAGGATCTTTCAACTTCAACGGTAAAATCAACATGTCCAGGAGTATCAATAATATTAATCTGGTGCTCTCTCCAAAAAGTAGTCGTTGCGGCACTTGTAATAGTAATTCCGCGCTCTTTTTCTTGCTCCATCCAGTCCATTGTGGCGGCACCATCGTGAACTTCACCCATTCTATGTAACTTTCCAGTATAATATAGAATACGCTCGGTTGTTGTGGTTTTACCAGCATCAATGTGAGCCATGATACCAATGTTTCTTACTTTATTTATTTCTACACGCTTAGACATCTAAAATTTCTGTTCCCTTTCAATTACCACTTAAAATGAGCAAATGCTTTATTTGCTTCAGCCATACGATGCGTATCATCTTTTTTTTTCACAGCAGAACCTTCACCATTAGCAGCGGCCATTAATTCTGCAGCAACTTTTAAAGCCATTGATTTATCTTTTCTGTCGCGGGCATAATTTTTAATCCAACGAAAAGCCAAAGCTGTCCTTCTTTCTGGTCTAACTTCCATAGGCACTTGGTAAGTTGCTCCACCTACTCTACGACTTCTTACCTCAACCAGTGGCTGAACATTTTGCACTGCTTTCTTAAAAACTTCAATAGCAGGCTTTTTGGTTTTCTGCTCTATCAAATCAAAGCTGTCATAGACTATGCTTCGTGCTGTAGATTTTTTGCCAGCCCACATCAAGTAATTAATGAATTTTGATACAAGAATATCATTAAATTTAGGATCTGGTTTTAAGTATCTTTTTTCTGCTTTTTTCTTTCTCATAGTAGGTTATTTTGCTTTTGGTTTTTTTGTACCATATTTAGATCGACTTTTTTTTCTATCTTCAACACCACTTGTGTCGAGAGTACCGCGAATAATGTGATAACGAACACCAGGTAAATCTTTAACTCTGCCACCTCTAATTAATACGATTGAGTGCTCTTGCAAATTATGTCCCTCACCTGGAATATATGCCGTTACTTCAATTCCGTTCGTCAAACGAACTCTCGCAACTTTTCTTAGAGCTGAATTTGGTTTCTTGGGAGTTGTTGTGTAAACTCTGGTACAAACACCTCTTTTTTGAGGGCAAGCATCCAACGCCGGGGCTTTATTCTTCGACGAAACAACCACTCTACCTTTTCTAACCAACTGATTTATCGTTGGCACGTAAGTCCTCCAAAAATTAAATATTTTATTAAAATTCAGACTTGAAATTTATTGATATTAGTCTCAATTGTCAAGAAAGTCCGTTTATATTTTTCATTTTTATTGTTGTACAGATTGTTTTTCCGTTTCTACTGTTTCATCAGTTACTGTAACTTCAATTTCGTCGCCAGTAAGTATTATGTTTTTATATTTCTTCAGACCTGTACCTGCAGGAATCAAGTGTCCCATTACAACATTTTCCTTAAGACCAACCAGCGTATCAACACGAGCTTCAGTAGCAGCGTTGGTTAAAACCTTGGTCGTTTCTTGGAAAGATGCTGCAGAAATGAAACTTTCTGTCGAAAGAGCAGCATGTGTTATGCCCAACAAAACATTATCAAATGTAGCAGGCTCTGCATCACGAGCTTTAATGAGCTTTTTACTTTTTCTTGTAAGATCGGCATTGATTTCGCGATACTTCGCACGTGTAATCAATTGTCCCATCTTAAATTTAGATTGGCCTGAATCCAAAATAAACACCATCTGTTTCACTTTTTCATTTTCATCAATAAATTTATTTCTATCCACTAAATCTTCTTCGATGAAAATACTATCGCTTGCTGAAATAACCTGAAGTTTTTGTAACATCTGGCGTACTATTACTTCAATATGTTTATCATTAATCTTTACACCCTGCAAACGATAAACATCCTGAATTTCATTAACCAAATATTCTTGAACTGCATTTGTACCCTTAATCTTAAGAATATCATGTGGATCAGTTGGTCCATCTGTTATTTTTTCACCAGCAGGAATTTCATCACCTTCCTGAACAAGTATATGTTTACCATATGAAACATTATATATTTTTTGAATTGAACCATCTAGCGATTCAATAATAATTTCACGTGAGCCTTTCTTGCGAGCTCCAAATTTTACTTTACCTTCGATCTCAGAAACGACGGCTGGATCATGTGGGCGACGAGCTTCAAAAAGTTCTGTTACTCTTGGTAAACCACCTGTAATATCACGTGACTTTGTTGATGATTTAGAAATTTTCGCTAGAATTGTACCAGCTTGTATTTCTTCACCCTCTTCAACCGATAAATAAGCACGTGTTGGAATGTTAAATACTTTCTCATTCCCTTTACTGTCCTTGATCTGAATGCTAGGAGTTAAAGTTTTATCTTTTGACTCGATAACAACTTTTTGGACGTGTCCAGTTTGCTCGTCGGCAACTTGCTGAATAGTAACGTTATCGATCAAATCAATGAATGATACTTTACCAACAACATCTGCTACAATTACAGAGTTATATGGATCGTGATTGTATAGAGGTTGGCCTTTCTTTATCTCTTGACCTTCACTAACCATAAGCTCGGAACCATATGGAACTTCAAATTTTTTGATTTGCCGGTTATCATCATCATATATACCTATGGAACCACGTCGACCAATTACAACTTTTACTTTACCAAAAAAATCTGTTTTTTCAACAAACGTTAATCGGTCTAATTTAATTGTTCCATTTACGTTTGCTTCGACTTGGGATTGACTAGCAATACGGGAAGATGTTCCACCCAAGTGGAATGTACGTAATGTCAACTGTGTACCGGGCTCACCAATGGATTGGGCAGCTATAATACCAACGGCTTCTCCATTCTCCACTAACTGACCAGTAGTTAAATTACGACCATAACATTTAGCACAAACACCACGTTTTGCTTCGCAAGTCAAAACTGTTCGTATATATACTTGATCAATATTCGCTTCATCAATTTTTTCAGCAACTTCTTCATTAATTACCTCGCCAGCCTCAATCAATAAATCATCAGTCCTTGGATCATAAATATCTTCTTGCGCGACACGACCAATAATTCTTTCGGCTAAAGGTTCTCTTTCGAGTTCAACATCTTTCAAAGCTGAAATGTAAACACCACGGATCGTACCGCAATCAAGTTCTGTGATAATCACATCTTGAGCAACATCGCACAAACGACGAGTTAGATAACCAGCGTCTGCCGTTTTCAAAGCTGTATCTGCCAAACCTTTACGAGCACCGTGAGTAGAAATGAAATACTCTAGAACTGACAATCCCTCTTTAAAATTTGCAACAATCGGGTTTTCAATAATTTCACCAGACTGACCAGTTAAACTCTTTTGAGGTTTCATCATCAAACCACGCATACCGGCAAGCTGACGAACCTGATCCTGTGAACCTCTTGCACCAGAGTCAACCATCATATGAAGAGAGTTGAATCCACCCTGATCAGTTTTAATTCTGTCCATCAAAGATTTTGCAACGTTATTTGTTGTATGAGTCCAGACGTCAACAATTTTATTGTAACGTTCAGCATCAGTAATCAATCCTTGTTCGTGCTCATTCAGAATTCCGGAAACTTTTTTGTTCGAGTCTGTAATCAATTTTACTTTCTCATCAGGAACAATCATATCGCTGAAGCTGATTGAAATACCAGCAGCAGTTGCATATCTATATCCTAATTCTTTCAAATCGTCTAAGAAAATTGCAGTTACTTCGTTTCCTAACTTGATAAACATTTTGTAAATGAACCCGGAAAAACTTTTCTTAACAAGAAGTTCGTTAATAAAGCCCATCTCTTTCGGAACGATCTCATTGAAGATAACTCTTCCAACTGTTGTCTCGATAATCTGAGCGTCAATTCTAACTTTTATTTTTGCATGAAGATCAACGGCTTTTGAATTATATGCGATCAGCACTTCAGCAACATCACTGAAAATTTTACCTTCACCCTTTGAACCGGGTTTTAATTTTGTTAAATAATAAAGTCCAAGTACGATATCCTGTGAAGGAAGAACAATCGGCAAACCGTTTTGTGGAGAGAGAATATTATGACTGCTCAACATTAATACTGATGCTTCGAGCTGAGCTTCATAAGAAAGCGGAATGTGAACCGCCATTTGGTCACCATCGAAATCCGCATTGAATGCAGTACAAACAAGCGGATGAAGTTGGATTGCTTTACCATCAATTAATATTGGCTGGAAAGCCTGAATACCAAGACGATGCAATGTTGGCGCGCGGTTTAACATAACCGGATGCCCATCAATTAATTTTTCAAGAATATCCCAAATCATCGCATCTTTTCTATCAACTGCTTTACGTGCACTTTTTACTGTTTTAAAATGCCCTCGTTCAATCAGTTTACGGATTATAAACGGTTTGAAAAGTTCAACTGCCATATCTTTGGGCAATCCGCACTGATGTAATTTTAATTCAGGACCAACAACAATTACAGAACGACCGGAATAATCAACACGTTTACCAAGTAAGTTTTGACGGAACCGGCCTTGTTTGCCTTTCAACATATCGCTAAGTGATTTCAACGGTCTGTTACCATCACTTCGAACTGCGCTTGCCCGACGTGAATTATCGAACAATGCATCAACTGCTTCTTGAAGCATTCTTTTTTCGTTTCTAAGAATTACTTCCGGAGCTTTTATATCAATTAATCTTTTTAAACGATTGTTGCGAATAATTACTCTTCTATATAGATCATTCAAATCCGAAGTAGCAAATCTTCCGCCTTCAAGCGGTACAAGAGGGCGAAGTTCCGGAGGAATAACTGGCACCACATTCAAAACCATCCATTCAGGTTTGTTTGGAACTTTTCCTTCATATTCACGGAAAGCTTCAAGTACTCTTAATCTCTTAAGAAGATCTGCGCGTTTCTGTTGTGAAATATCCGGTCCAAGCTGCGATTTCAAATCTTGAAATGTGATTTCGATATCGATCTTTTTCAACAATTCTTTAATAGCATCGCCGCCAATTCTTGCAACAAATTTTTTCGGATCTTCATCTTCAAACGAATCGTTATCGTGAGGTAGAGAACTCATAATTTCGTAATACTGATCTTCCGAAATCAAGTCTTTCTTGTTTAATCCTGTCACTCCGGGATTAATAACAACATAAGATTCATAATAGATAACTTTTTCAAGTTCCTTAGTGGTCATTCCAATGATATTACCAATTTTAGATGGTAGCGCCTTGAAGAACCAAATGTGAACAACAGGTACGGCAAGTTGAATGTGACCCATTCTTTCCCGGCGAACACTTTTCAATGTAACTTCTACACCGCAGCGATCGCAAACAATACCTTTGTAGCGAATACCTTTGTACTTACCGCACGCGCATTCCCAATCTTTTACAGGACCAAAAATTTTCTCACAGAACAATCCATCTTTTTCGGGACGGAATGAGCGGTAGTTAATTGTTTCTGGTTTGGTTACCTCACCGTGTGAACGGGATAAAATATCATCAGGACTAGCCAAGCCAATTGTAAGACTTTCAATCAGTTTGATTTTATTTTCTTGCGGTTTAAATCGCATTGTTATACTCCTTTGCCAAACTCTTGGTTGATTATTTAATTTTTATATCGAGACCGAGACCTTGAAGCTCTTTAATCATAACATTAAAAGCTTCGGGAATATTTGGTGTAGGTATATTCTCGCCTTTTACGATTGCCTCGTAGGTTTTTGCTCTACCCGTTACGTCATCGCTCTTCACTGTTAATACTTCCTGAAGAACATGCGCGGCACCGTAACCTTCGAGAGCCCAAACTTCCATTTCTCCAAATCTCTGTCCGCCAAATTGTGCCTTACCGCCGAGAGGTTGCTGAGTAATTAGCGAGTATGGTCCAATTGAACGGGCGTGAATTTTATCATCAACCATGTGGCCTAATTTCATCATATAAATGTAACCACATGTTACTTTCTGATGGAATCTTTCACCACTTCTTCCATCATATAAAAATGTTTTACTGCCTTCATCAAGTCCGGCTTCTTTCAACCAGTCTTCAACCTCAGAAACCTGAGCACTGTCGAAAATTGGTGTTTCGAATTTGACGCCGAGTTTTTTTCCGACCCAACCGAGAGCTGTTTCATAAAGCTGACCCAAGTTCATACGTGAAGGCACGCCAAGCGGATTAAGTACTATATCAACAGGAGTTCCATCTTCGTGATAAGGCATATCTTCAACAGGAACAACTTTTGCGACAACACCTTTATTTCCGTGACGACCGGCCATTTTATCACCGACAGAAACTTTTCTCTTCTTGGCAACATAAACTTTTGCAAGTTGAGTAATTCCCGGAGGTAATTCATCACCGCTTTGTATTTTCAATTTATCGCGTTTGTAATCTTCTTCAACTTCTGCAAGAAGATTAAAATAGTTTGAATAAAGCTGCTTGATCAATTCGTTCGGAGCTTTTCTTTCGAACCATTCTTTTGTGTAATCTAATTTAGTAATGTCTTCAAGTGCGGAAAATGTTTCATCCTTAATTGTTGTACCGCTTCTCAAGACAACACTTCCGTCAAGATCTCGTATACCGGAAGTAGTTTTACCTTCTGTGATACGTGTTAATTTTGTAACGAGTTTCTTGTAATGATTTTCTTTTCGTTTACGATATTCAGTTTCAAGAGTGTCTAATAATTTTTTCTCAACCTTTTTAGATTCAATATCTTTCTTCTTGCGGCTGAACAATCTTGTTTTGATTACGATACCTTTTAACCCTGGAGGTGCTTTCAATGAAGCATCTTTCACATCACCTGCTTTGTCCCCGAATATCGCTTTCAATAATTTTTCTTCAGGTGTCGGATCGGTCTCGCCTTTAGGAGTAATCTTTCCAATAAGAATATCACCCTCTTTAACTTCGGCACCTTCACGTATAATTCCGAATTCATCAAGATCTTTTGTTGCTTCTTCACTGACGTTAGGAATATCGCGTGTAAGTTCTTCTTCGCCGCGTTTGGTTTCGCGAACCTGTAATTCAAATTCTTCAATATGAATTGAAGTGAACACATCATCGCCAACAAGACGTTCGCTAAGAACGATAGCATCCTCGAAATTATAACCGCGCCATGGCATGAATGCAACTGAAACGTTGCGGCCTAATGCAAGTTCACCCTTTTCAATACCAGGCCCATCGGCAATAACATCACCTTTTTTTAGTTTCTGTCCGGTGACTACAACAGGCTTTTGATTGAAACATGTTTCCTGATTTGTACCGGAGAATTTGGTGAGTAAATGTTCAACTCTTCGTTCGTCATCAAAACTTACCAACGTTTCCGGGGCACTCTCATCGATATCATATTTTACAATAATTCTTTTTGAATCTGCATATTCAACATAACCGCTGTCTTCTGCAAGAATTACAGAACGTGAATCGCGTGCAATTTTAGCTTCCATACCTGTACCAACAATTGGAGCTTGCGGAACCAAAAGCGGAACAGCCTGACGTTGCATGTTTGAACCCATCAGAGCTCTGTTAGCATCATCGTGCTCGAGGAATGGAATTAACGCGGCAGCGGCAGAAACTATCTGTGCAGGTGCAACATCCATATAATGAAGCGAACTTGGCGGAACGACTGGAAATTCTCCGCGCTCACGGCTCTTCACTCTCTCGCCTAAGAATTTACCCTGCTCATCAATAGGGGCGTTCGCCTGTGCAATAATAAATTCATCTTCCTGATCTGCACTTAAAAAGTCTACACTGTTTGTAACTCTTCCATCTTTAACTTTTCTATAAGGTGTTTCTAAAAATCCGTAGTTATTAACACGCGCATAAATTGTGAGCGACGAGATAAGACCAATGTTCGGTCCTTCAGGTGTTTCAATCGGGCATAAGCGGCCATAATGTGAATGATGCACGTCTCGAACTTCGAAGCCCGCACGTTCACGTGTTAAACCGCCAGGTCCCAGCGCAGAGATTCTTCTCTTGTGCGTAAGTTCCGAAAGCGGATTTGTCTGATCCATGAATTGTGAAAGCTGGTTGGTTCCGAAAAATGCATTGATAACGCTGCTGATGGTGCGTGCGTTAACCAAATCTTGCGGCTGCATATTTTCGTTATCGCGCATGTTCATTCTTTCTTTGATCGTACGCGACATTCTTGCCAAGCCAACATTGTATTGCTGTTGTAACTGTTCGCCGACAGTTCTAACTCTTCTATTACCAAGATGATCAATATCATCAACAGCAACATTTCCGTTTTTCAGTTTAACTATATTTTTTATTATAGCAACAATATCTTCAACGGTTAGAACTTTTACGTTATCTGGAACATTCAGATTAAGTTTATCATTCATTCTGAAACGGCCAACATCTCCAAGATCATAACGTTTTTCGTTGAAGAACAATTTATCGATCAAACCAATTGCCGTATCAACATCCGGTGCTTCACCGGAACGCAACTGGCGGTAAATAGCATAGAGAGCTTCTTCTTTATTTGTCGATGTATCTTTCTTTAGGGTATTTAATACAAGATCGTGTTCGAACGAAGTATCAAGACTGAGTAATTGAACTTTCGTTAAGGCAGACTTTTTAATATTCAGAATAATTTCTTCGGTAAGTTCAGTGTCTTTGGTAGCATAAATTTCACCTGTTGCCGTGTCAATTACATCGCTTGCAACAACTCTTCCGGTGTGTTTATCAACACTGAGCTGTTTTCCTGTTATCTCTTCAATCAAATCAAATAAATTTAAAATCTGTTCATCGGTTTCGTAACCAAGCGCTCTCAACAATGTTGTTGAAGGAAATTTCTTTCTGCGGTCAATGTAAACATATAAAATGTTGTTGATGTCAGTTGCGAACTCAACCCATGAACCTCTGAACGGAATAATCCTTGCAGAATAAATTGGTGTTCCGTTCGGATGTACTGTCTGCGCAAAGGCAACACCAGGAGAGCGGTGCAGCTGGCTGACAATTACTCTTTCAGCACCATTGATAATAAATGTTCCGCGACGAGTCATAAAAGGAAGGTTACCAAGATATACTTCCTGTTCAACAGAGTTTACATACTCTCCCGTCTCGTCATCTTTTGTAGATAGACGGAGTTTTGCTTTCAGCGGAGCGGAATAAGTAAGTCCGCGCTCTTCGCATTCAGCCATAGAAAATCTGGGTTTCTCGATGTAGTATTCAATAAAATCTAATCTGTAGAATTCTTTGTTATCAAGTATTGGGAAGTTGGTATTGAATACCGCATGTAAGCCTTTGTTCTCTCTTTGGAAAGGCGGAACTTTCAATTGAATAAATTCTTCAAAAGAATCCAATTGAATATTCAAAAGATCCGGGACTTTCACCGTTTGAGCGATAGAAGCAAAGGTAATTCTACCTGTGCTTTTGTTAATTTTTTGTTTTTCCAACCCTAACCTCCAATGTGGTTTTTGTCAGTTTTACTTACATTAAAAAATGCAAGAAAGTGGTAAAACGGATTTCACCATCTTACCACTTCAATTATATATCGAATGAGGGGAATTGAATCAGCTTATTTTACTTTTACAGTAGCACCGGCTTCTTCGAGTTCTTTTTTAACTTTCTCAGCTTCGTCTTTTGAAACAGCTTCTTTAACTGTTTTTGGCGCACCGTCAACTAAATCTTTTGCTTCTTTCAAACCGAGACCTGTATGAGCACGAACTACTTTGATTACGTTGATCTTTGTTGCACCAGCCGCTTCAAGGATAACATCAAACTCTGTTTTCTCTTCTACTGCTGCAGCAGCAGGAGTAGCTGCGCCGGCCATCATCATAGGTGCAGAAGCTGTAACTCCAAATTCTTCTTCTAATGCTTTTTTTAATTCTGAAGCTTCAACAAGTGTGAGAGCTTTAATTTTTTCAACTATCTCTGCAATTTTCTCTGACATTTTATTTCTCCTATTACTTATAATTAATTGTTCAATTCTAAATTTTATTTAAGCTGCTTTCTTTTTGCCGACTTCATCAATAACGCTAACAAGATCACGAATAACCGCATTGATAGCTCCAACGATTCCGCTTGCAGGTGCTGCGATACTTCCAACAATTCCAGACATGATTTCGTCTTTTGTAGGCATTGCTGCAATAGTATTTAGCTGATCGGCTCCGTAATATGCAGTATCAATGTAACATCCTTTAAATGAAAGCTTTTGTTTCTCATCGAAATATTTTTTGATGACCTTTGCCGCGGATACAAAATTTTCTCCGGTGAAAGCTACACCAATCATTCCGATAAGCTGTGGATTGAATTTTTCGTATCCACCAGATTGTTCGAGGGCTTTTTTAAAGAGAGTATTTTTAAAGACCTTGTAAGTAACTCCTTCCTTTCTGAAGTCTGAGCGAATCTTATTGATATCAGCAACATTTACGCCGCGGTAATCAACAAGAAACATGGAAGAAGAATTCTTGACAAGTTCTTTTATCTGCTCAATCATCTCTCCTTTTTCTTCTTTTTTCATCGTACTCCCATTCAGTTATAACAACACACTTATTAATGTAGAAGCATTATTTACCCCGATATTTCGGGGTGAGTGCGTAAAATCTATCAATGTTTAAGTGAAACTGCAGTTTCTTCTTTAGTGATTTTTAAACCTGGACCCATTGTTGATGAGAGGAATAAACTTTTAACGTAATGTCCTTTCGCAGATGATGGTTTCATCTTTACAATTGTTTGAAGAAAAGCGCGCGTATTTTCTGACAATTGTTCTACAGAGAAATCTAATTTTCCAAGTGCAGTATGAACGATTCCAGCTTTCTCAACTCTGAATTCAATCTTTCCGGCTTTAATTTCCTTAACTGCTTTAGCAACATCCTGAGTAACAGTACCGCTCTTTGGATTTGGCATCAAGCCTTTTGGACCAAGAACACGGCCAAGTTTTCCAAGTTCGCCCATTGAATCAGGAGTAGCGATTATTACATCAACTTCTGCCCAACCGCCTTTTATCTTTTCAAGATATTCTTCAAAGCCAGCATAATCTGCACCGGCTTTCAAAGCTTCTTCGGCTTGTGCACCACGGGCTATAACAAGAACAGAAACTTTTTTACCTGTTCCGTGAGGAAGAGAAACCGTTCCCCTAACCATCTGATCTGCATGGCGTGGATCTACACCAAGACGAATTGCGCAATTAAGTGTCTCTGTGAATTTTACTTTTGAGTTGTCTTTAAGAAGTTTGACTGCTTCTTCAACTGTGTACTCTTTTTCTTTATCAACATTTTTGTTGATGACTTTAATTCTTTTTGAAACTTTCATTTTAATTCCGATGAAAAATTATTTTATAAAATTAGTCTTCGACAGTAAAACCCATGCTGCGTGCTGTTCCGGCAACCATGCTCATTGCATGATCAACGTCGTGTGCATTTAGGTCGGGCATTTTCAAAGTTGCAATTTCGCGGACTTGAGCGCTTGTAACTTTTGCGACTTTTGTTTTATTAGGTTCAGCAGAGCCTTTCTCGACCTTTGCTGCTTTCTTAAGTAGAATAGCTGCCGGAGGAGTCTTTGTAATGAATGTAAAAGATTTATCAGAATAAACAGTAATAACAACAGGAATAATTAATCCTTGCTGTGCCGAAGTTCTGGCATTGAACTGCTTACAGAACTCCATAATATTAACACCTTTTTGACCTAAAGCAGGACCAACCGGTGGAGAAGGATTTGCAGCTCCAGCAGGTATTTGTAATTTGATGTAACTATCAATCTTCTTTGCCATTGTTTAACCTATCTAATATTTATTTTTCAAATTCAGCTTGAGCAAAATCGATTTCAAC
>CAYTUV010000045.1:0-27478 GCA_964441505.1 uncultured Melioribacter sp. | reverse complement strand
TAGCCTTTTGTTCATTACCACGCCCAAAGGACGTGGTTTTTTAAGTCTAAATAAAGTCGGCAGCCTTCAGCTGGCTATTCTCTGTAAACATTTCCGGAAACCATTTTTTGTAATTACCGAAAAAACCAAATTCAGTATGAATAATAAATTCACACAAAGAGAAGAACCAATAGATGAGATATGGAAAGGCGCAACAAAGGGAGTTGCTCTAAAAAATTTTTATTTCGAAAAAATCCCCGCATCGCTCATTTCAAAAATAATAACTGAAGGGAGCTTTTAAAAGCTCCAAAAATAATCCGCGTGAATCTGTTTTATCCGTGTTTATCCGCGTCCTATTCATTTAAAAAATAGTTTTTAGAAGTACCCTGAATAAAAAAAACCAGCCGTACTTCTTAACTGGGTTCACTGAAATCTGCCGTACCAATTACTATTTCATCTGCGGGGATTTCTGATCAAGCTGTTTGATAATATTTGCAGCTAATTTACCAACTTCTGTTTGCGGATATTTATTCGATAAATCCTGCCAGACTGCTCTTGCTTTTTTCTCATCACCTTTAGCCTGCGCAAGACCACCGACATTAAATTTTGCGATCAGGTTGTTGTCATCAATCGTTAATACTTTCGAGTTATATTCATCCGCTTTCTTAACATCACCCTGATTAAAATAAACGAATGTTAACTGTAATAAAATATCTGTTCTTCTTGGATCAGCTTTTAGAACCTTTTCGTAAAGCTTTATTGCTTCATCCGGTTTATGTGCCAGCAAAACATCTGCATATTCCCGGACGCTTGCCGTATCGTTAGGATTTTTTTCAACCGCCGCTTTAAGTGAATTTATCTTTTCTACAGCATCCTGCATAACATTTGATTTTGACGGCACATCACCATTGCCTTGTGACTTCATTTTACTATGTATATCATCGTTTGGCATCTGAGCTTGCGTATTAATTTCTGAAGCACTATTTGATTTTTGAGTTGTCCTCGAGAAGAAAACCACTGCCACCACAAATACTATGAATACTCCCAGATATATAAAGATTGGTCTAACTTTCATTTGTTCTCCATTTAGTCGTTTTTTCGGTTGCCAAATTAAGATAATTTTATGAAAAAAGTTTTTATATAACAACAGATTCCGTTCGAGCACCTTTTGATACTTTGTGGTTAACTATTCAAGAGATAAATTCATATGAAGAAGTGAATTTGTTTTACCTAAAATCTTACATTAAGACCAACAAACAAGCGTGAATATGTAGAAACTTCCTGGAATGTTCCCTCGTAGTTGATACTAATATATGCATTTTGCAAAATCCGCCATGATATATCAACCGAACCAATATTTTGCAAAAATTTATTAGCACCACCTGGAAAAATGTAATCAATCTTTTTATACCCAAGGCCAATGTTTATTTCCCCACTGAATATATCTTTATTAAAAGTAACACCGTAATAATTCCCATTTACATAACCGGATTCAATCTTATTGTAGTTCAAATAGACAGAGGAAAGGACAATCGGTAATTGTAAATAGCTGATGTTAATTCCAAAATTGCGAGATGGCTGAGGATCATCTTTACTGAAGCGATATCCGGAGTTGAATCCTACCATCAAATAATTTAGAGGTCGGAGATTAATCCGGAATGAAAATCCTTCTCGCGTTGCTGATTCAAGAACGCTATCAGCGAAGCTTTTAAACGTCTCATAATAAATAACATTTTTACGAGCATCATAGGATGCACTTAAACTTAACCAACTATTCGGTGTATAGGAACCTAGTACAAACAGACTCGTCAGATTAAAAACGTTTTCTTCTAAACCTCTCTTTCTTCTGTAAAGATCAAATTCGGATGAAAAGAATAAGCCAAGTTTCTGCGATAAATTATTATTGTGTTGAAAGTATAAAAATCTTCGGTCCGTCTTAAAATTATTTGTCTGCTGGAATACACCCACCGTGTTTTGCATATTTAGACTGCCAATACTATCGCTTCTGAATAGATATCCTCCATATTCAAACATCTTTATGTCATACCCATAGTCTGTAAAACTTGGTCTTGAGCCTGCGAGGACACCAAAGACAAATTTTTGCAAGGAAGTTTCAAATTGCACTCCGTCAATAGCACCCAAACTCGATGTCTTGGAATTTATTCTTCTTCCAAAAACAATATTGGTTTTATCTGTAAATTTATAATTGAGTGCGAGATCGTAAATCCTTACTGCTTCACCAAGGTTTTTTTTGATTTCACCCCATCTATCTGCCCTATAAGAAAAGTTAATGTAATTAGAGATGGAAAGACCCGAATTAAAAAGCGAATCGGCAGTGAGTGAGAATGAAAAACGCCAATTCTGAAAATCGGTTGAATTATTTGCGTTCGAGAAATTTGAATATGATGAAATAGAAATATTCCCTTGAAGGTGTTTTGGTGCATAAGAATTTAGCCGGATAGTTTCAGTTTTTACCACATCAATTTTATCCTCATTCTTTTGCGACTGCTGAGCTTGAGTAATTTCTTTTTTATCATTATCAGTAGATTCAACAAATGCCAGTAGTTCATCATTAACTTTCAGTTGGATGTTTTGAATACTTATGCCTGAACATGAAGTTGAAGAAATAAATTGTACTACTACTGCCGGTTTTAATGAACCATTTTTCCTGATGAAAAGAGTATCATCTTTCACAATACCATTCGTGCTCTCAAAACGTACATAAATATTTTGCGTTGTGTTAAAAGAAATCTTCCCCACCCTCTCTTCTTTAGAAATTGTTTGAGCAGACGAATTGGACAGATAGAAGAGAAATAGTACCACAATAATTCTTTTAATCATCTAGTTTGTCCCGCCGGTCGGATGACAATTGTAACAAGCGGAAGATAAGTAAGCGTAGTTTCTAACGCCTTGATGATCTTTATCTGTATCGGTTTTATTGTGCTCATGGCAATTAATGCACTCAAATATCAGAAAATTCGATTGATTCGTATGGCAATCACTGCATAAAGTCCACTTCCCATTGTGCTCACCGGAATAAATTGGGAAATACTGACCATCATGATTAAATGTTGATGGTGTCCAAGCGTTTTGCGAATGGCATGTTTCGCAATTGGTCGGGAATTTAGCCGTTGCATGATTAGGATTTCTCGTTCCGTTATAATTCGCCGAATGACATGAATAACAAAGCGTCGGTGTTCCGGTAAATCCTGTTTTATGACATGAACTACAATTCACTGTCGTATGAGCACCAAGTAATGGATAATAGTTGTTGTGAATAGGAAATGTTGCGGGTTTCCATCCTGGGTTTGTTGTATGACACTGTTCGCATGAAGTTGGAATATTAAGACTAACATGATTTGGATTTGTCGTGCTTTGATAATTTGTTTGATGACACGAATAACAAAGTGTAGACGTTCCGGCAAATCCTGTTTTATGACAAAGATTACAACTCACTGTGGTATGAGCACCTAGTAATGGGAATTTTGTTGTTGCATGATTAAATGATGATGGCTTCCATGCTGTTGAGGTATGACATTGTTCGCACGTCTGTGGATAGCCTTGAGAAACATGATTCGGCGCTGATATAAAATTTGTTTGATGACACGAATAACAAAGTGTAGACGTTCCGGCAAATCCTGTTTTATGACATGAATTACAATTCACTGTTACGTGAGCACCTAGTAATGGGAATCTTGTTGTTGCATGATTAAATGAAGATGGCTTCCATGCTGTTGGTGTATGGCACTGCTCGCACGTCTGTGGATATCCTTGAGAGACATGATTCGGTGCTGATGTAAAATTTGTTTGATGACACGAATAGCAGAGCTTCGATGTGCCTGTCAATTTAGTAACATGACATGAATTGCATTTAACTGTTGTATGAATTCCTAATAATGGAAAGCTGGTAGTAGAATGATTAAAATTAATCTGCTTCCAATCAATTGAAGAATGACATTGCTTGCAATCTTGAGGATAACTCTGTGCCACATGGTTTGGAGCTGTCGTAAATTTTGATTGATGACAAGAGACGCATTGTGTGGGAGTTCCAGCATAACCGTTCTGATGGCACTGATTACAAGGGACATTTAAATGAGCACCTAATAGAGGAAAATTTGTCAACGAGTGATTAATTACTCCTTCTTTCGAACCTTGAGGATGACATGCGAAACAAGTGCGACTTTGGTAAGTATATCCGTTAATGCCGTTATGCTTTGAATCCATATCATTTTTATTGTGTTCGTGACAATTGATGCACTCAAAATTTTTATAATTAGTCTGATTGATATGGCACTCTGAACATAGATTCCATTTACCTTTATGACTGCCGGAATAAATTGGAAATGATTTAATATCGTGATCAAATGTTGCCGGTTTCCAAGCAGATTGAGAGTGGCAAGTTAAGCACTCAGTTGAAAAACCCGCTCCCCTATGGTTCGGATTCACAGTATCGTCATAATTTTTTTGATGACAGTTTACACATTGTCTTGCCGGTGAACTGTAACCCGTTGCATGACATTTATTACAATCCACTCGTATTAAATTATGAGCTCCGAGCAGCGGATAAAATGAATCGTGGTTCGAAAAGAGTGCAGGCTTCCATCCACCGTTTGTATTATGGCATTGTTTACAATCTTTTGGAAAATTAAGTGTAACATGGTTAGGTGCGGTAACCGTTTCATAATTTTTTTGATGACATGTATAACAACTTTGATTTAATCCTTTATATGTATCCTGTCTATGGCATGAAAAACAATTAGCAATATTGTGAGAACCGGTAAGCGGGAAGAAATCATGAACAATTGAGGATGCAGACCAGACTAAAGAAGTTAGATTATGACACTGCCGACAATCTGTTGAGAAATTTGCTTTCGCATGGTCTGGATTCTTTGTTGCATAATAATTATTTGAATGACAATCGAAACAATTAATTCCCATTGGCTCGAATCGTAATTTGGAGGATGATTTGTGGCATTGATTGCAATTTGCTTTTACATGATTACCGAGTAGAGGAAATCTTCCAAAGCGATGAAGATCTAAAATATTTTCAATTATCCAAGTATGCGGATCGTGACAACGAACGCAATTTTTCCCAACTGTGTTTTCGTGAATATCTAAGTGGCAATCAACACAATTCTTTTTGTTCTTCTGTTCGGAAAACTTTAATGAAATATGACAAGTTTTGCACTGAACAGTTTTATGCTGACCGATTAAGTCAAAGCCTGTCTCAATGTGATTAAATTTCATCTCGGAGGAGACTACTTTCCAGCTTTCAAGCGAATGGCATTGTTGACAATCCCGGTCGAATTTAGCTCCATGCGGCGATTGACCTAAACAGATTGAAAATGTTAAGGCAAAAAATATTAAGAATGACAAGTGGCGCATTTTACCTCGTCGAATTTATACTTAATGTACTTTCCTTTCTCATCGACAACAAGTTTGTGACATTTGTAACAAGGTTGCTTTAAATGCGCTCCTTCTAATTTGAATCTGGATTTGTTATGATCAAAACGATCCGGTTTCCAATTGTCAAAATGATGACATCTTTCACAATCGGCAATACCATTATTAGTGAACTGTCCCGCATGAATATCTTTATGACATGTAATGCATTCAGATTTAACTCTAAAAGATATTTTCTCAGAACTATTTTGATCTTTATAGAGATGGCATTTTCTGCAATCTTGTTTTTGATGAACACCGAGTAATTCAAATCCGGTTAGCTTATGATTGAAAGATACTACATTCCATTTCTCGGAATTGTGACAAATACTACATCTGATGTCGTCTAATATTTTTGATGAGATTAAATTACCGTGAACATTTTGATGACAATTGATGCAGTTCTCTCCATCAATTCTGAATTTCCATTTATTATTTCTTAGATGACAGCTTTGACAAGGAACAGCCTGATGGCTGCCGGTTAAAAGAAATTTAGTTTCTTTATGTCTTTCTGTTGAAAATGAAGTTAACGAAAATCCATTCACATCATGGCAGACTCCACAATCAGTTTGATAATTATTTTTTGTGAATTCACCAACGTGATAATCAGAATGGCAATTAATGCACTTTTCATATTTCGGTTTAATATTCAGTCCGCCCTTATGGCAATCAAGGCATTTAACATTTTGATGTTTTCCAAAAAGCGGATAGTTTGTTTTTGCATGATCGAATTTTTCTAGGTTTTTTATTTTTTTGAATGACTCAGTCACATGACACGAATTACAATCATTACCAAATTTTCCCTTGTGAATATCTTGATGACAAGAACCACATGATTTATACTCAAGGTTTTTAAATCGCTGAAATCTCTTGCCGTTTTTTTCTTCAATCAAATGACACTTAACACATTCAACCTTAGCATGAGTCCCGGTCAAAGTGAAGTTGCTTATATCATGATTGAATTTTGTAGCCGGACGAAAGCTTTCTGTGGAGTGGCATTTTTCACAATTCGACCCGAGTGTTGTCTGATGATAATCTTGATGACATCCGTCGCAGGAAGCATGCAAACCCATAAATGTTCCTTTGCGCTTTTTGCTTTTCTCTTCAATCATAAACTCTGTCTTATGACAACCGGAACATTCCACTTTTGAATGTTTGCCGGAAAGGAGAAAACCGGTTTTCTCATGGTTGAAATTTTTGGAGTTAATGTTAACAATTCTAAAATTTCTACCGTGATGTTCGCTATGACATTCTACACATTTTTTTTTAATAACGTCATTACTTGCGTGATAACCTCTATTATCATTTTGCAATTTTTTTATGTCTGAATGGCAATCGAGACATTCTTGGTTACGAACTTGACCGCCGATGTGATGACATTTTGTACAGTTGCTGATCCCTTCCAAATGTGAATGATTAGCAGAGAGATCTCCTGGTGAGATTTGGGCGTAATTCGTTACGTAAAATCCAAACAACAAAATCCAAAATAATATTAATCGCGATGTTTTAATACCACCTCGCCAAATTTTTTAGTTATTTTAATTCCTGCTCTCTGCAAAAACTCATTGGGAAGTTCTCCCCCGACAAATACATATACAATATCATTTAGAATTTCTCTTTCAACTTGCACACCGTTCTTTTGAGCGGTCAATACAACTAATTTTTCTTTAATTTCTTTCACCATCGATTGAAAAATAATTTCTATTCGTTTATCTGCAGAAGCTTTTGAGATGTTATCAAAATTTTTAGGTTTAACACGGGAGAAAGATTCACCCCGATAAGAAATAGTTACTTTATTATTCTCTTCAGCAAGAGCAAGTGCAGCTTCGATAGCAGAATCACCACCTCCCACAACAAGTACATGCTTATCACGTATGTGCTCAGGTTCAATTAATCGATAAGATACCTTCTCACTCATTTCACCATCAACACCAAGTTTTCGTGGTGAACCCCTCCTCCCAATGGCAAGAAGCACAGAGTTGGTTAACATGGATTTATTTTCTGTCCTGACAATAATGTGATCACTATTTTTTTCTACAGATAGAACTTTTCCGTTCTCAATAATCGGGATTTTATTTTTTTGCAAAACATCCTTCCAAAGATCAAGTAGCTCATCCTTGGTGAATTCAGTTTTATTAACTTTACCGTAAAGAGGTAGATGCATTGGTGCTGTCATTATCACTTTTTTCCTTGGAAATGTATATACCGTTCCTCCCAAACTATCCTGATCAAGTGTAATAAATCTTAAATTCTTCTCTTGAGCTGCCAATGAGGCTGAAATTCCAGCTGGACCAGCGCCAATAATAACAACATCATACTTTGCTTCTTGAGAGCGCGTGATATTTTTTTTAATATTTTCAATAGATTGTCTTCCTTGCTCAACAGCATTTTTTATAAGACCCATACCACCCAATTCTCCGGCGATATAAATACCTTTTACATTAGTTTCGAACTCAGCACTTACATGCGGAAGATCAACTCCTCTTTTTTCTGTACCCATGACTAGAGAGATTGCACCAACAGGGCATGCATGGAAACAAGCACCGTGTCCGACACAACGTGATGCATTTATTGTTGCAGCTTTTCCGTCGATTAGACCAAGGACATCATATTCAGGACAGGCAGCAACGCAGGCTCCGCTGCCGAGGCATATATCTAAATTGACAAGGGGGTGAAGTGAAACGGGTTCGTAAAAACCAAGTTCTTTGGCTTTCTTAATTTTTTCTCGGGTTACTTTTGACTGTCTTTTATTTTTTCTTACATAAATATATACAACCCCTATTGTCAGGAGAAACACAGTAGAATATATTATAAGTTTTTCTAACAACACTTCCATAAGATTCATCTTGGATTTTTTCTAAAATATCCATTTATAACCAAATGTAACAGTAACCACGATATGAATCAACATTATCAAAAGCATGATAATTGCGAACGGAAGGTGAACAATATGCCAGAGCTTAAAGATTCTTTGTATGGAATGGAGAAGTACAATTCTCCTTGAAAGGACAAGTTTAGAGCTACAGAGTTTAACAACTTTATCTATCGTTTCTTTGGGAATGTTATTTTTTCTGAATTTGTTTTTCACTCTTGCAATCAATTTCCTGTTAGCAGAATAATCTTTCATTATCAGAATTATTACTTGAAGAAAATTAAGAGTTTTATATGCTTCATCTGTTTTAAGATGATCGAGATCGGTTAAAATTTTTTCATCGAGATCATAATCATCTTTCAAACGAATAGAATAATCTTCATTTAATATTTTCATTTCATCCAAAGAGTATTCATTACCTTGAATTGATCGCGGAATTTGCACGTAAATGAATCTTCCAATAATTCCGCTAATGACAACTGCCACCATACTCCAGAAACTTACGGCAACAATTCCTCCGAATTTAAATGCTGTATGATAGAGCACAAGAATAGGTCCAACACTGCACAGAAATATGTGGAATTCGAGCCAATGTTTTAAAGAACCGCTTCTCACAAACCTTTTTACTCTCTTACGAATCATGTACGAACTTACACCGACAATCATCATAAGAGAACCAATTATACCAATACCATGGCCAATCAATCCGCTAGGTTTAAGAATTACATGAGATGGATGGAAAAATCGTTCTTCAATTGATGTATTATAGTAAGAAAATCCCTGCACCAGAAAATAGAAGAAAATAAATGTACCAATTGAAAATAGTAGTGCTAAAAAAATTTTGTGCTGTACCTTGGTCATTTTTTAATAAAATATATGATTAAAATGCTTATCGAAAAGTTACCAATCTATAGAATATATGAAATGTAAGTTGCTTCCAATTTTGGGCTTAAAGATAAACTTTTTTAAATAATTCTACTTGTGTATACTTAGAGAAAATTGACGCCTATAAGATGTGAATCTCCCAAACCGGCCTCTAGTTATAGTTTTTCCAACTGTTGATTCATCCATTCTACAGCAGACCTTGAGCTACTCAGTTGATCTGTTGTAATTTTTATGTTCGCAAATGTGAGTGACACCTAGTTCTATTTAATTCTACTGTATTTTGCTAAAGAAATTGGTGGCGATTTTCTTACCCTTCGCTTTACTTCCACTCTCGCTTCACTTATTTTCAAGTAGTACAAAAATGAGTATTAATGCACTTTGATTTCACTCAAATATTATTTCTTCTTGCTTCATTCATAGCCGCGGTTGGACTAATATTTATTATTTACTCACGCTCTTCGTCCGCAATTACTTCCAAATTGTTCATGCTTACTTTGGTTTTGGTAATTGCTTACTTAGTATCCCATACGGTTCATTTTGTTCTGATGCCATCTTACGATGTAACATCTCTGGATATCTCTTGCCATTCACTTTTGTTGATGATTTTGGTCTCACTAACTTTCTTTACATGGAATTACCCGGTTCAAAAGGATATCGGTATTATACGTGGATTGTTAATAATAATTCCTTCCACTATTCTCTTAATTCTTTTGTGGAACGGAAATTTGGTTAACGAATCTCACGTTCATATGAATATGTTTGTTGCACATTTTTCATCCAAGTATCCACTATTCCTTTTCTGGTATTTATATTTAATCGCTCTCAATTCAGTTTGGATAATTCAAAAGCTTAAGACTGCACTCGATACTAACCTTCGTAATCAATTATTTTTTTATTTATTTGGTTTGGTCATAACCAACATTGCAACTTTTATTTTTGGTCTATTCCTGCCTTGGATACTTGGTTTCTATTATTTAGTTGAAATAAGTCCACTCGCATTTCTTTTCGGTTTTATATTCTTTACTTCAATCGCCATCGGCAAATACAACATGTTTCCATCGGTTATTCAAAAAGTTCACAGTTTTAGCTTGAACAAAAAAATGGTCTTTTCGGCAATCGTGGTTGTCCCAATCATTATTCTGCTTGTCCAAATTCCTCTCGGCAGAATTCTTTTTAATATCAATACTACTCAAGAAATGATACGTTTCTTTTTTATCAGTCTTTTTGTTGGATTGATTGTAAGCGTTAGCATGTCTTTCATCGTTTCCAGAATAATAGCTCAGCCAATTACGTTGCTCAAAGAAAAAGCTGTTGAGATTGAAAAGGGGAATTTCACAGTAAAAGTTGAATACAATTCAAGCGATGAAATAGGCGAGCTGTCTCAAGCATTCAACAGTATGGCTTCTTCTCTGGACAAAAATATAACCGAGTTAAAACTCCGGGAAGAAAGAATTTCGGTTCTGCTAAATGCCTTCGAAAAATCTTTGGCTGCGATTGCTATAGTTGATCTGGACTTTTCAGTTATTGAAGCAAATCAGCAATTCTATTCGATAATAGAGAAAGAGAAAAGCGAGAGCGAGACAAATTCGATAGATCTTTTACAGTTCAGAAATTCATCGGACTTATTCAAAAATATAATTGATAAAGTCAATTCGAAATCTGTTTACACCGGTGAAATAGAAATCAATGCTGATGAATATAAAAACAATAAATGTTTGCTTCTCTCAGTTACGAAAATTATCTCTCCTGAATCTCAACCGAAAGGTTACTTGTTTGTAGAAATCGATATAACAGACAGGAAAATACTTGAAGCGGAAATTCTTCGATCGGAAAAATTTGCCGCACTTGGTAAGATGTCCGCTGTTCTGGCCCATGAAATTAAAACACCTCTCACCTCAATAAAAATGAATGTAGATATTCTAAACCAAACGCTTTCTCTTCAGCCGGAAGATAAGGTAGCATTTCAAATCATCAGTAAAGAAATCAATCGTCTTACAGAACTTGTTAAGGAAGTCCTTCAAGTATCACGCACTGCTCCGCTAAAACTTTCTAATCTTCATCTAAGACAATTTGTTGATGAGATTTTTCATCAAATCGAATTAGATACAAAACAAAAACAGATTTCATTTACCAACAATACAACAGAAATTGAATTTGCAGGGGACGCAGATAAACTTAGGCAAGTTTTTCTAAACATAATTCATAATTCGATTGATGCCATAAATAAAAACGGAATAATCACAGTCTCTTCACATTTAAAAGACAATTATCTTTTTATTCGCTTAGCAGACGATGGCTGTGGAATAGCAGAACCGAATAATATTTTTGACCCATTTTTTACAACCAAAGTTTCGGGAACTGGACTTGGGTTATCTATCTCGCAAAAAATTATTGAACAGCATAACGGAACGTTCTTGCTCATTTCAGCATGTCCCGGTGAAACGATTTTCGAAATTAAATTACCGTTGAACAATTATGGAAAAGATTCTAGTAATTGATGACGATGAATCAATTCGTCAAACTCTCACAAATTATCTGAAGCGGCTTGGATATTCTGTGCTTTCGGCTGAAGACGGAAGAATTGGCTTTGAGATTATTCGAAATCAACAATACGATTTGATCATTTCGGATATTAAAATGCCAAATCTAAACGGACTTGATCTTTTAAAGAAAGTGAGAGATATCGATCCTCGCACAAAAATAATTTTAATCACCGCCCATGACGATGTTCAAACTACAATTGATGCGATGCAGCTCGGCGCATATGATTATCTTGAAAAACCTCTCGATATTGAACGGCTTAAAGTTACAATTGCACGCGCTCTTGAATCAAAAAATCTAAGTGAGAGAATTGATTCACTCATTGAAGATCAAGCCGAAGAATTTCAACCTGGAAAAAAAATCATTGGTAAATCTAAACCGATGCGAGAAGTTTATAAAATTATAGGACAAGTCTCGGCAAACCGTGTTACTGTTCTTCTGCAAGGCGAAAGCGGAACCGGTAAAGAGCTCGTTGCCAAATCAATCCATTACAGTGGAATTACTAAATTAGAACCATTCGTAGCGGTCAACTGCACTGCTATAACCGAATCACTTCTAGAAAGTGAATTATTCGGGCACGAGAAAGGATCTTTCACCGGCGCCGATAGAACTAAAAAAGGAAAATTTGAACTTGCCGGAAGCGGTACAATTTTCCTCGATGAGATTTCCGAAATGTCTCAACACCTTCAAGTTAAACTCCTCCGAGTTCTTCAAGAAAAAGAATTTGAACGGGTCGGCGGAGAATCTGTTATTCCAATGAAAGCAAGAATTATTACTGCAACAAACAAAAACATCGAACAGCTTGTAAAAGAAAAGAAATTCCGCGAGGATCTCTTTTACCGATTGAATGTTGTTAAGATTGAACTGCCGCCGCTCCGCCAAAGAAAGGATGATATTCCTCTTCTTATAAATTTTTTATTGCAAAAAATTAACCGTGAACTTCACAAAAATGTTCTTAAAGTTTCGAATGAAGTCATGAGTTTATTGAATCAGCACGATTGGACTGGAAATGTTCGCGAACTTGAAAATGCTCTTATGCAAGCTGTGGTTTTAACCAATGGGGATGTTCTACTTAAGGAACACATTCTTATTAGAAACCAATTTTCCGGTTTACCTTCCTACACAATTAATGTTTCCCTGGCAGAAGTTGAAAGAAAACATATCACTTCTGTTTTAGAACATACAAAGTGGAACAAATCAAAAGCTGCCGAAATTCTTGGTATCTCACTTCCAACGCTCTATTCAAAAATCGAGAACTATAAACTCACCAAACCGGAATAAACCGTGCGGCAAGCCGCAATGGAAGATGTTTGATGGAAAATGGATGATGGTTGATGGAATCCCGAAAACTTTCGGGACAAATATCTTGTTACAAAATTTTCTCAATGAGATTCCCTTTTTAGATAAAAACTTAATAGATAATACAAATAGGATATTTTAAGAATCTTTAAGTCATTTAAAGATTCTTTATAGTTCGAACAGCTCACCCCTCAGGAATAACCTAAAAAGCTGACTTTTTACCGGCACGTTTGTTGATTTTACTATCTACAAAATGAGAGAATGATATTGTGGAACGGCTTATTTGGTGCATAGTTTATTTGGTGATGATCGGATTTATAATGTATCAATTGCACTCTTTCTTATTCGATAATAAAAAGAATAAACACACTTTACGGAGAAAGTAAATGATAGAAAAAATTATTGATTGGTCTGCGCACAACAGATTCATAGTAATTCTGATTTATCTTATAGTAATCGGTTTTGGTATTTACAGCGTTATAAATTTACCGGTTGATGCCATACCCGATCTTTCGGAGAATCAAGTTATAATTTTCACGGAGTGGATGGGACGATCCCCTCAGATAATTGAAAACCAAGTTACTTACCCAATTGTTTCCGGCTTACAAGGATTGCCACGCGTAAAAGCTGTGCGTGCCACTTCAATGTTCGGCATGTCTTTCGTTTTTGTTGTCTTCGAAGATGATGTTGATACTTACTTCGCACGCACACGCGTCCTCGAAAGAATGAACACTGTTCAAGCTCAATTGCCTTCCGGCGTTGTGCCTTCACTCGGCCCTGATGGAACCGGTGTTGGACATGTTTATTGGTATACGGTCGAAGGTAAAGGATATGATCTTGGCACACTTCGCGCTGTTCAAGATTGGTATATACGTTACAAACTTTCTTCTGTAGATGGCGTTGCCGAAGTTGCAAGCATCGGTGGATTTGTAAAACAATATCAAGTTGATGTTAATCCAACCGATCTCAGGGCTTACAATCTAACTATCTCCGATGTTGTCAATGCTGTTCAAAGAAGCAATAACGAAGTCGGAGGAAAAATCCTGGAAGTAAGTAACGCAGAATATTTTGTGCGCGGTCAAGGTTATATTCAATCAAAAGATGATGTTGAGAACACGGTAATTAAAACTGCATCGAATGGAATCCCGATACTTATCAAAAATATTGCTTCGGTTTCTTTGGGCGGTGATATAAGACGCGGTGCGTTAGAAAAAAATGGTGAAGGACAAGTTGTTGGTGGAATTATTGTTATGCGAACCGGAGAGAATGCACAGAAAGTGATTGACCGTATTAAAGAAAAAATTAAAGAAATTTCTCCCGGCCTTCCTGCCGGAGTTGAAATTGTTACATCCTATGATAGAAGCACATTGATTAAGGAAGCAGTTGGAACTTTGGAAAGAGCTTTGGTTGAAGCGTCAATCACAGTTTCAATTATGGTTATGATTTTCCTTCTTCATTTTAGAAGCATTGTAAGGATTTTGATCGAGCTTCCTATTTCAATTCTTATCGCATTCATCCTCATGTATCTATTCGGAATCTCATCAAATATTATGTCCCTTGGTGGTATTATCCTTGCTGTTGGAGTAATAGTAGACTCCTCAATTGTTCTGGTTGAGAATGCATACCGCAATCTTGCGAAGGCGTTGGAGGAAAGAGCACACCTTCCTGAGGGTCAGCAAGGATTAACGCCTGATGAATATAAAAAAATTTCTATTGACTCCGCAAAACAAGTTGGTAGAGCAATATTCTTTTCAGAGTTGATAATACTCACTTCTTTTCTTCCGGTATTTTTACTAACCGGTCAAGAAGGCAAGATGTTTCATCCGCTTGCTTATACAAAATCATTTGCAATGATAGGATCTGCAATTGTAGTTATTTCTCTTATTCCCGTTTTGATGACTATGTTGATGCGTGGTAAGTTCAAACCGGAAGAGAAAAATCCGACCACAAGATTTTTCATACGTCTTTACGAACCTGTAATTCATTGGGTCCTCAAACACAGAAAAATTACAATCGCATTAAATGTAATTGCTCTTGTAATTACTATTCCGATGATTTATTATACCGGCAGCGAGTTTATGCCTCCGCTAGATGAAGGTTCAATTCTTTATATGCCTGTAACATTGCCCGGCGCATCAATTGGAGAAGCTACCAGAATTTTACAAGAACAAGACAAAATTATTAAGTCGATTCCGGAAGTTCATCACGTTCTTGGAAAAACGGGACGTGCGGAAACTCCGACTGACAACGCACCGCTTAATATGATTGAAACGATTATTTTACTCAGACCAAAAAGTGAGTGGCGACCCGGCATAACCAAGCAAGACATTGTTGCCGAACTTGATTCCAAATTACAAATACCCGGTGTGCGTAACGGCTGGACTCAGCCGATTATTAACAGAATCAATATGCTTTCCACCGGCGTTAGAACTGATATAGGATTTAAAATTTTCGGTCCAAATCTCGATACGCTTGAAACATACGCTATCAAAGCAGAAAGACTTTTAAAGAAAGTTAACGGTGCGGCAGATGTTGTTGCCGAAAGAGTTCAGAATGGTTATTACTTAGACATAAATGTTAAACGCAATATCGCCGCCCGCTATGGTGTAAACATCCGCGATCTTCAAGACATAATTGAAACAGCAATTGGTGGTCAAAATCTTGGAATCGTTATCGAAGGAAGAATGCGTTTCCCGATCAGAATGCGCTATCAAAAAGACTATCGTGATAATATCGAAGAACTTAAAAGCTTAATTGTTCCGGTGGCATTATCAAACCCTATGGCCTCTCAAACTTCATCAAGTTCTATGGGTAGCGGCGGAATGGGTAAAAGCAATTCCGGCGGAATGTCTTCCTCAATGGGAAGTTCAAACCAAGCAATCATAATTCCTCAAGCATCAAATACACAAAATGATTTTTCGCTCACGGGCACAAATCAAAACGCTGTTACTTATCTGCCGCTTGCCGAATTAGCCGATATAAATTTAGTTACCGGTCCTCCAATGATAAGCAGTGAAAACGGAATGCTTCGTTCAATAGTGTTTATGAACACACGCGGACGTGATATGGGTGGCGTTATGGTCGATGCTAAAGAGATTATTGCTAATGGACTAAAACTTCCAGCCGGTTACTCCTATACATGGAGCGGACAGTATGAAAGCAAAGTCCGCGCTCAACAGACTCTTGAGATTATTATGCCGGTTGTTTTCTTAGTAATCTTTTTTCTACTCTTCTTCACTCTTAAAGATTACGTAGAAGCCGGAGTTGTAATGCTATCGGTTCCGTTTGCACTTATCGGCGGAATGTATATGATATTCATTCTCGGTTATAATTTTTCAGTTGCTGTCTGGGTTGGATTCATCGCATTGTATGGTATAGCAACCGAAACCGGAGTTATAATGGTGGTATATCTGCATGAGGCGCTGGATAAAAAATTACGCGCCCATCAGAAAGGATTGCGAGGACCACTTACAAACGAAGATATTTATGAAGCTACTGTAGAAGGATCTGTTCTAAGATTAAGACCAAAACTAATGACTGTTTTTACTGCAATGGTTGGACTCATTCCGATTATGTGGTCTACCGGCACCGGCTCAGACGTTATGAAACCGTTGACAGCCCCAATGATAGGCGGCTTGCTCACAAGCGCTATTCACGTCCTTGTAGTTACCCCTGTTCTTTTTACAATGATGAAGGAACATGCGCTCAAAAAAGGAACATTAGAATTATCCAAAATGGCTGATTGGATGAAGGAGGGTGAATAAAATGAACGTAGAACGTAGAATGAAGAGTGTAGAATTAAAAAAATGGATGATGGTTGAGGGAAAAATGGAAAATGGAAAATGGAAAATGGTTGATGGAAGATGGTTGATGGATGATGTAAAACAGATTTTTAATCTGTTCACATCAAAATTTATGATCATTTTTATGTTGCTTTCATTGGTTGAAGTGAACGCACAATCGGTTGATTCTTTAGTTGCTGAAGCAGTAAAAAACAATCCACAGTTAAAATCATTGCAATATAAAATCACTGCATCGGAAAAGAGAACCGAGTCGATCAACACTCTACCTGCTCCTAATCTTTCGGTTGAATTTTCCCAAGTGCCAACTAACTCTATTGATATTCTCAATCAATCCAACTCAAACAATATTGCACTATCGCAAATGTTTCCTCTCGGCGGAAAGCTAAATGCAATGGCCGAAGTTGAAAGAAAGAATACTCTTGTTGAAGGCAACAATTATGAAATATATAAAATCAATCTCACGGCTCAAGTAAAAATGTCTTACTACACACTTTGGCTGATAGATAGGAAGATAGATGTTCAGAAGAAAAATATTGCTCTCATAAACGACGTAATCAAATCTGTTGAATCATCTTACTACACGAATAAAATTAACCAAGCGGATCTACTTACTCTTCAAAGCGAAATCGCATCCAATGAAACACAACTTTTAATTCTTGATAAACAAAAAGAAGCCGAGATTTATAAGCTCAATAAACTTCTTGGACGTAATCTTGATTCAAAAGATGTTTATGCAGTTACAGATTTTTCGGCGGATATACTCTCATCATCACAGTCAAAATTGGAAGAGCTACTCGGTTATTTAAACCCAACTCTTAAAAAAATGGGAAGCATGATTGCGATGAACAAGGCAATGATAGATGCCAACAACCGTGAACTGATTCCCGATTTAATGGTTCAAGGTATGTTTATGAGAATGCCGCAAGGAATGCTATTAACTTCGAAAAGTGATCTTTCAATGCTCGATCCAAAAACTGAAACGATGTATTCGCTAATGTTTTCGATCAATCTTCCATTTGCACCCTGGTCCATTAATAAATACAAAGCAAAGGAGGAAGAGTTATATGCCGGAATCAGCAGCATTGAATATGAAAAATCCGATATGCAGCGTGAGATGACCTCTCAATTAAAAGGTGCTCTTGTTAAGTATAACACCGCTGTTGATTTGACAAAACTCTACAACGACAAAGTTATTCCACTCTATAGTAAAGCTGCTGAATCGCAAGTCTCTGCATACCAGAATAACAGAACCGGTGTAACGACCGTAATTGATTCGTATCGGATGCTTTTAATGCAGAAAATGAACTATTACATGTCCAAAGCCGATACGCAGATGTCCCTTGCCGAGATTGAAATGATGGTTGGAGGAAAATGATGGTTGATGGAAGACGGTTGATGGATGATGGAAAAAATTATTGAACGAAGAAATAAATTTTAATGGATAATGGAGAAATAAAAATGAATTCAAAAACAGAGGAAATGTTAAATCGAACTTTTCGATTTGCAGTGGATACTTTGAAATTCCTAAATGCTCTTCCACCCACAACTGTAAACAAAGTTATCATTAATCAGTTAGCAAAAGCGGCCACATCAATCGGTGCGAATTATGAAGAATCACAAGCAGCGGAATCAAAAGATGATTTCATTCATAAAATCGGAATTGTTTCTAAAGAAGCAAGAGAATCGAAATTTTGGCTAAGACTTTTAAATGAGTTATTAAAAGACGAAAATCAAAAAAAACAATTAAAGATTTTGTTAGAAGAATCGGAACAACTTTGCAAAATCTTTATATCTATAAAACTAACTTCACAAGAAAATAAAAAGAGTAAATAAAATGAAAACCTTAAAAAATATTATTACATCATCCATCATCCATCATCCATTATCCATTTTGTTAATCTTGATGGTGTTGTTGATAGGTTGCTCAACAAAAGAAGGCAATGAAAATATCTCGACACATGCAAAAGAATATTGGACCTGCACTATGCACCCCCAAGTCCGCATGGATAGACCCGGATCTTGCCCGATCTGCGGAATGGATCTTATCAAAAAAGTTGCAGATGAAAAACAAGAACCGGTGGGCGATAAAGATATGGCCAACATGGTTACGCTAAGCGGCAAAAAACAAATTCTTGCAAATGTTTCTACAGTTGTTGTGAAGAAAGAAAACCTTCAAGAACAAGTTACTGCTTACAGTTATTTAGACTTTGTGGAGAACAACCGCAAAACAATATCCGCACGCTTCAACGGCAGAATTGAAAAACTGTTTGTTGATAAAACTGGAGACTATATTAAGAAAGGTCAACCATTGTTTGAAATATACAGCCCTGATTTGGTACAGGCGCAGAATGAATATTTGATCGCTTTAAATAATTCATCAAACTCGACTTCACTTTTGAAAGCTTCAAAGAAGAAATTGGAAATTTTTGGATTGACATCAGAACAAATTCAAACTCTTGAAAAGACCAAAGAAATAAATATCACACTTATATACTATTCACCAATCAGCGGAACTGTGATTGAAAAGAAAGTTCAAGAGGGTGTTTACGTGAATGAAGGTACTGTGATCTATGATGTAGCCGAACTTTCTACTCTCTGGAATATTGCTGAAGTGTATGAAAATAATTTGGCGAATGTAAAAGTTGGGAGTCCGGTTAAATTACGCTTACGTGCTTATCCCGGTGAAGAATTCAACGGTAGAGTTACTTTCATTTATCCGGTGATTAATTCACAGACAAGAACTGTAAAAGTAAGAAGTGAATTTTCTTATTACGGCGGTAAACTCAAACCGCAAATGTATGGGGAGACTGTATTTAACAACGCCGGTGGACAAGGATTACTTGTTCCTGCTGATGCTGTTATCATTGCCGGTAAAAGAACAGTTGTATGGGCAAAAGCCGGAGATGGAATGTTTGAGGCAAAAAGTGTTCAAATTGGTAATCGGTTCGGAGATAAATATCAAATCCTTTCCGGATTAAATGAAGGTGATGAAATCGCTGCTACCGGTGGATTCTTAATCGATTCCGAAAGTCAGCTTAAAACCGGAATGCCGACCGGTCATCAACACGGCGAACCTTCGCAGCCGCAAAAAAAGAAATCTTCTTCCGACGGCATGGAAGGAATGAAAATGTAATGTTTGACTCGATATATTAAATAATACACAATGGAAGGAATAACATCATGAAACCACTAAAAATATGTTTAGCTATTCTTGTCTTTATCGTATTGTCTTCATTTCAAATTAGTGCACAGTCGCATCAACATGGCGATCATTCCAAAGTGGAGACGAAAAAGGATGCCGAAAGAGTTGAGAACATTATAAGAGAAGAAGAACCGATTGATCTGAAGGCAATTGATAAAAACAAAGACGGAAAAGTTTTTCAGGATATGATGGATTGGAATGTAATTTCAGATAAACCGGCTAAATGCCCCCTTTGCAAAATGGTCTTGAAAGAAGTAACGCTTGAAGAAGCTAAGAAAAATCTTGAAAAGCATGATTTTAAGGTAAAGTAGAAATCTTACAACTAAATATGTGGACATAGAATGAAACTGATCAAAATAAAGTCAATAACGTTTTTCATAATCGGCTTTACATCAATAAACTTATTCGCAAGTTTATCTAATCATCCTTCCTCATTTAAGGAAACAGTGGTTAGAGGAGGCACAAAGACGATAGAGTTGCATATAAGCAACTCTATCTCTTCACCGCTTGGTTATTCATTTACAATTCCTGTTGGCTGGGTAAAGGGATCGCCTCCGAACGGGAGCGTTGGTGGTAATGCAACTCTAACCGTAAACCTTGTCTTTGATGCAACTAATCTGGTGGAAGGAAAATATAACACCGCCATTTCTCTGAATGATCCTCACCATGGGGGACTTTCTATCCCTATTGAATTAACCGTTTCTACAACTACCGATATAAAAGAAAATAAATCTGTCCCCACTGAATTCAAATTAATGCAGAATTATCCAAACCCGTTTAATCCATCAACTATCATTTCCTTTTCAATCCCGGAAAGTCAACATGTTTCACTAATTGTTTATGATCTTTTAGGAAAGGAAGTAGCTGTTCTTGTAAATGAATTCAGGCAGCCGGGTTCTTATAATTCTCAATTCTCAACCTCGCCTACCGGAAGGCAGGTTCTAAATTCTCAATTATCCAGTGGTATCTATTTCTACAGCCTAAAAACTGATCGTTTCACTCAAACAAAAAAAATGTTATTAACAAAATAAACTAGGAGACAAAATGAATTCTCAAATCAAAATATTTCTTTCACTAATCTTTTTTATCGTTATTACAATTTCCGCTCAAGTTTTTGCTCAAGACACAACTAAACCGGATTCTTCAAAACATGAAATGAAAAAGATGGGCTGTGGCAAAGATAAAAGCGCTTCAGAAAAATCTATGGATTGTAAAAAAGGAAAAGAAACAACCACGGTTTCTCAAATAAATGTGGGTGAAGTTGATAAAAACAAAGACGGAAAAGTTTATCAATGCCCAATGTGTGCGGATCAGCTTACCGATGAACCGGGAAAATGTTCTAAATGTGAAATGGAGTTAAAAGAAACATCACTTGATGATGCACAAAAAGCTCTGGATAAAAAGACCCATGAAATGATGGGCAACAGCAAAATGGACGGACAAAAAATGGATCATTCAAAAATGATGGACCATGGAATGAAGCATGCTGGTACAGATAAAATGGATATGAAAAAAGATAATATAGTTCGCGAAGGAGAAATTGATTTAATAGCGATAGATAAAAACGGAGATAAAAAAGTGTTCCAGGATCAGATGGATTGGAATGTAATTTCCGATGAAGCTGGTGAATGCCCGTTATGCGGAATGAAATTAAAAGAAGTCACTCTTGAAAAAGCAAAGGAAAATCTAATTAAACACAATTATAAAGTGAAGAATCAATAAGAAATCCTGGAGTCGGTTATTCAAACGGGCTCCATACACTTGCAAGATGCATGAATGATATTAAGCTAATAACTAATTAAAGCGTATATATAAAATGAATACCGGTAAAATAAAAATTCTTTCGTTTATTCTTTTCGTTTTTGTCTTTATGGGAATCCATCCCTATGGGACAAATATAGCCTTGGCGCAATTCAAATTAGAACCCAAAGCCATAGTAAAACCGATGGCGTTTGATTTTGGGACTATTATTCAAGACTCGGTTGTAACCACATATTTCGTGATTACAAATGAAGGAGCCGATCTGTTAAAAATAAAAAAAGTCTCAGCTTCATGTGGGTGTACGGCTGTAGTGTCTGAAAAGAATGAATTAAAGCGGGGTGAATCAACAGAGGTCAAAGTAACCTTTGATTCTAAAGGAAAATTCGGGAAGCAGGCCAAGTCTGTTTACATTGAAACCAACGACCCAAAGAATGCCACAATAACGCTAGCTTTAACTGGAAATATTATTGAAAAAGGAAAATCTGTCGAAGGCAAAAAATGATCACGGTAAAACGTTTATCTCACAATAAAGATTGCATATTGATACTAAATCAAAGGGATTGGAATGTATTTTCAGAGGAAGCCAGTGAATACCCCTTCTTCATAATTAAATTTAGAAAATCAACAATCGGAAAAGAAGAAGAGAATTCACTCAAATCTAACTCTAATGCTATAAATACCGTAGAGCAGAAATAATCTGTTCTACTTTACATAGATGAATGCTGTCAGCATGATGTTGGCAGCATTCGTTAATAAGGAGGTTGATAATGCAATGCATTAAATGCGGTATAGATAATTCGGCGGAAAATAAGTTTTGTATCCACTGTGGTAATGATTTGACAATAGTGAATCAACCACACATAAATATTTGCGAATCGTGCGGATGGGAAAATGAACCGACAAGCAAATATTGTACGGTTTGTGGGGATAAATTAAAGGAGCCGGCAAACTCTGAGAGTGAATATACAAGACAGAATTTTCAACATCGGAGACATGGCGACAAATCGAAGAATAAAAATAAAGTCCATTCTTCTTCCACAACAAATAAAAAATACACGGGGAAGACAATAGGATTTAAACCTTTGCTAATTACAATCGGTGTTTTATTTATTTCAATAACGTTAGTTGCTGTTGTTAATAAGTGGTTCCTGAATAATGAAGAAGACAGGTATCCTACAGAAACAAAGAGTGCTAATCCTATAGTAGAAGCAAGTGTGTTGGAAATCGCTGCAAAATTTGTCTGCTCTTGCGGGTCTTGTAATGAGGAATCTTTAGAAATTTGTAAATGTGGACGTGCAGTTGAAGAGAGACAATTCATAAGAGATTATGTCGAAAGGAATCAAAAGAAAGAGGAAATAGTTTTTGCCCTCGCAAGTAAATACGGATTCTTAAAATCTCAATTTGCCGGCGAATTTAAACAAGTTGATAAATCAAAAATATTCGAGACTAACCAAATAACAATTCCAGCTATTACTCTTGAGAATAAGAAAAGTGATCTTAATAAAACGGCCAGTATTTCTGATAGAATAACAATCTATTCTGCATTTATCTGCAATTGTGGCAAATGCGGAATCGACGAACTCAAAGATTGCAATTGCTCTCATCCTAAAGGTGCAAAAGAGGTTAAAATTTTTATTGATGAAAAAATATCTACAAATAAATATACGGTTCAAGAGGTTATTGAACTGGTTAATAGTAAATATGGCGGTAAAAAAACATAAGGTGAATTATGACAAAAATTTCTCACTGTCCGCAATGCGGTCAAAAATTAATAGAAACAGCGATCTATTGCCCCAACTGCGGTAATAAACAGAAAAACAATAATACGATCAAAAAAGAACGGATATTAAATAACAAAACCAATTCTAAAAAGTCCTGGATATATATTGGATTGATTACTATAGTGATAGTTGGTGCGTTAATATTTTTTAGAAATAGTGATCAATCCAAAGAACTATCGGTTATTAACAAACAACCGGTTGTTTCAGATAAAGTAGTTTATGGTGTTGAACGTTTAGACCATTCAATCACAGTAGCTTTTGTGAAGGATAACAAAATAATTCTCCCCTTAGATTTAGTAAAAGAGAAAAAATTTGTTCGCTTTCAAGTTGCGGGGGATAAACCAAATGATCTTCCAATAGTAGCTTACTTAACAGAAGACGGCAAAGTTGTAACTGCAATTAGTATGTGCGAGCCATGTAACTCTACCGAATTTCATATTAAAGGAAGCAATTTAATTTGTAATTCATGCGGAACAACATGGAACCTCAATGATCTTAAAGCTATCAGCGGATCTTGCGGAAAATATCCACCCGATCCTTTGCCAAGTATCATCGTCGGTAATGAAATACAAATTGATAAATCTCTTGTAGAGAACTGGAAAAGAAGAGTTTAATCCCATTAAGCGAGGTCTTTATGAAAAGAAATCTGATAAGATATGTGTCCATTGTTCCAATACTTTCAGCATTATTATTAGCAATAAGCTTAAATGGCTGTTCGGCTCTTAAAGTAAAGAACAACCTTTCGGGAAGCGTAAACCTATCGGCTTATATTAAACCGGGTGAACCAATTGCAATAATGCCTTTTGAAACAGAAAGTGCGCTATCAAACTTAGGAGGATTAGTTTCGGATGAAATCACCGCGAATCTATTAGAAAATGTAAGCGGTATTAAAATTATTCCTACAACAATTACCAGGAACTTACTTCAGACCATGAGTTCACCTGTAAACGGGATTCCCGATTACCACACAATTCACAGTTTAAGTAAGGGACTTAAATGCCGCTACTTATTAACAGGTAATTTCTATTCATCAATTGGCGATGTAAGATACACCAATTCTTATACAACGAGAATTGCCTCAGGAAGTGTAACTGTAAGATTAATTGATTGCGACTCCGCAACGGTGATTTGGGCTAAGCACATACAAGATAGCTATCAAACAACCTCATATTATACGGTGAATAGCAGTCAGCCAGCAATTTATTATACGGATGGTCAATTAATCCAGGAGCTGATAAAAAGATTAGGCGTGGATGTCGCTCAATATTTTTATAGAGCGGAATAAAAAAAGTAAATCGAATAACATCATTTAAGAAAAATAAGGAGACAAATATGAATACTATAAAATACAAAACAATTATCCTTTTTTCGCTTGGACTTTTAGCCATAGTGATAATTACATTTAACGGTTGTTCAGCAGTAGGGACTAGAACCGGGAGCCATCATGAAAAAAGAATTATTTCTACACACTAAGAACGCGAAGAGGAAAGAGTTACTTTTATGAAATTACATAACATAGCGTTTTTAAGTTTAAGACGAAGAAAAGCTAAAACAATTTTTTTAATTGTCGGTTTGTTTCTGTCCGTGGCTTCGGTTGTAACACTCATTACCGTAAGTGAAAATATAAATAGAAGTGTTGCAATCAATTTGGATGAATTTGGAGCTAACATTATCATTACTCCTAAATCCGATCAACTGATTATAAATTATGGAGGTTTGAGTCTCGGAGAAGTTTCCTTCAATAACTCGCAGCTTTCAGAAAATGATTTACAAAAAATAAATACGATAAAGAACCGAAAGAACTTATCCATCATTTCTCCTAAACTTTTTGAGACTGTTAATTTAAAGGGTAAAAATGTTTTGATTGCAGGTGTCCGTTTTTCGGAGGAACTAAAACTTAAAAAGTGGTGGGCTATAAATGGAAAATCTCCGCTTTCCCCGAATAATCTTTTACTGGGTTCAAACACTGCTAGTGCTTTGCAAACCAAAATCAATGATACACTCGTAATCAATGAGCAACAGTTTATCGTCTCCGGTATTCTTTCCAATACCGGCTCGCAAGACGATGGTCTTATCTTTATGGATATTTTGACTGCTCAAACTCTTTTTCGCAAACCCTCAAAACTTAGTCTCATCGAAATAGCGGCATTGTGTTACGACTGTCCCATCGAAGATATTGTTTCTCAAACTGCATCTGTTTTGCCAACGGCAAATGTTACACCGATCAAACAAAACATTGAATCGAAAATGATGGCTGTTCATAGTTTTGAGCGGTTCTCAATTGGAATTTCTTTGGTAATGTTAGTTACAAGTTTTTTAATTGTATTCGCAAATGTAAACGCTTCTGTAACCGAGAGAACAAAAGAAATTGGAATATTTAAATCGGTTGGCTATAGAAAATCTCACATTCTCAAAATTATTTTAACTGAAGTTATAGCGGCAAGTTTAACTGCAGGCCTACTTGGCTTTCTTGTAGGTATTTCAGTTGCAAAAATAGTATTGCCCTTCCTCAGTATGCATGGTATAAATTCTTTTGCTTATAATTTTACAACACTTCCAATTGCAGTATTACTCTCTTTATTCGTAGGAATAACGGCATGTATTTACCCGGCAATAAAAGCATCACGATTAGATCCAATAGCTGCATTTAGATTTATTTAACGAGGATAGGTATGAGTTTAATAGAAATAGAAAATGTAAGTAAAGAATACAAATCCGGAACAGAGTTTGTTACCGCTGTGAATAATATTTCATTGGAAATAGATAGAAGTCAATTCATAACTATTATGGGAGAGTCCGGTTCCGGGAAAAGCACTCTTCTGACATTGTTAGGCGGTCTTTCTGTTCCTACAAAAGGGAAAGTTCTGATTGATGATTTAAATATTTATTCTCTTCCTCAAAATGGTTTATCCGACTTCCGCAGAGAGTATTTGGGATTCGTTTTTCAAGCGTTCCACCTTATTCCTTATCTCACAGTTGAAGAAAATGTTATGGTTCCTTTGGCTATTGGTGATCTGAACAGACAACAAAAAAAGGAAATTGTTCTCGCTACTCTAGATAAAGTTCACTTAAAAGATAAATCGAAAAGACTAATTAACGAACTAAGCGGCGGAGAACAACAAAGGGTCGCAATTGCACGTGCGCTTATTAATGACCCTTTAATAATCCTTGCCGATGAACCTACAGGTAATCTGGATTCAAAGACAAGTGAAGATATCATGAACATTTTTGGCTTTCTTGTTGAAGAAGGCAAAACAATACTTTTGGTTACTCACAATAAAGATTACCAAGCGTATGCAGATAAAAAAATCTTTCTAAAAGATGGAAAAATAAGCGGAGGTGACTAATGGTAGTTGTAAAAGATCCGGTATGCGGAATGGTCTTTGTCAAAGAAGATGCCGCTGGACAAACACTTTACAATGGGGAGACATATTATTTCTGTGCGCCATCTTGTAAAAAATCATTTGATAGTGATCCTCAGAAATACTTAGCGGCTTTTAATGATATTCATGGTTCAATAGAAAGCAATGAAATAAATTTTGGAGAGGATGTAAGAAATGAAAAAGATAACAGCACTCTCCCAAATATCTCGGTTTGAATTATCATGTGACGACAATTTAGTTGAGAATGTGCGGGCTATCGTTCACAAAATCGGAACTTGCGGGCAGGTGCCAGACCATGCATTTTTTGTTTATTCATTAGAAGAAAATAATAATGGAGAATTAAAAAAAGATATACCAAAAATATAAAGGAGAAGATGAATGAGCAATCTTTACCTCACACCATTTTCTCAAGTGGTGAAATTAATAATCAATCAATAACAAAAAGGAGCAACACAATGAACACACTTAAATCATTCGCTAAAACAGCTATGATGCTTTCCGTAATGTTTATTTTCAGTATTACTGTATCG
>CAYTUV010000044.1:0-27940 GCA_964441505.1 uncultured Melioribacter sp. | reverse complement strand
TCATACTGAGAACAAATTTGATTTCTTATACAATTCCGGAGATGCCGTTGAGTGTTTAGCAGACGGTTTTCCCAGCAATGCTCTTGTTCTAAATGGCAAAAGGCAGCCTATGAATGGGAATAGTTTTGCGGCACCAATCATTTCTGGAATCGCATCATTGTTTATCCAAAAATATGGAAAACTTTCCCTGCACGATGCAAGAAGATTGCTAAAGAGATTTTCTACCGATGGTCGAATCCCTACTTAAGAACAAAACCTATCCGCCCTAGTTTCCCGTCAATGTTTGTCCGCGGATAAATATTAAAAATCTTACACAACAATGGATAGATGTCAATGTTCCATAAAGTACCGGTGTGATAATTCTTTTTGAAACTCGGTCCGGTAGCTAAAAATATTCCATGCATTTCCAGCTGATTGTTATCATAACCATGATTTCCTTTACTATCCCGTTCAATTACTCTATTCGAGGCGGCAGTCCAGCCAAGATCGGCGATAACGACAATTGATTTAATAAAAGGATGGTCATTAAAATGAAAATACTCAGGGACTTCATCTCTATAGTAAACCTTATAATGGTTCTCATTTTTTTTCAGTGTTTCATACACTTCTTCCGCTTTTCCTTTTTTTGGTTCGATCATCATTAATGGACCCATCTCGTAGAATTTGCAATTTTCAGAGCCGACAATTTTTTCGATGTTAATCGTTCTCTCTTCCGATACCTCGGTCATTCCATGATCTGATACAAAAACCAAATCAACGCTATCACGCATTTTAATTTCATCAAGTTTATTCAATAAGTAACCGGTTATATAGTCAAGCCGTTTTATCGCTTCATCAGACTGGGGTGAATCAGGTCCAAAATCGTGACCTTGTGAATCGGTTTCATGAAAGTAGAGAGTGATAAAATGTGGGCGTTTCTCAAAAGGAAGTTTAAGCCAATCGATTACACCGTCAACACGTTTTTCATAGGGACGTTCGTGCGTATACGCCTGAATGTAAGTTGGTCTTCGATAGGGGAGTAATACCTCGGAACCGGGCCAAAAATAACTTGCTGTAGTAATTCCTTGTCGTTCCGCAGTTTCCCAGAAAGCTTCTGCTAGATACCATTTTGCATTCCGGACAGCGTTTGTATCACTCATTCTATAATAAGAATTGTTAAACGGATCGGCAAAATTGTTGGTAATTATTCCGTGATGAGCTGGATACATACCGGTTATTATCGAGAAGTGATTCGGAAAAGTTTTCGAAGGGAACGATGGACGAAGTGATAAAGCCGAAACACCCTCTTCTCTTATCTTGTTAAGGTTGGGAGAGATTCCTCTATTTAAATAATCCCATCTAAACCCATCGTATGAAACTAAAATTACATATGGCTTTGAAGAAGCTAACCCGATTATCGTAAAGAAAAAGAGAAAAAGAACCACTAAAACTTTCTTCATGGTAAAAGATACCTCCAAATGAAAAACTGATTACAAATATAAGAATGTTGTTTTACTATTTTGTCTTTATTGTGCGGCTCTGGGAAGAAAATTCTTGATAAGTCGCTTTACGCAAAAATATTATCATTTGTCATTCTGAACCCGATTCATCTGGTGAAGAATCTAAAAATTTTCTTTTATTATTCGATTATTAAATTCTTCACTCCACTACGTTCCGTTCAGAATGACACCTTGCGTAAGGTGAATTAATAAGTTTAGTTTTAACCTGCACTTTTGGGCAGTATTAAAAAATTGTTAAACCCTTTTGATATTAGTCGGATTTTCATATCTTCCAAGTGCAAAAATTGATCTCCATAGTCTAATTAATTCAAAGAATTGTGAGTTAAATAAATCTACTTTTCCTCTATGAATTTGAATACGAATTTATATAATAGACATCACAATATTTATTTTCCAGAGCAAATCACACCGTTAAAAAAAATTGGCTTAATCAATAATTCACAAACCCATAAAGGAGTAAAGTATGAGAAAAGTTAAACAGTTAGTTTCTTTTTTCCTGTTTACGATTGTTTTGTTTAACTCTCAGTTAATGTATTCTCAGGTTACTACATCTGCAATTAACGGTGTAGTTACAGATCAGAACGGAAGTGCATTACCGGGAGCCAACGTAATCGTTATACACGTTCCGTCAGGAACTCAATATGGAACCTCTACAAGACCCGATGGAAAATATAATTTATTAGGTCTTAGAGTTGGCGGTCCCTACAGAGTAACAGTATCAATGGTTGGATATACGACTCAGGTAGAAGAAGGTTTATCGCTCAGTTTGGGGCAAAATAGCAGAGTTAATTTTAAACTTCCCGAAACCAGCATTGAATTAAAAGGTGTTACAATTACGGCAGAAAGAAGCGCAATTCTTAGTTCAGGCAGAACCGGCGCTGCAACAGCCATTGCAAAAGAATCTATTGATGCTCTTCCTACAATTAACAGAAGAATTGAAGACATTGCTCGTCTAACTCCGCAGTATGGTGGAAACTATTCTTTCGCGGGTGTTGATAACCGTCTCAACAATATGACAATTGACGGTTCATATTTTAATAACTCGTTTGGTCTTGCCGGTCAGCCTGGTGACAGAACAGGCGTTTCCGCAATTTCTCTTGATGCGATTGAACAAGTTCAGGTTAATATAGCTCCTTATGATGTCCGTCAGGGAAATTTCGTAGGTGCTGGTATTAACTCTGTAACAAAGAGTGGAACAAATGAATTTTCCGGTTCGGCGTATTATGACTGGCGTGATAATGACTTAGTTGGAAAAAAAGCTAAAGGAAATGATGTACTTGTTGGAACTTTCAAATATAATCTAATAGGTGCCCGGATCGGTGGTCCGATCATTAAGAATAAACTCTTTTTCTTTGTCAGTTTTGAAGATGATAAAACTACTACACCAGGAACAACATTTAGAGCAAATCTTGGCGGGGAAACTGCAACGGGTAATGTTACCAGAGTATTGGCTTCCGACCTTGATAATCTAAGCAATTTCTTAAAGTCAAAATTCAATTATGATACAGGTCCTTATCAGGGTTATAATTTTGAAATTCCTTCAACAAGATTTCTGGCTAAATTGGATTTTAATATTAATGATAAAAACAAACTAAGCTTGCGCTATACTCAATTGGATTCTAAAACCGACGTGCTTCTTTCAAATTCCTCATCACTGGGAAGAGGTTCACGGAGAGGTACTAATGATGGTTTGAACTTCGCAAACTCGAACTACGCCATTCTGGAAAACATCCGTTCGGTTGTAGCTGAATTGAACTCGGTAGTCAGCGATAACATGTCGAACAACTTGATTGCCGGTTATACCTATAGTGATGAGAGCAGAGAATCCAAAGGTACTATGTTCCCGTTTGTTGACATTCTAAGCGGCGGTTCTGTTTACACATCATTCGGTTTTGAACCTTTCACACCTAATAATGAATTACGTTACAGCAGTTACCAGATTCAGGATAACTTCAGCATCTACCTTGCTAACCATAACCTGACATTTGGTGTAAGCGCTGAAATTTACAAATCAGAAAACGTTTTCTTCCCCGGATCTCAGAGTGCTTATGTTTACAATTCGCTTGCTGATTTTTTAACTGATGCAAACGATTATTTAGCAAATCCGAACAGAACTACTTCTCCTGTAAATTTGAATATGTTCCAAGTACGTTATAATAATATTCCCGGTCAGGAAAAACCGCTTCAGCCATTAGAAGTATTTTATTCAGGTCTTTATGCTCAGGATGAATGGCAGTTTAGTAAAGACTTAAAACTTACAATGGGATTAAGAATTGACGTTCCATTCTTTGGTGATACAGGGTTTAATAATGAAAAAGCTAATGCTTTGACTTTCAGAGATGAAAAGGGAAATCCAATGCAGTATAATACCGGGAAACTACCGGATCCAAAAATTCTTTGGTCACCCAGAATTGGTTTTAACTGGGATGTCAATGGAGACAGAACAACGCAGCTTCGCGGCGGTACAGGTATATTTACTGCTCGTCCTGCTTATGTTTGGATTTCTAATCAGATTGGAAATACAGGTGTTCTAACAGGATTCGAGGAAATAAGAACCGCTACAGGCACACCTGGTTTCAAAAATAGACCATTCAATCCTGATCCAAATAAATACAAACCAACGAACGTCACAGGTGCTCCAGCAGCTTCATATGAATTGGCTTTGACCGATCCAGATTTCAAATTCCCTCAAATCTGGAGAACCAATATCGGAATTGATCAGTCATTACCATTCGGCTTAGTTGGAACAGCTGAAATTCTTTATAACAATGATGTAAATGGTATCTATTATATTAATGCTAACCTTCCTGCTGCACAATCAGCATTTAAAGGCGCCGACAATCGTCCAAGATGGACAAGCAACAGAATCAATTCGAATATTGCCAATGCTACAGTAATTAAAAACCAAAACGTAGGATATAACTGGAGTTTTACAGCCGCAGTAGAAAAACCATTCAGCGATGGTTTGTTCTATAAGTTAGGTTATAATTATGGTGAAGCCAGAAATACAATCGATCCAGGTTCTATTGCAGCAGGGTCTTTTACAGCTAATCAAATTTCCGGTGATCCAAATAATCCGGGTGTTTCACTTTCATCCTTCACACCCGGAAGTAGATTGTTCGCAGCACTGTCATACCGTCTCGACTACTTCAAAGTTGGATCAACCACAATTTCCTTCTTGTGGGATTATTTTACGCCGGGACCACAAAGTTATACATTTAGCGGAGACGCTAACGGTGACGGCGCTACAAATAATGATCTTCTATATATACCAAGAAATACGAGAGAAATGAATTTCGTACAGTATACTGCCTCGGGTGTTACATATACAGCAGATCAACAAGCTGCGGCCTGGGAAGCATATATCAGTCAGGATGAATATTTAAGTAAAAACAGGGGTGGATACGCTGAACGTAATGCTGTTTCTCTACCAATGATTTCAAGGATAGATTTTAGTATTGCTCAGGAAGTTTATGCTGATTTCTTTGGAAAACGGAACACGTTACAATTTAGAGCAGACATTCTGAATTTTGGAAATTTACTCAACAGTGATTGGGGTGTTAGCCAAAGTCTAATATCAAATCAACCATTGACTAATCCTGCTGCAGATCCTCAGGGAAGGATTTCTTATCGATTAAGAACTGACAGTGGTAAATTGATAAGCAAATCGCTCAAGTACAATACTTTTACATCGGATGTTTATAGAATACAGTTTTCAATCAGATATATATTTAACTAAACTGTAACCGGTTTTATTAAGGGCTGCGGTTCAAAACCGCAGCCCTTTTTTATTTTAAACCAAAAGTTGGTAGAGACTTGATTTATCAAGTCTCAATTTTATTTATAATTTGTAAATTGAACGGGGAAGTTTAGATCGGCTTCTTTCATTAATTTCATTATTGCCTGAAGGTCATCAATTTTTGTTGCCTGTACACGTACCTGCTCATCCTGAATTTGTGAAGTTACCTTGAGCTTGCTATCCTTAATCATCTTTGTAACAATTTTAGCATTCTCTTTCGAAATTCCGCTTTGAAGATTAATCGTTTGTTTCAGTCGTCCGCTTGCTGCGGGCTCCGGCTCGGAATATTTTAATGTTTTAATGGAAATACCGCGCTTCAAAAATTTTGTCTGAAGAATATCGATGGACTGCTTTCGCGAATAATCATCCTTTGTGTTAAGTGTAATCTGTTTTTCTTTTTTGTTGAGTACAATTTCAGTGTGTGAATCCTTGAGATCGAAGCGTTGTGAGATCTCCTTTATTGCCTGATTCATAGCATTATCCACTTCCTGAAAATCAATCTCAGAAACAATATCGAATGAATGATTGGCTGCCATATAGTCTCCCTTTTTTTATACAAATGTAGATAAAATTATTCAAAGGTAATTCACTCTATCCAAATTGTATGATTTAAGAAATTTGACTGAAGACCGTGTTGATAAAAGATTTCCTTTGAATTTGGACAATCTAATTCATATCTTATTACCAGATATTAAAAAGTTGGAAATCTTTAGTACAAAATTTCTCTCTTGTTGTACTCAGCCTCTTCCGTTACTAAACTTGTGTGAAAGATCACAGATAGTGAAATTATTAAATCATATATACCAATTGCGATATTCTCTATACCTAATGCCGTTTTTTGTTATTGGTTATTATGTGTATGGATTTGATAATTCAGCTGTTAAAGAAATTTTAACGCGTAAGCTAACAAATCACGGTTTTGAAAACGTTCGCATTAAAGCAGATAATGAAAAAGTAATTGTCGCCTATGAAAACCGGGTTTATCGATTTGATGTTGAGGCAGTAAAAGAAGTTCTTAAAATAGTGGCGCCCGAATTGAATGAAAAACAGTTGATCATTCTAATTCCGGAAAACAGAAAAATTCCCCTAGTCTCAATTGAAATTCTTGTCTCTGATTGTAAAAATTATGTGGATTCAAAAATTACTGGGAAAAAATTTGCTGAAAAACTGAAAATAGATGTTGATATTGATGAGCGGTATAATGAAATCAGAAAAGAAGAGAATGAAAATTCTTCCTCATTCAGATTTGATGTTGCAGTAAAACCTCAGCTGAATTTTGAATTTGGACCATATACGAAACCTGTAATTGCTCAGATTAATATTGTGCCTGAAATAAAGACGAGTTGGTGGAAGGGAATGAATTTTAATTATGAATTAATCATTCCGATTGTGAATGAATTTGGAAGTAGAGGTGATTCGTTAAGACCTGGTATTATTACAATTAATCAGGTTTTTAGATTAACGAATAATTATTTTATGTCGGCATCGGCAGGGCTGTTTACTCAAAACCGGTATGGTGTTGATCTTGAATTAAAGAAATATTCCTTGAACGGAAATTTAAATTTTGGATTTAACTTTGGCCTGACAAGCATAGCATACTTTACGGGAATAACAAAGTTTTACTATTATGATGCTTTCAGCTGGACGGGTTCGATAAGCTGTGAATACAGAGTTGAAGAATATGATTTGACATTGGGTCTTTCGGTTGGTAAATTTCTGATGGGTGATGAGAGCATACGTTTTGACATTAATAGAGAATTTGGTGAAATTGAAATAGGTTTTTTCGCTATCCGGTCTAGGGATGGCATTTCAAATGGAGGAATAAATATTTCTATTCCGCTATTTCCTTCACATTACTGGAAACCAGGTTTTGTTCGACTTAGAACGAATGAGAATTTCTCTCTAAGTTATCTGGTAAAATCGAATACTGATCAACTGATAGGGCTGAGATATAATACACTTAATAGATTGGGAATTTTTAATAAAAAATTAAATCCTGATTTTATAAAAAATTATTTTTCAAAAAATTATTAACTCATTTTGAGGTGAAATATGAAAATCAAAAAATCGACTTCCTTATTTGCAATACTTCCCGTTTGCTTACTTCTATTAGGGTCTATTGTATTCTCCGGTTGTGAAGCTTCGAGAACCGGACCTGAGCTTGCCAGACCAAATCCGCCGGCTCCGGTTGCGCAACCTATTATTCTTTCTGCATATGTTAGAGATATCTCTGACCAATCTGCAATTGCAGGTGCAACTGTTAAAATTGCTAAGGGTGATCAAACTATAGTTACTACGGTGCTTACAGACAACAGCGGTAAATATTCTTATGATGTAACAAATATTACCGATGCCGCACTCTTAGTTAGTGCTAATAAGGATGGTTATGGTTTCAGCAATAAAGTTGCCGAGATTAAAAAGACTTTAAATATTGCTGTGGTTGATGACATTCTGTTAACTAAACTGGTGGTTGTGTCAGCTCCTGTTACTCCGGCTGCCGGCGGCACAGCAACTACAACAAATACGCAAACGGTTTCAAGTACCCCTTTGACGGTAACCGTACCCCCAAATGCTGTTCCCGCAAATATCACTCTTACAGTAGCAACAATTCCAGCTTCTCAAGTACCAAGCGCACCAATTGCAGGAAACGCAATTCAGTCTGTTGGACAATTTGGTCCTTCGGGTACTGTGTTTATTGTTCCTGTAACAGTAACATTCCCACTCCCCAATAGACAGGCGGTTGGAAAAACATTTACATTATATAAGCTGAATGAAACTACAAATGTTTGGGCCAACACTGGAATAATTGCAACCGTAAATGCTTCAGGTACAGCCGCAACAGCACAGCTTTCTAGTTTTTCAACTTATGCCCCTATTGATCCTCTTACCATAATTGTTCCAACTACAGGAACAACAACAACTGAAAATCTTGGATCATTCAGTTTAGCGTCTGGAAGCACTACAAAAAGCTACACTGAAACAAACAATATTACTATTTCGGTCACCGGTACAGTTAGCAGCGATTGGTTATTAGGTGAAGTTAAAAAACAGACGGGTAATATTAATATTGGTTCATTTACTCAGAATATACCTTTCAGTGTTCCGGGTCTTCCAGCTGAATATATAAAGAATGGCGTACAATATAATCCGGGTAGCCCTAACGAAGCAGGTAACTGGGTTTATGAATGGGTTGTTACAAGAAGTACTACAACAAGAAATTGGACGGCAACCGGTGGTGTAGCTCCTAATAATTTTTCAGGTAGTGGTGCAATAACAGAGCAAAAAGTTGATGTTACTAGTGCCTCATGGAAATGGGTAGCACATAACCAGGGAAGTGTTGGAGGTTAAGTTTCTTATTGTCGGGGTGGGGAGATTCGAACTCCCGACCTCTTCGTCCCGAACGAAGCGCGCTAACCGGGCTGCGCTACACCCCGAAAAATTACGGGGCAAAGATAAAATTTTTAACGGTGAGAAAAAAATATAAGTTTAGAATTATTCAGATTACCTCACAATTAAGGAGGAAACAAATGAGAAAATTTTCACTAATACTTGCAATGTTGCTGATTATTGCTGTGGATGTTAGTCAGGCACAATTAGCAAAAGACAGCTGGGCATTAGGTTTTGGTTTTAAATACCCCAGGTTTGTCAGTACCAACATTACACCCCTCAATGCCAACTATGGCGGATTTCTTTCTTTACAAAGAAATTTCTCAGAGCATGTTGGATTAAGATTTCAAGTTGGTTATTCACATCTTGCATATGAATTTCCAAGTGCAGTTAGTGGTACTATTGAAACAAGCACAAATGCTATTACAGGCGATCTTGATTTGATGTATTACCTGGCTCCATGTGAACCTCTATCACCATATTTCTTTGGCGGTATCGGTGGTGTTTTCAGAATGTTGAATGCCTCCAGATGGACCACCACCCTTGATGATAATGCTTTAGCACTTCAGTTTAACGCGGGTGCTGGTTTAGAAGTAAACATTGATTCGGACTGGAAAGCTCTTCTGGAATTCGGATATCACATTACAAGTAATTCTGAGTTGGATGGAACTGTCTTAGCCACTGAAGTAAATGGTCGCGATACTTATATGAACATTAATCTTGGCCTTCTTTACTTTTTGGAAAAAGGAGAACCATCCAAGTATTGTCAATTATATTCCGGTATCACACAGGAATATAAAGATATGACCGACTATGACAGAATTGAAGGAATGATCAAACAACATATTCCTAAAGAAGTGATTAAAGAAGTTGTAGTTGAAAAACCGATGAAAGCTACAATGCCTGAAAAATGGGTTCTTATTGGTGTCAATTTCGAATTTAACAAAGCAAAACTTACTCCTGAATCATATCCAATACTCTATGATGCCGCTAAAACTCTTTTAATGAATACTAATATGAAGGTAGAAATTCAAGGATATACAGATAACGTAGGCTCTGAAAGTTATAATAAAAATCTTGGTCAAAAAAGAGCCGATGTTGTTAAAGGATTTTTGATGGCAAAGGGTGTTGCAGCAAATAGATTAACTGCTGTGGGTCTTGGTGAGAGTAATCCTGTGGCTGATAATAAAACTTCGGACGGCAGAGACATGAACCGGCGCATCGAGTTTAAGGTGCAATAAGTTTTTAGTTCAAGAGGTTGCTGAATAAGCGACCTCTTTTTTTATCTACCAAAATTTTTTTTCATGTCACACTGGGTCCCGGTTTTCATCAGGGTAAACTCCACGAAGTGGTCATACCGAAAATATGCAGGAAGCTCGAAATGACTTGTAACCAATTTTGACGTACTCTTTTTTTAATGTATGAAAAAGTTTTGTTCTGAAGCGAAATTGATTTAATTTTGAGCAAGAAAAATTTCCTTTAATTTTATCCGGAGAGATAAGCAAGGAATGAAGAGTAAAAATAAAATAGACAACAAAATGGAGACCTCGGCGACTGTATAGTCAACGGGGATTTTTTTTATATGGACATAAAAGCAAAAGTAATTGACGAAGAAGGTCTTAACAGAACGCTCACACGTCTTGCTCACGAGATCCTTGAAAAGAACAAGGGTTCAAAAAACCTTGTGTTGATTGGAATGAGGACACGGGGAGAATTCATTGGTGAGAGAATCAGAAACAAAATTAAAGAGATTGATAACTCAGAACCAAACTTTGGAGTTCTGGATATCACTCTTTACCGGGATGATTTCCGAACCAGATTAAAACAACCGGAAATTTCTGTTACAAATATCACTGTTGACCTTAACGACCGGGATATTATTCTAATTGATGATGTTCTCTACACCGGGAGAACCGTTCGGGCCGCATTGGATGCGCTTATGGATCTCGGTAGGCCTAATACTATCCAACTTTGTGTTCTGGTTGACAGAGGACATCGGGAATTGCCAATCCGTGCGGACTTTATCGGGAAAAATATTCCCACATCCATTAATGAAGAAGTACGTGTACGCATTAAAGAAACAGACGGCGAAGACGCAGTTTATTTAGTTAACGCTCCACTTAAAAATTAGGAAGAAAGAAATGTCATTATCAAACAGACACTTATTAGGATTGAACGGTGTTCCGAAGGAAGATATTCAATTGATTCTTGATACTGCAACAACATTCAGAGAAGTCTTAGAAAGACCAATCAAGAAGGTTCCTACTCTTCAAGGGAAGACGATTGTAAATCTCTTCTATGAGGATTCAACCAGAACCAGAATTTCATTTGAACTTGCGCAGAAAAGATTATCTGCCGATACAATAAATTTTTCCACTTCAACCAGCAGTGTGAAGAAAGGTGAGACTTTCAAAGATACAGTCCGCAACATTGAAGCGATGAAGGTTGATATGATTGTTGTCCGACATAAATCTGCCGGTGTTCCGCAATATCTAACAAGAATATCGAAAGCTAATATCATCAATGCCGGTGACGGATTGCATGAACATCCTACTCAGGGATTGCTGGATATGTACTCGATACGAGAACGACTTGGAAAATTGGAAGGACTCAAAGTGTGTATTGTAGGAGATGTGGCACACAGCCGTGTTGCTCTTTCAAACATATTCGGTCTAAAATCGATGGGCGCAATTGTATCGGTGTGTGGTCCCGCCACTATGATTCCGATAGGAATAGAATCTCTCGGAGTAAAAGTTTATACAAAAATCGATGAGGCTATGGCAAAGAATGATGTACTGAATGTTTTGCGTATTCAGCTCGAGCGAAATGCAGGTACACGAATTCCATCACTTCGCGAATATCATAATTATTTCGGAGTTACTTCGGAGCGCATTAACAAATTCAACAAGGAAATTGTAATTCTGCATCCGGGTCCCATTAATCGTGGTGTTGAAATTTCTTCAGAAGTTGCGGATGGACCTTATCAAGTTATTCTTGATCAGGTAACAAACGGTGTTGCAGTTAGAATGGCGGTTTTATATCTGCTTGGAACTATGCATTAATTTTAAGGTGAAAAATGAAAATAATACTTAAACAAGTTACTCTCTTAAATCCCGAACAAAAATTAAATCAGAAAAACGATTTGCTTATTGAAGACGGAGTGATAAAAAAAATCGGCGGTTTAAAACCGGATGATTTCAAATCTGCTGAAATATTCGAATTCGAAAATAAATATTGTGTGCCCGGTTTGTTTGACATGCATGTGCATTTGCGAGAGCCAGGGCGTGAGGATGAGGAGACTGTTGAAACAGGGAGTAATGCAGCGGCCGCAGGAGGATTTACAGGTGTTGCATGTATGCCAAATACAAATCCGGATATTGATTCTGCGGAAATAGTACGCTTCATAAAAGAGAAGGCAAAAGATCATCTAGTGGATGTCTATCCGGTTGCCGCCGCAACACTATCACGCAAAGGAGAAGCTCTTTCTCCTATGTATGAATTGTTCGAAGCTGGTGCCGTTGCATTTTCCGATGATGGTGTTGCAATTAAAAACGCCGGAGTACTTAGAAACGTTCTTGAGTATTCAAAAAATTTTGGTACAACTGTCATCGAACATTGTGAAGATGAATCTTTGGCAGATGGTGTTATGAATGAAGGAATAATCTCAACAACACTTGGACTTGAGGGAATTCCGAATGTAGCAGAAGATCTGATTGTTATGAGAGATATCATAATGGCTGAATTCATTGGCGGAAAGGTTCACATTGCACATATCAGTTCTAAAAATGCTGTTGAGTTAGTCCGGCAGGCAAAAAAGAAAGGTATAAAAGTTACGGCAGAAGTAGCACCGCATCATTTCACTTTGACTGATGATTCAATAAAGACCTACGACACAAATTATAAAATGAATCCTCCGTTACGGACACGCGCGGACGTTGATGCAATGATTGAAGGATTGAAAGACGGAACCATCGATTGCATTGCGAGCGATCACGCACCGCACGCGATTGAAGAAAAAGAGATGGAATTTATATATGCACCTAACGGAATCATCGGACTTGAAACACAACTTGGATTAGTTGTAAGCGAACTCGTTCATAAAAAACATCTTACTATTTCACAGCTTGTAGAAAAGATGGCAATCAACCCGAGAAAAATATTGAACCTGCCGGTGCCCCAGATTAAAGAGGGGGAGGCAGCAAATCTTACGATTTTCGATTCGGATATGATCTGGACTGTTGATGTTTCCAGATTCAAATCAAAAGCAAAAAACTCGCCATTTGATAAACGGCTGATGACCGGCAGATCAATTGCGGTAATCAATAAAAAGAAGATGTTCTTCGAAGACAAATTCATTTCGATCTGATATTCATTAAAATTGTTCAGAGCTGTTCAGTATAACAGACAGCTCTGAATTCTATCTTTTCTGCCTCAAGATTCACGCGATAGTATTTTATCATTAAATCGAACTAAAAAGAAAGAATTTCGTCTTACGTTATGGAAATTCCGTTTGGCATTACGATTGAGAATAACTATCAGAATATTGCGGAGGACGCCATGAAAACCTTAAAAAGAATCACAATCTCAACCTTAGTTTTAGGAATATTAATATTTACCGGATGCGATAAGCTCAACAGGTATTATGATGATACGCCACCTTCACCACCTAAAAATGTTTCAACGGTTACCGGTGATAACCGGGTAGATATTTTCTGGGATTACAATACTGAAGATGATGTTGCCGGTTATAATGTCTATTATGCTTATTCATATGACGGAAAGTATACACTAATTGGCAGCACTAAAAATGATTCATATGTCGACTATGGTGCGAAAAACGGAGTTACTTATTATTATGGTGTAGCGGCATACGATTACGACGGCAATGAAAGCGAATTGAGCTATGACGAAGTCTATGATACGCCTCGTCCCGAGGGATTTGATCAGACAATTTATGATTACATCAGATTTCCAAATAGTGGTGGTTATGATTTCAGTCAGTTCCTCGCTCTACCATATGATGATAAATATGCCGATTTTTTCTTTGAGAATTACAACGGTACATTTTATCTGAATGTCTGGGATGATTCAGATATTCAGGATATGGGTTCAACAAGGGATATCTGGGATATTAGTTATGCACCAACAGGCGGTTGGGTACCAATTAAACCGAATGAAAATGTAAAATATACAGAGGCAAAGATCGGACACACATATGTAATCTGGACCTGGGATAATCATTACGCAAAAGTTAGAGTAAAGAACCTAACCTCTGAAAGAATAGTATTTGACTGGGCATATCAATTAGTCGAGGGAAACAGGGAATTGAAGAGAGTAAACGTTTCAGGCGAAAGAAAGGAAACTCCAAAGACGGTTATCAAGAAATATTAATCCCGATGCATACTCCCCCTTGTTGAAAAGCATACCCTTTAGGTATGCTTTTTTATTTCTTTTATTTATTTTGCTAACGAACAAATGCTGTAAATACTAAATGAAATTTCTTAAGATATATAAAAGCCTTTTTCTTCTGAGCATAATTCTCTTGAACGTTGTGTTCACATATTCCGAATCAATAGCTCAGGAATTAAAACAGAGAGATGCTCATAAAGTTTTTCTTCGAATCGAAGAGGGGCTAAATTCATCCGCAGTTGACAAGTTCTCTAATTACTTTGGGGATAAAAATTATCTAAGCCTGGCAAATGGGACGGCGGGATATTTCAGCGCTAATCAATCATATTACGTAATAAAGGATTTTCTGAGTGTATATCAGAGCGGATCCTTTAAACTAACCAATATAGTTTCAGAAACATCTACACCGTTTGCATCGGGGTCTTTGAAGTATAACAACAAAGGAATCCGCGGCACAGCAACAGTTTTCATAGCACTTTACTTAATTGATAACCAATGGCGGATATCCCAGATAACTATAAATTAGAATGGCTACCACAATCTCAAAACGGAATAAAAAATACATCCGGCTTATTTCATTAATCTTTTTTTTAGTGTTTTTGTCAGGGGTGGTTTCACCGATCTTAATTGAAAAACAAAAAAACGATTGGGACAGAACATTAATAGATAAAATTGATAAAGTTGTTTATTCAATAAATACTTCCTTCGAGACCAGAACAAATTTTCTTCTCATACAAAGTGCTCGGTTAAAGAAAGATTTACACTCAATTCATCCTAAGCCTGGAAAAGATCAACGGTCATTATTTAATCTTCTTTCATCTGAGAAGTATCAAAATCTTTCCGTGCAAATTTATAATTCGAAAAGAGATTTGACTGCATGGAACTCTGAACCCGTTTTGGACGGTCAATGGTTGAAAAAAACGAACTCGTATATGAACCAATCTTTTTTTATCAGTCAAAAACTATTCACGCATCTTTGCTTTACTGATACAATTCATGCTGGTGAGAAAGAAATATTAACCGTGGTTAGTCTGCCGATTGAAAAACATTACTCTCTTTCCCAGGTTAAGGATATTAGACAGAATCTGGCTGATTCACTTTCCAACGAATTATCCACCAAGGTTGAAATAAATTACTCGCCATCGGCACAGTTCTCAAAGGATGGCAGAAAATACTCGTTTGCGATCCAGAATAATTATAATAATAAAATAGCAGTCGCAACTTTTGATAAACCCTCACTCGAGTCGGAAATAAATGAGATTCAAAAAACAATTACCATAATTCAATATTTGCTGGTTATTACTGCACTCGTTATTCTAAGTTTTTGGCTAAGACTTATAATTAACAAGATTACAAAAAGGTCATTTCGATTTATAATTATCGCTTCAGTTTTGATACTGTTCCGGTTTTTATTTTTTGTGTTTGAAATTCCGTCTTCGTTTATGCGGAGTTCGATTAACGATCCATCCAACTTTTCTTCGATATTCGCATTCGGAATTGTCCGATCACCTCTGGAGTTCCTTATAACAATACTGGTTCTTGCGACAATTATCTTTTTTGGTTACAACCTTGTAGTTAAATATTTCGATGAGAAGAAAGAGGTAATTCAAAAAAGCCAAATCAAGTTTGTTCTTTCTATTATCATTTCAGTACCACTTTTCCTCTTATCACTCAGGGGATTTGGCGCGGCAATTCGGAGTGTAGTTTTCGATTCCACAATCCGTTACTTCAAAGATTTTTCACTCATTCCATCGCCTCCAATTCTATTGATGAATTTCAACATTCTGGCACTAGGATTTTGTTCAATTCTTTTCTCAATCATTTTGCTGTTAAGTGTCTTCTCCTTAAGCACCTATCGTGATCGAAAAAAACAATTGACCTTATTTGTTTTGTTTTTCGTCTTGCTTCAGTTTGCCGCATGGATTTTTGATCTGATACAGAGTGAACCGCAAGGCACTCCCATCATCAGAATAATTTATATATCGATCGTTTTCTTACTGGCGTTTTTTGTAATAATTCTTAATCGCCGAACATGGTTTGTTTTTGCTTATTATGCATTTGCCGCCTCAATTGTCTCTGTCAGCCTGTTGACATATTATAATTCACAGATTGAGAGAGAATCTTTAAAGACAACCGCACATGAACTGACACGCACAAACGAGGAACAGATTCAATTCATGGTTTTTCAGGCACTCGTTCAGACACAGAATGATAAACGGGTAATCAATTCATTCTCTGAGCTGGACAATTTTTCTTCCGATGCCTTCATTATCTGGACGGGCAGTTTACTTTACAAAGAAGGTATTCCTTCCGCTCTCAATTTCTTTGATGAATCTCATAATTTTCTCGGAGGATACCAGACCGGAAAATTTGTTCCTTTCGGCTTGATTAAAAAGCATCTGGAAGAGATGGATGGCAATCTGAAAATCTTCAAGGAAACAAATCTGTACGGCAATGGAGTTACGTTCGACGGAATTGTACCATTGAGGGATGATGGCAGATTATTGGGATATGCTGTTGTCTCCGCAATATATGATGAAGATTTTTTCAATTACGCTGATTTGCCCAAAATCCTTATTTCACAAAGAGCCGGTATATCATCGGCAATCGATTTTGATAAATTAAAAATCTATGATTTTCATGATGGAAAATTAGTCCGTTCATATGGCGGGGTTAACCTCTCGCCGGAAGAGCAGAATAAAATATTGAATTCTGATTTCGGTCATTATTCAGAAGTATGGCTGAATATGAATATCAACGATGAGGACAATCTGATTTATGCTCTTAAAATGAATTCACCCTCGAAGAACAAGGTAGTTGCGATTGCTCTAGAAGAAAAGAATTTTTCCTGGAATCTTTCCAATTTTTTCAAAGTGTTTTTCGTTCATACGCTTATAATATCTTTTCTGATAATCGTCTTAGCATTATCGAAGTATAGAAAATCGAAAATACTTTTTACATCATACAGAACAAGGCTCGCAGGGGCATTTTTGGTCATCTCTATAATTCCGCTGATTGTAATAGCGCTCTATTTCCGGAATATAACCGAGGTGAAAAATACTCAGTTAGTCGAGAAGCGGCTGACTGAGATGTCAGAGCAGGTTGAATCGTATTTGAATCAGTATTCCTCTGGTACATCGGTCGATCAATCGCTTCTGTTCGACAAGGCAGCCAGCGATCTTAATATCAATTTTTCCATCTATTCCGATAAAAACCTTCTGTTCAGTTCACAGTCTGTATACAGTGAGGTTGGACTTCTTCAATCGACAATTAGTCCATCAGCATATGTGAATTGTATTCTTGGCAAAAATCAAAAAATATATTCGAATGAGAAATTAGAGAATGCACCAATTAACTCAGTTTATTCACTTGCAAATTTCCACGATCAGAATCTGATTATAAAGGTTGACGATTTATTCAATAAAATTTCGGTTCCGCTATCGGACATTGAACTTGATATATTTTTATTCGGAGTGTTTTCACTTGCTGTCCTGTTGTTATTTATACTAAGTACTGTCCTGGCAGATCAGATCTCATCACCAATAAGAAAGTTGACATCCGCAACAAAATCTGTGGGGAGCGGTGATCTTAATGTAGAAGTGATTTATAAACCAAAGGGGGAGATAAAAGATCTGGTTGATGGTTTTAACATGATGGTTAAAAAAATTGAACAGAGTCAGGTTGAAATTGCACAGATGGAGAGAGAATCAGCTTGGAAGGAGATGGCAAAACAAGTTGCTCATGAAATAAAAAATCCTCTCACACCTATGAAGCTGAATGTTCAGCAACTGATAGCGGCTTATAAAGACAAATCGCAGAAATTTGATACGATATTCGAGAAGGTCACTGCAACAATAATTTCGCAAATAGAAACGCTCAAAAATATAGCATCGGAGTTCTCCAATTTTGCGCGAATGCCGCGTCTGAATATTAAAAAACTAAACGCTGTAACGGTAATCAGGGAAGCTCTGAATCTTTTTGAGGAAGAAAAATTTGAAATCAAATTTGAATCTACTCAGGAAAAAATATTTGTCAATGCAGATCAGGATCAATTAAAGCGGACAATTATTAATCTGCTGCGCAATTCATTGCAGGCGAACGCCAGACATATTTCTATAAGATTACTTACTGAGAGCGGGATGTTCAAATTATTTGTGCACGATGATGGGATTGGTATTGATATGAATATTATCTCCAAAGTTTTCGACGAAAATTTTACAACTAAAAAGAGCGGCATGGGAATCGGTCTTAGTCTTGCAAAAAGATTTGTTGAGAGCATTGGTGGAAATATCTCTATAGAAAATACCTCGCATGATGGTACTACGTTCTTAATCACTTTACCTTTGGCTGAATAATGCAAGAATTAACTCCCCAACAAAAAGCTGCTTTAGTTTTTGACAGACATATATCCGTTACGGCAAATGCCGGATCGGGCAAGACATTTGTCTTATCCAAAAGGTTTGTAGAAATTTTTCTGAATACGGATGTTGACCTCAACAGCATTGTTGCTATTACATTTACAGACAAGGCGGCGGGGGAATTAAACAGAAAAATTGCCAACGAAGTTGATGAGCGGTTACTCACGGAAGTTGATCCCGAGAAGAGAAAAAAACTGGAAGGCTTACGGCGTCAACTTGTGTCTGCTAACATTTCTACAATCCACTCCTTCTGTATTAATATTCTTAAAGAATTTGCCCCGGAGGCTGAGATCGATGCTAATTTCAGTCCTATTGATAAAACGACTTCTGATGAATTAATTGAACTGAGTGTTGATGAAACAATAAATGTTTTAATTCAGAATCAGACCTATTCAGAAGATTTGAAATACCTTGTAAGATTTTTTGCTTCCAAAAAGAATTTAATCTCTCAGCTTCAAAACGCTATTGATAAACGCAGGGTAATACGGCTCCTGGAGAATAATACTTATTGCAAAAGCCAGGAAGAGATCGCATCACTATTCCTGGATAAATTTAGGCAGGGTTTTGATCTGATATTTTCGGATGTAATTGAAAAAACGATTAAGGCATTAAGAGAAATTAATGATTTTGTATTCAGTCAAAATTCTGCAAACAAGCATGCTGTTGAAGCCGCCCATGTTCTCAATCAAATAAATCCTGTTGCATCACCGATTAAAAAACTAATTACTTTGAAAAATCTGATCAAAAACGCTTTGACTGAAAAGCTGACTATCAGGAAGCCTGCATATTTAAGTAAGGAACGGGAAAAATTCGAAGACAAAATTGAAATGGTTGAACTTGCCCTTTCTGACTTAGCAGATTTCTTCTACATTGATTCGTCAGGAGAATCGGAGAAGGAACTTGCAAAGTTTGGGAAATCATTTGTTAATGTTTATGAATATGCGCTTAATCTCTACAATGAGAAGAAGAAAAAAAACGGCTTTCTGGATTTTGAAGATCTTCTGCTTTACACTGAAAAAATTCTACAAAACAATAATGTAATAAAATCCCTCACCGAGAAATTCAGTTACATAATGATCGACGAGTATCAGGATACGAATGAGCTTCAATACGAAATATTTATGCCGATACTTGATCATTTGAGAGTGGGAAATCTCTTTGTTGTGGGGGATGAGAAGCAGAGCATCTACCTTTTCCGCAATGCCGAGCTGGAAATATTCGAACGGACAAAAAATGAAATCGGATCGTCGGATCAGGGAGGAAAATTACTGACCTTGCCTCATAGTTTCAGAATGGCGCCTCAGCTGGTTCTCTTTACAAACAAGCTATTCTCGAACCTCTTCAGAAATCCGGATACATATTTCAATGAAGTAGCGCATAGTAATCTGGTTTGCGCAAAAGAAGAAACGCAGGAGGGAAAAGCTGAAATAATTCTGGCTGACAGCACTACCGGAATTTTGGAAAGTGATCTTGTTGCCAAAAGAATATTGCGGCTTGTATCTGAAGAGAAGAGCGAACCGGTAGCATTTAAAAATGTTGCTATCCTCTGCCGTAAACGGGATTCATTTGTTGAATTGGAAGAATCGTTTGTACATTATAAGATTCCATTTACAATCATCGGCGGTAAAGGATTTTTCCAGAGGCAGACAATTTATGATGTATATAACTACCTCTCGTTTTTATTGAATACAGAAAATGATGCGGCATTAATCGGAATTCTACGCTCTCCATTTTTCAACATTTCGGATCTTCAACTGTACCAGATTTCTCTCGAAAGCGGTAACTCTTATTTTGAAAAGTTGAAAAATAGAATTGACTCGGGTGATGAAATCAAATTTGCATATGAAAAACTGAACGAGAATCTGAATCTCTCTTTTAGCATGGAGATATCTTCACTTATAAGAAAGATTTTACTGGAAAGCGGTTATTGGGCTGTAATTGCTGCAAAACAAAATTCCGCTCAGGAACTTGCCAATATTGAAAAACTTCTCGCCCTTGCACTTGCATACACAAAAAAGAGTTTTAAGAATTTATACGACTTCACAGTATTTCTGCGCGAGGCAATTGAAGGTTACGAGGACGAAGGACAGGCACAAGTGGCAAGAGATGAAAATACTGTCAAACTTCTAACGATTCATCAGGCGAAGGGACTCGAATATAAAGCAGTATTTCTTTATGGCTGTAACAATACAACCAAAGATGATTCTGTGAGAGCAAAATCTTTGAGTACCGATAAAAATTACGGATTGTTGACAAAGGTGCCGGTTAACCAGAATTATTTTGAGAAATATTCTACTCCTCCAATTGTCGCGTTGTACAATTATTCAAATGAACGGAAGAACCGTGCTGAGATGAAACGACTTCTTTATGTAGGCGTAACCCGGGCGATTAATTATCTTTTCATAACCGCCACACACAAAAATTTCAGCGTAAAGCCGAACTCTTTTCTTGAATTGATCTCGGAAGGTTTCAAAATCGATTTTACCGCAGATGAAATTGTTCTCAGCTCGAACGTCGAGTTTATGAAATTCATCGGCAACAAGTTTGAATTTTATGAGAAACCGGTAGCTTTATCTATTCCAATCGTTAGTCAGGTGGATGAGGCAGCTGCAGGGAACATCAAAGAGCAGGAGCCTGAAACAGCTAAAATAAATTTAACGCAAAAGATTAAGGATATTCCCAAGAGTGAAATAATCTCCGCTACAAAAATATCCATGTTTACCCAGTGCCCTGTGAAATATCAGCTTACTTATGAACTTGGTTTTTCGAGAATTTACAATACCATCAAAGCGCGGATGAACGAATACGAGTTTAATGCTAATGAGGATGATGAGCTGAGGTCATTCGGCCAGATCCGCGGGAAACTAATCCATGCCGTGCTGAAAGAGGAATACCGCGGGGAGAAATTACGCAATTATATTTTGAAAAGAATTGATGCCGAGAATATTCCGGAAGATGAAAAGATAAAAGAAAATTTAGCTAACACAATTGTAGATGAAATCGAACAGTTCTACCAGTCGGAAGCATATAAAGAAATTTCAAGAAGCAAAAATTCCATAAATGAGTTTGAAATCTATTGCGAAGAAGGCGCGCATTATCTTTACGGTATTATAGATAAACTGATTATCGAAGAAGATAGATTGATAATTGTTGATTATAAGACCGACAATGTTTCCGAAGGACAGTTGAATTCACGGGCAGGGGATTATCTTCCCCAGCTGAAATTTTATGCTTATATTTTATCGAAGTTGTTTCCCGAGTATAAAACATTCGAACTGCATCTAATCTTTCTGAAACATTCCCAGAAACCAGTTTCCAGAGAAGTCGATCTCGGTGATTTAATAGTATTCGGAGATGCGATAAGAAACGCGATAGAAAAAATATATTCAAGTAATTTTACACCAAATTTAATCCATTGTTCAAAATGCAATTTCGCTCAGGAAAGTGACAAATGCGTAAAATTCTGAAAAGTCATTCAATTAAAAATCTTCTGAAAAATAAATATCTCATTACGATCATTTCAGTCGTCTCGCTGTTCATCCTCTCAGCGTGTTCTTCATCTCCAGTGGTTCCGCTTTTTAAATATCCACCCGACTGGAAAAATATTAGTGAACGGGAGAAAACCATTGCAGATTACTCCAGATATTTTAGCGGCAGAAAAATTTTTCTGGATCCCGGTCACGGCGGTGAGGACCGAAAGAATAAAAACAAAAAAGGGGATGTAATTGAGGCCGATGTCAATTTACGCGTGGCTCTAAACTTAAAAGAATATCTCGAAACCGCCGGTGCAAAAGTTTTTATTTCCAGAGACAAAGACACTACAGTTGCGCTCGGAGACCGGTCAGCTCTGGCCAATAAAAGCGGTGCTGAAATATTTGTAAGTATTCATCACAACGCACCGGGAAAAACTGAGGATGATTATACTAATTACACTTCTGTCTACTATCACGCGAAAGAAACCGACTTTGAGTATGAACCCTGCGATCATGACATAGCACGGTATATCCAGCGGGATCTTTCTTATGTAATGGGAAATCCAGGAGGATTAGGCTCGTTCGACGGCACTTACTCGGACTATAATATTTATCCGGGCGAAGGCTTTTCGGTTCTGCGCAAAAAAAATATTCCCGGCGTTCTCATCGAATGCGCTTTCCATACAAGTCAATTTGAAGAACTGCGTCTGAATAATGAAGAGTTCAATCAGATTCAGGCATGGGGAATTTTCAGAGGGTTTGCAAAATATTTCAAATCAGGAAGACCAGAGATTTCGATAATTACGGATAGTATCAAGGTTCAGGAAAACAGTCTGAAACTTTCATTTATGCTTTCCGATTCGCTCGGTATTAATCCTAAATCAATTCTGGTATTCATTGATAAAGAAGAAAAAGAATTTTCATTTGATAAGATTTCCGGAATCGTTTCATTGAATATTGAAAATCTGCAACCGGGCATTTATCTCTTTAGAGTAGTTGCAGCAAACAAAAACGGAAGCCATTCGTTCCCGTATCGAAAAAACATTGTGATTAGTGATTCCCTAAGCGCTCGTCTTGCAGATTAAAATTACATGAGTTTTAGGTAGTCGCTTACATGAAAATAATTTTGTAATTTTTGTAAGAATTAATTTGAATAAAAATGACTAGCAAAGAATTCCTAAATAGTTTAGCAAACGGAAGTGTAGATATTATCCAGCAATTTCTTGATCTGCTTGATAAATTAAAAATAGATTACTGTATAATTGGAGGTCTTGCTGTTAATGCATATGCTGATCCGGTTGCAAGTCTTGGTCTTGATTTAGCTATTACATTAGATGAAACTGATAAACTTCTTAAATCGGTGGACAAATCATATAGTATAGAAAAATATCCTCACAGTATTAACTTGAACCATCCGCAATCTGATCTTAGAATTCAGTTGCAGACAGATGAACGATATCAGTATTTTATATCCCGGGCAACTGAAAAGAAAGTTTTAGGATATATTATGAAAGTAGCCGCTTTGGAAGATGTTCTTAATGGGAAAATATGGGCCTACCTTGATGAAGAGAGAAGAAAAAGTAAACGACAAAAAGATCTTGCAGATATAATGCGTCTTGTAGAAACTCATCCTCATCTCAATTCACTATTGCCTGAAAAAGTCAAATCAATTATTTCACTTTAAGGCGGTTCTAAAAATTCTCTTTTAAAAAAATTTAACACAGAGAACGCAAAGAATACGCAGAGCCCGCAGAGAATATTGAAATTTTTAGAACCACCCTTTAATCGAAAGTCCTTCTCTTTGGTAAGGTGGAAATGGACTTTTATTTTTTCTCTTTCTTCTTATCGTTCCTTTCTGTAACATATTTAAAAATGAATAATGCAACGGCAGCGATGGAACCAATAGCAAAGAAGTAATACCAGATCAAATGGGCATCTGCATAATATGCCGCACGCTGAATTTCCGTTAACCCCGCAGGTAAAGTCTTTGGATCGGGACAATATTTGTCAAGAAGAAAACCGGACATAATAAAACCCGCCAGTGCAGAGAAGAATGAATGAAGGTGGCTAAATCCAAGATAAACTCCCTCCTCACCTTTAGGAGCTTGATAAGAGAAATATTCCAAGAAACGGGGAGAGATAAAACATTCCGCCAATCCTTGAATTGCGATTCCGACAATTAGCATTACCGTAATCGGATGAAGCGTAAACCAGCCAAGTATCGAAATGCTGTCACCGGACATTCCCTCGAGGCCCTGGCTGAAAGACATTGCAAGCGCTGAAAGTGGCATTAACATCATTCCCACAAGCATTGAAGTTACCGCTTTTTTCTTTTTCATCATGTTTGTAACGAGTACGACAAATAAAACAACTACAGCCGGATTAACATTTGCAAGCCACTCCGGTCTTGCTTCATCTCCGCGCAAACGAATCACATATTTCGGCATTGTAGCATACAATTGATGTTGAATTATCCAGAATCCGGTTACAATCAAAGTTAAAATTATCAACCGCGGTTGAGAAAATATTCTTTTCAATGAGTTGAATACATCGGCTATAGTTTTAGTTTGGTGCGAAGTGTCGTTTTGTTTGAATATAAAAATCGCAAAGAGCATAGCGATAAATGCCATTGCCGAGGAGAAGAAGTTCACATATTCTACACCTACTCCCTGACGAATGTATGGAACAAAAGTTTTTCCTGAAAAGGCTCCGATATTAACAACCCAATAAAATAATGCAAAACCCCTGGCACGGTTAGCCTCTGTGGTAAGTTTGGCAACAGTTCCTGTAATCAACGGCTTTATAAATGAGCCGCCGACAAGAATGATAAACAAAAATAAAAGTACGAGAAGTTTAGCATGGAACATTCCGAGCAGTGCATAACCAATAGTTAATAACCCAAACGCTAGTATCAATCCGTTCTTGAAACCGATTTTGTCTGCTATAGCGCCTGCAAAAGGAGGCAGCAGGTATAAACCCGCAAAGAAAACGCCCGCTACAATACCCGTCTCTTTATCGTTGAATCCAACAATATCTGTTAAATAAAGTGTAAGGACAATAAAAAATCCATAATAAGCTGCACGTTCACACAATTCCATGAAATTAGCTAACCAAAATTCTTTGGGAAATTTCCAGCCAATTAGTTTACTTTGTTCAGTCATCAGTAATCCTTAAAAAGTTTTGCGCAAGTTATAGAATTTCATCCACTAAAAAAATTGATGGAAAAAATATTGCATCGCCAAGAGATTTGAAAAGAAAAATTCCATAGATTCAATCCCGGAAATAATTGATTAATCAATAGATAAATCTGAAATATCTGTTAATGTCATTTCGATGAAGTCCCGTCTGACTGAGCCGAAGCACTGAGCAAAGTCGAAGTCAGAGACGACTGAGAAATCTTAAAGAAGAAGATGTCTCTCCCGCCGAAGCGGGATCGACATGACAATCGTTGCTAAAAAATATTTTGACAAATGTCTGGAGATCCAAATGAGGATTTATTCTAAAGAAGATTTGAACGACTACTCACTTTCTCTTACTTATGATGATATCAGTCTTATCCCCACTCAGGTTTCGCGTGTTAAAACGAGATCCGAAGTAAATATAAAATCAAAATTTTTAGGAAAGGAGTTAGCTGTACCGGTAATATCCAGTCCGATGGATACAGTTACAGGAATCGCGATGGCAAGAGAACTTTCAAGCTCGGGCTGTATCGGAATTGTAAACAGATTTGATTCATCCCTGAATGAGTTATTTTCGAATTGGAAAGTAATTGATGGAATTCAGGCTATCTCCGTCAGTTTAACCGCTGAGGAGGAACTGCTTGAAAAAATAACCGCTAACAATTTGATTGTATGTATAGATACGGCAAACGCTAACAATGCTCACGTACTGCAGAAATGCGAAGAGATAAAGAAAAAATATAAAGTGAAAATTATTGTTGGAAATATTGCGCACGGCGGAACATTGAAACAGCTTGTCGATGCCGGTGCCGACGCTGTTCGAATCGGAATCGGCGGCGGAAGCGTATGTACTACTTCAGTTCAAACGGGAATTGGAATTGGACAGGTCTCTTCGGTTCTTGATTCGTATTTCCAACGTGAAGAACAAAAATTGAAAATAGAATTGATTGCTGATGGAGGAATTAAAAGTCCGGGCGATGTTGCCAAAGCTCTCGCTTCCGGAGCTGATATAGTAATGCTTGGAAGAATGCTTGCCGGTACAAAAGAAACTCCCGGTGAAGTGATTAAATACAATGATCAGTTATGGAAGAAGTACCGCGGCTCTGCATCGTTTGGTGTTAAGATGAAAGGTGAATTTATTGAAGGCGAAGAGACGATGGTTCCTTATAAAGGAACAGTTAAGAGTGTTGTCAATGCAATCTCGGATGGATTAAAAAGTTCCATGAGTTATCTAAACTGTGAATCGCTGGAAGAACTGAAGATGATTGATACTTTTGCTGTATTAAGTACAAGTTCTTATCTGGAAAGACTTCCACGAAAATAAATTTGGATGCATGATAAAGGTAATAGAACACAGATTTATTATGATGGTTATGTCCGAAGGACTCCTATGGAGATCTTTTATGATTTATCATAACTTATCATAATAATCATGATGATCAGCGTTCTATTGAATATCAGTTTTTTCTTTTTGCCTGCCTAAAAAATCCGCCCGTCTTTTCGGGTTAAGATCAGGGAAAGTCCTTTCAATCTAAACAACACTAGTACAACTACTGAGGTTTTTCGCCAAAAACGGCCAAAAATGTTATAAACATTAGTACAACTACTGATGTTGGATTCAAAATCTATTGCTATATTCTTACATGATAACTGATAAATGATTAAAGGTGCAATATTTTTGAATTGGTTAAATAGTTTATTATTGGAATATTATAATCGCGCTTGGTGTTCTATAATTCCGGAGAATCATTTATGGAAAATATACACATGCTCGTAGCTGAGGATGAGACTATTATAAGAATGGCTCTTGTTATATATATAAGGTTAACAGATTTTGTTCATGGCATAAAATTTTTACTCTTGAATGCTACTTAAATTCTTCACTTGATTTAAATTAAAGAGATCATAACTAAGACGGAGGTGCTGAAATGTCTTTATTCAGAGTGCTTTTCTTAATTTTGTTAATAGCCCAAGTATTTCCAATTTACCCATTCCGCAAAACTCATTTTTAAAATTACTTTATAGCCTCAGCTTTGATAGATCCCATATTTTACCTAATTCGCCACATTATTACGATAGATACTTACACTTATTTCCTTATCGCCACAATGATACTTTTTGTTGCTTTCCCATACAAGGATCTTAAAGTAAAAGTATTTCTATTCATTCCGCTTTTACTAACATTACTTCATTATGAATACAATCATTTTATATCATTGATCGGTATTGAGTTGGTTTCTGTTTTTATGATTTATCAACTGATCGAGTATTTTTACGATGAAATAAAGCAGGATGAAAAAGGTAGTCTATTTTTACTTCTAATAATGCTGCTCACTCTCCTTGATGCTATTAAAATCTTCTTATATTTTAAATATATCTATATATCGGTTTTACTTTATCCATTTTTTGTTGCGGGTAATATATTACTGCTCGTTATTATATCAATTGCAGGTGTGCGAACGAAAATAAGAGTTCCTTCTTTCTTATTTAGCACAAAGGAAGAAAACATTTCTCATAGCTACTTATCTAATAAACATAATAAACTCAATGGAGTTCAACCTAAAACAAAATCTTTTGATTATGGATTAACCGAAAGAGAAATAGAAGTATTAAAACTACTTGCAGATGGATTAACCAGTCAGGAGATTTCAGAAAAACTATTTCTTAGTAAGAAAACGGTAGATTATTATAGGGGAAGCATCAGATTAAAACTTAATATTCAAAAAAAATCTCAATTGATCACTTTCTATAATACTAACATTGAGAATACTCTTCC
>CAYTUV010000043.1:0-28024 GCA_964441505.1 uncultured Melioribacter sp. | reverse complement strand
GAAATTTTTGACTATTGACAAATCTGGGATAAAGCAATCGAATGGAATTACATTTCATCAAATCCATTTACTAGTGTTAAATTTCCAAAATTAGCAAAGTCATTCCCTGTTTTTATTTCTGAGGATGAATTATTAATCATTTTAGCAATTACTCATTATCAATACCTCAAAGATATTTTCACGGTGGTTTTTTATACCGGATTACGTCTTGGCGAACTAATAAATATGAGATGGAATTGAATAGATTTTTTTAAGAGTCAAATTACAGTGGAATACTCAGAAGATTTATTGACCAGGAGCAAAAAAACACGAATTGTTCCTATAATTGAAAAAGTCAAATAAATTCTTATCAATCGTTCTAATCTTGCCGTTCATCAATATGGTGAAGTTGCCTTCTATCGAATCAAAGGAAGAAAACTTCATCAAGAAACTATTAGCAAACAATTCAAAGACGCTGTAAGAAAATCTAATCTAGACGAAAAAATCCATTTCCATTCTTTGCGTCATTTTTTGCTTCACTGTTAGCTCAAAAAGGCATCTCGCTTTACATAGTTAAAGAATTAATGGGCCATGAAGATTTGGCAATTACTCAAATTTATACTCACTTCCAGCAACAATATTTGAGAGATGCTATTAAGATTTTATGATTATTTCCAATAGTTACATTTATTCTCTTCAACATTAAGGTACACTTGCTGAGAAATGGATAATGCCAAATAATATTATTATCGTTAAATTATAATTAGCTAAAAATTTGCTTAACCGATTCAACAGTTATCGTGAAAAATAGACAAAACATATCTGCTGAGATTTTATACAACCTTCCTTTATTTTCGGAACTTACTACTCCACAATCAGAACAAATAATTTCTATTAGCAAGATTATTAACTATAAAAAAAACGAAACCATATTTATGGAAGGCGATCCTTACAAAGGATTTTACATACTTCTGAATGGCTCGGTTAAAATTTATAAAATATCTTTCGAAGGAAAGGAATCAATTCTACATCTGATTAAACCTCCTGAGTCATTCGGCGATGTCCCCCTTTTTGAATGTGGAAACTATCCCGTGAATGCACAAGTAATGACTGATTCAGTTTTAGTTTTCATCCCACATAAAGAATTCATCCAACTGATAAAGAATAATTCTACTATCTGTTTTAATATGTTGGTTGGATTTTCAAAAAAAATGCGCCGTCTTACTCAAAAAGTTGAAGAACTTTCGACAAAAGAAGTAACAAACCGTTTTGCAAGTTATCTTCTCGAAGAAATCAAAAAAGCCGGCACAGACAATCTTCCGGAACCTTTTGTAAGAATAAATATTTCTAAAAAAAATATTGCTTCTTATATCGGGACAATTACCGATACATTATCTAGACTGCTTAAAAAATTACAAAATGAAAAAATAATTCGTGTCGCCGGTAAATCTATTTTTATTCTTGATCTTGATAAAGTAAAAACATTAGCTAGATGAATTTCTTCTCTGTCGTTTATTTTCTTCTAAAGAAAAACACTAAATCCGACTTAAGTCAAAGGATATCTGCTCCAATAATGGGATATTTCATATGTCAAAAAAAGGAGATTTACCATGAAACACATTTCATCAAAAATTAAAAGTATTTTAGCAGTAGTTACTGTTCTAATATTAGTTTCATCAACTCAATCATTCGCCCATTGCGACGGATTGGACGGTCCGGTAATTAAAGATGCCCGTAAAGCTCTCGAAACCGGAAATGTTAAGCTTGTACTGATCTGGGTGAAACAAGTAGAGCAAGAAGAAATTATTTCTGCGTTCAATAAAACTCTTGCAATACGTAAATTATCGCCGGAAGCAAAAGAATTTGCGGACATGTATTTCTTCGAAACTTTAGTCCGGCTTCACAGAGCTGGTGAAGGTGCGCCTTATACCGGAATTAAACCTGCCGGACGTGATCTTGGTCCAGCAATTCCCGCAGCGGATAAAACAATTGAATCCGGTTCCCCTAAAGAATTAATAAAATTCTTAGACGACGCTATTCATGATGGTATACATCCGCTTTATATGAATGTTAAGGCGAAAAAGAATTTTGATCCTAACGATGTAGATGCCGGAAGAGAATATGTAAAAGCTTACGTCGAATTCGTTCACTATGTTGAAAAAGTTTATCAGTTAAAATTTGGTGCGGCTCATAGTGAATCAACTTTAGAAGTTCATTCACATTGATAATTATAGCTGAATCTGTTCTATTGTTCTATATTCTCTTCTTTCACATTATCTTGTTTTATTTTGGTATAATGAATGCAAATTAACAATGAATAAAATTTTATATTTGCTATGTTCAAAAAAGAAGAGGTATTTAGAATGACTTTAACTAAAACAACAGAATACGCTTTAAAAACTCTTAGCTTTATGGCATTAGACGAAAAAAAAATGTTTTCATCGGAAGAATTACATGAAAACTTAAAGATTCCTAAGAAGTATTTACAACGTTTATTAACAGACCTTTCAAAGAATGGTTTGATAAAAAGTATACGAGGCAGGAACGGCGGATATATTTTTGCTCGTAGTATCAAAAAAATTTATATCTCGGATATTATTGATGCTGTTGAAGGTTTTAATCATACACCTTCCTGTCTCTTCGGTCTAAAAGAATGTGCGCTAGATAATCCTTGTGCCATGCATGACGTATGGTCAGACTCACAAAAGAGTATCATCAAAACGCTGTCTTCAACACGTTTGGGAGATTTGATCAATAAAAATGTAAAAGTTTGATTTTTTTATGTAAAATCACTACATAGAGGTAGTAATTAAATAATCCATTGACAAAAAAAAGGAGAAACAATGATCGATTCAAATATTGTATTAACTGGACAAACAGTTGCCTACACTTTTTATGTCCTCGCTATTATGGCTTTGATGGGATGGTTTGCTTACAAGGTAACGAGAGATGGTTCCGGCAAGGTAGTTAAACCGGCAATATTTTATTCATTTGTCGGTTTTCTGGTAGTTATAGGAGTCTCTCTTCATATAGTAACGCATGAAACAATTCCATGGAAGGCAATGGATTTAAATCGTGCAGAGATTAAAGCCGATAAGGAATTTCATATCACTATGGAGAACCATGAATTTCAGCTCCCTTCTTCCAAACTCACAATAACAAAAAATGAGATAGTCAGATTTAATGTTGAGTCTAAAGATTTAACATATGGCTTTGGAATTTTTAGAAATGACAACACAATGGTATTTCAGATGCAAGTTGTCCCCGGTCATATTAATGATATTCTTTGGCAGTTCGACCACCCGGCTATTTATTCTATCCGATCTACTGAATATTCGGGACCTAAGGGGATCAATATGATCGTAAGAGATGCAGTTGAAGTAGTTGATTAAACAATTTTTTACAATTAAAGAGAGAATTTGAAAATGAGCTTAATACAAACGTTCACAAACGGTGAGCAAGGATTATTCAAACCGAGTTCCTTAACTCCAATGCAAAAACTGACATTACGATTTGTAGTAATTGGCTTGATCTATTACGGCGTTGTTGTGATTGAAGGAATGTTGATGAGATTATTCGAAGTTAATCCAGGTCTTGCTTTAGGTGTAGGTCCGGAACAGTTTTTTGCCATAATGACTGCACATCCCCTCGTTGGAATTTTTGGATCTACTTATTCAATTGTCTTTGGTGCGTTTCTTTTCCTTGTTCCATTCTTAATGAAGAAACCATTGTGGAGTATCAAATTAGGAAACTGGACCTTATGGCTGATCGCTATCGGCACATTCGTATTTTGGTTTGCTGGATTTGTATCTCACTACTCCCCCCTCTATACACTTTATTGGCCGCTGCCGGCAGATTTTTCTCAGTTTAGTGTTTTAGGTGGAACTTTCTTTATCGTTGGGATTGCACTTGTAATGGTAGGAACTGCATTTTTTGTTATCAATATTTTTAAGACCATTATATACACTCCTGTTGGTTGGGAGAAACAACCCGGCGGTGCATTAATTAAATCTGCACTTGGCTTGACCGGTTTAACAAATCTTTTTTCAAAAAAGAAAAAAGAACATTTGGTTTCTCTACCGGTTGCCGCTATTGCAAGAGGAACAGTTGACACAGCCCTTAATGCTGTAGTTATTTTATTCGCCGGCGTTCTAATCTTAATTTATATGGTTGCAGAATTGTTTGGAGTAAGTCTTAAGCATTCTGCTATTGATGCTTTATTGTATAAAAATTTTTTTTGGTGGGGACTTGATTTAATTGCCGATGGGCTCGTTTTAATATTTGTTGCCGGCACATGGTATTTACTTGCAACATTAATCACGGGTAAAAAATTGTTTATGGAAAACTGGGCTCGTGCAGCTTTGTTTGTTGAAATGGTCGTTAGCTGGACTGTTTGGTCGCATCATTTAATGTCTGATCAAGCACAGCCCGGTATCTTAAAAATTCTATCCGGAGAAATGGTTACTGCATTTGAATTGATCACTCAAGGTTTAGCTTTCTTTATTACACTTGCAACACTTTGGAGCGCAAGACCGTTAAAAATGAGCCACCCGTTAAAATTTTTACTTGGCGGATTGCTCGGCTTTGCTTTAGCTGTTCCAGCCGGCATTATGCAAGCAGATTTAGGTTTGAATAGAATTCTTCATAACACTCAATGGATTGTTGGACCTCACGTTCATGTTGCAATATTAATAGGATTGACAATGACATTGTATTCAGCAATATATTTTCTCTTTCCAATTCTTACTAACGGTGCTAAATTTTATAGCGACAAATTAGCGAACTTCCATTTCTGGGCACATCTTCTCGGTGGTATCGGAATGGGGGCTTTTATGGGTATGGCCGGTTTAAAAGGAATGTTACGCCGCTCAATTTACCTCAACGGAGAATTCAATGTTTATATGATATTGGCAGCCATTTCCGGTTCACTGCTTCTTCTCGCATTTTTGGCTTTCTTTTATAATATAATTATGAGTGTTGGTTTAAATGGAGTTATTGGAATTTTTATGCCTTCAAAATTAAAGACAAAGGATTTATTACCCTCAGAGAAATAACAATCTAATTTTTTCTCATCAGCCCGACTTGAATCATACTCAAGCCGGGTTTTTTTAAATTCTAATTTGGTATTAATAATTGTTGAATACTCTCCCACTTCTTCAATCGTCACCTATCAACAATGATTCAGAACAAGTTTTTCTTCATTTTAACTTTCTATTTGGTTGACACATATTTTTGTATGGCTTCAGCACTCCTCTCACCATCAATCGCGGCAGATACAATTCCTCCGGCATAACCAGCGCCTTCTCCGCAGGGAAATAATCCTTCAACTTCAACATGCATCATGGTTTCATTGTCGCGCGGAATTCTTATTGGTGAGCTCGTGCGTGTTTCGGCAGCAAGTATCTGAGCTTCTTCGGTGAAATATCCGTTCATCTTCTTTTCGAAGATCAATAAACTTTTCCTGAGACCTTCGGCAATTTTAACCGGAAGGATTTCATGGAGAGGTGAACTAACCGTACCGGGAATGTAAGAACTTTTTGGAAGAGTCGAAGACACTTTTCTATTTACAAAATCTGTTATGCGTTGCGCTGGAGCTTGTTGAGTTTTGCCTCCGGCTTCAAATGCAACCCTTTCAACTTCTTTCTGTAATTTCAATCCGGCAAATACTCCATGCGATTTGTATTGAGCCCAGTCTTTTTTATCAACACTTACGACCAATCCTGAATTAGCGAACGGCGAATCACGGCGGGAAACACTCATACCATTCAGAACCAATTCTCCGGGCTCTGTCGATGCCGGTATAATTATTCCACCTGGACACATGCAGAAAGAATACACTCCGCGATCATCAACCTGACATGTAAGACTATAGCTTGATGCAGGCAAATTTGGGTTACGTGCTTTTGTATGGTATTGAATTTCATCTATCAATTTTTGAGGATGCTCGATGCGGACTCCCATGGCGAACGGTTTTGATTCGATTTTTATTTTATGTCTGTTCATCAAATAATAAATATCGCGTGCAGAGTGTCCCGTTGCTATTATGACCGAATCACCGGGATGTTCTTTTTCACTATTTACAATTACACCTTTAATCCTATTGCTCGTTAGAATAAAGTCAGTTACACGCGATTCAAAATGGATTTCACCGCCACAGTTCAATATTGTTTCGCGAATAGTTTTCACAACTTGCGGCAATTTGTTTGAACCGATGTGAGGGTGTGCGTCAATTAAAATTTCTTTCGGCGAACCATGCTGAACAAGGATGTTGAGAATTCTATTTACGTCTCCGCGTTTAGTTGACCTTGTATAAAGTTTGCCGTCGCTGTATGTCCCTGCTCCTCCTTCTCCGAAGCAATAATTGGAATCGGGGTTCACCTCACCGAATTGCTGAATTGCGCGAAGATCTCTACGCCGCGTTTGAACATCTTTGCCACGTTCAAAAATAATTGGCTTAATCCCAAGTTCTATCAGGCGCAATGCGGCAAACATTCCGGCAGGTCCCATTCCCACAATCAAAACTTTTTTATTGCCGGTGACAGGTAAAAATTTCATTGGTGAATAGAGATCGATTGGTTCCTGGTTGATGTACACAATTGCTTTTGCTCTGTAGATTGGATTCCGGCTTCGTGCATCAACTGATCTGCGGATAATCTGGACTGCGGATATTTCTTCTGGATTGAGTTTTAGTTTTTGTGCTGCAAGTTTTTTCTGATATGTATAATCGTTTACAAAATCCGGCGATATTACTAGTTCTATTTCTTTTGTCATTGTGTCTCCTGTTATGGAGAAAATTATCAGTTGACAGTTTACAGTAAACAGTTTAAAAACTGCAAACTGATTACTGCATACTGTTTACGGGGTTCTGTTTATTAATAAGTTGATTTAATTACTCCGCCATCTACTGCGATTGTCTGACCGGTGATTATTCCTGCCCTCTCTGAGGCTAAATAGACGATCATTGAAGCCACTTCTTCAGGTTGAGCAAGACGCTTCATCGGCACTTCATTAGACATCGATTCCAAGATTTTAACCGGTGTTGTGCCGGCGAGTTTAGCTCTGACCTCCGCAAGTTCATGTAATCTTGGAGTAAGTGTGTATCCCGGTGCTACATTATTAACAGTAATATTGTATTTACCGACTTGATTACTAAGTGTTTTAGCAAATCCCGTAACTGCACCCCGAAGTGAATTTGATAAGATCAAATTATCAACAGGTTGTTTTACAGAAAGCGATGTGACATTTATTATTCTTCCCCAATTTTTAGATTTCATTCCGGGCAATATATGACGAGTAAAACGGACGGCACTCATAAGGACTTGCTCGAAAGCGTTTTCCCAATTTTCATCATAAAGATCTTCAAAAAAACCAGGTACCGGTCCGCCGCAATTGTTAATGAGAATATCAATATCACCCAGTTCTTTTTGAACCACTCTGACTGTATCTTCGATATCCTGCAGTTTATTCATGTCGCATACTTCCCACAATGGTTCAACGTTATAAGTTGATTTGATATCCCGGGCAGCAATTAAAAGATTCTCTTTGTTGTGAGAGCAAATTGCTACATTGCAACCCTCCTTAATAAACAATTCGGCAGCAGCCTTTCCTATTCCGCTGCTTGATGCTGTAACTAAAACAGTTTTGCCTTTAAGATGTAATTCCATTTTCAAGCTCACTTGTTTAACCGAATCAAATTTAGTGATTTTTAAGAAAGGTTTAAAAAAGAAATGCCGGATAGAATCCGGCATCATCAAGAGAAAATATAAAAGAATTATTCCATTGCTGTTTCTTTAATAACCATTCGTTCACTTACAATTTCTTCAGTATCAAGAGCAATTACTAATTCTTCATTTGTCGGAATTCTGAGCACACTTACTTTAGAATCTGCCGAAGAGATTAAGCATTCTCCCTTAGCATTTTGATTAGCCTGCAAATCCAGCTTGATTCCCAGAAACTCCAGATTGGAACAGACATCATTTCTAACAAGAGTCGAATTTTCTCCGATGCCTCCGGTGAATACTAAAGCATCAAGCCCGCCCATGGCTGCGGCGTATGCGCCGACATATTTTTTAATTCTATATGTAAAAACATCAAATGCATATTTAGCTTTTTTATTCCCTTCGCCAACAGCCTCTTCAATTTCACGCATATCGCTGCTTTCGCCGCTTATGCCAATCAGACCGCTATGCTTGTTCAGAAGTGTGTTAGCTTCTGAAAGCGATAATCCTTCCTTGGCCATGATATATAGAATTACTGAGGGATCCATGTCGCCGCTTCTCGTTCCCATCAGCAATCCTTCAAGAGGAGTAAAACCCATTGTTGTATCAACAGATCGTCCGCCATTAACCGCAGCCATTGAACATCCGTTGCCGAGATGCGCAGTTACTATTTTTAGCTGTTCGATTGGTTTACCTAACATCTTTGCAGCACGCTCGGAGACATAACGATGTGAAGTACCGTGAAAACCATAACGGCGGATCTTATATTTTTTATAAAGCTCATAAGGAATTCCATAGAGATAAGCCTGAGGAGGCATCTTGATATGAAAAGATGTATCAAACACTCCTACCTGAGGTGTATCGGGCAAATGACTTCTTGCCGCTTCAATACCTTTAATGTTGGGCGGATTATGCAGTGGGGCAAGTTCAATATTATCTTTCAAGGCTTTCATAACCTGCGCTGTAATTAGAACAGAACCAGAAAATGTTTCACCGCCGTGAACAACGCGATGACCGACAGCATCGATCTCTCTTTTATTCTTTATTACTCCGTGGTTCGGCGAAAGTAAAACAGCAATTACATATTCAATCGCAATGGTGTGATCGAGTATTTCACCTACAATTTTTATCTTCTCTTTATCGTGCGGCTGATGAGTCAGTATAGCACTAGACATACCAATACGCTCAACCATTCCTTTTGCAAGTGCGATCTGCGCCGTTGTATCCATAAACTGATATTTGATTGACGAACTTCCGCAATTAAGAACCAGAACCTTCATTTCTTCCTCAAAATTTTTAGTTGATTATTTTTCCATCTGCATCATATTTAAAAAAACCTTCGCCTGTTTTCTTACCAAGCTTTCTTTCACGAACAAGTTTGCGAAGTATAGGACAAGGACGATAACGTGGTTCACCTAAAGTACTCCATAAGGTTTCCATCCATGCTAATACTTCATCCAGACCCATTGCATCCGCCATTTCAAGCGGCCCTGTATTGAAATTGTAACCAAGCCGCATTGCAGTATCAATATCATTCGCACTGGCAACACCTTCAAGCAGAATGTACATTGCTTCGTTAAGCAGAGGAACGATTGCACGTGTGGTCACAAATCCGGGATACTCATAAACCTCAACAGCCGTCTTGCCAATTCGAGAGGCAAATTTTTTTATTATTTCAACAGTTTTATTTGAAGTTTCGAGCGCACGTATTAATTCAACCAGAGGCACTTTTGGTACAGGATTAAGAAAATGCATACCAATTATTTTATCACGCCGCTTTGTTACTTCAGCAATTTTGGTGAGGCTGAGTGTAGAAGTATTTGATATGAAAATAGTTCCCGGTTTGGCTATGGAATCAAGTTCCTTGAATATTTTTTTCTTGAGATCATAATTTTCATCAACGGCTTCAATGATCAGATCACATTCAGGAATCTCATTGTTGTCTGTAGTCCATTTGATCCGGTTTAGAACAGATTTCATTTCACTCTGAGTTATTGCCCAGCGCGCAATTTCACGTTCCATCGAGATTTTCAAATTTTCTTTGGCTCTCTCAAGCTGTTCATCATCCCGTTCAATCAATAGCACGTCCAGACCCGCAGCTGCTACTGTCTGCGCAATCCCTTGTCCCATTATACCGCCGCCGATTATCGCAACATAGTCAATCCGCTCAAGCTCCTCGATTTTGTGATTGCCACCGAGTAAGTCTTCCAATTTTAATTTTTCTTCTGCCATGTTTCACCACTATATTTTCAAAAATATTTGATTTCTATCCGCAAAATAATGAAATCTACAGACAGAACCGTTAGAAAGGACAAATATTATACCATAGTTAAAGCTGGAAAAATGAATGGATTAGAAGGTATAAACCGGTGGATTATCAAAAATAAAAATCAATCCGCCGATATTGGGAATTTCTATCTCCTGAAGAATACTTAAAGTAGCCCGTGTCGAAATCTTACCAAAGCATAGGAGTTAATCAGTGTCGCTATTGCAAGAAGGACAAGGACATTCGTTGCAATACCTGAAAAGTTTGAGTTACGCCAAAGGACTTGCAGAAATCCTTCCATAGACCAATAAGTCAGAGTTCCCTTTGATATCACCTGCATCCAATCAGGGAGAAATGAGGTTGGAAACCAGGAGCCTCCAAGCGAGGACATTACCAGGATCAGTAGTGTTGAGATACCATTAGCCTGGCTATATGTCTTACTGATAGATGTTATCAGCATTCCGAATGAAACGGCAGCAGCGGCAGATGCGATTATGACGATCATCAGATTTCCAAAATTTGCAAAAACCTGTACGTCAAATAATACCCAAGAAAAAATAAACATCACTAAAAGCTGAGTTATTCCAAGCAACATAGAATAGATATATTTACTCCAAAGTATTTGCGTGCGGGTGACAGGCATACAAAGTAGTCGTTTAAGTGTACCTTCATTTTTTTCTTCGAAGATTGAAGTTGCGGCGCCGGTTAATGAAAAAAGAAGAAACATCATAGCCCAGCCGCCAACAGTTCTGGTTAATCCTGGATTTGTGATTTTTTTACCAACTAGCTGTTCGCTATCGAACCTGATAATGTTTGACATGAAATTGGCTTCTGTACTAGTGTCTTTTGAACTTTCGTATAAAGAGGCTGAATCTATTTTTGTAAATCTGTTTATGAAGGAATCCGTTGATACTCCAAAATATTTTTGGACAACGTTGCCCATGCCGCTCATGAACTTCATAGTGCTGTCTTTACCGAGAAATGAAATAGCTTTTCTCTGCATCAATATCGGAATCATTCGCGGAATTGAAGTAAAAATCGTCTGCTGCATATTACCCTGAATGATGTTTGATTCGATCTCATTTTTAGGATCGTAATAGAATTTAAATTTCATCGCGGAAGATGTATCCTCAAAAAAATCTTTAGGCAGAATAACGGCTGCAGACATCCTTCCGGTTCTTACCCACTCTTTTGCCGTGCTCTCATTAAATTTAATTGTGTCCTTCATATTTTCGGCAGTATAGGTCTTAATGGGATTGAGAGCCTTGGAAGAATCCAATTTTGCCTCGAACAGTTTTGCAACGATAGAATTACTTTCATTTACCAAAATTAAACTTGCCTTACCCCGTGTTCCTCCGGCACCGCCAAAAATATTCCCGAAAATAATTATAAGAACCATCGGCACTAGAAATGTCAAAATCACCGCACGCTTATCGTTCAGGAATCTAGCAATATCTTTTTGGATTAATCGGATTATAGTTTTCAATCTCTCAGACTCCTTCCGGTTAGATTTAAGAACACATCTTCAAGAGTAGCCCGGCTGATTTGAATAAAGGCATTTGGAATTCCAATTTCTTCCAACTTTCCGAATATTTTCGAATTTTGATTATAACCCTCCTTCGGAAGCAATTCAAAATAAAAATCATATTCATTCACTACACCTATTTCACGAAGTGCGGGAATTTTATTATTTGTAAGCGCGGTCTTCTGAATTTTTATCGTGTCCTTTTGATTCAGAAGATTTATCAATTCAACCAGTGTCCCATCAGCAATAATGTTACCGTTATCAATTATTCCAAGACGCGAGCAGAGGCGCTCAGCTTCCTCCATATAATGAGTAGTATATACAATTGTCTTCCCCGATCTGTTTAATTCGCTCAGCATTTCAAAGATAGCATTGCGTGATTGCGGATCGACCCCGACAGTCGGTTCATCACATAAAACAATTTCCGGATCGTGCAGCAGGCTGGCGGCAAGGTTGAGCCGCCGTTTCATTCCGCCCGAATAGTCTTTAACGGCATCTTTTTTTCTATCTTTCAGTTGAACCAATTCGAGGACAGATTCGATCTTCATTTCAAGCTGTTTTTTTGACAAGCCGTACAACTCGCCGAATATTTTCAAATTCTGATGGGCACTAAGTTCAAGATAAAGCGAGACTTCCTGAGGCACATAACCAATCTTTTTCCTCAATTCAATATTTTGAGAAGAGATAATCTCCCCATCGATTGAGACCTTGCCGCTATCCGGCTCGAGATACCCGATGATTATGTTCATCAAAGTTGATTTACCGGCACCGTTCGGTCCCAATAGTCCGAAGAATTCACCACGTTCTATTTTCAGATTAACATCCTTAAGTGCGTTAATGCTTTCAAAGTTTTTTTCGATATGACTGATTTTAAGCATATTTAACCAACTATTTTTATTTTGGCTTCAAGATAATTGCTTAAGTTAATATCTCAAACAAAATATTATGTTAATGCAATCAAAAGATATCCTAAAAAAATTCTTCGGATACGATGAATTCCGGCCTGCTCAGGAAGAAATAATCTCTGCAATACAAAACGGCGAGAGTGTTCTTACTATTCTGCCAACCGGCGGTGGCAAATCTCTCTGTTACCAGATTCCAGCTTTGATGGCACCACGATTTTCAATTGTCATCTCTCCTCTTATCGCCTTAATGAAGGATCAGGTAGATTCTATAAATAAAATCGAAACGGTAGCAGCATTCATCAACAGTTCATTAGACTCGCGTGCTATAGAGAAAGTTTTGCATAATCTCGGTAACGGTTCAATAAAAATTTTATATGTATCTCCCGAAAAACTTTCCAACAGATATTTCGCGGAACGGCTGAAATCTTTGCAACCTTCAAATCTATTCGTTGATGAAGCGCATTGTATCAGCGAATGGGGACATAATTTCAGACCCAGTTACAGGAAGATACGCGAGTTTGTAGAATTTCTCGGGATGACAAATGTATCATCCTTCACTGCAACCGCTACAGAAGATGTAAGAAAGGATATTATTGATCAGCTTGGATTGAAAGATCCAAAAGTTTTTGTACGCGGTTTTGAAAGAGAGAATTTTCATCTGAATGTTATTCACACCCAGCACAAAAAAGAAAAAATTGCAGAAATTTTAAAAGGCCGGAATGAGCCGGCAATAATTTATACCGCAACAAGAAAGTCGGCAGAAGAAGTTTCCGCATTTCTCCGGAGTAACCGAATTGACTGCACCTTCTACCACGCCGGATTGGCATCGGAACTGCGCAGAATGATTCAGGATGATTTTCTCTCCGGCAGAATTAAAGTGATTGCGGCAACAAACGCTTTCGGAATGGGCATAGACAAAAGTGATATCCGGGCGATCTTTCATTATAATATGCCGGGTACAATTGAAAACTATTATCAGGAGATAGGAAGAGCCGGACGAGATGGAAAACCTGCAAGCATTTTTTTGCTTTATGATGAACGCGACAGATTGATTCAGGAATATTTCATTGCAAGTTCTACTCCTACACGTCTGCAGATTGAGGATGTTTATCAGTTAATTTGCGACCTTGGTAAGATAGCAATCGGGAATTTATCAGAGAATGATATTCCGCTTGATAATAATTTTCTCTCTCTTATAAGGGCAAAGAAGATAAATCAAGGATTGGTAAATGCATCGATCAAGATACTGGAAGAATCCGATTACTTCCGGCGCAAATCTGATTTTGAGAGTAATCATTATGGCCAATTTCTGCTTGATCCCAAGAGGCTCAACCAATTTGCAAAAAGTTTTACAGATGCAGAGCTGAGGGATCTGATTTTTCTGCTCGCCCGGGAATACGGAAGTAAAATATTCGGCTCAAAAATTCAGATTGGAATTGGAAAACTATCCCACCTGCTCGAGCTTTCAGAGGATTCTATTATAGAACTTCTTCAGACCCTGAGCCGATCAGGTATTTTTTCATATGAGCAACCTTCTCTCTTTCCATCAATAAAATTGATTACACCACGTATTGAAGCAAAGCGGCTGCAATTAAATCTCGAAAGAACACGTAAGCTTGCTGCACATGCCAAGGCAAAACTTGAGATGATGATTGGATACTCATTCACCGAACAATGCCGCTTTAAATATATTCTTGAATATTTCGGCCAGTTTGAGAAAGACTATAAATGCGGCAAGTGCGATGTCTGTGCCGGCTCAATTCAGACAACAAAAGTCACCTTGGAATATCTGGAAGAAATTATTCTTCAAACTATACACGAATCATCGACACCCATTAAGAAGAAGAATTTAGTCCAGGTACTAACCGGCAAGACAGATTTGGCCTCTTTGAAAAAATTTTCGACATTTGGTTCGTGCACTCATTTTAAGAAAGAGGAATTTGATACTGCTATCGCGGTTTTGCAAAATAGAGGTCTACTTCTATCCAGTAACGATGTTTTATCTCTCTCAGAGACAGGTGTAGGTAACTTTACTGAGATGGAAGATGATAGCAAACCTGAAACTGTTAATACAAAATATGAAGAAGAACTCAAGCTGTTTAATCTGCTTAGACAGTTAAGAAAAGAAGCGGCTGATAGATTCGGCCAGCAATCCCGGCTGATTTGTCCAGATGAGGTTCTAAGAGAAATTGTTCAGATAAAGCCAAAAACTCCTTCTGAACTGCTGGACATAAATGGATTCAATCAGCGCATGTACAATAAAATTGGTGAGGATTTTATAAGTGTGCTGAAGAATTTTTCGGATTCGGAAATAATGAATGCGAATTTGAAAAAGAAGAATATTCCCGACAATATTTTGAAAGTTCTTGAGTTGATTCAGAAGAAGTATTCGCTGAGCGATATATCATCCTTCACCAAACTGCCGGAGTCAATTGTCTCCACCCAGATCGAAACACTACTGGAACTGCAGCCTGATCTTGAAATTGATTTTCTCTTTGAGAAGAACGAGTTGAAAATGATAAACAAAAAAATTGACGAAGGTGTTGTGAACCTGAAAACTTTACGTGAGGTTCTTGAGAACAAACTCAGTTATGCCAAATTGCGGATTGCTGTTGCAAAACGAAGAGTCAATTAATTGCGTTACTCTTTTTTAATTCATCAAGGTATTCGTTGCACTTTTTAAAAAACTTAGCCCATTCATCTTTATCCTGAGAATATTTACTCAGTTCCGACTCAAAATCTTTCTGGGTGAGACCATACTTTTTGAAAATATTTTTTTTGTGGATTGTTAGTGAATCGGAATTGCTGGCATATGTCTGATCTGCAATAACATTTTCAACATATACTTTGACGAGCACTTCTTCAGACACGCTCTTCCCGTTGCATCCGAATCCCATAATAACGAGGAGAAGAAGAAATAAAATCTTACTATTTCTTTTTACTGGCTTCAAATAAAATTCTCTTTTCACGTTCCGAAAGATTCTGATAACCGCTCTGACTTATTTTATCCAGGATTTTGTCAATCTCTTCCTGGTTAATGAATTCATCTTCTTTGCGAGGAGAATTTATATCATAAAATTTTGCGTCTTCTACATCAGCCTGTTTGAAAGGATTTTTTCTAAATGTATTCTTGAAATTACCGGCAGAGAAACTATCAGCCTTCTTTTTGAACGAACTGAAAATGTTCTTTCTACTAAATTCGTTTTTACGGTCATACAGTATAAAAAAGAGTCCGGTAACAGCACCACCAACATGAGCCAAGTGAGCAACCAAACTCTGATCGCCTACGGACATAAATTCAAAAACGAAAAGAATGGCAATTAAATATTTTGCCTTGATGGGAATTAAGAAATAAATGAACACATAACGATCCGGGAAATACATAGCAAACGCGATCATTACACCATAAACAGCACCTGATGCGCCAATCGTTGGTCCAACTCCACCAGCCAGCAGAGGAGCAATAAAAAGTTGAAGTAACCCTGCACCAACGCCGCATAATAAATAAAAAAGTAAAAATTTCTTTGGGCCCATTATATGCTCGATCTCCATTCCAAACATCCAGAGTGCGAACATATTAAACAAAATGTGAGAGAAACTACCATGCATAAACTGATATGTAATTAATTGCCAAGGATAAAAGTTTGCAGACATTACATCCTGCAGAGCATTCTGGAAATAAACTGGTATTCCAATACCCCCTAATGGTATCAGAGCAAAGTATCTCACGATCAAATCATCAAGACTGACAGGCTTATCTATAAAAATGGTTTTAGCAATTAACTGAATAAAAAAAACAGCGGCGTTACTTAGCAACAATGCTTTTATAATCGGTGGGAAAAATGTGAATCCGCCCATTCCAGACGGACGATAATAATCTCTCGAATCTAAACCCATTTACTTTTCCATTTTACTTCGTGCAAAAAATACTCTATTTAAATGAAAGAAAGAAATAACTCTTCTTACACCGCTTCTAAAACCTGATTATAATTTCTTCGTGATCGTGTTCTTAATCGTAATCATAATCTTTAAGGCGAGCAAGATCACGATCATGAGCAAGACAGAAATTTTATTTCATGCTCTTGCTCATGATCTTACTCTTGAACTATTTATCATCATTCAATGCTTCAACACCCGGAAGAATTTTTCCTTCAAGAAATTCTAACGATGCGCCGCCGCCGGTAGATACATGCGACACTTTGTCATCAAGTCCGGCTTTCTTAATCGCAGATGCAGAATCGCCGCCGCCGATTATTGTGATTGCACCATTTCTGGTTGCTTCGGCCAATGCACCGGCAATTGTATCAGTCCCTTTTGCAAAATTATCGAACTCAAAAACTCCCATAGGTCCGTTCCAGATGATTGTTTTGCTTGCGAGAATAACTTTTGTGAACTCCTCAATCGTTTTTGGTCCGATGTCCAATCCCATCTTGTCTGCAGGAATTTTATCAGCATCAACGGTTGTTGCCGGAGATTCATTCTTAAATTCAGGTGCTACAACATTATCTTGGGGCAGCAATACTTTTGCCTTTGAGGTTTTGAATTTTTCCAGCATCTCTTTGGCAAGATCAATTTTCTCTGCTTCGAGCAGAGATGATCCTATCTCATAACCCATCGCTTTGTAGAATGTATATGCCATGCCGCCGCCGATCAGGAGATTATCAACCTTCGGTAAAAGATTTTCGATAACATCAATCTTTCCGGAAATTTTCGATCCTCCCAGGATTGCAGTGAATGGCCGAACCGGATTAGCAACAGCTTCTCCAAGATAATCGAGTTCCTTCTGCATCAGATAACCTGAAGCGCATATTTTAATATACTTGGTTACGCCTTCCGTGGAAGCGTGTGCACGATGCGCACTGCCGAATGCATCGTTGACGTAAATATCCCCTAATTCAGCAAGTTGTTGAGCGAACTCAGCTACGTTTTTTTCTTCTTCGGGATGAAAACGTAAATTTTCGAGCAAAAGGACTTCGCCATCATTCATCGAACTCACAATTGCCTTCACCTGATCACCAACACAATCCGGTGCAAACTTAACATCCATTTCGAGCAATTCACCCAGGCGAACAGCGACAGGTTTCAAGCTGTATTTTGGAGTTGGCCCTCCCTTCGGCCTTCCAAGATGACTCATCAAAATACAACGTCCGCCGTCACCAATTATTTTTTTGATAGTCGGGAGGGAAGATGTGATTCTGATATCATCTGTAATTTTTAAATTTTCATCCAGCGGAACATTGAAGTCGACACGCACCAGAACACGTTTACTCTTAAGGTTTACTTTGTCAATACTCAGTTTTTTCATTTTATTCCTCCGTCACAAAAGCTGTTTCCTAAAAAAAAGACGCAGCCAAAACTTTATGGTCTGCGTCTTGGCAAGAATACGTATTTAATTATTTACTCATTTTCATTAACAGATCTACAACACGGCATGAATATCCCCATTCGTTATCATACCAGGAAACAACTTTGAAGAATCTCTTCTCACCTTTCAGGTTATTGCCAACAGTTGCCAGCGAATCATAAATTGATGATCTCTCATCATGAATAAAATCTGTTGATACAACTTCTTCATCGCTGTATCCGAGAATTCCTTTAAGATAAGTCTCTGATGCTTTCTTCATCAATGCATCAATCTCTTCAATTGAGGTATCTTTTTCGGAACGGAAAGTAAGATCCACAACAGAAACATTTGCTGTCGGAACTCGGAATGACATCCCGGTAAGTTTTCCTTTTGTCTGAGGAAGAACTTCACCCACAGCTTTTGCTGCACCTGTACTTGACGGAATAATATTAATGGCAGCAGCACGTCCGCCTCTCCAATCCTTTTTGGAAGGTCCGTCAACTGTTTTTTGTGTTGCGGTATATGAGTGAATTGTAGTCATCAACCCGCTTTCGATTCCAATGCCTTCTTTCAATAATACATAAACAACAGGAGCTAAGCAGTTTGTTGTGCATGATGCATTTGACACGATATGATGTTTAGCTGAATCATATTCGTTATCATTAACACCCATAACGAGAGTTTTAACATCACCTTTGCCCGGTGCAGAGATTAAAACTTTTTTAGCGCCGGCAGTAATGTGTCCTTTAGCCTTTTCAGAATCTGTAAATAAGCCGGTCGACTCGATAACTATATCAACACCGAGTTCTTTCCATGGCAGTTGAGAAGGATCTTTCTGAGCCATAACACATTTGATCTTGTCACCGTTCACAACAAGAACATCGTCTGTTTCAACTGAGGGAGAGCTTTTTTCACTACTGATTGTTCCTTTAAATTTTCCGTGAACAGAATCATACTTTAGTTGGTAAGCAAAATATTTTGCATCTGTGCTTACATCGACAACAGCAACGATATCAACTTCTTTACCGAGAAGACCTCTGTCTGATAAAACACTGATTAACTGTCTACCAATTCTTCCAAATCCATTGATGCCAATTTTTACAGCCATTTTAATACTCCTTAATACATAATTGGATGAAATTCGGAGTCAAATATAGATAAACGGAAATGAAGTTTCAATTTGGGAAGCGAAGATAAATTATTTTGAGATAAAGATTGTTGATTTGATACGAAAAAATTATCTTGAGTGTAAGAGTATAATAAATTTTTAACCAAACACATTCAAAATATTAACTGAGGATCCAAATGGCTTCGTCTGAGTTTTTATCATTCGTCCCGATCTTTTCTGAACTTCCGGATGAGACTCTCGAAAAAATCGAGCAAATCGGTACACGGAAAGATTACAAAAAAAACGATGTGATCTTGATGGAAGAGGAAACCGGCACGGCTCTTTTCGTGATCGTAAAGGGAAAAGTAAAAGTAGCACGCTCCAGCAGCGACGGCAGAGAGGTAATTCTTACAATCCTTTCCGATAGTGATTTCTTTGGCGAAATGGCGATTCTTGACGGACTCACACGATCTGCCACGGTTACTGCAATTGATGAGACAGAATTATTTTTACTGCAAAGAAACGACTTTATGGGTTTATTGCATGAACATCCTGAAATATCAGTTGCTCTACTTCAAGAGATGACAAAAAGATTGCGTGCTGCCGATATGAAAATTAAGGCACTCTCGTTAAAAGATGCCGAAGGTAAAGTGGCTACCGTTATACTCCAGTTGGCAGATGAAATCGGGAAAATCAAACAAGGCAAAGTTGAAATTGACAAACTTCCACTTCAGCAGGATCTAGCAAATATGGCAGGAACTTCCAGAGAAACTATTTCCCGGACTCTGCATTCATTTGCCAAGAAAGGATTAGTTGAATTAGAGGGATCAAAATTAAAAATCCTTGATTATGAAAAATTCAAGGGAATGTTCATCTAATCATGTCTTTAAAAATTGATCTCCATACACACACAAATCATTCTGACGGAATGTTTTCTCCAGTTGAGCTTGTTGAGAAAGCTCATAAAGCCGGTTTAGATATTATCAGCATAACTGATCATGACAGCATAAATGGTATCAAAGACGCCATTGTTTGTGCGAATGATCTTGGAATTGAGATAATCACCGGACTGGAAATAAGCACAGATGTTGACGACAAAGAGATTCACCTATTAGCGTACTTCATTGATATAGATAACGAAGAGCTGCTTAAGTATCTGAGTTTTTTCAGAGATGAGCGGATGTTCCGGGCCAAAAGGATGGTCGAAAAATTGAAAAAGCTGGGACTGAGAATTTCTATGGATGATGTTGCTGTACATGCACAAAATTGCGCCATAGGAAGACCTCACATTGCGTATGCAATGATCGAACTCGGATTAATCAAAAGTTACAACGAAGCTTTTGAAAAATATATCGGTGATTACGGACCGGCATTTGAGAGAAAAATCCATGTATCTCCGCAAAGCGCATTAAAATTGATCAGTGATGCAGATGGATTGTCTTTCATAGCTCATCCCGGTTATATGAAAGAAAATTTATTGCTCACCTTGATTAAAGCTGGTATAGATGGCATAGAATGTATTCATCCGTCACATAATGAAAATCAAGTTCAATTCTATCGGGGGATTGTTAATCAATATTGCCTGCTGGAGTCCGGAGGATCCGATTATCACGGCGGGAAAAAACTGGATGAAGAAAATCTTGGTAAATTTGTACTCGGTCAAAATCAATTTGAAGCAATGAAAAAAATGATTCGCAAACACAACCCATAAATTATCTCACCAAAACAGAGACGCATGAAATATTTTTCTACTTTATGTTCATACTAAAAGCAGTAAATTTGCCAGGCGTCTTAATTAACAGATTATAAAAATACTATCGAGGAATTCATGCGAGCCCTAAAAATTTGCTTGATCCTTCTATCATTAAGTACAGTCATTAACGCTCAATTTGTCGGACAGTGGAAGATATACTCCGACATGAAGAAAATTAACGATGCTGCCGTTATATCCTCGGGAATCTGGGCGGCGACCGATGGTGCCGCATTCAAGTTTAATTTTTCAGATAGCAGTTATACGGTTGTTTCAAAAGCTGATGGATTAAACAGCCAGGCGCTATCTGCTGTTGCTGTGGATAATGATAACAGGATTTGGTTCGGCTCAAAGGAAGGATATATTAATATTTTTGATCCGCGGGATAATTCTGTCAACCGAATCGCCGACATATTTGCCTCCGACAAATCGCAAAAACAAATTAACCGAATTTTTATCAAAGGTGATTCAGTAATTGTATCATTCGATTTCGGACTTGCAATTATAAACGCCAGGACTCTCTCTTTCATCGATTCTTTTCTGAAACTCGGAAGTTTCCCTTCTCAGTCGAAAGTCAGCAGTGCTTTTAAGTCATCATTAATTTATGCCGTAACTGAGTATGGTGTGGTTATACAAAAGCAAGGAACCACTAATCTTTCAGTACCGGAATCATGGAACACCTATCCGCTGCTCTCATTTTTACCCAACTTCCCTATTCCTTCTGCAAATCAAATTCTTCAATTTAATGGACAGATTTTACTAGCTACGTCAAGCGGAATTTATAAGTTCAGCAATAATACCTGGCAGCCATTCGCGTTTGCCGGAAGAAACATTATTAATGTGACGGCATCAGGAAATTCAATTTATGCTATTACCGCTAATCAGGTTTTAAAGTATACCGATGGGCAAACGTCTGTAATATATACTAACGTAGATTTGACATTTAATTCAATAGCCGTGACAGAAACTCAAAGTATATATGTCTCAACTTCACACGGTTTGATCGAGATTAAAAATAATTTTATTCACACACTCTACCCGAACGGACCGGCGGGAAATTTATTCGTTAATCTTTCTGTCGATCCAACTGGTACTCTTTGGGTAGCTACCGGCAAAAACGGTACCGGCAAAGGTTTTTTCAAATTCGATGGTAAGAATTGGAGAGTCTTTGATCGGTCAAACACTCCGTCGATTACATCAAACGATTATTATAATGTTTATGCCGCACTGGATAGTACAATATATTTCGCAAACTGGGGTGCCGGTTTAACAACTATGAAGAATAATACCATCAAAGTTTATAATGCAGATAATAGTTCCTTAATAGGAATTCCCGGCGATAATAAATTTATTGCTATACCCGATTCCAAAACCGATTCGAAAGGATTTGCCTGGATACTAAATACTCAATCGGCATCAAGAAAACCACTGAGTGTTCTAACCAAGCAGAATCAATGGATTAACTTTTCATTTTCATCACCTTCACTTTCAGAAGGTGATAATCTTGATAAGATTGCTATAGATCAATTCGACACTAAATGGTTTACGGTAACAATCAACGGGCGATTCGGATTATACTATTTCAATGAGAACAAAACACTCGAGAATACTTCAGATGATATTCAGGGATACCTGAGCACAAGCAATAATCTACTCAGCGACTTGATAAGCGCATTAGCAGTTGATGCCAGAGGTTATTTATGGGTCGGGACAAACGTTGGTGTAAATGTGATAAACCCTGTTGATGTAAGAACCGATCAGACTAAGATCAAGGTTACAAACACACTTGGTGCGGCAGTGCGAAATCAGACTGTCACATGTATTGCGATTGATCCGCTAGATCAAAAATGGATAGGCACCAAGCAAGGTGTTTTTGTATTGTCGTCAGACGGAATTCTGCTCATCAATCAATACAATACTAAAAACAGTCCGCTGCCGAGCGATGATATAAAAAGCATCGGCTTCGACGCTAAAAACGGAATCGCATATATCGGAACAGATTACGGTTTAGCCGCTCTTCAGACGGCATCAATTCAACCTCAACAAAGCTTCAGTGAAATATTTGTTTATCCAAACCCTTTTATCCTTGGAAATGGCGGCGAATCGTTAACAATTGAAGGATTAATTAAGAATAGCAGCATCAGAATTTTTAATATAAACGGTAATCTGATTAATGATTTTAAATCCCCCGGAGGTAAAATTGCATTTTGGAACGGCAAAGATCTGGATGGCAACCTGGTACCAACCGGAATTTATATTATCGTCGCATATGACGAGGAAGCCAACAATGTTAAAACATCCAAGGTGGCAGTAATTAAACAGTGACAGGCAGATAATATTTTCTTATTCAGGGTATTTGAGAAATAATGATTGATATAAAAAAACTTTCGATTCAATTTACAGGTGAAAATCTTTTTGAAAATGTAAACATAAGAATCGGTAAGCATGATAAAATTGCTCTCGTGGGATCTAATGGTACGGGTAAATCTACCTTATTGAAACTTCTTTACGGACTTGAACGACCGGAATCGGGGGAAATCTATAGACAAAAAGGGATCCGTATCGGCTACCTGCAGCAGGATTTAATTTCCTCAAAAGGACAGACACTATTTGAAGAGGTAAAATCTTCACTGCCGGATTTAAAATCTTTAGATGAGAGAGAATCCGAAATTTTGGACGGTCTCAACACTCATTCCCTTTCTAAAGAAGATAGAGAAGAATTGCTCGAAGAACTGGGCGAGATTCATCATAAGAAAGAGGCAATTGATTTTTACTCTGCCGACTCGAGAATCGAAAAAATTCTTGAGGGTCTCGGATTCAAGAGTAAAGATTTTGATCGGGACACTGCCGAATTTTCAGGCGGATGGCAGATGCGCATCCAGCTTGCTCAGATTCTGCTTGCTGAAAATGATTTAATCCTTCTTGATGAGCCCACTAATCATCTTGATATTGATACTCTAACATGGCTGGAAGAATTTCTCCAGAATTTTAAAGGCTCGCTAATTATAGTCTCGCATGACAGACATTTTGTTAATAGCGTTACAAACAAGACGATAGAGGTATTTGACAAACAGATCAGCTTCTTTCCCGGCAATTACAGCGCGTACATAAAATTCAAAGAGGAGCGCGATATACAGTTGCGCGCACAGCAAAAGACACAAGAGAAGAAAATAAAAGAGACAGAAAAATTTATAGAGCGGTTCCGTTATAAATCTACAAAATCAAAACAAGTTCAGAGCAGAATAAAACAACTGGAAAAGCTTGATACAATCTCTATTGCCGAAGAGGAGAAGCGAATTGAATTAAGATTTCCAGACCCGCCAAAAAGCGGCATTGTTCCCGTTGAGTTGAAAAATATTTCCAAGTCCTACGCTGATTTATCCGTATTAAAGAACGTGAACATGCTAATCGAACGCGGAGATAAGATAGCTATTGTTGGCCCGAACGGTGCCGGTAAAACCACTTTGGCTAAGATAATCGGCGGCAAACTTAAACCGAGCGGCGGCGAATTAATATACGGACACAATGCGCTGGTTTCTTACTACGAACAGGAAGTGGCTGATGCTTTGAACCCGGAGGACGATCTTATTGATACTCTTGAAGAAATAAACAGCGATTTAAGTGTTGGGCATTTAAGGTCTATTCTAGGTTCATTTCTCTTCTCGGGTGATGATGTCTTTAAAAAAGTTAAAGTCCTTTCCGGAGGCGAGAAGAGCCGGGTTGCTCTTGCACGTCTGCTCCTTACACAAAGTAATCTTATAATTCTTGACGAGCCTACAAATCATCTCGATTTCTCTTCCAAAGAAATTTTGAAACGTGCCTTAATGGATTTTACAGGCACTCTTATTATTGTTTCTCACGATATCGATTTTCTGGAACCGATTACAACAAAAGTTCTTGAAATCCGTGATCAGCATGTTAAAGTTATAGTCGGCGGAATTAATTACTATTTACAGAAGCAAAAAGAAGAAGCTAAAATTGAGATCGAGAATAAATCAACCGAGCAGAAATCGAATCGTAAAGATCAGAAGCGACTGGAAGCGGAAATTCGGCAGCAGAAATTTGTACTTACAAAGGATTTAAGGAAGACACTCGAGAAATGTGAGCACGAGATTGGCAGTTTGGAATCTGCTAAGAATAAGTTGGAGGAAGATCTTGTAAACCCTAGGATATTCAGTAATCCTCAACTCGCTAAGGGAAAAAATCTCGAATACGAAAAAACAAAATCACAACTCGAGACTATATATAACCGTTGGACAGAACTCACTCACCAAATTGAAGAGATAGAAAAATCATTTTTTCGTAACTCAGATTTTTAATCTGAGAGCCACTAAACAGATTGAAAATCTGTTCTACTAGCGGCAAAAAGATAAGGGCGGTTTAGGAATTTGTGTTACTCTAAAAATTCCTCTGCTAACGCCACTCCTCCAAAAAGTGCAGCATCATCCCCAAGTTTTGTTTCAAAGATCTTAACAAATTCACCGGGCTCTTTTAATACGGATTCTCGGAAAGACTTTTCAATTTTCGGTATCATAAACTCATGCATCGCTTCGATCACTCCGCCTCCAAGCACAATGGTGTCAATATTCAGCAGCGTTGTAATACTTCCAAGAACAGTCCCAATAGTTGCCGCAGCTTTCCCTACAATCTTAACGGCAAGCTGGTCCTCCTTTTTTACTGCCTCAGCTAATACTCTACTTTTCAACTGCTTCTTGGGTGATTTATATTCTTTAAGAATACTCTTTTTGCCTTTGTTCAATCCGCGTTTGATATCACGAACAATTGCACTTCTGCTGGCTGTCAATTCAAATGTTGTACGATTCGAAAAGGTTGAGAACTCTCCTTTGGGTTCAACGAGTATATGACCTATCTCCCCTGCGAAGAAAGATGAACCCCTATATATTTTCTCGTCGAAGAAAAAGGCGCCGCCGATACCGGTCCCGATAAAAACAACGAGCATATTTTTAACTCCCGATCCCAATTCAAATTTCTTTATACCAAGCCCCGCAAGGTTTACATCATTCTCAACTAAGACAGGAATTGCAGTTTCTTTAGCCAATGCTTCCTTTATATTGAAATTCGTTATTCCAAGATTCGGCGCTGTTCCAATTATGCCGGTGAACGGATTTACCGTACCCGGGACACCAAGGCAAATAGCTTTAACATCCTTATCACTTAGTTTATTCTCTTCCAATAATTTTTTAATACAAACCGCAATGGATTTTACGAGATATTCATTCCCCTTTTCTACGACAGTAGCGACTTTTACGCGGGAAACGATCTCATTATTCGAGTTGATTAATGCAGATAAAATCTTGGTTCCGCCAAGATCAACTGAAATAATGAATTGAGAAACCATGCCCTCTCCAATTTTTTAGATTTATTGTTAAAGACTAACTTATGGGTACTTCTAAAAACTATCTTTTGTAAATATTTAACGCAGAGAACGCAAAGAAAAAACAAAGTCCGCAAAGGATATTGTGGCATAGCCATCACTTGTGAAAGTTTTTAGAACTACCCTTATTATTGTATAAAAAAATTTATAAATTCAAGTGGTAATTAAAACAATTATGGTCAGAGTACGATTAACCATATTTTTCAATGGCAAGATAGTAATTTCTAACCACCGAGGAAGATGTAATGTATATTAATTTTTCAGATATCCCGACTCATCAAAATCTTTTTCTCGATTATTTACACGAATTCGAGAATGTTGAACGATTTTATGGGAAGAACTTTAGAGCGGTCGATCAATACCTTCCCCTCTTTCAGAAGTTATCTGAGAAAGAGAGGCCGCACCGGGGAACCGTTCATGAAATTATCAAGGCTCAATACAATAATCCAGCTTCGTCCAAAAAGACTCTCCAGAATATTGAACTGCTCAATTTGAAAAAGACAATTGTAATTGCTACCGGACAGCAGCTTGGAATTTTCGGCGGACCGATTTATACTATTTATAAATCAATTACAGCAATCAAACTTTGTAACTACCTCAAAGAAATTTATGATGATTATAATTTTGTCCCCATATTCTGGCTCGAGGGGGACGATCATGATTACGATGAAGCCCGGAATTTTTCACTCCTAAATAACGAAAACCAGATCCTAAATTTAAAATACGATGACGGCCAGCTCGGAGAGGTAAACCGAGGTGCAATTGCGTTCTTAAAATTCAATCAGAACATCGAAAATGTTTTTGCAGAATTGAGCGCCGGATTACGCGAAACTGAATTTAAGTCCCCTCTCCTTGATTTACTGAAATCGATTTATCAACCGGATAAGACATTTTTGGAAACCTTCCGTGAATTGATGATTCGACTTTTTGATGAATTTGGTTTAATAGTTTTTAATCCCACAGAAAAGGCGGTGAAAAAAGTTCTCTCCCCTCTTTTTGCAAAGGAGATAACTGAGTTTGGCGATCACACAGGATTATTGGTAGAGCGCAGTGCAGAGCTTGAGGAAGTTTACCATGCACAAGTTAAAGTCAAACCAATAAATCTATTTTACATTGAAGAGCATGAACGTCTATCGATAGAACCGACAGAAACAGGTGAATATCGTTTAAAGGGTAAGCGTAAAAAATTTACTCAGGAAGAACTTCTTCAGCAGTTGGAATCGGCACCGGAGAAATTTAGCCCCAATGTGTTGCTGAGACCTATATGCCAGGATTTTCTTTTCCCAACCGCATTCTATGTAGGAGGTCCCGGAGAGATAAGCTACTTTGCTCAGGTTTCGCCTCTTTATAACATTTATGATATAAACGAACCATTCATTTATCCGAGATCATCCGCCACAATTGTGGAAAAAGGCGTTAAGACAATCCTTGAAAAAAATAATTTGGAATATGTGGATATATTCACAGAAGAAGATGTGTTGATAAAAAAAATTGTCGCCGCTTCCTCGGAAATAAATCTTGAAACACTCTTTCAGAACACGACTGATGAAATAAATAGTTCGTTCAATCAGATTAATCATCTGCTGCCTCTAATTGATACGACCCTGGAAGATCTTACTACTAAATCGAAATTAAGAATTGAGGAGACTCTAAATACTTTAAAAGCCAAGGCGCTCGAAGCTGAAAAGAGAAAGTATGAGACAACAATTCGGCAGGTAAGCAAAGTACGTAATGTTCTTTTCCCAAATAACAATTTGCAGGAACGTGAACTTAACTGGATCTACTTTGCTAATAAATATGGAATCGATATAGTGAGGTGGATGTTTAATGAACTGGCAATCAACAAATTCGAACATCAGATTTTGGAGATGTAATTTTCATTATCATGAACTTGTCTTAAAAGTATTTTTCATGTCACACTGAGCGGAGTCGAAGTGTGATTAGTGTAGGTAAACCCATTTCTCGACTTCGCCTGCCTACCGGTAGAGTCTGTTGCACAAGGAAGCATGCCATTTCGAAGGAGTTCCGTTTTGT
>CAYTUV010000042.1:0-29111 GCA_964441505.1 uncultured Melioribacter sp. | reverse complement strand
GGCAACCAGCTAAACGATTGGAGAGTAATTGCAACTTCGCTCGCTAGCGGCGGTACAAATACAAACAATATTGATATTAAAAAAGTAACCGTAACATTTGCGGATGGAAAAGTTTATGAAACGACCTCGCCAAACGATTTTTTCTTAACCATGGCGCAAGGTTCTCATCATCAATTCCCGCTTTATAGTAAACAAAGCTCGGCAACAGTGCGCGTAGAAATCGTCAGCGCATATAAAGACGAAGATGTTTTAACACTTACTCACGGAATGATGATACAAGGTTTGGCTAACGGTTATATGATGGGCGGTGTTGGAAGCGGCTCAATGGGAAATGGAATGAACGGCAACGGTATGATGGGCGGCGGAATGATGAATGGCGGGATGAATGGGAACAGAGCTTCCGGCAACGGCGTGCACATGAATATTTTTGGTGATAGAAATAAACTAAGATTTAAGTTAATTTCCTCTACACAAAACGGAAGTTCTTATAACAAAGTTTATGAATTGCAATGGAATACACCTTCGGTTAGCGGCGGATTTATGCACGCTGTAGTGAACGCAGTTCCAAGACAAACTGTTTATGATGATACTGCCCCGGTCGAAGAAAAGAGCTGGGGAATTCCGATTGCTGTAAAATAATTTTTGAAACTATTGGAGCGGGAATTATTCCCGCTCCGCTTAAAAAATCATGAATAAAAAAATTAAATATTTAATACTGTCAATCCCGCTAATAAGTTTTGTTTCTTGCGGCGATCCTTCTCCCGTTGAGTTTACCGACAACACTTCTACAACTGAAAATATAAATATTGGAATCGTACCCGCAAAACCTTCCACTTATGTTTATAGCAATGGATATGATTCAACCGGTATTGTAGAACCGTTCATAGATAAAAGCACAATCGTAAATGTCAGCAGAATACACAACTCAAATTATGGCAGCTTTACTAACGGCGCATATTACTTTGCACTCTTTAACGATAAAACTAAACCGGTTATGGGCCCAAATAATACTGTTGTAGGTTATAAATCAAAATCAGTAAATCTAGTTTTTTTCAATAATGTTCCGGCTCTGGTAGAATCAAACCGAATGAAAATGATGGACACTCACCACACTGCTATTGATACTGCACTCGGTTTCAAATATGTAGCAACATATGGCATGGGTCATGGAGGTTTTAACAATCAATTTCCTTACGGATCAAGTATTAATGTCAGAATTCATGATGGATCCAATCCGCCATACCAATTTGATATTTCTACACCTACGGAAATCATCGGTCAAGTAAAGCTTCAAGGTGCGGTATCAACAAATAATCTTAGTATGGAACTTACATGGAATGGCAACGCTAAAGATTCAGTTAATGTTATAATCGGAAACGTCAATCAGTCATCAAACGATGCTAATCCGCTCTTCATTTTCAAAGCGGCTAATACTAATTCATTAAAAGTGCCGTGGTCTATTCTTGAAAAAATTCAGTTCAGCCAAAGTAAATTTTTAGTAGTTACTCTAATTAAAAGAATCATAAAAGGAATTCCTTATAACGCAGTAATAAAAGACAGCTATATTGCATCACAGAGTATTCATAACATTAAAGTCGATATTCCGCGGTAAGATCGAACTAATTATTGGAGTTTGTTTTATCATGTGTGGTTCTGCCTTATATGGCCAGCAATCGTTGGATTTTTTTGGTAATTCTCAGTCCATTAATTCTCCATTCCGGCTCAATTCTTTGGAATCGAACACCGGAAATTTTAGTTTCAGCAAAGATTGGGAATTAGCTCTTTCGTTTACCGGCGTTAGAGAGAAACAGTTTACCGGTAATATCTTTATGCTTTCGCTTTCGAAAAGAATTAATGCAAACTATTTTTATCTGAGATACACACCCGGGTATTTTCAAGACTTTGTTGTTAGCAGCGGTGTTAAAATTTTAGTGAGCGACAGTCTGAAATTCAATACCTCACTAAACACAAGAATTCATCTTGCGGAAATTTTCGGTTTCGGATACTCTTATAGAATTTCGGAAAAACTTTCAGCCGGACTTTCGTTAAGATATTTTGAACAGCAGTTCAAAGAGGATCAGCCAGAGCCGGTCTTTACCGATACGGCGAATTATATCAACACTAAAACAACAACTGTGAATGACAATTATTGGCGCGGAGATTTGGGTTTTACTTATCAGCCGCTCGATTTTCTTTCACTATTGCTCTCATCGCAAAATCTTTTTTTGATCGAGAAAATAATCTCCGAAGATGTTGTCAGAAAATATTCATTGAAAAAAGATAAGGGCGCCGCACTCTCGGTGCAGTACTTGCCGGCAGACAAAATAAAAATTAATTATTCGGTAGAGACAAACGGTTCGATGATCGGAGGAATATCTTCCTCGGTCAAATTATTTGGTCTCGATTTCGGTTTTGGAATCTCGGCATTTCATGATCGTAATCAATTACCCTTTATAGCCGGTTTACAGCCGTTCGCCAGCATCTCGTCTCATCTGTTCAATTTTTCTATCAGCGGAATAAAATACATGAGTGATAGATCGAAACCGCTTCCTCTATCGGAACTGGTTTCCAACGGCATTCATAATCTAATGAACAATCAATTCAGCTTTGATAGAATTAATTTGAGCGTATCAATCGCTCTTTCTTTCGTGCCCGAAAAAAATGTTCGTTATATCAATTTGGAAGTTAAGGAACAGATTTTTTCAATTATGGAAGAAAAATATTTGGATATTCCAGTTGCCATTGCAAGAGTAGAGAATTTGACAGATAAACCCATTTCCGTTAAACCGGCTTTGTTTATTCATTCACTTAACAATGAATTGGTTTACTCTCAGGAAGTAACTATTGCGGCAAAAGATACGAGCGAAGTAAAATATTTTATAACGATTCATACCGACCATCCAATTATTAAGAGAGAAATTGCTGAAGCGGATTTTTATTTGTACACCTCAAATTCAGATCCGGATGATATGATTCAAAAACCGGTTTTGATCAATGATATCAATAGCTGGGACGGCGTGGTAGCAAATCTTAGCTATTTTGTTAAAGGGGATTATGATTTTTCTTCCGCTTACTCCAAAAGTATTTTTAACCGGAATAAAGAAAGCATAGACAGTACCGCTGCTGAGCTTAAAGTCTTTCAAAAAATTAAAATTCTATTCAATGAGTTTGTAAAAAATATGGTTTACGTCTCTGATCCGCGCGCCAATGTTGAACATGTTCAATTTCCGAACGAAACAATTAAACTAAAAGGCGGCGACTGTGACGATCTTAGCGTGTGCTTTTCTTCTTTGCTGGAATCTGTTGGTATCGAAACTGCGTTTGTCGATTACAAAAACTACGACGGCGTTAGTCATGTTAATCTGCTTATAAATACCGGACTAAAAGCCGGGCAAAGCAGTTTAATTACAAACAACGATAAAAAGTTTTTTATTAGAAAAAATTTAGATGGTATTGATGATGTATGGATTCCACTTGAAACTACTTCTCTAAAAAACTTCGATACTGCATGGTCTGTTGCATCGGAAAAATTTGAAAAAGAGGCATTAGAACAATTAGGACTTGCAAAAGGCAAAGTCGTTATTGTTGATTTTTAACTCACGAGGTAATTATGAAAAAAATAATTTTCATTCTATTTGTTTTTACAATAGACATTTTAGCACAAGAATATACTGTCGAAAAGGTAAGCGGTAATGTCCAGGCGTTGATCGGTACAAGTGAGAATTGGATAAAAGTTGCTGCCGGTCAAAAATTATATGGCACGGATTTAATCTCTACGGATGAAAAATCTTTTGTTCAACTTGCGGCTAAAGAGAATAGGTTTATTCTGCAAAGTAATTCGGTACTTGGTTTAAGCTCAATCAAAAAGATGACCCTAAATGATTTGTTACTCGCTCTTGCCATGGAAGAAATTCGCAATGTCCCTAAAACAAAAAGTAATCAATTAACCCGTAACACTGCTGTGTATGGAAACGAAGTCAGCACTGGTAAAGCAGCTCCGGTAACCGTCAGTGATATTGGTCTAAAAAAAATTAACGGCGCTAAACAACTTGCACAAAATGGATTTACGGAATCTGCAATCCTTGTTGCTAAAGAAACGTTTAGAAAATATCCCGAAACAAAAGCCCAAATCAATGATAGAGTTTATTTTGCTGATCTGATGATTCGGTTGAATTTAATGAACGAAGCCGAAACGGAACTCAATCAAATTTCTTCACAGAGATTAAGTGTGCAAGATAAAAAAGAAGTAACCTCAAGATTAGATAAAATTAAAGAAGCCGCTCTGAAAAGATAGTTGTTCCCAAAAGTTATCGGTCAGAACTGCTAAACTTAATAACAAAGTTCACTCCAATACGTTGCGTCATTCCTTCGCTTTTAATCCAGCGTGGTGTTTCTCTTTATGTTGTGAAAGAATTACTTGGGCATGAAGAGCTTTCAACAACAATAGTTATTACTAAAAACGGCATAAATTTGCAGAAATCACAAAAAAACATTATTATTCAATTGTTCAATTGAATACTTAACTAAAAAATATTATGACCGGCAGAGAATTTAAAGACCTCACTTTTGAGCACTTTGCAAAAATAGCAAATGCCTTTTCAAGTCCCAAAAGACTTGAAATAATTGATCTCCTTTCTCAAGGAGAAAAAGACGTTGATACTTTGGCTAAAGAAACAAATATGAATTTTGCTAACGCTTCAAGGCATCTTCAGCTTCTGAAATCTGCAAAGATCGTTAAAAGCAGAAAAGAAGGTATTCGCGTTATTTATTCTGTATCAACCGATGAAGTGATTATGTGTTGGAAAAATTTACAGAACTTAGCCGAAAAAACAGTTGCAGAGTTAAGAGATATTGCTAAATCTTTCATGGATCAAAGGTTGGTGCTTGAGCCAATCTCGGCATCGGAACTGCTTTCAAAAATTCACGATGATGATGTTGTTGTAATTGATGTGCGTCCTAAAGAGGAATTTCTCAACGGGCATATTCCCGGAGCTGTATCCATTCCTTTATCAGAATTAAATAATAAAATTAAGGATTTACCAGCAGGCAAAGAGATCGTTGCTTATTGCAGAGGAAAATATTGTGTACTTGCTGCCGAAGCATCAAAATTGTTAAGCTCAAAAGGATTCAAAACCACAATCCTTAAAGATGATGTTAATTCCTGGCGTTTTGCCGGTCTTGAAGTTGAGAGATAATTTCTATGGATAAGCAAATAAACAAATTAATTAGCGATCTTTTTTCAGATCCAACTTACATCAAAATACTTTGTTCTATTTATGAAAGTGAAGTTACTGCATCTTCGATTGCAAGCTTGATAGATCTTGATGAAAATGAAGTCATTCAAAAGTTAGATACTCTTGTAAAGAATAATTTGGTTTACCGCAAATCTAAAGAACAGTTCTATGTTTACTCTTTAACAAATCCAAAAGTGTGTGATTCAATTCTTAGTCTAAAAGATTCCTTTCACAGCATTCGTATTGTTCAATGATTAATACTTTTAGAGACCTAATAGAAGACCGGAGTTAATATGTATAAAGCAACAATTTTAATTCTTGGCGGTGGTGTAGGAGGCATTGTTACTGCTAATAATCTTAGAAAAAAATTGCCTAAAGATTATAAAATTATTCTTATCGAAAAAAACAAAGAACATTCTTTAGCAGCGTCGTATCTCTGGTTAATGGTTGACAAAAGAACTCCTTCTCAAATCTCATCTCCATTAAAAAAATTAGTTTCAAATGATATAGAAATCGTTTATGAAGAAGTCCAAAAGATAAATACAGAAGAAAAATTTGTGACGTTACCAAATAGCACTATCAAATACGATTATTTAATCATTTCTTTGGGCGCTGATTTAGAATATCCCACTCGTCAAGATGAATCAATAGGAGCTGACGTTTTTACCTTTTATAATCTTGACGGCTCAATAAAACTTCGTGATAAGTTAAAAAATTTCAAAGGTGGTAAGATTACAGTGATGGTTTCATCTCTGCCGTACAAATGTCCAGGTGCACCATTTGAAGCTGCAATGTTGATTTCCGATTACCTAAAAAAGAAATCGGTTAATGTTGAGGTAAGTATATTTACTCCCGAACCCCAACCGCTCCCTGTAGCCGGTCCGCAATTAGGACAAGCAGTTATTGATCTTATTACTTCAAAGCAAATCAATTTTTATCCTCTTCATAAAATTTCTTCAGTTGACACAATAAATAAAAAATTACTCTTTGATAACAATAATTCTTACAACTTCGATTTACTGATTACTATTCCAAATCATAAAGCGCCAAAAGTTGTTATGGAATCCGGACTGACTAACGAATCCGGTTGGATCCCGGTTAACAAAAATACCTTGGAAACAAAGTTCGGAAATGTTTTTGCAATAGGCGACATAACGACAATTCCGCTTCCGGGAAGATGGAATCCTGATAAACCTATGAATCTTCCTAAAGCCGGAGTATTTGCACACTCACAAGCTATAGTTGTGTCTGATATAATTTCTGCGCGGTTGCTTAATAATAAACATCCTGCGGATTTTTGCGCCGATGGTTTTTGTATGCTGGAAGCTGGTGAAGAATTAGCCGGTTTTGCTTACGGTAATTTTTACGGTGAACCCAATCCCGATGTTAAATTAAAACAGCTTGGAAAAATTTGGCACATTTCAAAAGTTCTTTTTGAGAAATGGTGGTTAGCGCCTATTGGTTTTACTAAAGAACTCTACAAACAATTAATGATAATCGGTTCAAAACTTTTTGGCGTTCAAATAAAACTTTGAGATTATGAAAGTAAGAGATAGCGGAATGCCTGACGAACTTGTCTGGCAAAAATTTTATGATATAAAATTAATTTTCGAAAAACTACAAATTGACGGCAGTTTGAATAATGTAGTGGAATTCGGTTCTGGTTACGGAACTTTTACTATTCCAGCATCAAAAATTATCAAGGGAAAAGTTATTGCGCTGGAGATTGAACCGGATATGATTTCTACGCTTGGGAATAAAATATCTTCAGAATCTTTAAGAAACATCGAACTGAAACAAAATGATTTTATGGAAAATGGGACCGGTCTGAACGATGAATCGGTTGACTATACAATGCTTTTTAATATACTTCACACAGAAAAGCCCGTTGCTCTATTAAAAGAAGCTTATCGAATACTAAAACCCGGTGGTAAAGCCGGAATTATTCATTGGATACATTCTTCAATTACTCCACGCGGTCCCTCTTTGGATATCCGTCCTACTCCACTGCAATGTGTTAATTGGCTGCTTGAAGCAAATTTTAAGATATTAAAAAATGGAATTGCTTTGCCGCCTTATCATTATGGAATTCTTGCATACAAATAAATTAACGGAGAAATATGAAATACCTTTTTATAATTAATGACGCACCTTACGGAACTGAAAAAGCTTACAATGCTTTACGAATGGCTATTCAGATTCAAAAAGATTTTCCCGAAAGTAAAGTAAGAATCTTTTTAATGGCAGATGCTGCTACATGTGCTTTGCCTAATCAAACAACGCCTAACGGTTATTATAACATCGAAAGAATGCTAAAGCTAATTCTTATGAAAAGCGGTGAAGTGAAGATTTGCGGTACATGCGCGGATGCCAGAGGAATTAAAAATCTTCAATTGATTGAAGGTGCGCAAATCAGCACTATGGCTGAGCTTACCCAATGGACTGTCGAAGCGGATAAAGTTCTAACATTCTAAAGAATCCTCCGAATGGAAATTGGAATGGCGTTTTCGAAATGAAGTCAAAGTAGTAATTATTTCTGTGCGCGGTTGATGTTATAAAGCGCCGCAAGAAGAAAAATAAAATTTGCAAACCAGGCAGTAATTAAAGGATTTAATACACCACTCTTGCCAAATGCTTGACTCACCTTCATGAAAACGAGATAGATAAAAGTAATCAGCAAATTTATTCCAAACTGAATAGCTAATCCGCCTCGTCTTCTGTTTGCAGAAATCGGTAAACCAAACAGCACAACAATCATGCTTGCAAATGCAAATGCAATTCTTGAATGATATTCAATTTGAGTGGAAGTTGGATCGTTCCCGGTCCTGAGCTGCTCGGAAGCAAAATTATTTAAATCGCTTAAAGTCATCTCTTCCGGCTTGCGCTGCTTTTGAATGACATCGCTCGGTTTGAAATTCAGATCTTTGAATTCCCGTACCATGAATTTTTCAACAACTTCTGATGAATCTGAAAATGTTCGAGTTATTCCGTCATATACAAACCAGGCGGATTTGGTTGAATCATAATTCATACGGAAGGAATCTGTACGTGAAATGAGCTTGGTCTTATCTTTTTTGTCAAATTCCTGTATGCTTATCTGATTTGCCTGCCCTTGCGTTACATCGTAATAGCTGATTGTAACAATTCTTGTTTCACTGTCCTGAAAAAAAATATTACTGCCAAAAAACACAATTCCTTTCTTCATCGAATTTTGCTCGATGAAAATTTTCTGCTTGTTTGCGAAGGGAACCAGATAACCGCCGAAATAAACCGAGAAGATACTTATCAAAACCGCTGTTAGGATAAACGGAGTCATGAATCTATACAGACTAACTCCGCTCGCCTTTATAGCAGTCAGTTCATTAAGATTAGCCATCTTTCCTGCTGTAAACAAGCTTGCAAGTAAAACCGCTACAGGAGTCATAAGTCTAATCATTTCCGGAATGAACACTAAATAATATTGGAATATCAACGAAGCCGGAACATTCTGATCAATGAAGTCACCAAGGTTTTCCATTAAATCTATAACGACAAACAGGAGAGTGAAAGCCAGCAGTCCAAATAGAATTGTCTGAAGAAATTGTTTAACAAGATAGCGGTCAAGAATTTTCATTATTCTCTTCTGGTGGTCTCCATGATTTAGGGATTAGCTTATTTAAAAAATCAAAGCTGATAGTGACTTTTTCTCTGGCACTTTTTATCATCAAAAGAATTCCAAGAAACCCAAGAAAGAAATTTGCGCTCCAAACTCCCATCAACGGTGAAAGCAGTCCGCGGTCGGCAAGTTTCTCTCCGCCGATTAAAAATGCCCAATAAACCAGAAAGAAAATAAGGCTCATACCTGCAGCCATTCCGAAACCGCCTTTCCGCATCATGGTGCCAAGAGGTGCACCTATCAGTACAAAGATAATGCATGCAAACGGCAACGAATATTTTTTATGAATTTCAACCCAGTATTTGTCATAGTCTTTATCATTATAATCGAGGCGAAGTAATATATCATTCATAAAACTTTCATCGGTTCTTATTTTTTGCTGAGCCTTCAGGTAAATAAATTGTCCCGAAGGATTATTCATATTTTCTGATGATGCTCGCTTATCATGGATTAAAGATTTTATCCGCTGATTGTAATCAGTAAGAAATTCCGATTGTTTTTTCTCAATACTGTCAGCTATAACTTTAAGTTCGGGTGCCCCAAGTTCACGGTCGCCACGTTGCCCTCCCGGGCCGGTTTGCTCGAAGGTAAACTGTTCGGCGGGCATTGCAATTTTATGTCGTTCAAAACGCAGCTTTCGGTAAGATTTTTTTTCTGTGTTATCCGACTCGTGGATCTCACCTTTATATAAATCCATCATCAGTTTTTTTTGATTTGGAGAGAAATAAATTTTGCCGGTTGCCGCCGTAACGATATTCACTTTCGGCAGGCGAGAATAATCGTAAATGGTTATCTGTTTCAACTGATTTGTTGACTGATCAATTTCACGGACAAGTATCGAGTAATTTGGAACTTCCTGAGAAAAAACCCCGGGCACTAATGAAAGTGTCGGCTTCTTCCTCGATATATCCTCCAGTAAAATTCTGAGTGCATGATTGGCATCGGGATAAATATTGTTGTTGAAGTGAACCAAAAAAAGTGCAATAAAAATACTTGCTACAAAAGGGGGAATCATCATTCGGTATAAACTAACTCCCGTGGCTTTGAGGATTGCAACTTCATTATTCTGCGACATCGAACCGAATGCCATCAGAGTTGCAATTAATACAGCCATTGGCACAACAAGTACCACCATCCATGCCAGACTGTACGTCACTAATTGAATAATCACCCAGGCGCTTAATCCTTTTCCAACCAACCGGTCTGCCATCTTAACCATATACTGAAGTATAAAAACAGACAGAAGAATGAACATTGAAAAGAGAAAAGGAATGAGGTGGTTCTTCAATATATATTTTATAATTATCATTAATTCTTTTTAATGGGCTTTGTACTCGAAATTTACCATAAATAGAAAAGATTCAAAAGAGAATAGTCATTAAGAGTACTTCTAAAAACTATTTTTTAGATGAATGGGACACGGATAAAAACGGATAAAACAGATTCACGCGGATTATTTTTGAAGTTTTTAGAAGCCCCCTTAAGTCATTACTGTTTTGTTAAATTAAAGCATTGAGGCATCATTATTTCTATCGAATAATATGAAATGTACTTGAATACAGAAATTGATAGATGTAATTTTAAGATGGTTAGTTACATCTTATTCATTATAGAGTTGAAAAGAATAATTGGAGGCATTTGTGGATGTGGTAGTAAATCATCTTAAAAACAATTTAGATAATTATCTTGAAGAGTTGAAAGAGTATCTTAGAATACCCAGCATAAGTACTCTGGCGACACATGTTAATTATATGGTGAAATGCGCAGAATTTGCCTCTCAAAAGCTAAAAGATGCAGGGATGACGCATGTAGAAATTTTCCCAACCGCGGGTCATCCAATTGTTTACGGAGAATGGCTTGGTAAACCTGGTAAACCGACAGTTTTAATCTATGGACATTATGATGTTCAACCAGTAGATCCATTAGAACTTTGGACTGACCAACCTTTTGAACCTGTAATCCGAGATGGTAAAATTTGGGCGCGGGGTGCAAATGATAATAAGGGACAGCATTTTGTTCACATCAAAAGTGTTGAAGCGTATTTCAAAACATTGGGTGAACTTCCTGTTAACGTAAAATTTATACTCGAAGGCGAAGAAGAGATCGGGAGTTCCAACCTGGTTGTTTTTCTGAAAGAGAAACAGGAACTGTTGAAGTGTGACGCTATATTAATTTCCGACACCAGCATGTATGCTGAGGGAGTTCCAACCATAACTTATGGTTTGCGAGGGCTGTTATATATGGAAGTTGAGGTAGTTGGTCCTTATAAGGATCTGCACTCAGGAAGTTTCGGCGGTGCGGTTTCTAATCCGATCAACGAACTGGCAAGAATTATTTCTAAATTGCAGGATAAGAATGGAAAAGTGACTATTCCGAATTTTTATAAAGGTGTGTTGAAATTAACCAAAGAAGAGAAGGAAAATTTCAAACGGCTCAAACTTTCCGATAAGCAATACGCAAAAGAACTCAACGTTAAAGAATTGCAAGGCGAGAAAGGATATACCACTTTAGAAAGATTATGGACACGTCCAACTTTGGATTGTAATGGAATAATTGGAGGGTTTACCGGTGCTGGTGCAAAAACTGTTCTTCCATCCAAAGCAACTGTAAAGATCAGCATGCGTCTCGTTCCAAATCAGGATCCGGTTAAGATCGCAAAAGAATTTGCAAAATTTGTTAACTCGATCGCACCTAAAAGTGTAAAGGTGGATGTCCGCATGCTTCACTATGGTTATGGTGTCGTTATTCCACTGGGAAGCAAAGCCATTAATGCCGGTGCGAAAGCTGTCTCAAAAGCGTTTGGTAAGAAAACCTTTTTTACACGAGAGGGCGGATCAATTCCGGTTGTTGTTGATTTCGTTAAACAATTGAAGGCACCTGCAGTGCTTATGGGTTTAGGTTTAGACAGCGATAATATCCATTCACCTAATGAGCATTTCCTTATCGAAAATTTTGAAAAAGGATTATTAGCGTCTGCGTATTTTTTTGATGAATTTTCAAAGAGTTAATTGAAAGTAAAATTTTATAATAATAAGGAATCACAAGATGAAACTCTATAAAAAGCTTATAGTGTTTTCTCTTTTAAGTTTATCGATCTATACATGTACATCTAAGCAAGGAGAAAGTGGAGATGCAGCTACTTCGAGTGCTAAAGATGAACAGCTTCGATCGTATAATATTGACGTTCAGAAAGAACAGGCAAAAACCAGATTTCCGTGCGATACTATTTCTTTGAAAGAGTATGTTCTCGCTAATTATGAAAAGGGAACCTATGTAGTTCAATTTGATAGAACTTTTACTTTTAATGTTCCAAAAGAGGCAGTTGTCTATTTCAAGGATGGTGGAGATTATGTCCTTGCTGTAATAGCCAAATCAAAACAGAGTGAGCGGCTGATTGAGACGAAAAATGTTATCGGATTTGAGTCAAGTTACATTAATTTGGACAGCACAAAACTTGGCACAGCATTCTTCTGGCTGACACTATTTGAATGCAAAGATGGTCAGTTTGAAAGACTCTGGGAATCGGAAGTTCCAATTCACGGAGGATTCAACCGCGTTACAATTAAAAATTGGGTTGCCAAAAACATAAAGTATGTTGAACTGAATTATGAAGATGGAATCATTTCAGGACATCGCAATTATAATTTCTTTTTAACAGACGGCTGGCGGAAACCGCCGCATTTATTAGAAACTTACATTGGAATTGCGCATAAGAGGACGGTTGCAAACGTCAACAATGACAAATTTCCGGATTACTTTGAATTCCGGTTTACGAGCAATTCCTGGCAGGATTCCCTTTATGCAATCAGAATTCTCGATTCAATACCGTTTTACTGGAGTGAAAAGAGGAAACTTTATATAACAGATAAAAATCAAAGATGGTTTAGAAAATATTAATATTAAATTCAAGTTAAAGAAAGGTTAGAATGTTTCAGGAGAATCAAATAGTGTTATCAATTTCGGAATATTTAAATCATAAATTCCCCAATGCAATAAAAAACAAAGAAGCATTTCGTTCTTTTACATCACCTGAAGAGGAATTTGAGTCGTTGCGTCACGGCGTTGGACTGAGAATTAATTTTTCACATGCTTTAATTCAGTTAACCGGTAGTGATGTACTTGATTTTTTGCATCGTATATCAACGAATTCTATTAAGGATTTGAAAACATTTGAGAAGCGGAACACTATCTTCCTAAATGAAAAGGGAAAATTTATTGATCGCACAACACTAGTAAGTTTGGAGAATGATTTTTTCCTGATAGGTAGTGCGAACGAAAATAGATGTCTCTTCAGCTGGATTAACAAATTTATTATCACAGAGGATATTAAGACAAAAGACGTTTCCGGTAACTATTCTATAATTGATTTTATCGGACCACAGACAGAATCTTTTTTGACGCTTCTCCTTGGGAAAGAAATTAATTCCGTTGACTCTACAAAAGTTCGGAGATATGATGTTGACGGTTTCACTTTTCATTTTTTTATGAATATAGAGAATAACGGGGTTAAAATTTATAAAGCACTCATCAACTCGGAGAAGGACTTGGCTTTTATTGATTACCTTTTTAGTATCAGCAGTGTTTTTGATTTACAAATTGTGGGTGATGACGCCTATGATGCTTTTCGGATTGAAAATGGAATCCCCGCTTTTCCAAATGAAATTAATGATGAAACTAATCCTCACGAGGTGAATCTTATTCAGGAGGTTTGTTTTAAGAAAGGATGCTACATCGGTCAGGAAGTGATTGCGCGCCTTGATACATATAATAAGATTCAGAAAAAATTATTTATTGTTACGCCGAACAATTCAGTTGCTTCTAGTGAGTCGTTAATTATAATTGATTCTGAAAAAAATGAAGCTGGTAAAATTACAACACTATCTAAAGATGAACTATTAACCGAACAGAAGGGTTTAGCTTTAGTAAGAAGAAAAGCCTTCGAGGGCGGAACGCTCTTTTCGACTGTATTTAATAAAAACGAAATCAGGATTAAAATTTCTGAACTACCTTTGAAATCATGAGAATCTATACTAAAACAGGTGATAAAGGGGAGACATCTTTATTTGGCGGCGAGAGAGTTTGGAAAGATGACTTAAGAATCTGTGCATATGGTACAGTTGACGAATTGAATGCAATTCTTGGTGTCGCAATAACAGAGTTGACAAATAAGGAACTTAAAATTGCTGTAGAAGATATACAGAATGATTTATTTACGGTTGGATCTGATTTGGCTTCCCCGTTGGATAGAGAGAATAAAAATTTAGTGGTACCGCGTGTTGATGTGAAGTTCATAAATCGACTGGAAGCATTAATTGATAAATATAACTCGCAACTTCCCGAATTAAAAAATTTCATTTTACCGGGAGGATCAAAAAGTTCGGCAATTTTACATCATGCAAGAACAGTTTGCAGAAGGGCTGAAAGGGAGGTTGTTTCTCTTTCAAAAGCAGATGTGATTAGTCATGAAATAGAGGTATATTTGAACCGTCTGTCAGATCTTCTTTTTGTTCTTGCCCGTTTCGAAAATTTTTCCAATAATTCTGAAGATATTGCCTGGCAGAAATAAATTTGTTCTTAAAATCCTTGTTGTAAAATATCACCTGATTGTTCAGAGAATTAATCCTTTATTCTCAATTCTTAATTCTCCATTGTTTTTCAGGGGGTGACTCTGGCTTCGACGGGGTTATTTGTTCTTTGGACTGCGCACCGTGTTCTCCGTAGACACGTAAAACGACGGTAAAAAAACTAAAAGGCGAATATAACTACGCTTTAGCTGCGTAATTCACGCAGCCGTTCTTCGATTCCATTCATGCCTGGGGTCGAAAGAACGCCGCATGGCATGATAGCCAAATCGAACTTCCGAATAGACGAGGCGAAATTAATTTCGGAGTAGTCTCGGTAAAATCTGTCTGTTGATGTTAACGTGATGAAATTAAAAAACAGAATATGTGTGTAGACGTTCATAGGATTATAATTTCGGACGCGGGTTCGACTCCCGCCACCTCCACAAAAATATTTAGGATTGATGGGATTTTATAAGTCTTTTTTATTTGATATACGATTAAAAGTCATCAATCGAGTCATCACTTTACTTATCTCTACGTTAGGCAACTAGTATGGTGAGATTATGAAGAATGTATTAATTCTATTTATACTTTTCTTTATTAGTTATTCAGAGTTGTTTTCTCAAGGCTTATTCATTGTCACGTCAAACAAGACAAATTATTCTTACGGCGAAATAATCGAAGTTAGTGTAAGCATATTTAACAACACTGATTCTACAATTATATTCCATCCAGAATGTGTTTACCCGGTGTGGGTTAGAGTTAAAGGTGTAAAGTTTCTTGAAATCCATTCACTTGCTGATGGATGTGAAAGATACTTGAAAAAAGGAGAACGGGAAACTTGGACATTCCAATTAAATCGCTAATTCCCCGACGCTTGCGTCGTGGGTTACAACTTTTTGCAAAAAGAATCAACTAGATACCCCGCTGCTTGCGGCGGGGAGATTCATTCCTTCTAAACTTGGATTCCCCATTTCAGAGGGCGAACAAATAATTTATGGTTCCGGATATAATCACTTAGATTCTGTTAAGATTACTGCGCCCAAATATTATGGCGGTATAATTGAGGTAAGGTTCAATCGGATATTTCTGCTAATTCTTTATCAATTTTGCCTCACGATTGCGTAAAAACCGTGCCAGTGCCCAATTTCGATTGCATTAGGCACTTTATTGCCGTAAATTTAAATACAAAATGAGTCAGCTTTTCTTCATAAAAATGAACGGCGCCGGAAACGATTTTATTCTTTTTGATAAAAAGTTCAATCCGGATATTGAATTATCGCCTCAGATTATTGCTAAATTGTGTAAAAGGCGCACGGGTATTGGTGCGGACGGTATGTTACTGATTTCTGATTCAGCTGAATATCCATTTGAAATGATGTACTATAATGCCGATGGCTCCACCGGAAGTTTATGCGGCAATGGAGCCCGTTGTGCAATTTATTATGCGCACCAAAGCGGCAGAATGGGTAGTGAAAAGAGCAAATTTATCTCTAACGGAACGGAGTATTCCGGACAAGTATTGGAAAGCGGGCTGATTGAATTTTTTCTAAATCACCCAAAAAAGATGAAGCAGAATTTTAAGATTAAAGCCGCCAATCAATTGATTTCGGCTTCATATGCAGATACAGGTTCACCTCATATTGTAATTAAAATTAATGATGTTCTTAGAGATTCAGCGGATCTGGGTTCATTCTATAATGATCTGAAAGATTTTCCGGTAGTCGAACTTGGAAGAGAGATCCGGTATCATAAAGATTTCGCCCCACAAGGAACAAACGTTAATTTTATTCAGTTACATAACGGTGAGATTAAGATTAGAAGTTATGAGCGCGGAGTTGAAGATGAAACTCTCGCCTGCGGAACCGGTTCGGTCGCAGCGGCTCTGATCTCTTTTATTAAGGACAATATAAATCCCCCAATTAAAATTCATCCCAGAAGTGGTGATGAACTGATTGTGGCTTTCAAAATTGAGGATCAAAAAGTGCGGGATATATCATTAACCGGTCCAGCACAGATTACTTTTAAGGGAGAATTTTCAATATAATCGAGGAGATAAATGAGTAAAGTAATTTTTTCCATTCGTTATAATGTTTTTCCGGAAAAACGGGAAGAATACTTAGATGTCGTTCGTGAACTAAAGAATATAGTTAAAGCAGATGGTTTGGAGAATTATTCGGTTTTCGAACAGAAGAATAAGCCAAACAATTTTGAGGAAATTTATATTTTTAAGAATAAAGAATCGTATGAAAATTTTGAAGATAACACAGACGAACGCATTGATATTCTTATGACAAAGCTCTCTGATATGATTAAAGAGCAATCGACACAGTATACAACTTTGTTCGAAGTTAACAACGCTTAATTGATCTTGTTATTAATTTAACAGAATTAATTTCCGTCAGATTGATCCGGGATTTTGAATGTTTGAATACGTTGGCGCATTACATATACATTCAGTTTATTCAGATGGTTCGGGTGAAGTAAAAGAAATTGCCCAGCAGGCAAATGAGTCCGGGCTTGATTTTATAATTCTCACCGATCATAATACCTTACGTGCTCTCGATGAAGGATTTGAAGGGTGGTATGGTAATACCTTTCTTCTGGTAGGTTGTGAAATAAATGACAAAGAAAATAAAAATCATTACCTCGCCTTAGGGATCAACGAAACATTCTCTACACGTCTGCCGGCTAAAGAGTATGTCCGAAAAGTAAAAGAAGCTGGCGGTATTGGATTTCTCGCTCATCCGCATGAAAAAAGATGTTCAATGAAAGAACATCCTGCATATCCCTGGACTGAGTGGAGTTCAGAGGATTTTACTGGTATTGAAATCTGGAATCATATGTCGGAGTGGATGGAAGGTCTGACGGAACAGAATAAATACAACTTTTTTTTACATCCGCTTAAGTCTATTTCCGCTCCACCATCTGAAACACTAAATGTATGGGACCAACTGAATCTGAAACGCAAAGTTGTAGGAATTGGCGGAATTGATGCTCATGCACATAAGATAAATGTCCTAGGTTTTGTTGAGATGGAAGTATTTCCGTACAAAGTATTGTTCAAATCGATACGCACACATGTGCTTCTCGAAAACCAGCTTAAAAATTCATCGGAAATTTCTGAAATCAATTTTGCTAAGAAACAGATATTAAATTCGCTCGGAAGCGGAAGATCCTTTATTTCGAATTATTATCATGGTGACGCAAAAGGATTTAGATTTTTTGCCGAAGTCGGAAATAAAATTTTCCAGATGGGAGATTCTGTTCCTTTAGGTGAAAATACTAAGCTTAAGGCGATAATGCCCAAGGAGAATGCAAGAATTCGACTTATAAGAAATGGAATAGAAATTTCAACTCAGGAAGGATCAATTTTCGGGTATTTTGTGAAGGAAACAGGTGTTTATAGAGTTGAGGTTTTTGTAAATGAGAATGCATGGATTTTTTCAAATCATATTAGAATAGGAATATAATTTTTCTTAGATTTCCCGCCGAATTTTAAGATTTTTCAACAGACGAGGTCAAAAGTGTTAGAGAAAAGAAAAAAGATCACAAAAAAACAAATTAAAGAAGACAAGTTGGTTACGAGCTATTACACAGTAAAAAATTTCGTTCTTGAATACCAGGCTAAGATATTAATTGGCATGGCAGTAGTTGCGTTAGTTGTGGTTGCAGGGATACTTTTTGCTAATAAATCTATGAACGATAATAAAAAAGCGGCAGGGCTTCTTGCCAAGATTATTCCTCTTTATGAGGCAACAGCGTTCAAAGAAGCTGTTGATGGCCAGCCATCATCCAATACAATCGGTTTAAAATCAATTGTTAAGGAATATGGAAGCTCGGAAAATGGTGAAACAGCAAAAATATATCTTGGAAATGCATATTTGATGCTTGGTAAATCCGCTGATGCATATAAAACATTCGATGACTACTCAGGTTCCAATCCACTATTCAAGTCTACTGCTCTTGCTGCTAAAGCGGGAATCCTCGAAGCTAATAAAGAATTTGATAAGGCTGCCGATCTCTATAAAGATGCTGCCATGATTTCAAAAACTAATCCTGCCAATGCGGACTATCTTTTACGAGCAGGAATTATTATACTCAATTCCGGAAAGAAAGAGGAAGCCAAGACAATTTTCGATATGATCAAGAATGATTACAAAAACTCCGCTGCCTTTTCTGAAGTTGACAGATATCTGATTCAGATAGCGAGCTAATTTCAAATAATATTTAATTTCATTCAAAAGCCGCCCTTGATTTTAGATCAAGTGGCGGTTATATTTTCATTAGTAAGAAGGATTAAAATTTTTATGGCAGACACAGCAGATTTAAGAAACGGTCTTATCATTAAATATAAAAACGAGCCGTACGTAGTTGTTGAATTCCAGCATGTGAAACCGGGTAAAGGCGGTGCCTTTGTAAGAACATCATTAAAGAATTTAAAATCCGGTCGAGTATTGGATAATACATTCCGTTCAGGTGAAGGAATAGAAGTTATCCGGATTGAGAGAAGAAAATATCAGTACCTTTACAGAGAATCTAACGGATTAGTGCTGATGGATAATGGAACATATGAGCAGATGACCGTAGCCGAAAGTGTGATTGGAGATGGACAGATTTATTTAAAAGAAGGAATTGAAATAGATCTTCTTCTCGACGATAAAGACCAGATCATCTCAGCAGAAATTCCAATTTTTGTTGCGTTAAAAGTTGTTGAAACCGAACCGGGATTCAAGGGTGATACCGCGAACAGTGCTCTCAAGCCTGCCAAACTGGAAACCGGCGCTAAAATAAATGTCCCTCTGTTCATCAACGAAGGAGATGTTCTTAAAGTTGATACAAGAACCGGCGGATACGTTGAACGAGTTAAAAACTGAGAGTAAAATAGAATGGATATTAATCTGCTTAAAAAGCTCATCAAACTTGTTGAGCAAAGTGAGATCACTGAGTTTGAAGTGCAGGAAGGTGAACTCAAAGTAAAGATCTCCAAGAACTTGAGCCAGGCGCAAGTTCATCTTCAATCAATTGGAGATTATTCCAGATATGCAACGGGAAGTCAAATGCCTTCACATCAGGCGATTGAATCCAGACCTGCATCAGTTCCTGAAGAAACATCTTCCAAACTTCATGAAATTAAATCTCCGATAGTCGGGACATTCTATCGTTCCCCAGCACCGGATGCCGATGCTTATATTCAGGTTGGCGACATGGTTTCTGCCGGCTCGGTTCTTTGCATCGTTGAAGCGATGAAATTGATGAATGAAATAGAATGCGACGTCACCGGAAAAGTTGTTAAAATCCTTGTCGAAAATTCCAGTCCGGTTGAATATAACCAACCTCTATTTCTGATTGAAACCGTTTAGTGTTATCAAACTTTTAAGAGGAAAATTTGTTTAAGAAAATTTTAATCGCAAATCGCGGTGAGATAGCACTTAGAATTATCAGAACATGCAAAGAGTTGGGAATTCCTACTGTTGCAGTTTACAGTGAAACCGACCGCGATTCACTTCATGTTGTTTTTGCTGATGAAGCAGTCTGTATTGGTCCCGCGCCCAGTAATCAAAGCTATTTGAAAGTCTCCAGTATTTTATCGGCAGCACAAATTACTGGCGCCGATGCAATTCATCCCGGTTACGGATTTCTTGCTGAGAATGCAGAGTTCAGCGAGATTTGTGCCGAATCGAATATTAAATTTATCGGACCGTCACCGGACTCTATCCGGAAGATGGGGGATAAGGCTTTCGCGAAAGAGACCATGAAACAAGTTGGTGTCCCCGTTGTACCTGGAAGCGCCGGCGTTATTAGTGATGTTGATGAAGCTAAGAAGATTGCATCTGAAATTGGCTACCCCGTTATGTTGAAAGCTTCGGCGGGCGGCGGGGGAAAAGGAATGCGAATTGTTTTTGAAGAGAGTGAAATTGAAAAAGCATTTCAGACAGCCGGTAATGAAGCTGGTGCAGCATTCAATAACGCGGCTCTTTATCTTGAAAAGTATATTGAAAATCCCCGGCATATTGAGATACAGGTTCTTTGCGACACACATGGAAATTTTTATCATTACGGTGAAAGAGATTGTTCCATTCAACGAAGACATCAAAAATTAATTGAAGAATCTCCGTCACCATTTATTTCGGATGAAACCAGAAAAAAAATGTGTGAGGCTGCATTACTTGGAGTTCACTATGTTAATTATGAAGGCGCCGGAACAATTGAATTCCTTGTTGATAAATATCAAAATTTTTATTTCATCGAGATGAACACCAGAATTCAAGTTGAGCATCCTGTAACTGAAATGGTTCGCAATCTTGATCTTATTAAAAATCAAATACTAATTGCAGCAGGCCTTCCTATAGAAGATAAACCGTTGGAACCGCGCGGTCATGCTATTGAGTTCAGAATTAACGCAGAAGATCCAGAACATAATTTCAGACCTTCTCCCGGAAGAATAGAGTATTTGCATTTCCCCGGCGGCTTTGGTGTAAGAATTGATTCTCACGTTTATAACGATTATGTAATTCCGCCTAATTATGATTCGCTTATTGCGAAAATGATAATCTGGGGGACAGACCGTCCTCATGCAATCAGCCGTGCAAAACGAGCGTTGGATGAATTTAAAATTGAAGGTATTAAAACCACAATCCCGTTCCATATTAAAGTTCTGAATAACGAAAAATTCGTTGAAGGCGATTTCGATACTTCATTCATTGATAAACATATTAATATTAACTAACGAGGTAATTATGAACGTTCCAGAAAATCTTAAGTACACAAAAGACCATGAATGGATAAAAGTTGAAGGTAATGTTGGAACAATTGGTATCACAGATTTTGCACAGGGTGAATTAGGAGATATTGTTTATATTGACATAGCACCGGACATTGCAGATATGACAACGGGCGAATCATTCGGAACAATTGAAGCTGTTAAAACGGTCAGCGATATGTACGCTCCGGTTACCGGAAAAATTGTAGAGCTCAACGCAAAATTGAACGATGAACCGCAGCTTGTAAATACGGATCCCTATGGCGCCGGCTGGATTATTAAAGTTGAATTAGCTGATCCGTCACAATTAAACGATTTACTTGATGCGGCAGCCTATTCAGCTCAGCTGGGTAATTGATTTTACTATTTTGAACGGCAGAATCGGGAAACGGATTTTGCCATTTTATTATCTTCAAATTCCTCAACCATATGACTCACTCACAGAAAATTTTAATCCTCGATTTCGGTTCACAGTACACTCAGCTAATCGCACGAAGAATTCGTGAGAGTAAAATCTATTCCGAAATTCATCCGCATACTTTTCCGCTTGAACAAATTATCAATGAAAAACCTGCGGGGATTATTTTATCGGGTGGACCAATGAGCGCTTACGAAGAGGGCTCGCCGCAAATCGATAAAGAAATTTTCGAGCTGGGGATACCTGTATTGGGTATCTGTTACGGGTTACAGCTGATTACGCTTTATAATGAAGGGATTGTTGAACCTGCTTCCGACAGGGAATATGGTAAAGCAGAATTAGAAATTCTGGAAGATGATATTTTATTTATGGGAGTTGATGACGGTTCTGTTATTTGGATGAGCCACGGCGATTATGTAACCAGGATGCCGAAGGGATTTACAGTCACTGCGAAAACAAAGAACTCGCCCTTGTGTGCAATATCGAATCCGGGAAAAAGAATTTATGGAGTGCAGTTCCATCCGGAAGTTGCGCATACAAAATTTGGTAAAAAAATATTAGATAATTTTTTATTTGAAGTCTGTGACTGCAAAGCTGACTGGACTCCACAAAATTTTATCAATTCCAAGAGAGAAGAGATCAAACAAAAAGTTGGCGTTAAAAAAGTTATCTGTGCATTGAGCGGCGGGGTTGATTCATCTGTTGCCGCGGTACTGATTCACGAAGCAATCGGTGAACAGCTTGTTTGCATTCATGTCGATCACGGAATGATGCGCAAGGGTGAAAGTGCTGCAATTATAAAAATGTTCAGCGATAATTATCATATGCGCGTTGATCATGTTGATGCAACAGATCTTTTTTTAACACGTTTGGCGAAAGTGAGCGATCCGGAAAAGAAAAGAAAAATTATCGGGAATACATTTATTGAAGTCTTTGAAAGTGAAGCCAAAAAATTTGCCGATGCTGAATTTCTTGTTCAGGGTACTCTTTACCCGGATGTGATTGAATCCGTTTCCGTCAAAGGCGCCTCAGTTACAATAAAAACACATCATAATGTAGGCGGTTTGCCGGATAGAATGAATCTGAAACTGATTGAACCTTTCCGAGAACTATTCAAAGATGAAGTGCGTGCTATTGGCCGTGAGCTTGGTTTACCTGAAATATTTATCAGACGTCATCCCTTTCCGGGTCCAGGACTGGCAGTTCGTGTACTTGGCGAAATAACCAAAGAGCGGCTTGGTATTCTTCGCGAGGCTGATGACATTTTTATAAACGAGCTCGAAATTATGAAGATCTATGATAAAATCTGGCAAGCCTTTGCCGTTTTACTTCCGATTCAGACAGTAGGCGTAATGGGCGATATGCGTACATATGAAAATGTTATCGCGTTACGCGCAGTTACTTCAACAGACGGTATGACCGCAGACTGGTATCGTTTTGATAATGACTTTCTCGAAATCGTATCAAATAAAATTATACGATCTGTCCGGGGCGTTAATCGTGTAGTGTACGATATCAGCTCCAAACCACCTTCAACCATTGAATGGGAATAGAATAATACAATCATCAGCTAACGGGAATAGCTATGAAAGTTAAAGAACTACCAATTGATGACCGTCCGCGCGAGAAATTATCACTGCGTGGTGTACAGAGCCTCACCGATGCAGAACTCATTGCAATTCTTCTTCGTACCGGAACAAAAGGTAAAAGTGTAATTCAGGTTGCACAGGATTTAATTCTAAAATCGGGCGGACTAAACAATCTCACCTCAAAGACAGCCGAATCAATTCAAAAACATCTTGGTATCGGAAAGGACAAGGCAGCAACACTTCTGGCAGCATTCGAGCTAGGCAGACGGGCAGACTCTCAGAAAAAACTTTTTTCTGTCAAAAAAATTGTTTCACCAAGCGATATTGCTGAAATATTTATCCCGATACTTCGGGATAAAGTAAAAGAAGAATTCTATGTGATCTGTTTAAATACAGCAAACAGGATCACTAAAGTTGAACTGATCTCTGTTGGTAATCTGAATTCGAGCGTTGTTCATCCGCGGGAAGTATTCAAAGCGGCAATTGAAAATAGTTCAGCTAATGTTATTCTTTTACACAATCATCCCAGCGGAAACAGCGAACCCAGTAATGAGGATATCACCCTCACAAGACAGATGGTGGAAGCAGGTAAAATAATGGGGGTTCTCGTTTATGATCACATAATAATTGCCGGGGAAAAGTACACCAGTCTGGTTGAAAAAAGAATAATTTAGAATTTTTTTCTGCAATTTGTTCATATGGACTTTATTTAGACTGGAAAATCCTTATATTTCTCATAGAAAATTCAACTCATCAATCTAAAGGAGAACTCAAATGATGAAAAGGCTCATCAATTCAGCGCTGGTTTTAATTCTCGTTGCAGGAATTATTGGTTTCACCGGCTGCAGCGGAGTATCTGAAGAACAGATGGCAGAGCTGGATGCTCTTCGATCTGAAGTAAAGGCGCTAGAAAAAGAAGTAGGTTCATTGAAAACCGAAAAAGCAGCAATAGAAAGAGAGATTGCGGAAAAGAACGCTAAGCTTGATCAGTGCGCAAAAGAGAAAGCTGAAACAAAAAAGAATCTCGATAAAATCGGGTTATAATTAATAAGTTTATTAATGACGGAGGTTTAAATGAAAGTTTACAAATTATTGTTGGTCGGCATTTTCGTTATGCTTCTCTCTGTCAATCTCTTTGCGCAAAAAGAAGAAATGACAAAAGAAGAGTGGCAGAATGAAATAAACCGTCTTACTGAAAAAAGAATTGCTCTGAGTTCAGAATTGAACACTTTGAAAGCAGAAATTACTAATCTTAAAAAAATGAATGCAAGTCTGAAAACATACGATGATTGTATTAATGAGCTATATAGTATGTTAGATGCCAAAAAAGCTGACGTTGATAATTTTAGAAAACAACTGGCTGACTTAACATCAAAGATTGATGGACAAGTAGCACCAAAAGCTGATCGTCAGGCAGAATTAGATGCTATGAAGAAAAATAAAATCAGTGCACTACAGGAATTCTTTGATAAAGTTCACAATCAACTCCAAAGAAAACTAGATGCATGGATTGAAGCTCCTAAAGAAGTCAACTATACAGTTATTAAGGGTGATCACCTTTGGGGAATTGCAAAGAAGAAAGAACATTACGCAAATCCTTTCGCATGGCCTGTAATTTACAAATCAAACAGAGATCAAATTAAGAATCCTGACTTGATTTTCCCGAAACAGATATTTAAGATTCCCAATCTAACGGAAGAAGAAAAATCGAAGTATGAGAAGATAAAAAGAAATTACAAACCGGCTCCTCCTACTCAAACACAGGCTCCGGTTAAATAAGGATTCTCTATTGTTCGGAAGTTATAAATAATTTTATTGAATAAGCCCTTTTCATTTGGTGAAGAGGGCTTTTTCTATTATAACGGAGGCGATTACGCAAGTAGATAAAGTTTTGAAGCTGGAAAATGTTGATCTTCTCTCTTTTATGGGAGTCAACGATAACAACATCAAACCCATTGAAGAAAGATTTACATCAAACGTTACTGTTCGCGGAGATAACGTTTTTGTCCAGGGGGTGGCTGAGGAAGTTTCTGCAATCGAGAAAGTTGTGAAAGAAATGATATTCGTTCTGAATACAACAGGCAAATTGCAGCCGAACGATGTTTACACAATTATCGATCTCACTCTTCAGGGAAAAGAAATTATAAGCGATAATGAGTTTGACAGTATTATTCTCTATTCCAAAAAAGATGTTATCAAAGCCAAGACTCCGAACCAGGTGACTTATATTAAGAGTGTGAAAGAGAATGATATCTGTTTTGCAATTGGACCAGCCGGAACAGGAAAAACTTATCTTGCAGTTGCTTTTGCTGTTGCAGCTCTCAAAAAAGGAATAGTCAAAAAAATAATTTTAGCACGTCCCGCAGTTGAAGCGGGTGAGAGTCTTGGATTTCTTCCCGGTGATTTTAGAGAAAAGATTGACCCGTATCTGCGTCCCCTTTATGATGCACTAGAGGAAATGATTCCCGGTGAGCAACTAAAAAATTATCTTGAAAAGGGTGTGGTTGAAATTGTTCCGCTGGCTTATATGCGCGGTAGAACTTTAAACCATGCGTATGTTATTCTTGATGAAGCCCAGAATGCTACCGGTATGCAGATGAAGATGTTTCTTACACGCCTCGGGCCCAATTCAAAATCAATCGTTACAGGCGATATCACACAGATCGATCTGCCGAGTTTTTCGCAAAGCGGTTTAGTCCAGGTGAAAGAGATTCTCAAAGGAATTGACGGAGTCGGATTCGTTTATTTTGATAAGGGCGATGTTGTGCGCCATAAACTGGTAAAGGATATTATTAACGCATATGAAAAACATTACAATGATAATGGCAAACAGAAATAATAATTTTGAAAGCGGAACAAAATTCAATACACAAAGTCTAAAAATCCAAAATTATAAATCGTAAATCATAAATTCTTCTTGCTTTCTTCCCAGTATTTATCCATCTCCTCAAGAGTAGATTCGCTCAATGTTTTTCCAGTCTCTTTGATTTTCTTTTCGATATAACCAAAGCGTAAGATGAATTTTTCATTTGTACCTCGCAATGCGTTTTCAGGATTTACTCCAAGGAAGCGTGCATAATTAGTCAGGGCAAAGAAGACATCTCCCATCTCTTTCTCAAATTCAATTATATTACCAGCTCTCTCCATCTCATGCATCTCTTCAATTTCTTCTTTTACTTTTTCCCAGACATCCTCCTTTTTATTCCAATCAAATCCAACTTTAGAGGCTTTTTCCTGAAGACGGAACGCACGCGCAAGACTTGGCAGATTTTTGGGCACTCCTTCAAGAAGAGAATCTCTTCCCTCGGTAAGCTTTATCTCTTCCCAGTTTCTTAAAATATCTTTTGTTCCGTTGACTTTAGTATCGCTGAATACATGCGGATGGCGGCGGATTAATTTATCGCAAATTGCATCAATGACATCATTAATTGAAAAAGTTTTATTCTCTTCGGCAATGGCTGCATGGAAGACTATATGTAGAAGCAAATCTCCAAGTTCAGATTTTAATTCATTATAGTCTTTCAGATCAATTGCTTCAATGGCCTCGTAGGTTTCTTCCAGCAGAGCCGCTTTAATCGAATCGTGTGTCTGTTCTTTATCCCATGGACATTCTTCCCTCAGACGTTTCATAATATGCCATAACTTTTCAAATTTCTCGCCCGTCATCTATATCTCCGATTTTGTGTGCAAAGATAAATAGCAGAGGTCTAATCAGGAAATAATTCGGCAAGATTTTATCCTCTTTTTTTTAATATATTTATACAGAAAATTTACCGAGGCAGCAATGATTGAGCAGAAGATCAAACAGATAATCGGTTATGATTTACCTTCCACACCGCCTAAACCGCTTGCTACATATCTTCCGGCACAGAAAAGCGGCAATTTAATTTTTACATCCGGACAGTTACCGTTCATTAACGGTAAATTGATTGCCGAAGGTCGGGTTGGTTATGAAGTTTCGGAAGAAAAAGGAATTGAGTGTGCTAAAATTTCTGCCATTAATTGCCTTAGTGCAATTAAAGCACTGATTCATGATCTGGATAAGGTTGAACAGATAGTAAAGCTCACGGTATTCGTCAGTTCGGCTGTTGGTTTTACTACTCAACCTAAAATTGCGAACGGAGCTTCGGATTTTTTAGGTGAAGTATTCGGTGAAGCTGGTAAACACGCACGGAGCGCCGTTGGTGTAAACGAACTTCCCATGAACGCTCCGGTAGAAGTTGAGATGATTGTGCGGGTTAATACTTAGTTATGTTGTAAATAAACTGGAGTAATTGTGTCGAAAGAAAATGAAGAAAAGAAATCCAGCATTGAAGATGAAGATATAGTTATAAAACATTATCAGATTGATATTCAGACAGCAACTTTAGGAATTGATAAAAATCTTGGAACTATCACGGGATTAACTGGAAGCGTATATGCGCAACCGGCTTATCTTCCTTTGACAACAAATAATTATGATCCGTTAAATAATGTTGTCATAACTGGAGGTCAAATCAATACGAAGTTGTATAACTCGGCTTATGTTGAACCAATAATGGGGAAATATTCTACTTATCAAATTGATCCTCTTACGATTGATACCAAAGCTACTTTTAAGTTATCAGAGAATTATTCTGCTATACAAGGAATAGATTCTTTTTCTAACCTAAAAATCAAAGATGGTATTGTAGAGGTTGCTAGTTCGGCTTATCTACAACCTAAATACGAAATAGTCGGTTACTATAAGAATATCTTAGGAAACAGCAGTATAATAAATGGCGCATTTTCAGTTGAATCTTCAAAACCTATCACAATTAATACGAGTGTAATTAATAATGGCGAATTATATATAAAAAATGGTGTCCTTTCGGAGAGTCCAACTCAAAGATTAATGAATGGGACAATTGATTATTTGGGGCTAACCTCTAACAATAAATTATTTTTTGATACAAGTATTATCGAAAAGTCAAATGTCTCGCCATCTATAATAGGGATTACACACACTACACAAAGTATATTAGCTGACACTGAATGGAATAGAATCGGAACTTCTTATGGTTTCAATATGCTAGATCAGATGAAAATCAAAGACAGTTTTTTAGATGTTTCATCAAAATATATGGACCTTTATTCCCCTGCTAAAGGAAGTATGGCTGCTTATTCAATTCCCGATCCTCTTAGAGAAATGACATCATTAGAATATTTGAATAATTCTCTGTTACTTCGTAGCACATACAAAACTGATATAAAAGAAAAAATAGAAGATATACCAGATAAGCTAGAGACTAATGAGGTATTACTTCGACATTTATCTTGGTTAAAACCAGATTTAAAGAATCTTTACATTGGTGCACTCGAAGCTCTTAATTCAGACAATCCAGATAAAATTAGGCACTATACAACATCATTTCGTGAATTATTCACGCGTGTATTGCATTTACTAGCTCCTGATAATCAAATTAAAGAGTGGACAACAGATGAAAATCATTATGATAAAGGTAAGCCAACACGAAAAGCTAGAATTTTATATATCTCAAGAAAGTTTAATAGTAGCAAGTTTGAGAAATTTGTCGAGTGTGACATAAAATCAACTATTGAATTCATTAATCTCTTTCAAGAAGGCACTCATAGTATAAAATCCTCAACCAATGAATCGCAATTAGCGATTATGAAAACTAAAATGGAAAACACATTAGTATATTTAATAGAAGCTTCAAAAATCAATTGATTACAACATAACCGCCGCTCAACACGGACAGCGTTTTTCAGTGCGGCATTTGTGTAATTAAATAATTGTGTTCACAAAACTAAATTGCTCTTTAAGGTAGATTGTTCTAAGAAATATTTTTAATAAATAAAAAGTAGTTGTAACTATTTAGCATTTTAGTTCTGGGCTGCCGGTTAGC
>CAYTUV010000041.1:0-30115 GCA_964441505.1 uncultured Melioribacter sp. | reverse complement strand
TATTACAAACGGTACTGCACTTTTTCGAGAAAATATAATTTCCGGATAGAACCACGAGAAACAATTTCATTCATAATAATTAAATAGTTGACGGCGATTTTCCAATTTTTACAAGATCATTTACTCTCAGGATTAACTATTCTTCACTAGTTCACTCTATTCTGCCAATACCACGGTTTCCTATGTAAATGAGCGATTGCCCAAATGATTATAAGATTATCATTTTCAACGGTAAAAAGAATTTTATATGGGAATTTGGGAATATATGCCTTATGAATTTGACCTTTTTCAATTAGAAACCAACCGGGATTCTTTCTAATTTTATTAACATTTTCAACTACCGCTTCTTTAAATCTTTTCCCGAGTCCGCCTGACTGAAGATCGTACCAATCAATTGCCTCATCAAGTTCTTTGACAGCAAGTTCATGAATTCTAACTTGCATTGTAAAGTGAATCAAAATCTAACAAAGTTGATTTACCTTCTTTAACAGCGTCAATTCTTTTATCTACTTCGGCAAGCCAGGCATCGCGTACTTCATTGTTTTCATGTTCCAAACTTGCAAATATTAATTCAGCGAAGATCAATCTTTCATTCGGGGGCATCTTTAATACCTCCTCAAGAATTTTTTTATCCATAAGATTACCTTTCCAAATGTTTCAAATTAACTTAACGATAACTTCCGGAAGTTACAATTAATGTACATCGGTTGAAATACATAACAAAATTTATGTACGACAATAAAATGTAAAAGGTGTTCAATGAGAAATTATCAAACTATCAAACTGCTACGGAGGATAAACTTAATTTTGAAAGATCATTTTTGTCTATTGATAAGAACCATTTTACATCCGTCTGTACTAAAGTTTCTGGCTTCGCTAAAGCTACGCCAGACAGGTCGCCGGACAGGTTTGCATTTTCAAGTTCTATAAATCCAGCCATTTTGTTTTCTTCAGATAAATGAATTTCGCTCTTCTCCACTTTTCCGAATAGCCAAATCAATAGATCAAAAAAATGTATTCCTATGTTTGTAGCAATGCCGCCACTTTTATGCAGATCTCCTTTCCAAGAATATTTGTACCATGGTCCACGGGAAGTGATGTAAGTTAGAAGCACTTCGTGCTTAGTTTTGAGTGTAGAATGTTGAGTGTGTGTTTTAATGCAATAAGTGCGGGATGGACACGTAATTGAAGTATTGTATAAACTTTCTTACCGGATTCATTTTCAAGTTCTTGTAATGCATCAAGATTCCAAGGATTTAGCACTAATGGTTTTTCGCAAATTGCATTGGCGCCTAAACGTAAAGCTAATCTTATGTGTGCATCATGTAAATGGTTTGGTGAGCAGATCGTCAGATAATCTATTCCTTCTCCCTTTCGTTTCAGCATTTCTAGATGTCGGTCGAATCTTTCTATCTCTGTAAAGAAAGCACAATCGGGAAAATATTGATCCAATATACCAACGGAATCGTGAGGGTCAACAGCCGCAATAAGATTATTCCCGGTTTCTTTAATTGCTTTTAAATGTCTTGGAGCTATGTAACCGGCTACACCGGTGATGGCGAAGTTTTTCAATACACTTACCCTCTTTTTGGTTTCATCTTTCTTTATCTAAGTACTAACTGACAATAGTCAAACTTCCCATCTTCCAGTCTTCGCACCATTCATCCATTCCCTCGTCAATCATACATCGTCACTTTTTACTTTCATCAATTCTTCATTGCCTACTGCATTCTGTCTACTCATATTGCTTTTGCCAGAAATAGTTTTACTTTCTCCCCGATCAAAGAAAAAATTTCTTTCGGCTTCTTTTCTTTTCCGCGTAAATATTTGATGGGTGTTTCCTCGATATCATCATAACTAAGCAGAGCTTTTAGATATAACGCTTGATCAAATTCATGATATTTTTTATTACATAATTCCAAAATAGATTCTAAACTGTTATTCATTAAAATAAAATAGATATCAACATAATCCCGGTAAGCGCCTCTAAATAAAGCAGCTACTTTCATAGCGCCTATTTCAATTGCATTACAGAGTTGAAACCACTCGTTTTGTATAAGAGGTAAGATAACCATATCCTTAATTTTGAAGAAGGACAGTTTAATTTCATCATCAAGAATAATTGAATAGGTATCCGTTTCAAATTGAATGACAGTGATTTTATAGTTTTTAAAAATAGAGCGGATTTTTTCATTAAGGGATGATAAATCATAATTCCGTAATGCAAAAAAATCAAAATCAACACTTTCTCTATGCCCGATTTGCAAAGCCAATCCTGTCCCTCCGGCTAAATAATAATCATCTTTAAATGCTTTTAGCAGAGGAAGAATTTTAATTCGTTCGCTGCCAAGAATTTCTAGTTTGAGCTGTTTTTCCATAAACTTTTCTCTTCTGCAATCTTCTGCCAAAAATAAAAGCTGTTCTTTGAAAGAGAACGCTTTCCTTTTTTTTTCAAAACCTGTTTAACTTCTTCATTAGTAAATATGCGGAATATCCAATTAAATGTAGAAAAAGAGCCATAATTAAGTAATCTCTCAAGTATGAAATCTTTATGTTTCTCCAAACTTAGCGCGTTAAAATCAACATCCCAAAAAAAATTTTTGAATTCAACAGGGATTATTACTTCACTTACCTCTTGTTTCACCTTGTTACTTGTTCCTTACAATTTTTTTAATGCTACAGACGCTCGGGGCAGTGCGTCTCGCTTTTTGAATTCCTTTTTTTACTTCTTTTTTATACTATTTCGATGAATTAATTTGGGATGAGACTTATCAATTTTACTCATTTGTTTCGGAGGTATGCTTCTAATGAGATGCACAATTTCAATTGAATTACGGGCATCCTGAATTCCAAATCCTTCACCTTCAACTGTTCTCTCATAAACTTTCGTATGAAGATCGGTAAACCCTTCGGTAAATTCAACTTCCTCCCCGTCAATCGTAATCGAGCGGTATGTTGTTTTCTTTTTTTCGACCACATCTCTTGGCAGATCATTCCTATCAATTGATAGATACCATTTTACATCCGTCTGTACTAAAGACTTCCGGCTTCGCTAAAGCTACGCCAGACAGGTCGCCGGACAGGTTTGCATTTTCAAGTTCTATAAATCCAGCCATTTTGTTTTCTTCAGATAAATGAATTTCGCTCTTCTCCACTTTTCCGAATAGCCAAATCAATAAATCAAAAAAGTGAATACCTATGTTAGTTGCAATGCCCCCGCTTTTTTGCGGATCGCCTTTCCAAGAATATTTGTACCATGGTCCGCGGGAAGTAATGCAAGTTAGAAGTACTTCGTGCTTAGTTTTGAGTGTTGAGTGTGTGTTTTAATGCAATAAGTGCCGGATGGACACGCAGTTGAAGAATTGTGTAAACTTTCTTACCTGATTCTTCTTCAAGTTTTTGTAATGCATCAAGATTCCAAGGGCTTAACACAAGAGGTTTCTCACAAATTACATTGGCACCTAAACGCAATGCTAATCTAATGTGTGCATCATGCAAATGGTTGGGTGAACAGATCGTCAAATAATCTATTCCTTCTCCTTTTCGTTTCAGCTTCTCTAGATGCCGATCAAATCTTTCTATTTCTGTAAAGAACGCACAATCAGGAAAATATTGATCTAACACACCAACAGAATCATGCGGATCTATAGCAGCAATCAAATTATTCCCGGTTTCTTTAATTGCTTTAAGGTGCCTTGGAGCAATGTAACCGGCTACACCGGTAATTGCAAAGTTTTTCATCTCAACTGTATTTTTTATTAAGAATTATGTTGTTTTTTCAAACAGCTAAAAGCCCTGTCCTGAGCCCGCCCGCCGTATGGCGTGGTTTATCGAAGGATAATTGTTAATAGCTCTTTATTTTGTCTCGTCTTTACTTTTCTAAATGCTAACTGCTAATAACTTACAGTTGCTTCTTTTGTTTCATCTTTCTTTATCTAAAGGAGTTACAAGTAACGAGGAAACAGTTACGCTGCATTATTTAGTTACTCGTAACTCGTTACTATTTATCTCCCTTCACAGACTTAATCAACCCAATAATCACCTTTCTCAACGATGTTAACTCATCCAGCAGCATTAACGAATTATCATCATTCATAAAATTCAAATTCTTACAAATAATCGTTTGTGTCTCCAATTCCGAAATGCTTCCAAGAGCAATGTATAAAAAATGTATAAACTCTTTATCGTGATTTCTAGCTGCGCCTTCAGCAATATTTGAGGGAATTGAAATCGCCGCTCGCCTCATTTGACTTGAAATACCGAACAACTCTTCTTTCGGAAAACCGCCTGTCAACCTGTATACAGTCGTCACAAGTTCAATACTTCTTTTCCAAACTTCCAGATCTTTATGAGTCTTCATAGCTTCATCCCGTCACGCGTCACTCAATCCCTGTTCCCCAATGTCACTCGTTACTCATTACTGGTTACTGATTTTCCCTAGATACAGCTCCGCCACGTCAGTCACATTATCTTCTTACCAGTGGGATCGAGTCTTTGCTCAATCCGTGACTTTTTGCGGCACCAGATGATAAATATGGCTTAAAAGCCACGTCCAGTCTTATTTATAACAGCAAATTTCTTAATCTAAAAAAAGCAAATAGCATCTGAAAGAGAAAGTCTCTTTTAGTTTTTATAATGAAAATTATGGTCGTTTATTGTTTAATACCCAATCCATCTGCGCTTCTTTTGCCTTAGAACCGCTCCACACTCGAGTCGTTAAAAATATTTGGGATTGCCTTAATACAGAATTTATGTAAAAAATATAATTCTTAATACTCACTTTTGCCATAAATCCATTCATAATTATGATTTAGTGTAATTATGATTTAGAGCAAACAACACTTCGCCCCCCGACACTACCGGGAATCTCCTGCATCCTGAAAATTGTAAGTAGACCATCTCCCCCACTGCACCATCTCTAAATTCGGAAGCGAAACGGAACCAGGGCACTCCTCTCAAATTCAATACTATTTCCGGATCAAACAGAAACAATCCCGTTCTTAAGTTAAAAAATGTTAAAATAATTAGCTATGAAATTATCTCCCGGCGTGTATCCTCATCTCCCCCTCCGGTTAATTTCTCCAGGTCACATTCTCTCTGAAATTTTTCAGAAACGCGATCAGAAAAAGTAAAATAAATCCGATCACCGATAGAAGAATATCCTCTATTTCAATGGTGACCACGCTTTCAGCGCCAAAAATTTGCTGTAAGAATTTCATGAATAGTATCAACAAAAAGAAGAGGAAAAAACCGCACAATCCGTTGGCACATGGACGAATGAAAAATGATTTCATTTTTGAATTGATTTGAATTGAATTGATTCCCTCATTTGATCCGACCCTTTCAGTTTCCATAGCTTCTGCCCTCTTTATTAGTTATCAATTCCTGACTTTTACTTTTGAATTATTTTTATATGAATATTCCATGGGAATCTTTTTCAGTCTTGACCTAACAGTGATGGCAGATCGTTTTCCTTTCCGTGACCAGCCTGGGAACCCCGCATATAAGTGAGAGAGAGAATCGGTATCGATCTGAATAGCCGAGAGGTCGAATATTTCAGAAAATTTTTTATAGTCAGATATGGTTAATCTGGATATTCCTAATTCGATTAATTTCTTACTTTCAAGACGGTGTAAAACTCTGGAGACTGTCTCCCTGGTTATTCCGACGAAATGGGCAATTTGTGAACAATTCGGAAATTTTTCAATAATCATTTTTCCCTTAATCAGCTGCCCATCTTTTTCTGCAATCTGCTGAACTACCGCGGCAATTTTGCCGGTAGCCGTTGCGTGCGAAAGGAAGAGTATTCTGAACTCAAGCGAGCGGATCCGTTTGGCTAGCTCCTGCAGGAGTCCGATTGAAACTCTCGGATGCCCCAGAAGAAATTTGTGAAAATGACTCCCCTGGATCAGAAGCAGTTCTACCTCGGAAAGAGCGGTAACGGTTAAATATTTATCAGATGCATCGGATTTGAAGATGTCGCCGAAAAAATCACCGCTGCTAAGAATTTTTAGAATGACTTCCTTTCCATTGGTACTCGAGCTGCACACTTTAACTTTTCCGCTGAGGATAATGAAAAATATTGAACTTGCCTGGGCCTCAGTAATAATGATGTCACGGGTCTCATAAGTTTGTATTGTGGTAATCCCGGAGATTACCTCTGAGGTATGATCATCTAAATCTGCAAAAAGAGGAATTGATTTTAAAATTTTTACCGATGTCACTTTCCCACACCCCGGAAGTTTCAGGAATTATTTTAAATGATGATTGCAAAAAAGATTCGACAACAGAAGTCAGTAGAACTGAAATTAATATAATCGCATTATATTCTATTGTCAATAAAATTCAGGGCGGATTTGAAACAGGCGGATTTGAAACACTTGACGGCAAAGTTAATAGTCAGTTCTTCTATTTTATCTTTCAGTTTTAGAAACGCTGGAATTGTATCGTAAAGAGCTTGTCGTCTGTGTTTTATATTAAAGTAAGTTTCTAAAAGCTCAAGAGAGTGAATTTTAGATGCAGGTTCAATAATGCGGATAGTAGCCAAATCGTTGAGTAACTTGTTGCCGAAATATGTGTAACCTAACCTTGCTTGCAGTTTGAGTAATGTCTTATATAAAAATGTGTATTGAAACCCAAGATATTCGCATTGCTCAAGTGGAATGAAACGTTCTTCCTGCTGATGGGACAAAGGAATTTGTTTTGTTTGCTCAGAAATCCAGTTGGCAGCATTATTACAGAGAGTAATAACTTCATCTTTTAGATTCCATATAAAAATCCCGCTGTACGGGATACCGTAAAGCGGCACATTCGGGAATGACATAAATCTTGTTTTGCGTAACATCAGTAATTAAGCATTTCTCTGAGGTGCATAACTTCTGCAAACAAGAGGCATTTTTATTGCGGCAACAAGGTTCCGCTCTGTTTGAGAAGATCCTTCTCGCTTATCTTCGCAGAATAACGGGCCGAAGAGAGTCTGCTTTGCGCTGTTGTATAATTTTTCTGAATATCTCTGAACTCTAAAGGGGAGAGGATGCCAAGTTTAAACTGTTCTATTGCTAAGTCAAGATTCTCTTTTGCGACCGAGACGTTCTCTTCTTCCAGTTGCAATATTTCTAAATTCTTTTCATAATTTTTATACGCAATCAGAAGAACCGACTCAACTTCATTGATTGCCGCCAGCAAATTAATCTCATTCTTGTCCTGTGTAATAAGAGCGTTTTGGTAAGCTAAATTCGTGTTGAACCCGTTGAAAATATTCCAGGATAAACTCAACCCATAATTGTAGCCGTAACTTTTATTTGTCTTAACTAAATTCGCATCCGATTCCGATTTCTGGTAATTGTATCCGCTGTTCAAACTTATTTTAGGAAAATACTCCGCTTGCATGATGCTTACATCATATGAGGAGATGGATTTGGATTTTTTCGCCTGCTGCAAATCAGCATTGTTTTTAAGTGCTGTTTCCTTTAACTGATCGAAAGACATCCCTGATTTTACAATGATCTCATCTTCAACATCAAAATCCAATGCAACATTTCTGGCAAGTAAACCATTCAGCGTAACCTTTAAACTGTTTAAGGTAACTTCCTGAGAGAGTAAATTAGATTTGTCTGTGTTCAGGTCAACTTTCGCCCGCAGCACATCAAGCTGCGAGGCTGAGCCGACAGAAAGTTTTTCCTGAGCAAGATTAAGCCGTTCTTCGGAAATGCTGATGCTCTCTTTTGCAACACGGTAGTTGTATTTCTGCCGGACGATGTCGTAATAGGTTTTCATTACATCCGAAATAGAATTTTCTATCTGGTTCCTCAATTTTAACTCGCCGAGCTCTTTGTATTCCCGCAACTTGGAATATGAGGTGAACATTTTCAATCCGTCAAACAATGTCCAGCTTAAGATAATATTGGCACTTGTGGAGTTTGAGCCGGCATCGCTCTTATCAACGCTTGATCCGGTTGCGTATTCCTGCTTTGTGTTTGTTACTGTTCTTGATTGAGAGCCGCTTATGTCCACCTTGGGCAAAAATCCTGCATTGCCCAATGAATAATTATTATCGCTTATTGCGGCATCACTTTTAGCAAATCGTATATCAAAATTATTCTCAAGTGCGATCTTAATGACTTCATTTATCGTCAGCTTCTGCTGAGGGAAGATTCTAATTGATGAAAGAAATAATACTGCCATTATAAAAAAACTATTGCTCTTCACTTGTAACTCCATGTTGTTCGAACAAACCCCTAAGAATAGCACACAGATCTAACTGATATAAGGGATCTGAACAGATTTTTTGTAAACATTTTCAAAAATTTGTCGTTTTATCTGAGACATTTTACCAAAATTGAGCAATAAACCAACTTCGATATTTGTCGCTTTTAAGTAATTTAATAACTGTGTTTCATGTTCAGGTATCAAATTTTCTGCTGCTTTTAATTCTATTATAAGTTTGTTTTCGACAATTATATCGGCGAAATATTCTCCAACCTTTTTTTCTTTAAAATAAAGATCAATTGGTTTCTGCTTTTCACGGATCAAATTCATCGAGCTTAATTCAATCATCATAGCATTTTCATATACTTTTTCTAGAAATCCAAAACCAAGAATATTATAAGCATTATAGAATGCTTTTATAATTTTCTCTGTAATATCTTTATGTAAATATTCCATCCGCTTTATCTTTTCAAATCAGTTTGATCCGTTCAATCTGTGTGCTATTTATTTACTTTGCTTCCGTAACATTCGAAACATCCTTTGTTTTTTCCGAGAAGTACGTGTAAACTGCCGGGATAACAAACAAAGTCAAAATAGTTGAGAACGTTAACCCGCCAATAACGGCTATGCCCATTGATACGCGGCTCTCAGCTCCGGCGCCAAGTGCAAAGGCAATCGGCAAAGTTCCAAGTATAGTTGCTAAGCTTGTCATCAAAATTGGACGGAAACGAAGAACCGCTGCCTCTCTAACAGCATCAATTACAGATAGCCCTTGTGCTTTTTTCTGATTGGCGAACTCAACGATTAATATTCCGTTCTTTGTTACCAAGCCTATCAACATTACCAAACCAATATTACTGAATATGTTCATCGTTTGATTAAAAAGGAACAATGAAATCAATGCGCCTGCAATTGCCAGAGGAACAGTAAACATAATAATGAAGGGATCGCGGAAGCTTTCGAACTGCGCGGCAAGAATAAGGTAAAGAAGAGTTAACGCAAGCATAAATGTGAAGAGAAGACTCGATGAACTTTCTTTGAAATCTTTTGATGTACCGGTAAGCGCAGTTACAAATGATTTATCCAAAACTTTCCCGGCAATTTTATCCATTGCAGCAATTCCATCTCCAACAGTTTTACCGGGCGCAAGACTTGCAGAAAATGTTGCAGAGACATAACGATTAAATCTATAAAGCTGCGGAGGCGTGCTTTGTGTTTTGATCGTGATAAAGTTATCAAGCTGAATCAATTCACCTTTACGGGATTTAACATAGAGTGACTGCAGATCAAGAGGCTTGGCCCTGTATTCCTTTGCTATCTGACCGATAATCTGATACTGTTTTCCATTCATAATAAAATAACCGTAACGCTGGCCGCTCAAACCCAATTGCAGTGTTTGCGCTATATCGACAACAGCTACGCCAAGCTCACGTGCTTTTGTTCGGTCTATTTCTAATGCAAGTTCCGGCTTGCTGAATTTTAAATTCACATCTACCTGCGCAAAAGTCGGATCTTTCCTCGCTTCATCTAAAAATTTAGGAATGATGTCCCGTAATTTTTCTATTGTCGGAGCCTGCACAACGTATTGAATGGGTAATCCGCCGCCGCGCTGAGTACCTATTGTCTGCGCCTGCGTAACGAATGTTCTTCCATCGCTCAGTCTGTTTACTTGCTTAGTCAAGTCCTCAAATATTTTTTGCTGGGAACGACCACGCTTGTCCCGGTCAACAAGAGTAATCCGTATAAATCCGGAATTGCTTGCACCGCCGCCGCCAAGGGCGACACCCATCAGTGACGATTCTTTCTCGGGCACTTTCTCTGAAATCAGATCATAAAGTTTATCCATGAAATTATAAGTGAAATTATATGTTGAGCCTTCAAGTGTTGTTGTGTTTATTCGAATCTCGTTTCTGTCTTCAATCGGTGCTAATTCTGTCTGTAGCAACGGAAAAATTACGGCCACGGCAAAAATAGTTGCGGTTATTACCACAAAACCAAGCCAGCGTTTTTTTAGAAAGGATGAAAGAATTCGTTCGTATCCGAAAATAAATTTTACGAAGAAAGGTTCCGTCAATTGATAAAATTTGCTATGGTGCGCGCGTCTCTTAATTATTCGTGTACTTAGCATCGGGGTAAGAGTTAGCGCAACGAATGCGGAGATAATTACCGATCCCGCAATAACAATTCCAAACTCGCGGAATAATCTGCCCGTTAATCCCTGAAGAAAGATAATCGGCAGGAACACAACGGCAAGAGCAACCGTTGTTGATATGATCGCAAAGAAAATTTCCGCGGATCCTTTCATCCCCGCTTCCATCGGATCCATTCCGTCTTCAATCTTCTTGTAGATATTCTCAAGGACAACAATGGCATCATCAACAACCAATCCGATTGCAAGCACAATTCCCAGAAGAGTTAGTACGTTTATAGTGAAGTTCATAAAGTACATAATAAAAAATGCGCCGATGAGTGAAATTGGAATTGCAAGAATTGGAATAATAGTGGTGCGCCAGTCTCTCAGGAACAAAAAGATAATCATGATTACAAGAATGAATGCAATGATAATTGTCTCTTCAACCTCTCCGATTGATTTGCGTATGTATCTTGTAGAATCGGAACTGATACCGATTTCTATATCGGCGGGAATATCTCGCTTTATCTGCTCAATTCTTCTGTAACATTCGTCTGCAATATCAATATGATTTGATCCTGGCTGCGGTGTTACAACCACGCCAATCATTGGAATTCCGTCACGCTTTATTATTGAATATTCGTTCTCGGGTCCAAGCACAGCATAACCAATATCTGATAGACGAACAAACTGTCCTTGATCTTCTCTGATAATAAGATTATTGAATTCCTGGGGTGTAAGCATTCTCCCTTTTGTCCGAATCGTCATTTCAGTATTTGTTCCTTCGATTCTTCCCGAAGGAAGCTCAACATTTTCACTATTTAGAGCTGACCGGATTTCAGATGCAGAAACTTTTAAAGAAGCCATTTTATAAGGATCTAACCACAAACGCATTGAGTATCTCTTCTCGCCAAAAATAGAAACCTGACTTACTCCCGGAATGGTTTGTAATCTTTCTTTGAATATATTCTGAGCGATATCGGATAGTTCCAATAAATTTTTCGAATCGCTTTTCAATGTGAAGTAAAGAATTGGATTTGCATCGGCGTCAGCTTTGGTTACTACCGGCGGATCTGCGTCCGGTGGTAAATTCGAAACAGCACGTGATACTCTGTCACGAACATCGTTCGCCGCATCTTCTAAATTCACTTCAACATTAAATTCCACAGTGATATTACATCTTCCGTCGCGACTTGTTGATGTGATGGAACGGATTCCGGGAATACCGTTTATGTTTTCTTCAAGAGGTTCTGTGATTTGTGATTCAATTATATCTGCATTTGCACCGGTATAAGAAACTCCGACAGTAATAATTGGAGGATCGATACTTGGATATTCTCTTACCCCGAGATATGTAAAACCGATAATGCCGAGAAGAAGAATAGTAAGCGACATTACAATAGAAAGAACCGGTCTGTGTATGCTTAGTGATGAAAGACTCATTTTGATTTTCTCGTTTTTAGATTCTATCAGTAATGGGGAAGGGGAAAGAATCTCTTAATATTATTTATTCCTGAACTCGTTTATTTTTTCTCTTCAGACATTATTTTCACTTTTGCCCGTGGACGCAACTGCATAACTCCGGTCGTGATAATTGTATCCCCGGGCGCAATACCATATACTATTTGCACTTCTTCTTCAGTTCTGATGCTGCTCTCTACTTTACGCGGAACCGCCATACCATTTTTATAGAGAAAGACACGCTCACCGGATATATCAAGAGCCAACGCTTGTGTTGGAATTGTAATTGCATTCTCTACATCGTTCAATGCAAGTGTAATATTTACGTAAGAGCCGGGAACCAATTCACCGCGATCGTTCGGGCAAACAGCACGTACCTGCAATGCTCTTGTAGCCGGATCGATCTTTGGTTCAATAGCGTAAATCCTTGCCTGATAAATTTTTCCCGAAGGAGATTTGATTGAGATAATATTACCTATCGATATAATGCCGGCATATCTTTGCGGCACGGAGAGATCTATTTTTGCGGGATTAATATTTTGAAGTGTTGCAATTCGTGTTGATGAAGTTACAAAGCTGCCTTCACTGACATAACGCAGTCCTACAGTTCCATTGAATGGTGCCCGGATTTCGGTCTTTGCAATCAACGCTTTCAAATTTTCAATATCTGCTTTTGCAGAGTTTAAATCATTCAGAACAACATCATATGTCTCCTGGCTAATTCCTTTTTTCTCAAGCAGTGTTCTTTGTCTATACTCTTTATCTTCGGCAAGTTTTTTTCTAATCTCTGCTTTCTGCAGCTGAGCCTGAAGATCGGCATCGTTTACTTTTACAAGAAGATCGCCTTTATTAACTTTTCCGCCCTCTTTAAAATTTATCGCGATAATTTTTCCGGAAGTTTCCATTTTCAACTCAACCTCTTCATTGCTGATTACAGAGCCGGAGATTTGAAGTTTATTTTCAAAAGAAGATGGTTTCGCAATCTGAACATTAACTGCAATCATTGCTTCGCCCCGTCCGCCATCTCCATTCTCAACAGATCCATTTTCTTTGTTTGAACAAAATCGGGGAACGATCAGCAGTCCTAAGACCACAACCACAAATCCGGCAATTGAAATCCTTTTAATCATTTTATTATTCATAGAGTTTTAGTCCACAATGTTATTTTATTACATATTTGTGGTAAAAATATGAATAAGCTGGCTTCTTTTGCTGTTAAAATTTGTTAAGAGCATTTATATTCCATCGTCCTGCTGCTATTAGTCCGAGCGTTTCCAGTAAAGGCAATAAAACTTAATTCCCCTTCAATTTGAATAGAGCTAATTACATCACTAAGTTTCCATCAACAAAATTTTCTATATATAAATGAAAACAATTCTTCTCCTTTTTGCGATCACGTTAGGAATACTGTTTCCGTACGGACACCAGTACACCTTCCTCATCCGTTACTTTTTGATGCTGATGCTCTTCTTTTCGTTTCTTGATGTGCGGCTGGAGAAAGAAATTATCCGGAGTAGTCATTTCATAATTCTGGCGGCTATTATCTTCACATCAATTGCGGCTTATTTTCTATTAAAACCAATTAGCATTGTACTGGCTCAAACCGCATTTATAACTGCAATAGCTCCCACAGCCATTGCGGCTCCCGTGATAATCAGTCTTAAAAAAAAGAATGTCGAGTATGTTACATTTTCGCTTTTGCTAAACAATGTTGTTATTGCCCTTCTAATCCCATTCCTGCTTCCAGCACTAATGAAGAGTGATATGGATATCTCTGTTACAAAAGTATTGTTGCCGGTCGTCATAACACTTACCATTCCATTCTTCATTGCACAATTTATCAAATACACTTTTCCCGTTTTCTGGAAAGCGCTGATAGGCTGGAAGGATTCATCCTTCTATATTCTGATCTTGAATATTTACATTGCAACTTCTGAAGCATCACATTACATCAATTCAGAATTAACAAGTAATATTGGAATTGTTCTTTACATTGCTCTCACTTCTGCAGGACTCTGCATTTTATTTTTCGCTCTCGGGTGGATAATCGGGGGAAAAGAATTCGCCGCTGAAGCAAGTCAATCGTTGGGACAAAAGAACAACGCATTCACAATATGGCTCTCTCTTTCTTTTGTAAATCCGCTTGCAGTAATTGGACCGGTCTTTTATGTCTTTGTCCAAAACATTTACATTTCATGGGAATTATATAAACATAACGCTTCAAGCAATGTCATAGAATAACCTCCCCCGTCTTACATGCTTTTGTTCAGAACCTACTAATGGTAGGTTCTGTTCGTTAAATATTATAAAGACTATTAGTCTTTTTTTGTTATATTCGATGAAACAATACTCAAAGGAGTGCCATGAAGAAAGTTCTTAAGGTTTTAGGTTATATACTCGGGGGAGTAGTTGTTTTAGTAATTGCGTTTATTATCTATTTCAACTCATATTATCCAAAAGTTGATCCGCCCTCAAACGAAAAGGTGGAGAAAACTTCAGCGCGTCTCGAACGGGGAAAGTATCTGGCGAATCATGTGACTGTCTGCATGGATTGTCATTCAACACGCGACTGGTCAAAATTTTCTGGTCCGCCGAAAATGCAAACATTTGGAATGGGCGGAGATAAATTTGACGAACCCACTGCAGGAATACCGGGAGTTCTTTATGCAAAAAATATAACTCCCGCCGGAATAAGCCGGTATACCGATGGCGAATTGATGCGTGTAATTACTAATGGAGTAACAAAAGAGGGGCGCGCTCTTTTTCCTCTGATGCCGTACCTGGGTTATAACCATTTAACCAAGGAGGATCTGAATTCGATTGTTGCATACATTCGCTCTCTTCAGCCAATAAAGAACGAAGTGCCTGAGGGTTCTATTAATTTTCCTGTCAATCTTATAATGAAAACAATTCCCCCTAAATCTTATACGCCTTCACCCGAGCCGAACAGAAACAATCCTGCTGAATATGGAAAATATCTTACCACTATTGCCGATTGTTTTGCCTGCCATACAAAAATGATTAAAGGTGAATATGTTATGGAAAAAGCTTATGGAGGCGGATTTGAATTTCAATTTCCGGGCGGAACAGTTCGATCTGCGAATATCACACCTGAGCCTATTTCCGGTATTGGTAAATGGACAAAAGATGAGTTCATCGAGAGATTCAAATCCATGGATCCGGCAACCTATACACCAACAGAAACAAGCATGAACGATTTCAATACAGCAATGCCGTGGACGATGTATGCCGGAATGACGCGTGAAGATTTAAGCGCAATTTATGAATATCTGCGGACGATAAAACCCGTGAAGAATGCTGTGGTGAAATTTACACCAAGGCAATAATCCCAGAATGTCATTCTGAACGAAGTGTCCGAAGGACTCCTTTGGAGAAGAATCTCTTGTTTTTTTAAGACACTTCGCTTCGCTCAGTGTGACAAACTAATTATTTGGTTATCTGAATAATCCAATCCTTGATCATTTTTAATGCTTCTGGAGAAAATGTTTCTTCAATTGTTCCATACTCGGTTGGCGATCCTGTTTTGGCTGTCTGGAAAAGATGATTCAGATTAGGAAACAAAACGGTCTTAAAATTTACATTGCCTCCGCTCTTTAGCGCCCTTTCGATTTCGGCAAGATTTTCTTTTGGCGGCACCTGCAAATCTTTTTCTCCATTCAGTGCAATAACCGGCACAGTTACATTTTCTAGAACCGGACGGGGATCAAATTTCAGGAAGAACCGAAACCAAGGATTAGTTAATTGTTTGATACTTTGCTCAAACATTGGTTTTCCATCTTCGACTTCTTTCTTTTTGTCCGGACTTAAAGCGTTAACAAACTCATCATACAAGGATTTAATTTTTTTCTCAGCAACGGCATTATCCGATTCGGAAAGAATAACATCATATATTTTTTCATTCAGTTTAGTGGCTTTATCAACATCTTCCTCTTTCTCTCCATTTGCTAAACTAATTAACTTCGCCTGAAGAAGTAATATATCTTTTCCGGGCAATCCGGGTCCAGCCAGAAGAACAATGAAACTAACATCACTTGAATTAACCGCAACCATCGGAGCTATTAAACCTCCTTCACTGTGACCGGCAATTCCAATTTTTTTAGGATCAATTTCTTTTCTAGTTTTCAAATATTCAACCGCGGCCTGAGCGTCGGTCGCAAAATCCTCTGTTGTTGCCGTTGCGAAATTTCCTTTCGATTTTGCAATGCCTCTATCATCATAACGGAGAACAGCTATACCGTTACGTGTTAAATAATCTGAAAGAATCAGAAATGGTTTGTGGTTAATTCCACCGGCAAGCGTTTCGTCTCTATCCTGAGGACCAGAACCGGTAACTAAAACTACAGCCGGGTATTTTCTTCTGCCTTGGGGATAGGTGAAAGAACCGGCAAGAGTAATGTTCGCCGATTTATTTTCGAAAGTTACTTCTTCATCATTATACGGATATGGTTTCTTGGGCTCCTGGGGTCGATTGACTTCTGTAAGCTTATCGATTTTTTTTAGATCAAGCGGCAGAGCCATTCCGCCCTGCTTAAATGTGCCCTTTACTAATGCACTGTCTTGATAAATTTTTCCCGAATACGAACCGCCGATTGTCTGGATCGCAAACTTTAGACTGTCATCATTCATTGTTATTGATGAAACGGGGATATTTTTCGCGCCCTGATCCGGGCTATCCATAAAGGCACCGAGCGAGCCATCGCTATTCTTGAACAGTTTTAGAACCAAGCGCAATGAGACGGAAGAAATTTTCAGCTTTCCCTCCCAAAGACTTGTGAATTGTTTTTCGTCCTTCTTCTGATCTGCCTGGGCAACGATAAAATTATTCACAACAAGGAGAAGCAAGAGTGAAATTGTAATTACATTTTTTAAAAACTTCATCATCAAATTCCTTTTAGTTGAAAAAAGAAGACCCGCAGCCAATGAAGCGGGTCTATAAATAATTACTTTTTAGTTATCCAGTTTCGGCACCTTGCCAAGAACATCATCAATAGTAAGGTTTATCACTTCGCCGAGATTTAATTTCTTAATTCCTTCTTCCACCTTTGCTTTGTCCCCGACAACAATAATTGCTATCTGGTCTGTCACAATATATTTCTTCGCAGTTTTCTGAACAGCATCGCCTGTTACATTGAGCATGTTAGAAACGTAATCATTGAAGTAGCTATCGGGCAAATTAAACTGTACCATCTCGGATAACTGTCCTGCTATTTCCTGAACAGCCTGAAAATTACCGGGATAGCTTAACGCAACATAATTTTTGCCTCGTGTAATATCTTCCGCCGGAATTGGCTGTAATATTCCGTTCAGCTCATTAAAAAATTCCGTCAGCGCTTTATCTGTAACTTCTGTCTGAACGGACGCACCCGCCGTAAATGGGCCGGCAGATTCTCGGAAGGAAAATCCCGAACGCGCACCGTAAGTATATCCATTCTTTTCTCTGAGATTCTGATTCAACCGAGAAGAGAATGAACCGCCAAGAATTGTATTCATAATGATGATCGGGAAATAATCGGCTGTCGATCTTGCAACGCCGATTCTTCCAATGCTTATAACAGACTGAGCCGCTCCCGGTTTATCTATTAAATAGATAATCCGTTTGGCAACTTGAGGCGCATCTATAACTCTCTGTTCTTTAATTTCACCTTTCTGCCATTTGCCGAAAGCATTTTCCAAGGCCGCTTTCAATGCATCCTTTTTTATGTCTCCCACAGCAATAATTATTGCGTTGTTAGCTTTGAAATATTTGGTGTAGAAACTTTTAAGATCATCAACAGTAAATCCCTTAATCGCCGTTTCGCTGGTCATTCTTCCGTAAGGATGCTCTTTCCCAAAAACTATTTGATTGAAAGCCACCGATGCAATTGCGGTCGGCTGATCGTGCATTTGCATAAGTGATGTAAGTCTATCTTTCTTTTTTCTTTCTAATTCTTTTGCAGGGAAATCTGGACGCAATACAAGATCGGCTAGAATTTTCAATGCGTCATTAAATTTTGAGAGCGGGCTGTGCAGAGATGCCTGTGAATAATTTAGTCCGGCATTTGTGGAGATACGTACACCAAGAAAATCGATCGCATCGGAGAGTTCCAATGAACTTTTTCCCGCGGCTCCTTCATCCATCATATCCAAGGTCAGGTTTGCAAGTCCGACTTTATTTTCAGAATCATTTACGCTGCCCGTTTTGACGAGAACATTCAACTGCATTAACGGCACTTCATGTTTTTCCATCAGCACAACTTTCACTCCGTTGGAAAGCTGGAATTTCTGAATCGGTGCGAGATTTAATTTTGAAATCGCCGGTAATTTTGGAGGCGCACTTCTGTCAGCATTCTGTGCATACAAAGAGGAGCCGATAAACGAAACCATAACAATTGTGAATGCCAAAAATAATATTCTCTTTTTCATATCGCTCATCTCCCTTTTTCTTGAATTGCAAGATCACGTTTGCCCGCTGGAACAATGCTCAGAATAACTCTTGCGTCATTCGGAAGAAATGTCTGCGCAGCAGCCTGAATATCATTTGGACTGAGTGATTTATATCTTGCGAGATCTTCGTTAAAGTAATCCGGATTGCCCGTGTAGTAATAATATTGATTGAGTTGATTTCCCTTGCCGCCGAAGCCGCCCGGTTTTTCCAGCTGATCTAACATCTGGGCTTCATTTTTATTTACAACTCTCTGCAACTCTCTCTCTGCAGGCGGTGTATTTTTGATTTTATCTAACTCCTCCTGAATAACATTTTTTAGTTCTTCCAGTTTATGTCCGGTGCGTGCAGTTGCTACAATCTGAAATTGAGAAGCGAGTTTGGATGAAGATTGATATGCCTGAACATCCTGCGCAATCTGAAGTTCATAAACGAGGCGCTGGTACAAACGGGAATTTTTTCCGCCCGACAAAATATTTCCTAGCACATCCAGTTCTGCATCACCCGGTGTGTACCATGCAGGAGTAATCCATGACATATAGATACGTGGAAGCTGTACTTTATCTTCGAGTATAAGAATTTTTTCTTCTGTGATTTTTGCCGGCGGTGCATTTACCGGAGGAACCGGCTTTCCTTTAGGAATAGCGCCAAACCATTTTTCCACCAGCTTGATTGTTTCGGCAGTGTTGATGTCTCCGGCAATTGAAAGACTTGCGTTGTTCGGCGCATAATACAATTTGAAGAACTCAACAACATCTTCATAGCTCGCGGCGCTCAGATCCGCCATTGAACCGATAACCGGCCAATTGTAAGGATGGTTTACCGGGAATAAATTTTTCAGAATTGTTTCTTCCGATAAACCGTAAGGACGGTTCTCATAACTTTGCCGTCTTTCATTCTTAACAACATCTCTTTGCGCATCAACGCTTTTGGGCGTCATTGCATCTAAAAGAAATCCCATTCTGTCGGAATCGAGATAGAGCGCCAGTTCGAGTGCGTTCGAGGGGAGGTCTTCATAATAATTTGTTCTGTCTTCCGTTGTGGATCCGTTGTTATCGGCGCCGGATGCTTCAAGAAGCTTATCGAACTGGCCCTCCGCAACATGTCCCGAGCCCATAAACATAAGATGCTCGAAAAGATGGGCAAAACCTGTACGTCCCTGTTTTTCATATCCCGAACCGACATGATACCACGTATTAACTGAGACTGTTGGAGTTGAATGATCCTCGTGAAGAATTACGTTGAGACCGTTTGGTAAGACATAGCGTGTGTAGGGAACCTTAATTTGGTTCTGTGCTGATAGGGCGATACACATAATGAAAAACAATACTGCAAATTTCTTCATGTCTTTTCCTCTGATTAATTATTGAAAATATTTTATTGATTATATTTTTTACAAAGCGATGATCTATTAGACGCACTAAGTTTGATAAGTTAGAATAATAATCGGATTTTCTTTTACCTAAAAAATATTTTTCACCATTTGTTAAAATGAATCCTTGATTTCTTGAATCTATCCGGTGTTTCGGGAGTTTCATTCGGATAACCGATTGCCAACATACTTATGGGAAGAATATTTTCCGGTAATTCAAATATTTTAACCAACGGTTCCATCCTTTCCTTGCGCGGATATAAACCAAGCCAGACACCGCCAAGACCGAGGTCGTGTGCGGCGAGAAGTAAATTTTGGGTTGCCGCAGAGCAGTTAACAGCAAGATACTCCGGAATGCTTTCAATAAAGGTATCTCCGCAGACTATAATTGCAAGCGGTGCTTCATAAACCATATTTGCATGCGGATGAGCTCTTGGTATTTTGTGAAGAAGATCTTTTTGGGTGACTAAAATAAAATGCCATGGCTGCGTATCACGGGCTGACGGTGCATACATTGCGGCTTCCAGCAACTTGTTTACAAGTTCATCCGGAATTGCCGCAGAGGTAAATTTTCTAATGCTTCTTCTTGTGCGGATTGCTTCGAGCGTTTCCATTTTAGATGTGTCTTAATTGTTAACACAAAATTAGATAAGAAAAATGAATAATGAATGTTGAATATATATTTTAGTTTGATTGTAGACATTATCCCCTTTTTCTAAATAAACACCTTGATTCTTTTCCAGGCTTCATTCATCGGCATTTTTACCTTTCTGCAGAGAAATATTTCTACATTCTCGTAAGGCATTCCATATTTATTTTGATGGGATGCCGCTGATTCAACCTCTTCGAAGAACTCCGTTATCTTCTTTATTTGACCCTATTATGATTGCTACGCTTCCGCTCCAATTTACCGGCGGTCCCCACAGCCAATAATTATTTAAACCAAACTCGGCGGCGGAAGAAACCGGCCAGTTGTAATTGATCTGTTCTTCCGGTTCGGGCTCGCTGGTACAAGAATTTAATATTAGGGAGATAATTAAAAAGCTGAATAGTGCTTTGATGCTTCTTTTCATGTTGTCATTTGATACCTTGATCTGGTAGATAAAATAACAAAAGCATTTGCTGATTTACAACGTAGAATTATTTATCCATTATAATAAGAAGGATGAACAGTGCCGCTGAAACGAAAGATCCGGTTTGAACCATAATGATCTGTTTTGTGTTTATTATCTAACAATCAAAAAAAATCGAAAGGAAAAAATAGATGGCGGACAAAAAAGTAATTGCAGTTCTAGGTGCCACCGGCGCACAGGGCGGGGGATTGATTTGCGCAATACTCAATGATAAATCGGGAGAATTCACCGCACGGGCTCTAACAAGAGATATTAATTCCGAGAAAGCAAAAGCATTGAAAGCTCTGGGTGCGGAAGTAGTTGCCGTTGATATTGATAATTATGAAAGTATTAAAGCCGCCTTTGAAGGCGCTTACGGTACATATGCCGTTACATTTTTCTGGGAACATTTTTCCCCCGAAAAAGAAATTTCTCAGGCAGCATCAATTGCAAAAGCCGCAAAAGAAACCGGATTAAAACATGTTATCTGGTCAACTCTTGAAGATACGCGCAATTGGGTTCCGCTTGATGATAATAGAATGCCAACCCTCGCCGGAAAGTACAAGGTTCCCCATTTCGATTCGAAGGGTGAGTCGAATAAATTTTTTACAGAGCAGGGTGTTCCGGTTACTTTTCTGTTAACTTCTTTTTATTGGGATAATTTTATTTACTTCGGAATGGGACCAAAGAAAGGACCCGATGGAAAATTGTATCTTAATATACCAATGGGAGATAAAAAACTGCCCGGCATTGCCGCAGACGATATTGGTAAGTGTGCATATGGAATATTCAAAAGGGGAAATGAGTTCATCGGAAAAACCGTTGGAATTTCGGGTGGACATCCAACCGGAAAAGAGATGGCCGCTTCATTCACCAAGACACTTGGTCAGGAAATAAATTACAACTCCGTTCCGTTTGACATGTACCACGGGTTTGGTTTTCCGGGCGCCGAGGATCTTGGAAATATGTTTCAGTTCAAGCACGACTTCGAGGGTTATTTTACCGGTGCAAGGAATTTAGAATTTTCGAAGTCACTTAATCCATCATTAAAAAGTTTTGATGACTGGCTTAATAAGAACAAAGCAAAAATTCCTCTTGAGTAATTTAGTTCAATCGCTTTTATAATGATTTGAAACGGCAAAACTTATTTCTTGCCGTTTTTATTTTAACAGTAGAAGAAAATTTGCGGCAATCTCTCCCACTTGATATTAAAAACAAAGTTGACCATTTTTTCAATGGATATCTGAATGTTGGACGATGAAACAAAAGATCAAACCCCAAAATAAAAAAATACGTATTCCGTTACCCAAGCAGCGAGAGAGGGTAAAAGAATCCGGAAAGATTTATAAACGCAGCAGAACTGGTTTAACAAAAGCCGAATAATTTTTTCTATCCATTGATCAACGCAAATCCTTTTTTTGATTCCTCTACAAATTTATTTACAAGTTCATAATTCTTTCTTCCGTCTTTTGATTCTACGCCAGTGTGCACATCAACACCAGCTGGGTGAATTTTCAGTATTGCATTTTTAATATTAGAAGGATTTAATCCACCCGCAATGATTACGGGTTTCGGGGAAATCTCAACAAGCTTTTTGCTTATACTCCAGTCGTGTGTGTTTCCGGTAGCACCCTCTGCGCCCGTGGCCGAATCAAACGTATCCGTAATAAATGCATCAATCCACGGAGAGAGAGTAGCAACCATATTAACTAACTCCGGGTAGTTGTTTTCTGCAACAACAAGACTCTTGAATATTTCAAGTCTCGGCTCTAGTAATTTTGTTTTTTCCAACTCCTCTTTGGAAATTCTTCCATGCAATTGAACGATGTTTACATTTAGTTTTTTGCAGAAAGAGATTATCTCTTCGGCTTTATCTAAATATGTTATTAGTACTGCACGATGTGGTGGTGTAATTATTTTAATTACTTCAACCGCTTCGTCCTCGGTTAGATCCTCTTTGTTTACCGCCAGTCTTAATGGAAATCCGAGATAGTCAACTCCCGCGTCCATTAGCATTTCTGCCTCTTCTTTATCTATAACTCCAGCTATTTGAATCAGATTCTTCATATAGTCTTTCTCGTTTTATTTAAAATAACCACTAAACATTAGCTTCACCAATTACATTTCAAAACATGTTATATGTGTTTATATTGTTGCACATAATAAGAAAGAAGAACTCTTATTAATTACGAAATGAAGCTCCCCGCCGCACATAGGCGTCAACTTAACGATGAATTTTTATTAACAACTCCGGCATTCATGCTGGAGAATACAAACTCACTCAAAATTCTGGACTTTAGTCCAAAACAGAGTCTATAGGCATGAGAAGTTTTTTCTTTTTCATAAAATGAAAAGCCGTCCCAAAAACACTTTTGAGACGGCCTCTTCTCTGGATTTAATAATAGAATTCTGTTATTTCATCAGTATTAATTTTTTCACAAACGTATAATCATTCGCCTGAAGTCTGTAAAAATAAATCCCGCTTGTCAAATTTCCAGCGTTAAACTCAACCTCATGGAAGCCCGCATTCATTTCTGAATTAACAAGTGTTTTTACTTCCCTTCCCAGGAGATCACATATAGTTAATTTGGTAAATGCGCTGCCCGCTAAGGCAAATTTTATTTTTGTAGTTGGGTTAAAGGGATTCGGATAATTCTGATAAAGAACAAATTCAGTCGGGATTGCACTGCTCAGTTCAACCGATGTAACCGACGGGCTGCCAAGAACTATATTAACAACAGAATTGAAAGAACCTTCAGCATAGTCAATTATCGCACCTTCTCTTGATACAGAGGTGTACCCGAACTTTTCAACGGTTATCTCATAATCGCCAACACCAAGATCCTGTATTTCATAGGATCCGTCATTTTCTGTAATTCCAAAAGAACATTGATCGAGGTCTTTTGATTCGGCAATAACAATTGTGCCTCCGATCCCGCTAAGTTTTGCATCCGCAATAATTCCGGAAATAATTCCTCCTCCGCTAGCAGTTATTTTTTTAACGCATACAACTATTCCAGTAACACTTCCCTCTTTTTCTACAGTAATTTTATCGGCTTGTCTCGGTTCTCTGATCCCGCAGTCATTTAATTTATAATACGCAGGTATGTATCCCTTCGACGGAACAACCTGAAGATAATATGTTCCGTTTGGCAAATTCTCGAATGCAAATTCTCCAGCATCGTTAGTGTTTACTGTCCGTGCTAGCAAGTTAAAAGGAGTAACAGTACCGGTAGAATATAAGATCAACTTACCTGTAACGGCAGTTTTTAATTCGTCAACAATTTTTCCGGAGATATTTCCTTTTGCCTGAGATACCGGACTAAGTTTAAAATCAATTCCGGTTAGGTCTTTATCAGAAGTAAGTTTGTCGGCCTCGAGAATATTACTTTTACCATTATAATACTGAAGTTGATAACCGGGGGCGTAGCACAACAAAATGTATGACGCACCCTCTTTGACCTGTAACTTATAATTTCCATCCTTATCTGTAATAGCTTTTGAAATAACGTTTATAAATACTCCAAGAACCGGATCCGTTAAATTCATTAGCCCAATACTTGAAACCGGAAAAGCTGATACTGCTTCATTCCTATTACTAACTGATGCCAGTACAATTGCGTTAGCTAGAGGAGTAGATCCGGAATATACCTTCCCGCTAATTGCGTAAACTTTTGGTTCCTGCTTAACATATTTATGCATTATCAGATTAGCTTCAATCAATTTGTTGGCTTCTGAGATTTCCACAGCATCAGCCTTATCCATGGTAGGTGAATCTTTATACCACACCGGTGAATAGATAATTGTAGTAGCTGGCAGAGACGGAACGATTTTTTCGAAAGCCGTTCTGGCGTAAATGAAATATGAACCCTCTTCAACTTTCTCAATGGTATAATTTCCATTATCATCCGTCAGCGCAGAAAGTGAAATCGAATATGTGTCATTTTTTTGAGCGACTGATATTTTCTTGTAAAGGGTAATTAACACACTTTTAAGAGGCAGACCATCATCGTTCTTTACAATTCCTTTTACAGCACCAAGAAAACCAGTGACCTTAAATTTTAATACTACGCTTGCGAACTTATCGTTATTATTGTAGACTCCGATTTCAGTTGAGAACTCTCCCGTCTCAGAAGGTGTCCAGGTGACAAATCCTTTATCTTTATCGACTGATAAATTAGAAAGTGGCTTTAGTAGTCTGAACTCAGTTGGCAATAAATTCGCCGGAAAAGGTATGGAGATCTGATAAGTGAACGACTGATTCTTTTGGATGGTAAATGCATAGGAATAAGTTGAAGCTGGAATATTAGGATTGAGATGCATTTTCAAATTTGCTTCGAACTTAAGATTTGCCGGATCAATCAGAACTTCCTCCGCTTTGTCAAATGTTGGAGAATCTTCATACCATACAGGCAGATAAGATTGGTAAGTTCCTAACACGGTCGGGCTTTTCCTATTCGCTTCGGCGCGAATGTAGTAAGAACCGGATTCCAGGTTAGAACAAATATATTTTCCATTTACGTCTGTGTAAGCTATAGCAACCGCCCAGAATGCATTAAGTCTACCGGGAGTGATAATTTTTTTATTGATGATTATTGAAACATTCGCGATTGCTTTTCCTTCATCGTTCGTTATCGTTCCCGAGATGGTTCCGAGAAAATCCACAACTTTTAATTTGATAACAGTATTTCCAACTTTTAAATTATTGGAGTAAACTGCGATTTCAGCTATATATTCACCCTTGGTGCTTGGTGTCCATGTAACAACTCCAAGTTTCGGATCGACCTGCATCCCCTCAGGCCCCTTCAGTAACTTAAATTCAAGAGTGTTAGGAGTGGTGATTTTAATTTCTATCTTGTAGGTAAATTTCTCTCCGACTTTAATAGTACCCGAGTAAGAAGATAATCCGACCGGAGGAGTAGTAGATTGTGGAATTACTGCATCAGTCATAAATGCCAAAAGCAGTATTACCGCACTTAGAATCGGAAAAATCTTTTTCATTTCATTTACCTTATACTAATATGGATTTACTAACCTGGTGAAATATAATTTTTCCGGAGATTCTTGTAAAGATATTTTTAGATACCTGTGATTCAGCATACCTTATCCCAAACGGAGGGAATTGGTATTTGCTGCCCCAAGAAACTGCATTCAAATGATAATTCTAAACATCAGATTTAGCACTGAGTATGTATCAAAAGCATCTAAGAAAACCGTAAGAAAAGCGGTAATAAATGATAAGGTTCATCTTCGTTCACTACGTCATTCTTTTTGTTCTGACTTAGTGTCAATAGGGGTAAGTCTTTATGTAGTGAAAGAATTAGCCGGGCGCGAAAATGTTACAACTACCCTGATATACTCTCACTGACAAAAAGAGACGTTGAAAGAGGCTGTAAGTCTATTAAACTGAGTTCAGTTCATATTTAAGAGCATCGATAAACGTGTTCAAAAACTAACACCAAGATATATCAAAAAGAATATTTTCGAGAAAGGGGAAACAAGTTTTGCTATTTCTTATTTCCCCTTAAAAACATTACCAACCACCAAATCCTGCATGGTCAGGACTCTTATAAAGTAGTCCGTGGTCACCAGTACCCGTGTCATTGTATACTTCTTGAATGGTTGCAAATTCACCCCATATAGCCGGGCCAATTTCAGTCCCATTAGAATTATACCAAACACCATTAGATAAATATGCATCACAAGGGGCAGCAATTATTTTTACAAAGTATGTCCATTGGCACTTCTTCCCATTAGCGTCAGTATACGAACCTGATTGATGGTTGGTGAGCCAGGCACCTGAACCAATATATGAAGGAAATCCATAATGTCTATCTAACTTTCCATCACCGTCGCAATCTTTGTTGGATAGCCAAGCTTCATTCCATTTCATTTGCAAGTTATCATCCTTCCATGGTTGACACCAAGCAGCATTTCTGTAAGCGTCACAGTATTTACCATTAAACATCATCGCTTGGTAGTTGTAACCCCATTGATCATAACCAGTCTTTATTACCTCTCCGTTTGAGTTTTTTAGTGTACCTGATTGAATTGTAAGACAGCCACCTTGTTTAGCAAGTGATTGGTTCTGATTTACCGGCTGATTTACAGGTTGGTTTACATCAGTTGGAGTTGTATCACAACTGATAATTATGAACGAGACAAACAATAAAAGAAAAAGGGAGAAAAATATTTTTTTCATACAACCTCCATTAAATTTAAAAATACTATTTCAATAATGGGAAGGTCTAATACTCGGCTGGAGTACACTGCATCATAAACGAAAACATTTTTACTAAACCTATAATAACATAATTGGATTTTTTGTTATGGTCAATAAAAAAATATAAACTTGCTGAACAAACAATTAGGATCTAAAGACTTCGGGTGATATTTGATTTTTATTGGATGAATGATTTTAGTTCATTAGTTTTTATAGAACATAAAAGTGACCTGTCATATAAAAAACCCCGAAGAAAATCGGGGTTATTTTGTTTGTGGGGGCTGAAGGAATCGAACCTCCGACCCTCTGCTTGTAAGGCAGATGCTCTGAACCAACTGAGCTAAGCCCCCAAATAAAAATTCAATAAAAGCTTTAAAATTTGCGCACCAATTATAGAACATTTACCCCAAAGTTACAACACACTCATAAAATATTTTGAGCGGGCGACGGGACTCGAACCCGCGACAACCGGCTTGGGAAGCCGATACTCTACCAACTGAGTTACGCCCGCATATAATTAAGAACAATTTCAAAATTTAGTCATGAAAATCTCGAGCGAAGCCGAAAGATGAGTTACGCCCGCATTTTTAAAAATTGCCTCACAAACAAATTTATAACCGCTGTAAGACTTTATCAAGATTTATTTATTTTGCAACAGATATAATTTCAAATGGACATGGGCAAACGACAAAATAAGAAAGATCAGATTACGGAACTGGTTATTCTACTCACTCTGCTGATCATCAGTTTTTTTCTATGGGATACCTATTTTATCTATCCAATAAAACTTTTTGTTGTTCTACTTCATGAAGTCAGTCATGCCATAGCTGCAATAATTACTGGGGGCAAAATAACAGAAATGAATATCGGATTTGACCTGGGAGGTAAGTGTGTTACCGAAGGCGGTAATAATATTTTCATTGCCTCATCAGGTTATCTGGGAAGTCTCTTGTTGGGATTATTATTCTTCCTCTCTCCTAATAACAGGAAAACCGGCCTTTGGATTATCATCACAATATCGGTTATGATTCTTGTAACCGCGATCAGTATTTCAGCAAATAGTGTATTCATCATACTCGCGTTAATTCTATCGTCGCTTTTGGTACCGGCTGCATTTTTTTTAAGGATACCAATCGTCTCCATCCTTATCCGTTCTTTCGGGTTGATAAGTTGTATTTATGTGCTCTTAGATATTAAGGATGATCTGCTCACTCGTACAATCGCAATTTCGGATGCTTCCATTCTTTCCGATATTACAAATATTCCTGCCGGATTGATAGGCCTTTCATGGGCATTGGTTTCAATTGCGGGGATCTACTTTGCTGTGCGACTTAGTTACAAGAGCCAATCTTAATTTGTTCCCGGCTTCTCGATGTCTTCAGTTTCGTCATTTACAAAACTCAAAATTCCAAGCCCTATTACGAAGAAGATAGAGATTGTAAGCATTGCAAATCTCTGCTCGCCCGTTATGTAACTCACATAGCCAAATACTAACGGACCAAGAATAGCTGAACTTTTTCCGAATAAGGAATAGAAACCGAAAAATTCAGTCTTGCGGTCGTATGGGGTTAAGCGTGACATCAGGCTTCGGCTTGTAGACTGAGTAGCGCCCATTACACTACCGGCTAATAATCCGACTAAGTAGAAACTCATTCGTGAGGCTGAATCAATCTCTACATTAAATAGTTTGCTTAAGTGCTGAATTACGAAACCGTTTTTATCACTCGATGCAAACGCAAAAATGATTGTCACAATCCAGATCACCAATGAAAGTACAAGTGATTTCTTTTGCCCAAATGAATCGGCAAGAAGTCCGAATGCTAGCGAACCAAGTATTGCTGTTGTTTGTACGATAAGAAAGAAAACTATTAATTCTTCCATCGTAAAATGAAGTGTTGTACTTGCATAGTTACCTGAGAAATAAATTACCGTATTGACACCTTCGATATAGAAAAAGAACGCAAGCAAAAACAATGAGAGATTCTTGTAATTCTTAAGATGAGAAATTGTATTGAATACTCGTGATATGCCTATCTTCACAAACGATTTATCTTTTACGACCTTCTTCCTGTTATCTTTAATGAAAATGAAAAGAGGTATGGCAAAGACGAAGAACACAAGTGCCGATACCGGAAAAGTTTCTTTGATCATACCTGAATTTATAAATGGATAGACTAAGGCGAGTGTTGATAAAGATCCCAAATAACCCATTGCAAATCCATAACCGCTTACTCTTCCGAAATTTTTTGGCGCAGTTATCTCGGGAAGGAATGAATCATAAAAAACTAATCCGGCCTCAAAACCAACATTTGCCAGAATAAAAAGTGTAAGCCCTAGAAATATATCGCCCTGATTTACAAAATAGAGAAGACACGTGGATATTATGCACACGAGTGTGAAGAATAGAAGAAATCTTTTTTTACCGGCCGAGTAATCTGCGATAGCTCCCAGAACCGGCGATATCAGAGCTGTTATTAGCATCGAAACACTTGTTCCGATACTCCAGTAGAAATCACCTACAGATCTTCCGCCAACAACTGTCTGTTTGAAATAAACTGCATAAAGAAATGTTACAACTACAATTGAATAAGATGTGTTCGCAAAATCAAAGAGAGTCCAGATAAAAACATTAGACTTCTCGCTTGATCTATTCTTCGTCGGATTTTTTTGGTAAGGATTCTTCAATAAGTCCTCTACCGCTTTTATTCAGCGTGCCCTCTTTTTTGAGGTCGGATAAAATTGCATCGAGAATACCGTTAATAAATTTTCCACTGTTGGCGGTGGAATAGTCTTTGGCAATATCAATCACTTCGTTAATAGAAACTTTCGGCGGGATCTCCTGAAAATAAAATATTTCTGCCATACCGATTCTAAGTAAAATCCGATCGATAAGGGCAATTCTTTCCATTTCCCAGTTTTCAACTCTCGTGCGGATCTGATCATCAAGCTCTTTTCTATGTACTACCACCCGATTGATCAACTGTTTAGCGAATAATATATCACTTTCGGCGCTGACATCGGACAAAATTCCGTTAGTCAGAACCGTTAACCCTTCACCGTTGAATTCATAAGCATAAAGAACTTGTAAAACCTTTTCCCGTATTTCCCTTCTATTCGATTTTTTCATCGTTTTCAACAAGATTTCAAATTTCGATGCCCAATCTAC
>CAYTUV010000040.1:0-30199 GCA_964441505.1 uncultured Melioribacter sp. | reverse complement strand
AAGGTTTGCGCGCAATTTGGAACTACCGATTTGATTCCGTATTATATTTCCGGTGCGTTAAAGAAAATTGAAACAGAATCTACGCCAGGTAATGTTACAAACGAACATAAAGTTTCCCAATAATGCCGAAGAAAAATAAATCAAAAGAAAGTTCTTCTTCTGCGGGAGAAAATTTTTTTGTTGTTTCTCCGGAAAAGAAAACAAAGCTACTCGGTATTTTCTTAGTAGTTTTAGCCCTTCTCATATTTTTAAGTATACTCTCTTATTCGCGCTATGATGAATCGTATTTCTCATATAAAATACTTGATCAGTTTGGTGTATTTAACGGCAGCCCGGAATTAACCAATAGAGCAGCCACCACCCACAATTGGCTTGGTATTTTTGGTGCATACATATCTTTCTTTTTTGTGCGTTCAACAATCGGTTATTTTTCGATCATCTTTCCAGTAATAATGTTTATATGGGGATATTCTGTATTACGCAAAGAAAAGAATTATAAACTCCCGATCTATTTTTCCAATTTTCTTCTGGTAATGGGAATTTTGCTTTCAACCTTTTTTGGAATTCTGCAATTCACACCGGAAATAGCTCTCTTCGTAAACTATTATGAACTTTCAGGAAAAATCGGATACTTCTTTGGAACCGTACTAAGCAGATTACTCGGTGGACTGGGCGGAATTATTTTTTTGAGTACCGGAATATTGGTTACTCTTATCATTGCATTCGATTTCAAATTCAGCTCTATACTTGAGGTAATCAAAAATCTTTTTAAGGATCAGGAAAAGGCAGAAGTAAAAATCGTCACTCCTGTTGAAGAAAAAGTAGGCGATAATCTGGAAAAGATTAAGGCCCTGCGTAATGGAAGCAAACTGAAATCTCTCTTTAAAACTAAAGAAGAAGAAGAAGAGACCGAGTCTGAAACGAAAATAACAATTGTTAAAAAGGATCAACCGGAAAAAACTATTGTTCCAACTGCCGAAAAGACGAACGGATCAAAATCGAAAAAAGCGGAAGCCAAACCAAAAGAAGATGATGATATTATTCCCGCAATTGATGAAGAGGCAGAAGCTACAATGCCAGATCAATGGGAAGAGAAAATTGATTACAAAGCTCCATTATATGAGTTACTCACTCCGCCGGATGATGAAGAAATCAAAGTCAATGAAACCGAGCTAAAAAGAAATGCCGCTCTTCTTAAAGATAAATTAGCTCTCTTCGATATTCAGATTGATGATATCACTGTTACACCGGGACCAGTTGTAACTCTTTATGAAATTGTACCTGCGCCTGGTGTGAAGATAAGTCGCATCGTCAGTCTTGAACATGATATAGCACTTGCACTCGCTGCACGTGGTATCCGTATAATTGCGCCTATTCCCGGAAAGAGTGCCATTGGTGTTGAAATTCCTAATGCGCATGCATCTATTGTTAGAGCAAGCTCAGTTCTGAAAAGAATTTCTGAATCGAAGGATGAACTGCCATTGGCGTTAGGTAAAACAATTTCCGGTGAAGTTTACATTACCGATCTTGCCAAGATGCCTCATATGCTGATTGCTGGATCCACCGGTTCAGGAAAGAGTGTCGGCATAAATATGATTCTGAACAGTTTGATCTACGCAAAACATCCTTCCGATGTAAAGTTCGTGATCATAGATCCGAAGAAAATTGAGTTGTCTTTCTATAAAAAGCTCAGCAAGCATTTTCTTGCAGTATCACCCGATCTTGAAGAAGAAATAATTACCAATCCATCCAACGCTCTTCTTGCCTTAAAAGCAGTTGAGTATGAAATGGAGAAACGCTACGATAAACTTGCTAAAGTGGGTGTACGTAACATTGTTGATTACAATAAAAAAGTTATGAATCCGAAGTCACGGCCTAAAGACACGGATGAAATGAAACATCATAAGATGCCTTATATCGTTGTTGTGATTGACGAATTAGCTGATCTTATGATCACCTCGGGTAAGGAAGTTGAAGAACCGATTGCCCGTTTAGCTCAGCTTGCACGCGCTGTTGGAATTCATTTAATTCTTGCTACGCAAAGACCATCGGTAAATGTTATTACCGGTGTTATCAAAGCCAATTTCAGTGCGCGCATGGCTTATCAGGTTGCAACCAAAATTGATTCACGGACTATCCTTGATATGAACGGTGCTGAACAATTACTAGGAATGGGCGATATGCTATTTCTGCCGGGCGGAATGCCGAAACCTATTCGTATCCAGAACGCTTTCATCTCTACCGAGGAAGTTGAAAAGATTACAAATTTCATTTACGTTCAGAAAGGATTTTCTAAACGATATTTTTTACCTTCTCTCTATGATAAGAGAAAAGAAGCGATGGGCGATTTCATGAGCGATCTCGATCCGATGTTCGAAGAGGCGGCTCGTGTCATTGTGCGGCATCAGCAAGGTTCCGTATCTTTGCTTCAAAGAAGATTGAAATTAGGTTATTCCCGTGCCGCAAGAATTGTCGACCAGCTTGAGCAGGCAGGAATTGTCGGTCCGTCTGAAGGCAGCAAAGCACGCGAAGTAATTGTTGATAGTGAAGAACAACTCGAAACCATTTTGAGATCATTATAAAATGAAAACGAAATTTTTATTACTTATACTTTTAGCAACATCTGTCTTGTATCCTCAAACCGCTAATCAGGCTATAAAAAAACTTCAGAACAAGTTTAATTCAATTAGCGATTTTACCGCAAATTTTTCTCAGAATTATTTTTCTTTACAGGGTCAGGAACAAGGAAAGACTTCCGGTAAGTTTTCTTATAAGAAGAAGAATAAATTTATTGTTGAACTTAAAAACCAATTCATCGTTTCAGACGGACAAACAATCTGGAACAACGATAAACGATTCAATAGAGTTGTAATCAGTAATTTAACAGATGATCCCACGTCGTTTTCACTTGAACGGTTTGTTTTTGATTATCCACGTCTATGTATAAGTAAGATTGTTGATGATGAACCCGAATCCAAGGGAAATGAATATATAGAACTAACTCCGAAAGATCAGGACCTAGAATTCAAGTATGTAAAAATGTGGTTAGGCCCTGACGGACTGATTTCAAAATTAGAAGTACTTGACCGCGGTGATATGCGTTATGCATTTCAGTTAACCGACCTGAAAATAAATCAGCAATTACCAGATTCACGGTTTACATTTGAACCTGCCAAAGGGATAAAGATTATTGACCTCAGGTAAAACAAATAATCAATTAGCAAAGGTAGCAGGTTATTTGTCACCGGTTATTATAACTGTTCTGTTCTTATATCTTGCTTTCAAAGGAATTGACCTTTCAAAGTCTTTCGGTTTAATTGCCAAATCCTCTCTGTTTGCTGCCTTCCTATACGTAATTGTTTTCTTTAGTTCTCATCTGGCTCGTGCAATTCGATGGCGCTACATGGTAGATTCAGTAAAGAAAAATGTTTCAACATTTCATCTGTTCGGATCAGTAATGGTTGGATACGGAGTAAGTTGCATTATTCCACGATTGGGGGAACTCTACAGAGGTTTATTCTTAGGAAGATGGGAAAATATTTCACGGACTACTGTACTCGGAACAATTGTACTGGAACGGATTATTGATATAACAGTGTTTGTAATAGCGGCTTTAATCAGCGTCGGGCTTTATTCCGGAAATCTCTTTGAAGATGTAAACTGGTTAAAACTTTCGCTTATAATAGGTTATTCCATGATAGTTATAGCCACAGTATTTCTTGTTTCTCTTGTGAGATATCAACAAAAATTTAGAAAAATATTTTTAAGGTTTGCAGGCAAGATCAACAAAAATTTTGAAACACGGTTGGAAGTTTTATTTGATACTCTGATAAGTGGTCTTTCCAGTATCAAAGGAACAAAAAATATTCTGATGATTATTCTTTGGTCCATGGTAATAATTCTTCTTTATGCTCTTAACTCATATGTCGGTTTTTATATTTTCGATATGGACTCAACAGGAAAAGTTACTTTTACAATGGCATGGATTTTAATGACCATCAGTTCTTTCAGTGTCATGATACCTACTCCGGGCGGAACAGGCCCGTATCATTTAATTTCCATTTTTGTACTTACTCAGCTATTCAAATTCGGTATCGAGGTAAGTGCTGCATATGCACTGCTTACTCATTTTATCGCCTATTCATTGTTTGTTCTATCAACCATCGTCATTATTTTTATTGTTAATAAAAGCCGGGTTAAAAAAGGGCTGAAGAAAGAATCATTCCTTTCCGTTTTTAACATTAGTCCGGATGACAGATGAAAAGACTTCTCGCTATAATAATATTTATCATCTTGGTGAATAATCTATCAGCCCAATGGGATATTAGTCTCTCAATGGGATTGGATTTTAAGACCGCTCCTTCTTTCCGTGACTACATAAATACAAGTTTCGCAGCTGGCAATAATATTGTTCCATCATTTAAAAGCGCCATTAGCTTTTCAGGTGAAGCAGATTATAAATTATCGAATACATTTGCTCTAGGACTCGAATATGATTTATTAATTGATTCGTACACCGCAGCTAATAGTCCCAGTGGCATTTACGAAATTACCTACACTATGCATAGGCCAAGTCTCATGATCTATTATATCGTTCCCGGATCAGGTTATCAATTCAAATTTGGTAGCGGTGCTGGACCCAGGTTTGTTTCCCTTTCTGAAAAAATTATTACCTCTTCTGAATATTCTGTAAATGGATATGGCTTTGTACTCAAAGCAGAAGGGAATACTTTGCTTGGTAAAAATTTTTATGCATTGATTGGAATCAATATACGATATGATGTAACCGGAGAAGTTTCCAACAAACAAAATGCTCTGGTAAATAAATCAACAGGCGAAACCTTGAACCTGAACGCCATTTCGTTTGGAATTTATCTCGGTGTTACGTTTACACTTTAAAGGTGAAATTTGAATATCATTGAAGCAATTATACTCGGAGTAATACAAGGATTGACAGAATTCCTTCCAATCAGCAGCACGGGACATCTTACCTTATGCGGCAGATTGATGAATTTAATATCAACAGAGAATCCTGAACATTGGACCGCATTTATTGCTGTCATTCAACTTGGAACTCTCTTAGCTGTGTTAGTTTATTTTTGGAAGGACTTACTTTTAATAATGAAAGACTTTCTCTCTGATAACTTAATCCGCCGTAAGAAATTTAAAGAACAGACAATTAATGCAAAAATGGGCTGGTATCTGGTCTTCGCAACTCTTCCCGTAGTGATGATAGGACTGGCATTCAAACATGTAATTGAGGGGGCGTTAACAAAAAATTTATATGTCATTTCGATTAGTCTGATTGTCCTTGCCATTATTCTTGCCATAGCTGAAAAAACAAGTAAGTTTACCCGCAAAACTAATGATATAAAATGGTATGATGCGGTTATCATTGGTATAGCACAATCATTCGCGCTTATTCCCGGTTCATCACGCTCGGGTACAACAATTACAGCCGGATTATTTTTGGGATTTGATCGCGAGACAGCTGCAAGATTTTCTTTCCTCATGAGCATTCCTGCGGTTGCTGCAAGCGGAATGCTTGAGTTCTATCAGTCTCTTAAATATATTGATCACGATAGTCTTGTAAATATGATTGCCGCAACAATTGCCTCAGCTGTCATTGGTTATTTATCTATCGAGTTGCTTCTACGTTACTTGAAAAAGAATTCTACTTTTGTATTTATTATCTATAGGATTATTGTTGGGATTATTATTCTGGTTCTGCTTAACAACGGAATAGTTTTACCTTGAGGAGGAAAAATGTTTAAAAGAAAAATAATCTACTTAGGTGTGACCATCTTTTCATTGTTGAGTTGTATCGCATGTGGCCCCAAAGTAATACAATCTTCCGAGGAGGGTGCCACTGTTGATCAGTTGCTAAAATTAAACGGAAGAGAAAAATTAGTTGCTGTTATCGAAACAAATAAGGGAACGATCGAGCTGGAACTTTTTGCTAGGGAAACCCCTATTACCGTCAAAAATTTTGTGACTCTCTCCGTTCAAGGATACTATAATGGGCTGATATTTCACCGTGTGATTAAAGACTTTATGATTCAGGGTGGCGATCCGCAGGGTACAGGAGAAGGTGGCGAGAGTATCTATGGTAAAACTTTTGAGGACGAGATTGTTCCAAATTTCCATTTTGATGAAGCAGGCATCCTTGCAATGGCCAATGCAGGACCGAATACTAACGGCAGTCAATTTTTTATAACCACAGCTGCAACACCATGGTTGAATAGGAAACACACAATATTTGGCAAAGTTATCGGTGGAATGAACAATGTTGTCGATATCAGCAAATTGAAAGCGGACGGTAATGAAAAACCGTTTGAAAAAGTGGAAATGCAAAAAATTATTATCGAAAAACGAACCGGCTGATTATTAAGGCAATAATTCTCCGGATAAAATGTTAGGCAAATGGCTAAAATTCAGATCCCCTCAATAACTGAGATCTCAAAATTCCTTACAAAGGAAAAATCTCTTCCAGTCTATTTCCTGTGTGGAGAAGATCAATATACTATTGATCTTGCGCTTGATACAATTGAAAAGGCATTTACTCCACTGGTCCTCTCCGATTTTGATAAAGAAATTATTAATGCCGAGAAGAACCAGAGTCTGACACAACTTCTTGATCTAGCATATTCTTTTCCATTTGGAGGCGGCAAAAAATTATTTATCATTAAAAATTTTGAAAAATTTAATGATAAAAAAGAACTGGTCGGTTATATCAAAAATCCTCCCGAATTTACAATACTTGTCTTCACTCAGCCCGAAAAAATTTCCGATCCATCTAAGGAACCATATGCGAGTTTATTAACCAATAGAGCGTTATTCGAAGCACGTATAGCAACGGGTGAAGAATTAATTGATTGGCTATTAAAAAAATCCAAACAACATGGTATCAATTTCACTCGAGATCTTGCTCAACTGCTGGTTGATATTGTGGGTGAAGAAAAAAACTTGTTAGAGATACAGCTTCAAAAATTTCTTAATTATCTTTCGGACAAAGAGAAAGTTACAACTGAAGATGTGGTCCGGCTTGCATCTCCAACCAAAGAATTTACAATTTTCAATCTTCAGGACGCAATAGGCAAGGGGAATAAAGCCAAAGCTATTGAAGTGGCATATAATCTCCTCGACTCAGGGATGGAGATCATAGCAATAATCAATATGTTATCTAAATTTGTCCTGACAGTTTCGCAGATAATGGAGCTCGTGAGATCCGGCATAAATGATAATGAAGCCGCCAGATCAGCAGGAGTGAGCTGGGGATATTATGTTAATTGTAAGAAGGCCAGCTATATGTTAAACGATGAGAGACTTCTGAACGCATCAAGAGCTCTCCTGACTGCCGATATAGCCACAAAATCATCATCTGCTGACCCAAAAACAGTATTATTGATCCTGGTTTCGGAAATGCTTGGACAGGAAGTGTCCAGCGGCTTAATCACTTGAATAAGGTTGCTTTTTTTTCCTTATATGGCTAAAACTAAACAGATTATTTTGAAACATTTCTTTTCAGACAGGGTATAATCCTCATTGAATAAGCTGTTAACCGAACTAAAAGATGAAGAGCTAATAAAAGAATTTCAGGATAGTAATACACTTCAGGCCTATGAGATTTTAGTTAAGCGTTACAAAGATCCTTTGATGAATTTTGTTTATAGATTTGTTGGCGATAGAGACGCATGTACAGATATTGTTCAGGAGACGATGATAAAATTTTATCTGAATAAAGACTCTTACAGATCGTTTGCAAAATTCTCAACATGGATTTATACTATTGCCGGTAATCTTGCAAAGAATGAATTGAAGAGAAGAAGAAGGAGAGTAATTTTTTCAATTAGTAACAGCGATGATGATAAAACTCCACAGATTGAAGATAAGATGTTCCGTTCGCCGGAAAAGATTACTGATGGCGAGATAAGAAGTGAAATAATTGAAAAAGCACTACTAAAAGTTAAGCCGGTTTATAGAGAAGTTGTGATATTAAGGGACATACAAGATTTGTCCTATGAAGAAATTTCGGAAATTACCGGACTTGCCATTGGTACTGTCAAGTCCAGAATCAATCGTGGACGTGCGCAATTGCAAAAACTCTTAAAACATATTTATAAAGAGTAGCCTATGAATACTATCTACAATGAAAAAGAAAACAAACATGCTGAGATGATCAAAGATCTTCATAATCTTCCGAAGATTGAATCACCGGAAAATTTTGAATACAAATTGATGACTCGGATTAACAACAAAAATTTTGGAAGTATCGAAAAAAATAAACCGGTTTTTAATTGGGTTAAATTCTTAGCCCCTTCGGCATTTGTGGTTACCGCAATAATCCTGCTTTTTGTTTTTTTCCCCTCATCAAGGCAAATTGAAAATCCCTTGTTGCATCAGTCACAAAAGTCAGATAGTCAATCTATTGTGAATAATTCACTAGCTGCCGGAGAGGAATTTATTAACTCGCAGGAATCCAGGCAAAATACAAATCCTAAAGTCTCAGATAAATCGGTTAATCCAGGTAGTCCGGTGCGGAGTGTAAGTCCCCAAATACCTTTCAATACTTCAAGATCGGTCTCGCTGGACGATTATATCTCCGGTGGAAATAATCCAAGAAATCTACAACAAGGAAATATAGTTAATAGCGGAAGTCAGACTACACCACTTGACCAATTTTTTGTAGCGGAGAATCCGGATCCAAACATGTTAAAGAAGATGCGGGCTAAGGTAGATTCACTTAAGAAAGCACAATTGAAGGCCGATTCATTGAAAAAAGTGCAAAAATCGCCTTAGATCAATTCAATCCGGTTTGTTTTTTAGCTTCAGCATAACTAAATTTGTGCCCAAAATAATCAAGGAAGCAGTATTAAAATGAAACCAGGAATTCATCCCAGTTATAAGAAATGTGAAGTTACATGTGTTTGTGGAAATACATTCGTAACCAGATCTACGGTGAGCAGCATTAAAATTGAGCTTTGCTCAAACTGTCATCCATTTTTCACAGGAAAACAGAAACTTGTCGATTCCACTGGCCGTGTTGAAAGATTTAAAAAGAGATATGGTACCAAGGAAGCGAAAACCGTATAATTTGTTAATAGAATTTTTGAAGGGCTGTTTAAGCAGCCCTTTCTCTTTTTTAAATCCTTCCCTTTTTTCAATCGTTTTATTGTAATTTAATAAGCACCTAATACTTATTGTTTGATATGGAACCAGAACAGAATAACGAAGTTTTCGAAATGAATCTCTATCAGGGCGTTAGAGGTCATGCGGTTAAAATTCTTAATCGTATTGATCGAACTGACGCATACCTCGATAAACTTCTCGATATAGAGATAAAAAATTCCTCTCTCTCCGGTCTGGATAAGTCGTTATTATTCGAAATTGTGCACGGTGTTACCCGGTGGCTTGGTCGTATTGATTGGATTCTGAACGGATTCTATAAGGGGCAATTTTCGAAGTGCATTCCCAATGTGAAGAATGCAATGCGCGTTGCTCTTTATCAGATATTGTTTCTTGATAAAGTTCCGGATTATGCGGCAGTAAATGACGCCGTGGAGTTTGTTAAAAAATTACAGGGACAAAAACCTGCCGATCTGACAAATGCTGTGTTGCGTAATATCATCAGAAGTAAAGATACAATCCGTTATCCCGATCCAAATGAAGATATTGTAGCTTATCTGAGTGCGTATTATTCACACCCAACGTGGATTGTAAAAAGATGGGTGAACCGTTACGGTAAGGAAAATACGGAAAAATTTTTAATCGCTAATAACAATAAACCTTCTCTGATTCTTCGTGTTAATAATTTGGTTACTAACGCGGCAGAATTGAAATCCCTTCTGAACAGCGTTGATTTGAAATACAGTGACAGCAGATATTTACCCGAATTTATTCATATGGCAAATCTCTCAAATATTACGGATTGGGAATATTTCCGCAAAGGATATTTCTCGGTTCAGGATGAAAGTACAGGCTTACCAATAAAACTTTTGGATTTGCGTCCCGAGATGCGTGTTCTTGATCTTTGTGCAGCACCCGGAGGGAAGACCGCATTCATGGCAGATGTAATGCAGAATAAGGGAGAAATTGTTGCTTTGGACCGCTTTGAAAGCAGGCTAAAAATACTTCAAAAAAATCTTGATAGATTAAAAGTGACCAATGTTAAGTCGATAATTGTAGACGCAAATGAATTTACTGATGAAGTCGGATTCGATAGAGTACTGGTTGATGCACCTTGTTCTGGTTTAGGAACTCTTACAAAAAAACCGGATCTAAAATGGAAAAGGGACTTGGGAGATATCAGAAATATTGTTAATATACAATGCCAGTTACTTAAAAAGGGTGCGGGCTTATTAAAACATGGCGGCAGTCTTGTTTATAGTACCTGTACAGTTGAACCGGAAGAAAATATTGAAATAATTAAAAAGTTTTTATCCGAGAACTTAGATTTCAAATTGATTAACGCCGGTAATTTTTTACCATCTGAACTTGTTGCTGAAGATGGAACCGTTCAAACGTTTCCACATATTCATGGTCTTGACGGTTCATTTGCGGCAAAATTAGAAAAGAGTTCACAAGTAATTTGTAAAAATATATGGCATTAGAAGCCCTCAAAAAATTTGCGGATGAGTTAAAACTCACACGTGAATCCAAGACTATTACGCTGCAGCAGATTGCTGGTAAGACCAAAATCGATTTGAAATTTTTGCAGGCTATCGAGGATGCTAATTTTGATATACTCCCTGAGATTTATGTTCGTGCCTTTATAAAAGAGTATTCACAGACAATAGATCTAAATCCCAAAGAGACTCTTCAAAAATTCGATAATGCAAAATCAGGGAAACAGGAAGATAAACCTGCCGAAGTCATAACGCATGAGTTAATCCAACATGAAGCTGAGCCGGTAAAAGAACAAGAAATAACACCGCAAGTTGATTCAATTCCAACAACCCCAATTCCAGAAGCATTTAATTCCGAAGAGGCGTTATCAGTTCAGCAAAATATACCTGAGATAAAACCTAAAAGTGGATTAAAGACGAACTACATAATTGGTAGTTTGATAGCTGTCGTTGCTATAATAATAATTTACTTTTCATTTTTTAACGGTTCTTCATCAGAAATTATTCAGGTGTCGTCAAATCCAGATGTCGAGAACACAACTAATGAACGGTTCGAATTAGAAAAGCAAACTCCAACTCAGAGTATATCAGAAGCTCAAGAACCGGTAACTACAGTTGTCCCTGAGGATGATAGCCTGCATCTGTTTGTTACAATAACAGAGAGGGTATGGATAAAAGTGTCCTCAGATGGCAAAGTTTTACGGCAGGGAATAGCCGAGGCAGATTCAAAAATGAATTTCGCTGCCAAGAAAAGTTTTAGTTTTAGTGTTGGAAATGCTGGACGTGTTAAATTGTATTTTAATAACAAACCGGTTGAAAACGTAGGCAAACCCGGTGAAATAAGAAATCTTTTTATCACTTCAGATGGTATTAGATACTATACTATCTCACCGCAGAAGAATGAAAAAAAATCCTCAAAATCGAATTGAAAAACTGCGCGAGCTTATAAGAGAGCACGATTATCATTACTATATCGAAGCTCAGCCAATTATAAGCGATTTTGAATTTGATCATTTGTTGGGTGAACTGATCCAACTGGAAAAGGACAATCCCCAATACATCACACCGGACTCACCTACTCAAAGAGTCGGCTCCGATCTCACAAAAGAATTTAAGTCTGTTCAGCATAAAATTCCAATGCTGAGTTTATCAAATTCGTATAGCGAAGATGAACTCATTGATTTTGATAGACGAGTACGTGAAGGTTTACCTAAAAACGAAAAAATAGAATATGTATGTGAACTCAAGATAGACGGTCTTTCTGTAAGTATGCGATACATCCATGGTCGATTGCACGTTGCCGCCACGCGTGGCGATGGATCGGTTGGTGAAGATGTAACAAATAATGTAAAGACAATCCGTTCGGTACCCCTGATTGTTAAAAAGCCAAACGCACTTAATTTAAGATTGGATGAATTTGAGGTACGGGGCGAAGTGTTTATGGAATTGGAACCATTCAGAAAATTAAATGAAGAACGAGAGCTTAACAGCGAAAAAATTTTTGCCAACCCGCGTAATTCCGCTGCGGGAACACTTAAATTACAGGATCCGCAACTTGTTGCAAGACGGCCGCTTCAGATTTTTATTTACTATCTCTTCTCAGAGAATGACGAGCTTAGTTCACAATCCGAAAATTTAAACATACTTAATTCTCTCGGTTTTCGTATCAATAAGAATTACAAACTGTGCGAAAATATTCAGGAGGTCCTTCAATACTGTAAAAAATGGAAAGATGAGCGAGATGCACTTCCTTATGAAATTGATGGTGTTGTAATAAAAGTTAATTCGCTTAAGCAGCAAAAAATTCTTGGCAGCATAGCCAAATCACCACGATGGGCAATAGCATATAAATTCAAAGCAAAGCAGGTAAACACAAAACTAAATGCAATAACGTGGCAGGTCGGTCGAACCGGAACACTAACCCCTGTTGCAGAACTTGAACCGGTATTGCTGGCCGGATCGACAATAAGTCGCGCAACGCTTCACAACATAGATGAAATTAGACGAAAAGATATCCGTGAGGGGGATTGGGTTATAATAGAAAAGGGAGGCGATGTAATCCCTAAAGTTGTTTCGGTAGATATTTCAAAGCGTTTAAAGAGTTCCACAGAGGTCAAAATTCCCCTTCGGTGCCCGGTTTGTGATTCAAAACTGATCCAGACCGATGAAGAGGTTGCGATTTATTGTGAGAATAATCTTTGTCCCGCACAGGTGAAGGGAAAAATTTCTCACTTCGCCTCACGCGGTGCCATGGATATTGAAGGTCTTGGTGATGCCCTAATCAATCTATTTGTTGATCAAAATATTCTAAAAGATTATTCCGATATCTATTCATTAAAAGAGAGACGGGATGAACTTATTACTCTGGAGAGACAGGGTAAAAAAAGTATAGATAACCTTCTGAGTGCTATAGAAAAGAGCAAGCAAAGGCCATTTAATAAAGTACTATTTGCTCTCGGTATTCGTTATGTTGGTGCCGGTGCCGCAAATAAATTAGCAGAACATTTTTTATCAATTGATAAATTAGCCTCAGCCTCAGTTGAAGAGATTGAGTCGATTCATGAAATCGGTTCAAGCATTAGTTTGAGTGTTAAACGGTTTTTCGAAAATGCTGAAAACAAAAAAATAATTGAGCGTCTGAAAGAAATAAAACTGAGTTTTGTTTCCGAAAAAAAGGAGAATGAATCAAATGTGCTTGAGGGAAAATCTTTTGTTTTGACGGGAACTCTCTCTTCAATGTCCCGTGATAAGGCTAAAGAAATAATTCAAAATCATGGCGGTACTGTTGTATCTTCTGTAAGCAAGAATACAAGTTTTGTGGTTGCCGGTGAAAGTGCCGGTTTCAAACTTGATAAAGCACAAAAATTGGAAATTACAGTTCTTACCGAAGAGCAATTGTTGGAAATGATTAAAATGGAAAAACATGTTTGAAAAGTTAAAAAGAAAAATTGCACATTACATCATCCGAAGAAAATATCTTAGGAAGAATATTCAACAATTGGCTTTCGCTAATATTATTTCTGATTCGCATGATCTGTTTATCATAATTCCCAACGATGAGAAGGATTTCTACCATTCTTTAGATATTCTGAAGTATTATCAAATTCACAGGAAAGTAATCACATTATTTCTTCCCGAGAACAGATACAATCTGATCCCCGAGAAAGAAAAATATAAATTCATTTCATACCTGCCTCAGCAGATTTCAAAGTTTAATCTGCCGGATAAAAATCTTGTAAGCAGGTTATCTGCCAAAGAATTTGATATTGTTCTTGACCTCAACCGCGGAGAGGAGGTGTTTTTCAGCGCAGTCAGCAATATAGTTCAGTCAAAAATAAGGGTGAGTTTTGAGAAGGAATTCTCTGATAAGTATTATACTATTCAAATAAGCGGTAAACAGAGTGATCCGGAGTTAACTTACCGTAGTTTTCTGAGTTATCTCAAAATGTTTTGATTATAATCTTTGGATTATTTGATCGAATTTGTAGATTAGAGGTGTAAAAATTCAATTTATTGCAGTAGGAATATGAGCGAAAACTTTAATTACGAACTGAAAAAAAATGGCGAAATTGCCACATTCAAACTCAACGAAAAGCGTTTTGATGCTTCTATCGCCGGGTTTGTTAAAGGTGAATTCACAATTTTGTTGCATACAGAGGATGTTAAAAAACTTATAATAGACCTTTCTGAAGTAGAGTATTGTGACAGCTCCGGACTTAGCGCAATATTACTTGCATTCAGAATCCTTCAGTCAAATGAAGGACATATAAGGATTGCTTCCCCCACAAAAAATGTTAAAACGCTTATTGAGATTTCTCAGCTGGATAGAGTCCTTCATGTCTGTAATACTGTGAACGAAGCTATTAAAGAATTAGAATCCCTATAGGTTAATTATCCAACATTTCACCACAGAGAAATCAACCTCAGACAATCTAATGATAGCCCCGATATGATGATTAGTATCGCTATCGTTCGTGCAAATAATAGGGTGATTACTTCTTTAAGTTCATTTCGTTATCTTTTCAAGAAAGATTTTGTCCCAAACATTCGGCAGTAAATTTAATGCTTAATAAGGAGTTACTTCGCAAAATTGAACTGGTAGTTTTTGATCTTGATGGTACCTTATTAGATGATGAGGGAAATCTTGGGGAAGAAACAAAATCACTGGTAAAAGAGCTCTCGGAATTTGGTGTAAGATTTTCGATAGCCACCGGACGTTTGCTTAGCGCCGTAACAGATATTGCTGATATACTCGATATAAAAATTCCTCTTATTACACTTGATGGTACACTGATCCAGAGGCGTCCCGGCGAAGAAAATATTTTTGTATCACACCTGCCGGCAAAATCAGTTGTGCGTGCTCTCAGGTTAGCAGATAAATATCTTCTTAAAGTGGCTTTATGCCATGAAGCAGCGATTTATTTTACTGAAGAGAATGAACAGATTTCACGTATACTCGGAAAATCAGGTGCAAAATATCAGAAGATTTTTTCGTATGAAAATTATGTTTCGGAAGCGCTTGAGCTTGTGATGGTGGGTGATTATAGAGAGAGTGTTAGATTCGTCATGGAAAAAATGTCTTTTCCCTACACTTTCGGTATTAGATCCTCTTACTATAAATCTCATAGTGCTGATGATACATATGTTCTGGAAATTCGGAAAATGGGAAGCAGTAAAGGTGAAGGATTAAGAAAGTTGGTCAGTCATCTGAAAATGAAAATGTTCCAAACTGCTGTAATGGGAGACTGGTATAACGATAAATCATTATTTGATACCGATGCTTTAAAAATTGCTGTAGCGAATGCCGTTCCGGAATTAAAAAAAATGGCTGATATTGTAACCAAAAGAAATAACAATGAAGATGGAGTAGCCGAATTCCTTAAAATGCTTCTTCAGGCCAAGAGATAAACTTTTGCAGAAACGGACAAAAATAAAATTGCGATCCAGCTTACGTATTAAGCTTATCATTGTTTTTATTACGCTGGTGCTTGTGGTTCTGATGTTCCCGCAAGGTGAGTCCATCGAATCCGAAGTAACAGTGGGATCTATCTGGATTCGTGATGATCTTATTGCTTCAACTACTTTTGAAATCCTGAAAGATCCTAAGCAATACGAAGAAGAAAAGTCGGCAGCAGCAAGAAGTATTCAGCCTATTTTCCTGCGTGATAACAGCCTGGCTAATATTTATATAGATTCTGTAAAAAAGTATAATGTGCAATTTAAAAAACTCCTCTCAATCACCGGCACGGTTTCAAAGAATAATACTTTCCTTAGCGATAATTCTTTTTCTGTTTTTCTCAAAATGACCAATCAATCCGGCACGTTAAAATTATCCGCTCTCAATTCGGTAACACAAGAGATATTGCAAAATATTTTTCAGCGCGGATTGCTCAGTCAATCATATAATGAAATATCACGCGATAGTATCTCTGTGCGTGACGGGAAATTTGAAAAAATAATTCCTAAATCTGCTTTTCTGGATCGTAACAGTGTAAATGATTTTATGGCATTCTTGTTGAAAAGCAAGAGCGGATTTAATACAGAGGTTAATGAGGCCATTGAGGAATATATTTCCAACTTTGTCAAACCGAATCTTATCTACAGTCCGCAGTTAACAGAAATTGCAATTAAAAATGCAAAAGATAAGGTACCAAGAAACATCGGAATTGTTAACGAGAATGAACGTATTGTAGCCAAGCATGATAGAATTAAACCTGAGACTAAATATAAAATTGATTCTTACCGCATTGCTAAAGGGGAAGAGATGGGTTTCGTCAGTAAATCCCTTCAAAGCATTGGTAAGTTTCTGCACATTCTGATTATTATACTGCCCCTCATTATTTACATCCGCTTATTCAGAAGTAAAATTTACACTGATAATCTAAAAATACTTTTGATTGCAATTATTATTTTATTCGTTAGCTTGCTATCGTTTCTGATTTATCAGATTGATGTATCAACAGCAATAGGATTTCTGGTTCTCGTTCCTGTTGCATCAATGCTGTTGACAATAATTTTTGATTCCAGAATTGGTTTTTACGGAACAGTAGTGACCTCATTAATTGCCGGCGGATTACAGGGCAACGATTACGCATTCGCATTGATGAATATAATCGCAGGCAGCCTTGCAGCATATACTGTCCGCGATATCAAGAACCGGACTCAAATATTCCGATCTTTTCTATTTATCTTCCTCGGTTACGCAATCAGCATTATAGCCTTTGGATTCGAAAGATATGATTCTTTCAATCAGTTGTTAACAAATTTCGTTTTTGCCGGATCTAATGCTTTAATAAGTCCTGTTGTTACTTACGGCCTGATAATATTTGTGGAGAGATTTTTCAACATAACCACAGATCTTACTCTTCTTGAATTAACAGACTTCAATAAACCATTGTTAAAAGAACTAGCCAAGAAAGCACCCGGCACCTTTAACCATTCAATTACAATGGGTACACTGGCTGAAACTGCTGCAGAAGCCATTAGAGCCAATCCCACTCTTGCTCGTGTAGGTGCTTATTATCATGATATTGGTAAGATACTCGATCCTGAAAGTTTTGTTGAGAACCAAATTAATTCTCATAATATCCACGAACAACTCCAACCGGATCAAAGTGTAGCCTTGATTCTTGATCACGTTAAAAAAGGAATTGAACTGGCTGAGTCATATTCACTACCAAAAGAAATTATTGATTTCATACCTATGCACCATGGAACAATGGTCATCTCATATTTTTACTCAAAGGCCAAGGAATTGTATGGAGAAGAATCAGTGGACATTATTGAATACCGGTATAAGGGACCAAAGCCCAGGACAAAAGAAACTGCAATTGTAATGCTGGCTGATGCATGTGAATCAACCGTGCGGTCGCTAATTGATTCTGACTCGCAAAAGATCGAGAATGTGATTAATAATCTGGTCAACAGCAGAATTGACGATGGCCAATTGGATGAAGCTCCTCTTACATTTACTGATGTCAAGATTATAAAGGATTCATTTCTTAGCATTTTGGTCGGGCATCATCACAAAAGAATACGGTACCCGGAACAGGAAGAATTAGAAAACACGAAAACTCAAGAATAACAGATGGAGCAGTTTCTTAAAGAATATCTTGCCATTCTCCAATACGAAAAAAACCTCTCTACCAACACTACAGATGCTTATAGGAACGATCTCTCCAAGTTTCTTCTTTTTCTTAAAGAGAAAGACATTCTAGATTTCAATGATGTAGCCGCTACACATTTATTTGACTATTTTGACCGGCAGAGACGGATCGGCGTTGATAGCGCGACAACTGCACGGTATATATCCTCTCTAAAAGGATTCTTCCGTTATCTTGAAAACAATAACTATATTGAAAAAAATCCTACGGAAAAATTAACTTCAGTTAAGATTGGCAGAAAACTTCCAGCTGTTTTGTCCTTCCAAGAGATAGAAAAAATTCTCGATAAACCCGATGTGCAGAATGTACCCGGCATACGCGATAAGGCAATTCTGGAAACACTTTACTCATCAGGATTGCGCGTTTCTGAACTCATCAATCTTAAAATCAATGATCTATTTTTTGATGATGAAGTTGTCAGGGTGTTGGGAAAGGGTTCGAAGGAGAGAATTGTCCCAATGGGAAGCAGCGCTATTCATTGGCTGAAAGAATATCTGCTTCATTCGCGTCCGCATTTAGAGAAAAAACTTAAGAGTCAGAATTTTGTTTTCCTGAATCAGAAACGAGGAACTAAACTTGGCAGAATGACAATCTGGAATATAGTTAAACGTTATGCTGATGAAGCAGGAATTAAGAAAGAGATACATCCACATACTTTTCGTCATTCATTCGCAACTCATCTTCTTGAAGGAGGAGCCGATCTGCGTGCCGTTCAGGAGATGCTCGGGCATGCCGATATTTCCACCACCCAGATTTACACTCATATAGACCGTAACTATATCAAACAAGTTCATCGAGATCATCATCCCCGCGGTTAAATTTGCCTCTCTATTCCTTATCTTTGTAACATGATTTGGCAATCAAATAAGATACTCAGTTTTACTCTTGCAGCAATGCTTTTTGCATCAATAGCATGTACTGATAGCAGCGAAAACAATGCTAAGCAAAAATCATATTCGATCTTTCTTGGCGAGTTTAAAACACAGGATAAGTTCGAAGAATTTAAAATGGCTCTGAATCCAATTTTATGGGATCAGCTTCGAATAGAAAAGATCTACGACCGGAATTATAAATTATACTATGGAAAATATTCATCCTCTTTCGAAGCCGGTAAGGATGCCTTTGACTTCTACTCCAATTCGCTGATAAAAAAATTTAAAATTACACGCGATGGAAAACCTACCCTTGACGAATATTCCAATGTTTTATTTCTCTCCCGATATCTTGACAGACCATCGGTTTTCAACTTCAATTTGATAACGAAACAGACAGAAGTTGAGTGGAGTGAATCCGGGAAAAAAGTAGTTACTCTAAATCATTCCGATGATCATAATTCTGCTTTTATTACTACCGCTAACCGGTACGGAATTCAAACCGGGTTGAGATACATCTACAATGCAAGAGTCATGCTGCTGAAACGGGAAGAGGAACAGAATCAGGAACTTGCCGTTCTTGGAAAGGGTGTTCAGATTTACACACTTTGGGAAAACAGAGATACATTCAAAGTTAATTTCACATTCATCGATTCAGTCGATTCGAGGGTTGCCGTCCAGAAGATATTTCCATTTGATCTGAATGGCAAAGCGGGAATAATTCAGAAACGCAGTTTCAATCTAATCAGGGATGGATTTCCGGCACCTCCAAGGCGGCTCCCCATAGAGATTTCTCCTAACAATCGTTTTAGATTTCGTGAAGTATCTTCTCAGGGAGAATCTTACATTTACCTTCGGGATTTTAATGAGAAATCAGAACAGTTGACCGTTACAACTAAACTGAAGATTATAGAAGGGCGCTGGTCTGAAGAGGGTAATTATCTTTACCTTGTTGCAAGACCAAATGGTGTTGGACCCCAGAAACAAAAATCTGAACCAACCGGAGAGCTTTTTATCATAGATGCAGTTCAGAAAAAACTGGTCAGAAAATTTTCCGACTTCAGATATGAAAATTTATTAGTTCACGGAAAGTTGTTATTTTTTGATGAGCGTTCAGATAAGATTTCTCAAATTAAAGTTTATGATAGTAAACATGACAAAATATTGCATATTATATCAATGTTCGGCGGATGCGGTCTAAATAATCTTCCGATGTGAGAATTTGATGAAAACATACTACAGAGTTTTACAATACATTAAACCTTACCGGAAACATTTATCGGCTTCGGTACTGTTTTCTATTTTATATGCACTTCTAAACACTGTTTCCGTTTACATGCTAATTCCTTTGCTTAACACTCTTTTCCAAGAAAAGGGAGCGATGAAGCCGCAGCCTAAGACACTCACCCAAACGATTGATACTCCTGTCGGAAATTGGTTCTCAAAAATTGTGAATGATGTTTCCGATTCATTCAAACATTACGTCTTCAGCGGAACTGACAGAGAAGTACTCCTAAAAATCTGCTTTTTGATTCTGCTGGCATTCCTTCTCAAGAATATATTTGGATACTTGCAGGCCTACTTTCTTGCATTTGTCGAGCAGGGGATGATTCGCGATCTCCGGAATCAATCGTATGTTCATCTTCATAAACTGCCGATGAGCTATTTCAAAAATGAGAAGACAGGAAATTTAATTTCCAGAATAACCAACGATGTTAACGTTGTACAGTCAAGTGTATCTGCCGTCTTTCTGAATATGATCCGCGAACCTTTAACAATAATGTTCTTTCTCGGATTGGCTATTTCAATCAGTTGGAGGTTGACACTATTCTCGTTGGTTGTTTTACCATTCACAATTGGAATTATAAGCTGGATTGGACTAATCCTTCGTAAGCAGAGCGGCTTCCTTCAGGAAAAGATGGCTGATATAACCACAACCTTGCATGAGACAATTACCGGCGTTAAAATTGTAAAAGCATTCGGAATGGAAGAATATGAAAACCGGAAATTCAGAGCGCAGACACAAAGCTTTTTTAAGCTGGTACTGAAAATGGCCCGTATAAGGAATGTCGCATCACCGCTGACTGAATTTTTAAGTGTTGTAGTAGGCGGAGCGATGATTTATTATGGGGGTGAGCTTGTTCTGGTTGATAAAACACTCAATGCCAGCGAGTTTATTGTTTTCCTACTTGCAATATTCCAGATGATGCCCCCGATAAAAGAATTGAGCAGTGTAAATAATCGAATTCAAGAATCGAGTGCCGCTGCTGAAAGAGTATTCGAAATATTAGATACAGAGCCCGCCATACGAAATGTTGAATCACCCGTATCGGTTTCGGAATTCAACGATAAAATTGAATTTAAGAATGTATCGTTCCACTACGACGATGATGATGAGCTTGTTCTCAATGGTATTAACTTGAGTGTGGAAAAGGGTAACGTGATTGCTTTTGTCGGCAGCAGCGGAGCCGGTAAGACAACATGCGTTGATCTGTTGCCCCGTTTTTACGATCCAACCTCCGGCAGAATTCTTCTTGACGGAATTGACATAAAAGAGATCCGTCTTGAAAATTTGAGAAAACTTATGGGTATTGTCACTCAGGAAACCGTTCTCTTTAATGAATCTGTAAAAAGCAATATCGCATACGGCGTTGATGACTGTTCCGAAGAAAAATTAATTGACGCCGCAAAAGCCGCCAACGCCCATAATTTTATTTTAGAACTACCCCATGGTTATGAAACGATCATAGGAGAGAAGGGAACCAAACTCTCCGGCGGACAGAGGCAGAGATTATCTATTGCACGCGCACTGCTCAAGAATCCTCCTATAATGATTTTTGATGAAGCCACTTCCGCACTTGATAATGAATCGGAAGTTCTTGTTCAGCAGGCAATTGAACGGTTGATGACAGAGAGGACGACATTCGTAATTGCCCACCGTTTAAGCACTATCCGCAACGCCGATAGAATTATTGTTCTTGATAAAGGTGAAATTGTGCAGGACGGGAAACATGACGAACTGCTTCTGGAAGAGAAAGGGATTTACAAAAAATTATATGAACTTCAATTCAGAGATTAACTGATGCCAACTCAAACAAAAACTATTGCAACGATTGACAAGTTCATATATGGATTTGTAATTCTCTTCATCATCAGTCTTACCAATTCCATATTTGTAAATCAGATCGGATATTTCTTCGCACTGTTCCTTCTGATAATCCGCTATGCGATGACGCGTGAAAACAAATTTGAGAAGAACGGGCTGGAGATTGCGTTTATTCTGTTTCTAGCTGCGGAATTTATTTCAGCACTATTTTCGATCAACCATACCGATGCATTCCGCCTTTTTTTCAAACGTTTAGTTTTGATACCGATTGTATATACTATTATTGCCTCTGTTGATGATGCCGGGCAGGCTAAATCTTATTTCAAATTTTATATCGGTGCCGCACTGCTCACAATGATCGTTTATATTGTAATAGCATATGAGCATTTCATTGCACAGCTCTACAGTATAGAGTCCAAGGGACCGTCACCGTTTCAATATGTAATGACCGCCGGCGGGCTGATGAGTTTTACAACAATATTTCTTTTTGCCCTTCTGATAAATGAAAAAGGTAAAATTAAAATCCGTTTATTCTACCTGGCTGCATTTTTAATCTCCTCTGTAGCCTTATTTGCCAGTTATACACGTGCGGCATGGTTAGGTGCGGCTACTGGCATCCTTGTGGTTATAATTATGAAGCGGAAATGGATAATACTGATTCCGGTTGTCGCTCTTGTTCTCTTCGCTCTTTTCTATTTCAAGAATGATAGCGAAGTTTACACTTACAAGCTGAAGGCCGGGATATTAGTCAAAGATATTTCGTTCCGCACTAACGGAAGAGCCAGCAAAGTGCTTCCTGACGGTCAGACAATTTTAGTTGCCGACCATCAAAAAGGTATAGCTGTTTATGATAATGCTAAGCTGCTTCAGGAAATTGAAACACCATCGCCTGCGGTTGAAATACTGAAATGGACTGAGGATTTGTACATCTCCCATCTTATTGATTCTCGAATATTACTTCTAAAAAAAGGGAGCGATAACCGGTTTAAAATTCAAAAATCATTTTATACACCGGGTAATACTATTGATCTTAAAATCCGTAACAACAATTTATATGTTGCCGATTTAGACAGCGGATTATCCATTTTCAAAAACCCTCTGAATATTTCTCAAAGAATTCACCTGATGGGTATGAGCGGGATTACCAATTTCGATTGCGATTCAGCCTGGTTTGTCTCTTTCATGCCGTCACTCAACAAAATGAAACTCTACTCAATGCGCGATGATCTGCCTATTGAAGCAACAGATTCCGTTACCACCAAATCTCCGATGGGCTTTCTCTGGCTGGATAACAATAGGATCTTTTTCCAAAGTGAAGATGAATTTTTTCAATATCTAATTTCAGATGGCAAGATTAGAAAAGTTAATTCACAAAAAATTAAGGGAATCTTCCGCTTATCATTTGACAAAGAAAAAATTTACGCTTGCTCTATGAACGGTATTGTCTATTCTTCAGACAACACCCTGAATCATCCAATATTATTCAGGGAAATTGCATCTGCCGGCTTTTCGCCAACCGATTTCAGGCAGAGCGATCAGACATTCTATTTTTCCTATTACAAAAGAAACCGGCTCACATCTATTTTTGATCCATATCATGAAACAAACATAGAACGGATCGATCAATGGAGAACAGGATTGAAAATATTCGCCGATCAACCGCTATTCGGCATCGGTGATATTGATCTTAACAAAGTTTACGCTCAATATAAAGACCGGTATCTCAAGGAAACTTTTGGCCATCTTCATAATAATTACATCCAGTTTCTTGTAGTGCTGGGTGCATTTGGTTTTGCAATGGTCATGTTCATGCTGGCAAAAATATTTCTGATGAATCTTAAAATTTATAAAGCAGTTAAAGATGTTCCGTTTGTCTCCTCATATGCTCTGGGTGCCACCGCCGCGTTTGTAGGATTTTTATTCTCCGGTCTCGGTGAATGGAATTTCGGCGATCAGGAAATTATTACAATGGTTTGGTTTACACTTGGATTGAACATAGCGTTTTATAAAGCTCATCTTAAATCGTTGAAGAGCGGGACAGAAATAGTTGGTTGATATAATTCAAATATCATCAATCATCACCGCGCGTGATGAAGAAAAAAACATTCGCCGGTGTATCGAAAGTCAGCTTACAGTGGTTGATGATATCGTAGTATTGGTAGACTCACGCACGAAAGACGCAACACTCCAGATCGCTTCATCATATCCTAATGTGACCTGCGAGGTTGTTGAATGGGGCGGATTTGCGAAGACTAAAATCTATGCTGTCTCAAAAGCCAAATACGATTGGATTTTGTGGATTGACGCTGATGAAGAAATTACACCTGAACTTATCGAAGAACTGAAAAATTTCAAAACGGTGAAACCCCATCTGAATGCATACAACGTTGCACGCCGCGCATTCTTTCTCGGCAAATGGATTAAACACAGCGGATGGTATCCGTCACGCGTTACACGTCTTTTCAATAAAAAGAATGCAAGCTTCGAAGAAAAGGAAGTTCACGAACATTTAAATGTTGCCGGAGAGATTGGTCATCTTAAGCATGATCTTAACCATTATACAGATCCGTCAATCGAGCATTATTTTAAAAAATTCAATATCTATACCTCACTTGCCGCCAAAGAATTGAACGAAAAGGGGAAACATGCCGGCTTGAGCGATATAATCATTCGTCCGGTTTTTCTTTTTTTTAAAATGTATATCTTACGATTAGGATTTCTTGACGGCATTCACGGATTGATACTCGCGGTATTTTCGACTGCCTATGTATTTACGAAGTACACAAAACTTTGGGAACTGAACAGAGCGAAATCAAAATGACAATAGGAATCATTCCGAATATTTCAAAAAGCGAAATTCTCATCATCGTAAAGAAGATCATCGAACAGATCCGGCAGCACGGGTTCAGTTGCATTCTAAGCGAATCTCTTCAAAGCGTTAAGGGGGAACTGGCAGGTGAGTCGAAGTTCCTTTCACATGATGAGCTCAGCAAAAGCTGCGATATGGTGGTTTCAATCGGCGGGGATGGTACAATGCTCAACACCGCCTACGAGGTACGTCATTCAAGCACTCCCATCATCGGTGTTAATTTTGGCAAACTTGGATTCCTTGCAGAGTTCGACCTTGCCGGTTTCACGGATTTTCTTCAAGACATTAAAACAAAAAATTATGTGGTGGAAGAAAGAATGACTTTATCCGGCGAGTGCTGCGGTAAAGAACTTTTTGCAATCAATGACTTGGTGATTGACAAAGGTTCATGGTCCAAAATGATTGAGCTGACAATTAAGGTTGACGATGATTATGTGGCTACATTCTCTGCCGACGGACTGATTGTGGCAACTCCAACAGGTTCTACAGGCTATTCCTTATCCACAGGCGGACCCATTGTTAATCCCAAGGCGGATGTCATTACACTCAGCCCGATAGCGCCGCATACATTAACTATGAGACCATTGGTAATCTCCAGTCAACAAAAGGTAACTGTGATTGTGAATTCACCATCTGAGAAGATACAGGTGAGCTGCGATGGTCAGCGTGTCGAATATTTTAATTCGCCAGCCGTGATAATTATTGAAAAGAGCAAACAGCCGGTACGGCTTGTCCACTCAAACAGAACGAACTATTTTGAAATTCTGCGCAATAAACTATTCTGGGGACTGGACGTTCGTAAATCGAACAACTCTAATTAAGAGGTTACGAATGTTATCATTCTGAAGGCGCCCCGTCAGACTGAGCGAAGTCGAAGTCCGGGGCGACTGAGGAATCTTAAAAGCAAGAGAAAAACAAATTAAAGAGTAGCTTCGAATAAAAAAATAAAAATTAATAGAAACAATTAATCCTGAATGGAAAAATCTTAGTGATGATTGGATTATTGATACTTTAAATGAGTAATTAAGATTCTTCTCCCGCTTCGCGGGATCAGAATGACAATGGAGGTTAATATGAAAAAGGTTCTCATTCTTTTCCTACTTTTTGTTTCGATATTATATGCACAAGAGAAAAACAAGTTGACCGTTGATGAAAAATCCGGTAAGCCAATGCTTCTTGGCATTTGCGATAGAACAGCTTTTGCAGACACTAGTTTTGCGTGGTGGTTCAATTCCGAGTTTGATAATTACTCAGTGGATTCGGTTTCATTAAAAGATGTTTCGGATAAACTGAAAGATGTGAAGATTACAATCGTTATAGGAACGTGGTGCAGCGACAGCAGAAGAGAAGTGCCGCGCTTCTATAAGATTCTCGATTACCTGGCATTTGATCAGAGGAACCTGACATTGATATGCGTTGACAGAAAAAAAACTACACCAGCCTGTGAAGTAGAAAAATTAGATATCAAACTTGTACCGACATTTATCTTTTACAAGGATGACGTTGAGATCGGTAGAATAATTGAATCACCGAAGGAGAGTTTAGAAAAGGATTTAGTAAAGCTTGTTATTAAATAAAATTATCATGCGTTAAAACAAAAAGTTGAAGATGTACTCTAGTTTTTAAATTACTTAATGATGTGATCAATTATTAAACCCCTAGGTATGGTGATGATAAGGAATAAAATATCCACTAAGCCGCAAGATGACCTTGAGCAAACGCTATATGAAGAAATTATGCACAAGTATACCCAAGTCGTTGAACAAACTTCTGCTTCGATCGTAATAACTGATGTAAAAGGAAATATTAAATATGTCAATCGGAGGTTCACCGAAATAACTGGCTATACGAATGAAGATGCCATTGGCAAAAACCCCAGCATTTTTAAAACTGGTTACACATCAGATGAAGATTACAAAAAACTTTGGCAGACTATTTCCTCGGGACTTATTTGGCGTGGTAAATTTTGCAATAGGAAGAAAAACGGCGATCTATTTTGGGAATCGGCATCCATTACGCCCGTAACTGATGAGAACAATAAAATTACCCACTTTCTTGCAATAAAAGTTGATTTAACTGAACGAAAAAAACTAGAAGATGAATTGCATTTTGCGAACGAGATTATTTCTAATATGGAAGAAGGCGTTTATCTAATTCGAGCCAGCGATGGAATAATTGTTTACACAAATCCCAAATTTGATAGAATGTTTGGCTATGAATCGGGTGAATTAATCGGGGAACATGTGTCAATTGTTAACGACCCATCTGAGAAAAGTCCGGAAGAAACTGCAAAAGAAATCATTGATGCATTAAATAAAAATAGTGTGTGGCATGGTGAAATTCGAAACGTTAAGAAGGATGGAACTCAATTCTACTGTCATGCAAGTGTTTCAAAATATGCTCATTCTGTATTTGGAGATGTTTGGATATCTGTCCATAAAGACATTACGGAACGTAAGCATTCGGAAGAATTATTGAAGAAACTTCAGGAAGAACAACAGATTATTTTAGATTCTATACCGGCATGGGTTTTCTTTAAGGATACCGAGAATCGATTCATACGTGTTAATAAAACTTTTGCCGATATTATGCAAATGTCTAAAGAGCAACTAGAAGGAAAATCTATGTTTGAACTTTATCCTAAAGATCAAGCAGAAGCATTCTGGAAAGATGATAGAGAGGTAATAGCTTCTGCTAAACCGAAAGTGAATATTATTGAACCAATGCAATCCCCAAATGGAACTATATGGGTTCAAACTGATAAAATACCATATCGAAATGCGCAAGGAAATATGGTCGGTATAGTGGGTTTTGCAATTGATATTACCGAACGTAAAAATGCTGAAGACAAGTTTCAAAAAATGAATGAAGAATTGAAAGAATTGAATTCAACAAAGGATAAATTTTTCTCCATTGTTGCACATGATTTGAAAAGTCCTTTTCAAGGCTTGCTTGGATATTCGCAAATATTATCAGAAGAGTATGAAACTTTATCAGAAGAAGAAAAGAAAGAATTTATTAATAATATTAATGAATTAAGTAGAAACACGCATGAACTCTTAGATAATCTATTAGTATGGTCAAGGATACAGACCGGGAAAATTATTTTTAATCCCGATGTATTTAATCTCCATAATAAATTGGCTCCAACAATATCACTGCTTACCCAGACGGCTAAGAATAAAAATATCACTGTGGATAATATGATTGATAGAAAAACATTTGTTAATGCAGATATAAACATGTTGTCTACAATTTTAAGAAATCTAATTGCTAATGCTATTAAATTTACAAATCCGGAGGGAAGAATTGTTATTTCATCGAAACGGTTAGAAAAATTTGTGGAAGTATCAGTTATTGATAATGGCGTAGGAATTCCAAAAGAGAATTTAGATAATCTTTTTAAGATTGGTCAAAACATTAGTACAAAAGGAACTGCAGATGAAGAGGGAACAGGTTTAGGCCTGATATTATGTAAGGAGATGATTCAAATGCATGGTGGGAAAATTTGGGCCGAAAGTGAGGTCGGCAAGGGTTGTCAATTTAGTTTTAGTATTCCAGCTAAAATTTAGTTCTTGTTGTTAGGAAGTCTGACGAATTAACAAACAAAAAACCCGCTTACGCGGGTTTTTCAGTTCTATCAAATCGATTCCGACTTTCACCGGGATGACACGAGCAGTAAAATCAGTTATTACTGGTCGCTAGTTCTGTAACTTCAACTTTCTCTTTGTAGTTTTTTGGTTTCTTGGAGGAACCATTCGATCCGTTTCCGTTGGATCCGTTAGAACCATTGCCGTTCGATCCATTTCCGTTTGAACCGTTTTCCTTCTCTACTATTTCAATAGGAATACTAACTTCCGGTTTTACTTCTCCATTATGAGCTTCGCGGTAAACGAAAATCTCACCCTTGTAGTTCTTCATAACAACTCTGTCCTCATCACGGTGCAGAACGTACTGAGGAAGAACAGGAATCTTTCCGCCGCCGCCCGGTGCATCAATTACAAAATGAGGAATCGCCAGTCCGCTTGTATAACCGCGCAGCTTCTGCATTATTTCCAAACCTTTATCCAACGAAGTACGGAAGTGATTAGCGCCGCGTGTTTCATCTGCCATATACAAGTAATAAGGTCTTACTCTAATCTTAAGAAGTTTGGTAAATAATTCTCTCATCACTTCTGCATCGTCGTTCACGCCTTTCATCAGTACCGCTTGATTGCTTACAGGTATTCCGGCATTAGCAAGCATCTCACAGGCTTTGGTGCTCTCCGGTGTAATTTCCCACGGATGATTGAAATGGGTATTAACATAAACAGGGTGATACTTCTTTATCATCTCTACAAGTTTTGGCGTGATACGGTGCGGAAGAACGCACGGCATTTTTGAACCTATACGGATAATTTCTAAGTGAGGAATCTGACGTAATCTTTTCAGAATCTTTTCAAGCATGACATCTGTGAGCATCAAAGGATCGCCGCCGGACATAATTACGTCGCGAATCTCTGTGTGTTTTTCCAAATACTTGAAAGCCGATTCCAATTCCTTCATCGAAATTTTATCTGAGTTACCAACTTTTCTTTTTCTTGTACAGAAGCGGCAATACATTCCGCATTGACTTGTGGTGAGGAATAAAGCTCTATCCGGATAGCGGTGAGTAATATTTGGAACGGGGCTCATTCTATCTTCCTGGAGCGGATCTTCAAATCCATCCATATCATCCAATTCTGCTTTGTCCGGTACGCACTGTTTCCAGATTGGATCGCCCGGTTCGCGAATTAAACCAAGATAATATGGATTAATACGTGCTTGAAAAAATTCATCCAAGCCCTCAGCTACAGTTCTGTCAATACCAAACCTCTCCACAATCTGATCAACAGAGTGAACGCTGTCTCTAACCATTTGCTGCCAGAGTTCCATGATAGTTATCCTTTATATTGTGCCGTTTATGTTTTTATGTTTTCATTCCATTTGGAATGTATTTGCCAAAGACAATCAAGTTGTCGTTGACTGCGTAAAAATCTTTTATCTGGCTAACTATCGAGTATTTATTTCTCAAGTAAAAATTTCTTGTAGCATCGTAGCTATCTTTAGAAGATGTTTCAGCTAGAATCCATCTTCCTTTTTTCTCTTTCACAAAATCTTCCGAATGATCAAGAAGTTGTTTGCCGATACCTTTGTTCTGGGTAGTTTTATCTACCACAATCCAGAAAAGATCATAAACGCCATCGGTCAATGCTCTTTTGCCAATGCAATGGTAACCGTCAAGTTTATTATCATTTTCCGAGACGAATACATTGTAATATTCATGTTTCGGATTAGCAATTGCTTCGTCAATCAATTCAACGGCAACAGTTTTCTCTTCCTGACTAAAATTCTCGGTCTTCTCAATAATGAAGACCAGCTGTGATCTATCCTCAGCTTGCAGCTTGCGTATCATATTTTATTCTCTTCAGCGCGAAGGTTGAAATTTTAAAAAGCAATTCCTCATATCCAATTCCTGCAGCCGCTGCCGAACGGACAAAACCTGTATCGGGAGAGATATCCGGATTGGGATTAACTTCAATAAC
>CAYTUV010000039.1:0-31688 GCA_964441505.1 uncultured Melioribacter sp. | reverse complement strand
TTTGAACTACGGAAATTTATCTAATTGCAGTCTATAAATAAAATAATAATAAAAGGCGCCCGCGAGCATAATCTCAAGAACATCGATTTAGAGATACCACGCGATTCTTTTGTGGTAATCACCGGACTTTCCGGTTCGGGCAAATCAACCCTCGCTTTTAATACTATCTATGCTGAAGGACAGCGCCGTTATATAGAATCATTATCGGCTTATGCACGTCAATTCCTGGGAGTTCTTGAAAAACCGGATGTTGACCTTATAGAAGGATTGAGTCCGGCCATTTCGATTGAACAAAAGTCCACACATGGCAATCCTCGTTCCACTGTTGGGACTGTAACGGAAATTTATGATTACATAAGACTGCTTTACGCACGTGTTGGAACGCCACATTGTTTCAATTGTGGGAGACCGGTGGAAAAGCAATCATCCGACCAGATAATTGATACCGTGTTAGAAAAATTTATTGATAAGCGCGCAATAATTCTGGCTCCGGTTGTTCGAGGAAGAAAAGGGCATTACCGCGAATTGTTTGCCGAGATACTGGCGGATGGTTTTGTCCGTGTCAGAGTAGATGGTGAAACTCATGAGGTAACAGACTCATTCAAAGTGGACCGGTACAAAGTCCACGATATTGAAATTGTTGTGGACCGTATAAAGGTAAATGAAAAATCGCGAAACCGGATTGCTGAATCTATTCAGGTAGCATTTAATTATGCAAACGGAAGTGTAATTGTAAATGATGGTTCAGAAGATCATGTCTACAGTCGTAATCTGGCGTGTGCACATTGCGGAATTGGTTTTCCGGAGCTTGCCCCAAATTCTTTTTCTTTCAATTCACCTTACGGTTCCTGTCCTGATTGTGATGGGCTTGGTGAGAAAAAGGAACTGGATACAAATCTGATTATTCCGGATTGGGATAAAACAATTAATGATGAGGGTATTGCTGCTATGGGTAGACCTCGTACAGTATGGTTTTTCAATCAGCTCGAAATTGTCGCACAAAAGTTCGGATTCAATTACGCCACACCTCTTAAAGATTTTTCAAAAGAACAATTGGATGTACTGCTGAACGGGACCAAAGAGAAAATTCCTTTCACTTATACATATGGCGGGGGAAGAACGGTTACTTATACGCACAAGTTTAACGGGGTTGTTAACTACATAAAGCATTATTACGATACTACTTCGTCCAACAAAATAAGAGAATGGGCAGAATCATTCATGAATACAGCTACCTGTTCATCTTGTAACGGAGGCAGGCTAAAGAAAGAATCGCTCTCGGTAACGCTTAATGATTTGAACATTTCACAATCGACGGCACTTTCAATTGAGAAAGCAAGAGAGTTTTTCGCCACATTGAAACTGACTCCGCGTGAAGGAATAATTGCTGTCCAAATACTGAAAGAGATTAATTCACGTCTTGAATTCCTCCTGAATGTTGGGCTTGATTATCTTACACTTGATAGATCTGCCCGGACTTTATCGGGTGGTGAATCTCAGAGAATAAGATTGGCAACTCAAATCGGTTCGCAGCTTGCTGGTGTTCTTTACGTATTAGATGAACCTAGCATTGGTCTTCATCAGGCGGATAATATTAAACTCATAAATTCACTCAAAGAGTTGCGTGATCTCGGAAATACGGTAATTGTTGTAGAACATGACCGTGAGACTATTGAAAGCTCCGATTACATTGTTGATCTTGGTCCCCTTGCAGGAATTCATGGAGGAGAAGTTTGTCTTCAAGGTGATACAAGTAAATTTTTGAAATCGAAAAAAGAGTTTCAATCTCTAACTCTCGATTATCTGAAAGACAGAAAAAAGATAGAAATTTCAGAGGAACGGAGAAAAGGGAATGGGAAATTTATAGAGTTGACCGGTTCCAGCGGAAACAATCTGAAAAATATTGATCTGAAAATTCCACTCGGAGTTTTTACAGCAGTAACAGGGGTAAGCGGTTCCGGAAAGTCTTCTGTAATAAACGAAACTCTTGTGAAAATATTAATGAAGAAGATTTACGATTCGAAAGTGGTTCCGCTGCCATTTAAACAAATTAAAGGTCTTGAGAACATCGACAAAGTGATCGAGATTGATCAATCACCTATTGGCAGAACACCCCGTTCAAACCCGGCAACATACACCGGATTGTTTACTCATATTCGAGACCTGTTCGCTCAGCTTCCTGAATCAAAAATGCGCGGGTACGCTCCTGGACGTTTTAGTTTCAATGTTTCCGGCGGCAGATGTGAAGACTGTCAGGGGGACGGTCTAAAGAAAATTGAGATGAATTTTCTTCCCAACGTTTATGTACTGTGCGAGGTTTGTAACGGTAAAAGATATAACAGAGAAACTCTTGAAATTCTTTATAAGACAAAATCCATTTCGGAAATTCTTGATATGACTGTTGAGGATGCAGTAGGTTTCTTTGAAGATATGCCGGCTCTTAATAGAAAAATAAAAGCATTATATGATGTGGGGCTTGGTTACATCAAACTCGGCCAGCAGGCAACCACTCTTTCCGGCGGAGAGGCACAACGGGTCAAGCTTGCAACTGAGTTAAGTAAAGTGCAAACCGGTAAAACAATTTATATTTTAGACGAACCGACAACCGGACTTCATTTTGAAGACGTAAATATTTTATTGAAAGTTCTTAACAAACTAGTTGATAAAGGAAATACTGTAATTGTTATAGAGCATAATATGGATGTAATTAAAGTAGCGGATTATGTCTTTGACCTTGGACCCGGTGGCGGAGAATATGGCGGCGAGATCGTGGCGAGTGGAACACCTGAAGAAATTGCAGAGAATAAAAAAAGTCTGACTGGAAAATTTTTAAAGAAAGAACTCAGTAGAAATTAGGAGCTAAGATGAAATCCAAAGTAGATGAATTCAGAGCGTACCGCACGGAGATGAATGATAGAATTCTAAACTCCGGCTTCAGAGATTTCAATAAATTTTTTTCATTAGATAATAAGGCATATGTTGACGGTGCTCTAAGCGCCAAGACAAAGGAACTGATGGGACTATCCTCTTCGATGGTACTTCGCTGCAATGATTGCGTATTATATCATATCGACCGTGCGATTCAGGAGGGCGCTTCACAGCAGGAACTTTACGAAACCTTTAATGTTGCTCTTATTATCGGGGGATCAATTGTAATTCCTCACTTGCGCTATGCAGTTGAAAAGATGGACGAAATATTTGCAGAGAAAAATAAAAATGAAAAATAAGTTAATCATACCGAAGCAGATCGTAACCGTAAACCAGATTAACACGGTTCTTAAAGCTCATGCGGTAGAGGTTGTTGAAGGAAAGATCAAAAGAATAGTTCCACTCGAAGATTTTGATAGATCAAAATATGAGGGTGAAATTTTAGATTACTCAAGATACACTTTGATTCCGGGATTCATTCAAACACATATTCACTTATGTCAAACTTTGTTCAGAGGATTAGCGGATGATCTAGAATTATTGGACTGGCTTCAGAAGAGAATATTTCCTTATGAAAACGCACACTCAAAAAAATCATTACGTGCGTCTGTTCGTCTTGGATTGAATGACCTCCTCACAGGAGGTACAACAACAATTCTGGATATGGGTACCCTGCGTTATGAAGAGATTGTCTTCGAAGAGTTAATATCATCCGGAATGAGGGCTTTTGCGGGAAACTGCATGATGGACCGGAATGAATTGTATCCTGAATTCTGCGAGACGACAATATGGAATCTTCAGTCGACTTATGATTGGGCAAAAGCATTTCATAATTCAAACAGCGGAAAAATTAAATTTGGTTTTGCCCCGCGATTCGTTTTATCATGTACCGAAAAGTTGTTAAAAGAAGCTAAAGAAATGATGAAAGACTTTCCCGGTTCAATCTTCCATACACATTCTTCGGAAAATAAATCTGAAGTTGAAGCTGTTCGAAAAATGACCGGAAAAGAAAATGTTGAGTACTTCGATTCGATTGGTATGCTGGACTCACATACAGTACTCGCACATTGCATACATCTGAATGATCATGAAATAAAAACACTTAAGAAAAATTCTACAAGGATTGCACACTGTCCTTCCTCGAATTTGAAACTCGGATCCGGTATTGCAAATATCCCACGATATATCAAAGAAGGAATTTCAGTTTCATTGGGTGCGGACGGAGCGCCATGCAACAATGGTTTGAGCGCTTTCAAAGAAATGCGTCTAGCTGCTTTAATTCAAAAACCAATACACGGTCCAACCGCCATGGATGCATTAACAGTTTTTCGTCTCGCTACAATTGAAGGAGCCAGAGCACTCCACATTGAAAATGAAGTCGGCAGTATTGAAGTTGGGAAACAAGCCGATCTTGTACTTCTTGATCTTGAAAATGCGGATCAACCTATTCAATTGAATGATGATCAAATCTATTCAACTATTGTTTATTCCTCATCCAAAGAAAATGTTAAAGCTGTTATGATAGACGGTGAGTTAGTGATGGATGATGGAAGATGTTTGATGTATGATGAGGATGAACTTCTTTCAATAGGGAAAACGGAATTAAATCTATTATTGAAAACAATAGCACGCTGATTTTTATGATAGTTATGATTCATTATGATTGATCTTAATAAATCATAATAATCATGATTATCGGTGTTCTATTACTTTTTTTTATGGAGAATCATGAAACTCATCTTTGCAACTCAGAATGCAGGCAAGGCTAAAGAAGTAAAAGCCATCTTTGCAGGTTCGGAAATCGAAATAATCTCCTTATACGATTTGGGCAATAACATCGATATAGAAGAACATGGAACAACCCTTCGCGAGAATGCATTTATAAAAGCGAAGACAGTTTATGATATTTATAAAGTACCGGTAGTTGCCGATGATTCCGGATTGGAGATAGAACAACTTAACGGAAGGCCCGGCGTTTACTCGGCGCGTTACTCGGGCGAGAATTGTACATATGAGGATAACAATATTAAAGTGATAGACGAACTCAAAAATTTTCCCGAACCTCATAAAGCAAAATTTGTAAGCCATGCGGTTTATTACGATGGCGAAAATGAAATAGAAGCTGTTGGCGAATTACCTGGACAGATCATAAAAGAACAACGCGGTACAAATGGTTTTGGTTATGATCCGATCTTCATTCCAGATGGTTTCGATAAAACAATTTCGGAATTGGACTTCGACTTTAAAAATAAAATCAGCCATCGTGCAAAGTCGTTTGTTGTGCTTAAGGAAAAATTGGTCAACTACTATTAGCATTCAAATTGTGAGATTAGATTTATATATTCCTTTGTAGGAATTGAGCAGTTCATTTATAATGTAAATTGAGGCAAGTGATCCATGGAATGGTTACTAATTATACTTTGGTTGTCAATAATTAATGGCGGACTCGGGGGACAGTATATACTCAACTGGATGGGCAATCAGCAGAGATTTGTTGGTAACCAGCCCATAGGTGTTTCTCCCGGCGTTATGACGTGGTGGCGTGAACTCTCAAAGCTCTTATGGGCAGTGATTGCTGTAACCATAGAGGTAATTCGGGGGAAGAAGATAAAATATTTATGGCCAGGTACTATCTCGATGGTTACTATTGTAATTTGTGCCTTCACCGGAGTAATTGAAAATGTTGGATTCTTTTATTTACCGCGGTATTATTCACCGCATCTCTTTGCGCCTTATGTGAATGTTTATCTGGCACTCTTACCGTTTTTTGGAAAAGTACTCTTCAATGCCCCAATCAGAAAAGCGCATTGGATTGGAATCTTGCTGGTAATTACGGGATTATCGATTCCATATCTTCCACGCATTTTCGGTGGAGTTGTAGATCCAAAATCAATTCTTGACGGATCTGCGATTATCTGGATACTAATAATTAACTGTTGCCTTTTCTCACAGCAAATCCTTAACAACAAAACCGTCCAAACCGCTTTTAAAGGGGTTGGTCCTAACGCTTTAGTTCTATGGCGTGAAATCTGGAAAATGGTTTTCATCACCTCGGCACTTTTCATAATCCCATTCATTGGTGATTTGATGAAGGTAAACATACCGGATCAACTCAGCACCAAAACATTTGAATCAAGAGTATTGCCCAAACTGAACCTTGAACAGAAAGAATATCTTCTAAACTGTTACGTTGAAAAAGATGATTCATTTTTCCTGAAAAAAGATTTGGCACCTGCAGCAAAGGAGAATATTAAAGAAATATTTGCAGCGACTGAGTATCACAGATTCTTTTCTCTTTTCCAGGGATCGATTATTCCTAAAAACTGGTGGCCGATTTTATTTGTTGTGCTGGCCGGGCTAACCGGTTACATCTATAGTTTTGGATTCTTCAAACTTGCCCGTTTCTCCGCCCACTTTTGGGTGCCATATACAAATGTTTACTTAGCAATAATTCCGTTTGTGATGTTTTTGTTCGGTCAGAATGTAACGATCTATCAGATCATCGGAGCTGTAATTACAACCGGCGGATTGATGGTAGGTGTTTCTGATTACAAGAATAATAAAATTGAAGAGATTGAGAAAAAGTATAAATGATAATTTGTACTTCAATCAAGGAACTGAAAATAGTAGCTTGAAGCAAGAACTGATTCAAACTTTTTTATACTTATTCTGAAATGAAATAATCCGGATTAGTATCCTCTTTACTTATTCATTTAATCTCTTTATAATAATTATGAAAATTAATCGCACAAGGTAATTTTTCATAAATATCCATCCTCATGATATTTAGCAGAATAGATAATTAACTTCTTATTTCTGGTGAATAGAAGTCTCGTTTTAACCGAGGAGACTAAAATGAAAAAGACATTCTTTTTATTGCATCTATTATTATCCATCCATCTAATATCAGCTCAAAGCGCAGTATATTTTAGCAAAGATAACGGAGCTTGGGGAGCTGCATGGAGCCGTTCTTCGGAATCAGAGGCTAAAGATGCAGCTTACCAACAATGCATTAATTATGGTGGACTGAATCCGGTTCTATTGATATCTACAGAAAAACAAGGATTTGGTGCCATTGCTATTGGAACTCAAAGTGATGGATCTAGAGTAATCGGTGTATTGGTTGCTGCTTCGGATTCTAATACTGCAAAAGAGGAGGCGCTGAAACAGTGTCAATCTCTCGGCAGCAATTGCGAAATTGTAAAGACCTGGAATGATTTTAATTACGAAAATTCCTACTTCGATGCTGGATATAATAATTTAAGTGTCCAGGACTACGAAGACGCGGTTATAAACTTTAGTAATGTAATTTCGCTGAATCCGAATAATACTGAAGCTTATCATAACCGGGCGCTTGCTAAATACAATTTAATGGATTACAACGGGTCCATTGCAGATTACACAAAAGCTATTGAATTGAAACCAAAAGAACCAGACGCATATTCCGGTCGGGGGGAGGCAAAAGATCGATCCGGTGATTACTATGGAGCGATAGCCGATTATAGTAGAGCGATAGAATTAAATCCGAATAATGCTGCCACATTTCTAAATCGTGGGTTCACCAAATATCATCTCAAGGATTACAACTCCGGAATACAGGATTACAACAAGGCTATAGAGTTAAATCCGAGTTATTCTATCGCATATAATTTTCGCGGTCTCGCAAAAGATAAACAAACTGATTTTTATGGAGCGATTGCAGATCATACCAGAGCAATAGAATTGAACGGGACTTATGCTGATGCATACTATAATCGTGCGCTTTCTAAATATCATTTAAAAGATTACAAAGAAGCTATTTTGGACTTCAACAAAGTAATAGAATTAACTCCGAAGGATCCGGATGCTTATCTAAATCGTGGAAATGCAAAATATGATTTGGGGGATATGCAAAGTGCTCTTGCAGACTATAATATTACAATAGAGTTGGATCCAAATAATTCTGTCGGGTATTATAATCGAGGGTTAGTGAACTATTATCAGAAGAGTTACCGGGAATCAATAGCTGATAACACTAAAGCAATTGAACTGAACCCAAATTATATTTCTGCATACAATTATCGAGGTCTCTCAAAGGATAAATTAGAAGATTATTATGATGCGATTGCCGATTTTAGCAGAGCAATAGAATTGAATCCAAACTACTACTATTCTTATAATAATCGAGGTCTCTCTAAATATCATCTGAAGGATTGCAAAGAGGCCATAAAGGATTATACTAAGGCTATAGAGTTAAAACCGGACTACTCCACAGCATATTTCAATAGAAGTATTTGTTATGGACAATTTGAAAAATATAAAGAAGCAATAAAAGATCTTACTAAAGTCTTAGAAATAAATCCCAATAATGCAGCTGCCTATAATAACCTCGGTTATTATTATTTATCAATTAAAAATTATACTTCAGCGACGAGCAATTTTGAGAAATGTTTAGAACTAGACGCAGAGCATTGGGATTCAATGCTGGGGTTGGCATTACTTTACTTTGAAAGGAAGGATCCTGGGAATTCGCTGAAATATCTTAACTTGGCTTACAACAAAGAAGCGAGATTAAGGGAAGGTATAATTGGTATAAATAAATTAGAAAAAGAGGGATGGTTTTACTCTCAAAAGGAGAAAGATTTATTTTCTAAAATGATTCAACAGTTAAAATAATTATTCCCCATTTTAAAGCGATTTAATACAAAATTATATATTTCACAAAAATCAGTAAGATTGCATATAAGAAAGTAGGTTTAAGAAAATATTTATTTTAAAGGGATTGAGAACTTTTTGATTGTTTATTTTTCAGCAATGACTACTTGGGTTAATCCGAAAGTAAGAGAATGCTTTTCCACTTTTGCAAACCCGCATTCCTTGAACAGTACCGCCAGATCAACTTTCTTATCAAACTCATCAACAGATTCCGGCAGATAAGTATAAGCCTCATTGTCCCTGGAAACCAGCCTGCCTATGAACGGTAATACTCTGTTGAAGTAGAAGAGATAAAAATTTCTGACAAGAGGATTAGTAGGAAGACGAAACTCCAGAACTGTAACTTTCCCCTTAGCCGAGAGTATTCGATTGAATGATTTGAACGCTTGGGGAATATTGTAAAAGTTGCGCACACCAAATGCCACGGTAATATTTGTGAACGATTCATCTTTGAATGGCAGGTGCTCTGCAACTGATTCTACAACTCTGCCGTTAATCCAGTCAACTTTTTTATTGAAGACAGAGAGCATGTTAAAGGAAAGATCCGCGCCGTAAATATGTTCTATACCTGACTTCCGGGCGCTAATTGCAAAGTCTCCGGTTCCGCATGCAATATCAAGTAATTTTGTTTGTGCCGACATGCCTGATAGTTGAATAGCTTTCTTGCGCCAATAGTAATCAACTCCGGCACTCAGGAAGTGATTCAGGAAATCATAACGATGCGAGATTGAATCGAAGATTCTTCTTACCTGCGATTTTTTATTTGTTTCTTCCATATGGTCAAACTAATTGGTAATTTTTCGCCCGAATTGATAAGGCAATTTATGGATAAATATTTAAAAGCTATTAAACAAAATGTATGTGCTATTTGTGTTGATTCCAACGTAAAAGGCGGCTGTACATTAAATGAAAAAGAAACTTGCGCCGTCGAATTATATCTTCCTCGAATTATCGAAATGGTTCACAATACGGATTCTGAAAACTTCCAAGAGTTACAAAATAAATTAAGAGAAACTATTTGTATTGAATGCCGCACTCAACAAGATGGCAATTGTTATCTGCGTGAAGACGCTAATTGCTCATTAGACAGATATTTTTCTCTAATTGTTGAGACAATTCAAAAGGTTGATGCCGGTTTTATTTCATGATCTTGCTCGTGCTCTTACTCCGAATCATTCTAAATTACGATTAAGATTACGAATAAGAGCATGAGCAAGAATTACCTCAATTGAGAACTTCTGCTTTAGATTGTAACCACCATTCATAAATATATTTTCCGCTCCATAAAGTAAAAAGCATAAACACTAATCCGCCAATCAAATCGGCAACATAATGGTATCTCAAATAAACCGTAGCAAAAATCAATAAAGTTCCGTTGATGATGAAAAACCACCTAAGCCTGCTTCTGAATTTGAGGGATAGAAACATTACAAGCAAAGTCATTTGTGTATGTCCGCTCGGGAAACAGTCACGTTGTACAATAGCGGCTGGATTAATTGTCCCAGCAGGAATTCCTTCGGCACTGTTAACAACTTCACGTAAAAAGCTTGTTATATAAATTCCGGGCATCTCTATGTTGTTCAATTCAAAATTGTGAAGAGTGAAGCGGGGACCAATTGCCGGTACTAAAATGTAACCGATGAATGAAAGGCAGAAACCATACACAATTACAAACGCTGAATAATCAAATCCCTTTTGCTTCTTTTGAAAGATCATATCAATTCCAAGAATCACCGGAAGAAAGAAAAATGTACCATACACAATCTGCAAAAGTTCTGTTAAATATGGATTGGCGATCTTATATAATTCAACTGTTGGATCAGTTCTAAATATAAACCGGTCAACGAGAATGAGATAGTCATCATCAACTATTCCTCTTATCGGATCGATCATTTCGTGCAGCTCTTTGAAAACGATAAATACAAATGGTACTAAATACCAAAGATGAAATTGACGCCAGACAAATTTTTTTGTTTTATCAGACCGATATGAAGCTGTAAGAATAAAAGTAATAATCAGTGCATTTTGGAGGAGGTGCAAATGCCATTGGCTCACTTTCTGCATGAAGACGAGATTTAACAAGGAAAGGAAGATCAGAAAGGAAATGACAACTACATCAACCGGGGCTAAATATTTTAACATCAACTTGAATGTTTTCATTAAGGGCCGAGTTGTTTTGAGCAGATTAGTTTTTATTTGACAACTTCTGGAAGATTCGTGTAAGATCAACAAACTCGCTAATAGTTAATTCTTCCGCACGCCTCGATACATCGAATTCATCCTGATCAATATTGATATCCTTAAACACACTGTTGCGGAGTGAGTTCTTTAATTTTTTCCGGCGGTTGCCGAAGGAGGCTTTTACAACCTGAATAAATAATTTGAAATCAAGATCGGCCGGTAATTCCTTCTCAAAATTAAGATGGATGATTGCAGAGTCAACGTTTGGTTTTGGGTAGAAAACATTTGGAGAAATCTTAAAACACAGTCTTGTATCGGCGAAAAAATTAAGTAAAACCCCCAGTATGCCGTAATCATCGCTGCATTCTTCGGCGGTAATCCTTTTAGCAACTTCAAATTGCACCATCATCATCGCATCCTTCACCAGAGAACGGTTCTCTATCAGCTTGAAAAGAATTGGCGATGTAATATTATAAGGTATATTACCAATTATCCGGAGCGGCTTTTCAGCGGAGTATTTATTCAGATCCAGTTTAATGAAATCGTGATTGATTACATGAACAGATGGATAACTGAGTGCGAGGCTCTCTACCACACGTTTGTCAATTTCAACTGCATAGAGTTTTCTTACTTTAGGCATAAGTTCTGATGTCAAAGCCCCCATACCTGGGCCAATCTCTATAACAACGTCTAAGTCCTTAGGATCGAACTCATTAATGATTTTTTGGATGACATTCTTATCCACCAGATAATTCTGACCGAATCTTTTTAACGGCCTTGGTTTTGACATTAACTTTTCAATTAATAATGAATTTTCTGTGTGCAATATAATTTTCTTCGCTTTAACTTATACCCGCAAATTTATTTTTTTATTATCGATGAGCTAAATGTTTGAATTAATCTTTTTAATCGGTATTTCACTTTACTTCCTTCAGCTGGTTGTTTTCACAATCGGTGCCGGTAAAAGGTACAAAAAGTTGTCGGATGATGAACTTCCGTCAGTAACAGTCGTTGTTGCAGCGCGTGACGAAGAGAAAAATATTCTTGACTGTCTACAATCATTGGACAAATTAATTTATCCCGAGGGTAAACTTGAGATCATCATCGTTAATGATCACTCAACTGACTCAACGGGCGAAATCATAGAGTCGTTTATCAAAAACAAGCCAAGATTTAAGACCTTAATTCCGGAAGGTTCCATCGGTTCACTGAAAGGGAAGACGAATGCTCTTGCCAATGCAGTTAAGATTTCTGCAGGTGAGGTAATATTGACTACCGATGCGGATTGTATGGTCTCTCCGACCTGGGCTAAAACAATTGCGTCATATTACAAGGACGACGTAGGTTTTGTTGGAGGTTTTACAACTCAGGAAGATTACAACGCATTTGCAGGGATGCAGGCTATAGATTTCGTATATCTGCTTACTGTTGCAGCAGGCACAATTAATCTTGGAAAACCCTTGAGCTGCATCGGCAATAACATGTCTTACAGAAAAAGTGTCTATCAGGAAATTGGCGGTTATGAAGGTTTACCTTTTTCCGTCACGGAGGATTTTAATCTTCTGATGGCCATACATGATCTTAAGCGTTACAAAATAATTTATCCTCTGGATGAGGCAGCGCTGGTTATATCCAAGGCATGTCCGGATTGGAAAACATTATACTGGCAGAAAAAACGGTGGGGCGTAGGCGGCATGAAGAGCGATCTGATCGGATATTCTGTAATGGCCTGGGGATATATCGTTCACGGCGCAATGCTTTTACTTCCTTTCTTTTTCTCTCTTTCGGTTCTATATTTAAGTGTATTTAAAATTCTGGTTGATTTCTATTTTGTAAAACCGGTTTTTGATAAGTTGAAACTGAAAATGCGTTTTAAACATTTTTTGGCGTTCGAATTATATTTTATTGTTTACGTTTTGATACTTCCATTTGTTGTACTGCCTAACCGGAAAGTAAAATGGAAAGGAAGAACATTTTAATAAATTGAAGTGTACTGCTATGAAAAAATGTTATCTGATACTCGTCTTATTAGTTGTTCCGTTTCTTACTCAGGCTCAGACTGTAGTTAAAACTGAATATGAGTTTTTCCCGAACGATTTAACTGTTCATCCTTTCTCGGCAAACCAATTGGAGCCAAGACTTGGTTTTATTTTCAAGGTGAATAGTAATCAACTCTGGCTGAATATCGGAAATTCGATAGATTTGGTCAGAATAAAACATGAGAGTGAAATATTCTCTGTTGGTGCTGATCTCTTTACATGGACATTTCTGAAAAAGGAGGATAATTTTCGCTTTCCGGTAGATGCCATAGATTATATGTTCGGATTAAATTTTGGTTTTAAAACAGAAGTGCATAATTATTCTTTTGGCGCTCGAGTAAGATTAAGCCATATAAGCGCCCATATGGTTGACGGACATTACGATGCGGTCCAACAGCAATGGAAGGATGGAAGAAATCCCCTCGTTTATAGCAGGGAGTTTGTTGAAGTATTAGGATTCTATTCATTTTATAATTTACGAGTATATGTTGGCGGGACTTATCTTTATCATGTAGACCCTCCTGAAATTGGGAAAGCTAATTTACAGGCCGGTTTGGAATATTATATGAAAGATGCGCTCGCGTATAATTTATCCCCCTATATTGCTGCCGACGGCACATGGAGAACAAGGGATAACAAAAGAAATTTTACATTTAATACAGGTGTCAAATTTGGTAAGATTGCAGAGAGAGGTGTGAGAATTTTTTATCAATACTATTTTGGTTTTGATATCAACGGTGAATATTATGACGTTAGAAGAGAGTACTCAGCTCTCGGAATAAATCTGGATCTATAGAATGCCCAATAACATTTTCTATTCTTTCAGTAAAACATTTTCTAAAAAATTTGAGCAAAACTATCTTCTGCATATAACTTTGTTCCTAGTTACTTTTATTACCACTCTCCTTGCCGGTATCCGATGGACAACTGGTAAAATGGGCCCTTATGAATTGTCTGATCTTGTCAATGGTTTGCCATATGCCATTTCAGTTCTCTTCGTGCTTGGTGTTCACGAATTCGGTCATTACTTTGCCTCAGTCATTCATAAAGTGAAAGCGACACTTCCTTTTTTTATTCCGTACCCTCCAATCGGTCCTCTAAATTTCGGTACGATGGGTGCGGTTATAAAAACCAAATCGCATATTCCTAATAATAAAGCGATGTTCGATATCGGCGTGGCCGGACCTCTCAGCGGATTTGTAGCCTGTTTAATAGTTCTGATTTACGGATTCACTCATCTGCCCGGTCAGGAATATATCATGCAAATTCATCCTGATTATCTTTCTCCCGAATATGGAAAGGGTGCTGGAAGTTTAGAATTTGGGAATACTCTTCTTTTTGTTTTACTGAGAGAGATTTTTACGAATCCCTCACAGTTCGTTCCGCCGATGAGTGAAATTTACCATTATCCATATTTATGTGTCGGGTGGTTTGGATTGTTTGTAACCGCGATGAATCTGATACCAGTCGGACAGCTGGACGGCGGGCATATAATCTATAGCATGTTCAATGAAAAAAAACAGGAAGCAATAGCGAGTATCTCAATGATCATTTTGGTTTTGCTCGGAGTGCTTGGTGTTCTAAATTCCTTCATGAATCTGGAAATTCATTTTGGCTGGAGCGGGTGGTTGTTCTGGACAATAATTCTGTTTTTCTTTATTAAGGTAAAACATCCCCCTGTTGCAGAGTATGAAGAATTGAATTTGATTAGAAAAATTTTCGGATATCTGGCAATTCTGATCTTCATTTTATCTTTTTCACCAACTCCAATTATTATTTCCTTCTAAAGAGTTGTTAAAAATGACTTGACTATGTTGATAAACATCTTTTAATTTACTATCAAGAAAATGGGAAATAGTATAGAAAATTTTGCTACTTTTTTTATTTAAGTGTTTTTACAACCAGGTAGGCAATTTTTCTATTATGCTTCTATTTTTATATCATACCGCACATAAATTGAACAGATCAGATAATCATTTCTTTATTATCCCGCTTTTTATGAAAAAAATCTTAAATAAGAATCTCATTTCTATTCTTCTGATTGTATTTGCACTTGTAGCATGTGGTAAAATCCCTGATGGAATTATTGAAGTAAAGACGGCTAATTATAGGGTTCTTGCGATAACCGCGCCGGCTAGCTTCAGCTATTCGCAGACAGACTCAACTATTGTCACTACAGTACAACTGGCAAATGATGAGACGGTTTCAAGCCTGTGGTGCAGGGTATCGTCTCTTGACGGCACTCTTATAATAAAGAGTCAAATATTAATTTATGACGATGGGAATGTCTCTCTTCATGGTGATCAAACCAGGGGCGACAAATTATATTCCGCAAAAATCGTAATGGGTAAGCTGACTCCGGTTGGGAAATATCAGATCGAATATTTCATCGAAGATAAAATTAATTATGCACCGGATAATCTAAAAAAAATTGGTACACACATTTTTGCTTTTAGTCCGGGCCAAATTAATCTTCCGCCGGTGATTTCTAATCTGGTCATTCCTAATAGTGCAACAAGAAATAGTGGTACAGTCTGGTTTATTTTTACTGTCAAAGTTGATGATCCTAACGGACTAGCGGATATCCAGGAGATGTATTTCAAGCTTTACCGTCCGGATGGCACTCTTTCCGCCCCGGTAGGTCAGACCTTTCGACCTATGGTAGATAATGGTGATGCAAATTTTGGCGATTCAACTGCCGGAGACGGAATATATTCTTACAGAAGCTACTTTGATCTTACTGCTCAGGTTGGTGTCTGGAGATACGAATTTCAGGCCCGGGATCGTAGTGGAAATTTGAGTAATGTTATTACACATAGTATGACGGTGAATTAATGTTGAGAAAATTTTTTCTGGCAATAACTGTTTTGATTAGCTCTGTTGGGTACTCACAAGATTTACCGACGAATTTTCACGTCGGATCGCAACCTTTGTACAAAGTATCCGATAGTACACCTGCAAGCAATTCCATCGAAAGAATTTTGATTCAGGGAAATACTATCTGGTTAGCCACCAGCGATGGACTAAGCAAATCGACAGACAACGGCGAGAACTGGACTAATTATTACAAAACTCAGCCGTTTGGTGATGAAAATGTTTCCGCAATTGGTTATGATAATGGAAAAATTTGGGCAGCTACCTGGCACATTGAAACAAAATTCGGACGTGATCTTCCGGTTGGCAGCGGTATTAAATATTCAATCGATCAGGGTCTAACATGGAGTTCAATTGATCAGCCGGTCGATTTGCAGAACGATACTGTTACTGTTTACGGATCGAATTCGTTAAAGACCGTTCCCAAAATTAATGGGGAAGAGAATTTTGTTTATGGTTTTGCCTTTACCAAAAATACAATTTGGATAGTTTCCGCAAGGGGTGGTCTAAGAAAATCTATTGATAATGGAAAAACGTGGCAAAGAGTATTACTGCCTCCTGACGAAAAGGATAGTATTAAACCAACTGAACCCTTGAACTTCAAAATAGATCCTAATAATATTGCCAATCATATAGCTTTTTCAATCTATGCGGTTGATGATCAGTTAGTATATGTTGGTACTCAGGGAGGACTTAATAAAAGCACTGATGGCGGCATAAGCTGGACAAAATTCACCCGGTCGAACCAGGTAAAGCATATAATAGGAAGTAATGTATTTGCAATTAATCGAAACTTGCAGGATAATTCAATCTGGGTGTCGTCAGTACCATTAGATTACCCGGGAGTTTCGGTGTCATATGATGGTGGAGAAAATTGGGAAAATTATTTAAGCGGTGAGCAGGTTAGAGATTTCGGATTCAAGTATTATGGCAATCCCGGTGCATATACCGGAGCCGAAGTATTCGCTGCGTCTGGAAACGGTTTGTTCAGAACAAGCAATAATGGAACTACCTGGATTTCAGCACCTCCGATAATTGATGATGCAACAAAGACTCCCGCTAATACAAATAAATTTCTATCGGTTGAACCGCAGAAAAAAGATGATGGGACCTACAGCATTTGGATCGGGTCAAGCGGTGCCGGGTTAATACGGTTGAACGAGTCAAATGGTTTCTGGTCAGGTAACTGGAAAGTGTATCTGACTAAAGAAAAAGTTGCTTCTTCGTCCGAGACTTATGCTTTTCCAAATCCGTTTTCACCTGATTTTGAATCTATTAAGATTGTCTACTCAACTTCACAAACTGATAATGTAACAATCCGGGTATTTGATTTTGGAATGAACCTCGTCAAGACAGTACTTCAGAACGCAGGACGTGGAATGAGTGATGAACAAATTGTGTCTTGGGATGGCAGAAATGAAGCCGGTAGAATAGTTCCGAATGGAGTTTATTTCTATAGAATTGATATTGGTTCCGGTACTCCGTTGTTTGGTAAAATTATGGTGATGATGTGAGTAACAAAGTTACATTTAAAAAAATATTTTTCCTGCTTTTTACAATTACAATTATTGGCTCCGCTCAGTCAGCAGTTTCTGATATCAGCAGTATGCCCGGTGCATTCAGCCGGATGGGATTTGGTGCGCGCGGAATGGGAATGGGCAATGCAATGTCGGCAGTAAGAGATGGCAGTCTTGTCTCCTATTACAATCCTGCACTCGCACCGTTCCAGGAAGGAAATTCTTTTCAAACTTCTTATTCTATTCTTTCTTTAGATCGTTCTCTTAACTTTCTGAATTATACAAAAAAATTTGAACTCGGAAAGAAAGAAAACCCGGACGGTACTATTAAACCCAGATCAGTAGCAGGAGTAAGTTTTGGAATTATAAATGCCGGCGTTTCAAATATTGATGCACGCGATAATCAGGGAAGAAAAACCGGAGACATTTCTACAAGCGAAAATCAATTATTTGTTGCGGTCGCAAATCGATTTTCGGAAAAACTTTCTATTGGTATCGCGTTTAAGTTTTTCTACTATAAATTGTATGAGAGCGTAACTTCAACCGGACTCGGATTCGATTTGGGCGCATTGTACTTGCTCAATGAGAATATGACAATATCATTGATGATATCAGACGTAAACAGTAAATATGAATGGGATACAGGCAAGATATACGGAACAAGCGGCAACATCACAAAGGATAAGTTTCCTCTGTTAAAAAAACTTGGGTTCTCTTATAAGTTTGAAGAGCCTAAGATTATTGCCGCAGTCGAAATTGAAAACAGTGACGGCGGAACAAACATCATACGTCTTGGTGGTGAATACAATATTTATGAGAATCTTTATTTACGGGCTGGCGTTGATAAACTGAACATTAGCAATTTTGATTTTCCCGCGCGTCCTACTTTCGGATTCTCTTATATCCATTTGATGAAATCAGTCAAGATTGGAATTGATTATGCAATTGTAATCGAGCCCTACTCGGCTGGCGATCAGCACATAATTGGCATTAACGTTAATTTTTAATAAGAAAGAATAATGAGAAAAATTTTATTTCTGTTCTTCATCAGTATAAGTCTTTTTGCGCAGAGTGCGGGTAATTCTGGACTGGCGTTTTTAAAATTTGGTTTTGGTGCGCGGAATATTGCTATGAGCGATCTGGGCGTTGTTGGCACTAACGATTTATCCGCGCTGAATTACAATCCGTCACTTTTAGCAGTGAAGAATAAAACACAATTATCATTTTCACATAATTCATTATTTCAGGATATGAATTCGGAAATGCTGGCGGGAAGTTTCTCGGCATACGGTCTCCCGATAGCTATCGGAGTTAATACTACGAATATTGCCGATATTGAAATTCGTACGAAACCGGGAGAACCTGAATCAAAATTCAGCGCACATTACTTTGCGGGCAGTATCTCTACGGCATACCAGGTTTTTGACAAAATCTATTTTGGTGCAACTTATAAATACATTTACGAAAATTTGTTCTCCGACGATGCTTCGGGATATGGTTTTGATTTAGGTGTCAGTTACCAGAGTACAATAGAAGGGCTCACATTCGGTGCGGCTATACGGAATCTCGGTTCAATGAAGGAACTTCACACAGAATCAACAAAACTTCCTACGGATTTTCGTCTCGGCGCGTCTTATAATTATTCTCTCCAAAATTCTAAATTGGATTTTACAACGCTCGCCGGCTATCAGAAATATACATTGCAGGATGATTCGCATCTTCACTTTGGGGCCGAGGCTGTATATAATAAAATGTTCTCACTGCGGTTTGGATTTGCAAGCGGTTACGATTCAAAAAATATCTCAGCAGGTTTTGGTGTTTACTGGAAAGTGATGAACCTTGACTATGCATACGTTCCGGTTAAATACGGATTGGGGGATTCACATATTATTTCATTTACATATACATTCGAATAAAATCTAAAATAATTTGTAACCAAAATAGAGGATAAATGCTGAGACTTTACGGGTTCCTTAATTAACAATTTCTTAAAAACCACCCGGAGTTATTATGAAAACTGCATCTTTTTTGATCGTAATCCTTTTATCAACAAATTCATTATTTGCTCAAGATGGGGGTCAAAAGATTTTCACCAATTTTGAAACAGGCTTTTATGTAGGAACTAATTTTTCATCTATTTCAAATTTTGGTCCTTCATTTCTCATCGAAGAAAAAACTTCGTTATCAGCCAATCTAAATGCAAAATTTTCAATAGGATATTCCAGATCATTTCAGCTCAATCCGTATCAAAACAAGTTTTATTTATTTGCAGGAAATTATCAAGCATATTCATATGAAGATGTTAAAAAAGAATATGTTATCATTCCGGTTACTTTAGGTCTCGAATACATATTGAAAAATGACATCGTTTCGCCTTATTGCTTAATAGATCTCGGTTATAACAACTATACAACAACATTTCATTCTTCAAAATGGATTCTTGAGGGGAACTATGATTCATACGACCAAATTCCTCTTGACTATAAAAATAAAATGGGGGATATCAACAATAGTGTTTCTTATCGGCTGGGTTTAGGCATAGGTACAAGGTATTATATATCATCCGCAATTATTTTTGATGTAAGATATTCCTATCAATTCAATACTGTCGTAGTCGATAATCATCAGTTCCTGATTGGATTTAATTACTCCTATTGAGCACACGAGTTAGTAACTAGTTCTAAATAGAAAACATTTTTAATTGCAGCATTTGTATAATCATTAAGTTGTGTCTGCAAAACTATTTTATTCTTTATATCGGTTGTTCTTAGCAGCATTTATGTAATTAAAATTATCGTTAATGTTTAGTAGGATTGTGCTTACTGACGATTTGCGGAAAAATAATCACTTTCCGTATTATCAATCTTTATCAGAATGCAATTAGCTGATAATTCTAAATTGTTTATTTTTACTCAACCTTTTTTGACTAATCTTCTTCTGGATTGAAATGGAATTGATTAAATACTCTGATGAATGGAAAGAGAAGTGGGACCGTTTTGTTCTCCAATCTAACAACGGCACAATGTTTCACCTCCAAAAATTTTTTGATTATCACACACCGGGTAAATTTAAATTCGATCATCTTCTCTTTGTAGAGAAAAATAAAATTGTTGCTTTATTACCCGGAAGACTTACTAACGGACTTTTTGAATCGCCGGTCGGCGCAAGTTACGGTTCGATTGTAACCGGAGATATTAAATTTGCAGAAGCAATGGAACTTGTTTCAACTCTTCTCGATTATGGACGGAAGAGTGGTATAAATGAATTTGAACTGACTCCCGCACCAATGGTTTATGAAACTTATCAGAATCAGAATCTTGACTTTGCGATGTTATGGCAAGGATTCAACTTCAAACTGCATTACATATCAAGTGCGATCAAACTTGATAAGGAAAGAGATATCATTGAGCGTATGTCGCCTACAATTCGGCGAAATGTACGTAAGTCATTGAAAAATCCGGATGTTCGTGTTGAGATAAACGAACGCTACGACGAATTCTATCCGATCCTGCTTGAGAACAAAGCCCGTCATAATGTTAAACCAACTCACTCGCTCGAAGATCTTCTGCGCCTGAAAGAGTTGATGCCAGAGAATCTGAAACTATTTATGGTTTACCTTGACGATAAACCGATCGGCGGCTCGTCACTGTTTTTTGCAAATAAGAACATTGCGCTATGTTTTTATAACATGCTGCGTTATGAATATGCCGAATACAAACCGATTCAGCGTGTGATGTATGAAGTCCTTAAATACTCCACTGAAAATGGCTACAGTTATGTTGATATAGGAGTTTCGCAGGATACAAAAGCTATTAATCCAATGACGCCGAGCATGAGTCTGATAGAATTTAAAGAAAAATTTGATGCTAAGACAATTATGAGAAATACTTTTTATATAAAGTTGTGATTTTTCAAAAAATGAATACGCGAAAGAAAATTTTCATTGCATTCCTCGGAAATGCTCTCCATGATTCAAGAATAGTAAATCTTACAAATTCACTGAAAGCTGACGAATGTTCAGTTTCAGTAATTTCCTTCGACTGGTTTATCACACCCAAAAATTATTCTGATGATGGAATAAAAGTTTTTAAGTTAACCAAAGGAAAATTCAGTTTTCTCTTTTACCTTCACTTTGCTATGATATTGATTCGCGAATTACTCAGTTCTAAAGCTGATATCTATTTTGCGGAAGATTTGTACACGCTTCCTTTTGTAACCACAATTGCAAAACTGAAAGGAGCTAAAGTTTATTACAATAGTCGCGAGTTATATGCTTTTCTTGGCGGACTGAGAAATCGACCTCTGCTTCAATCACTTGTCAAACGTATCGAGAAATTCTTCATTAAAAAAGTTGATCTTGTTTTAACGACTGGTGAGATGGATTCCGCATTCCTCGAAAAATTTTATGGAATTAAAAATACACTTGTCATTCGGAATATCCCTTTATTCCAAAAGCCCTCTGCCAAAGTTAATTTTAGAAAAATTTACGGAATTTCCGATGAAAAGTTAATTCTTCTTTACCAGGGCGTTTTGCTGGAGGGGCGCGGTGTGCCGTTAATCATGAAAGCAATGGTGGATCTCCCGCAAACGGTTTTGATAATGCTTGGAGACGGTGAACAAAAAAGTAATTTCCAAAAATTTGCTGATGGACTGCACATCTCAGACCGGATAATATTTGCAGGAACGATAAACCAGAAAGAGCTTATAAATTATACCACAGGTGCTGATGCAGGTCTTTCACTCATAGAAAATATCAGTGTCAGTTATTACCATGCACTTCCAAATAAATTGTTTGAATATATCATGGCAGGGCTTCCCGTCCTCTGCAGCGATTTACCTCAGATGAAAATGATTGTCGATAAATATCAGGTTGGTGAAAGTATAAATATCGGATTGGAAGATAATATTTATACGGCATTGAAAAGATGGGTTGAAAATCCCGGGCTGTTGATAAAATATAGGATGAACTGTGTGCGGACTGCAGAAGAATTGAACTGGCAGTCAGAATACAATCTCATTCGTCCCATACTGTTAGATTTGGTTTGAAATGGCTAGACAGAAAAGAATTTTGATAGTCCGCCCTGATAGAATTGGAGATGTAGTTCTTTCTACTCCAATTCCTCGTGAAATAAAAAAGTCTCTCCCTGATAGTTTTGTAGCAGTGTTAATCCGCAAGTACACACAAGATATTTATCTAAACAATCCCTACGTTGATAAAATAATACTGGTTGATGATGACCCGAATGATTCATTTTTGCAAAAGACTCGGGAGATAAAGAGTTACAAATTCACACATTCTCTTACACTTCTTCCTACGGAAAGATTGAATTACATGCTGTTCCTGGCGGGAATTCCGTATCGTGTCGGAGTTGGACATAAACTCTATCAGTTTCTTACTTTCACACGTTATGTTGACCGGAAAAAATATATACCTCTTCGTCACGAAGCTGATTATTGTATGGATCTCGCCCGTAAGATTGGAGTACACTCTGATAGTCTTGATACCGAGATATTTCTGACTGAAGAAGAAAAACAAAAAGTCACTCAAACGAGATTTAAGTTGTTGAATGGTAAAAAATATTTGATAGGAATTCACTCAACCAGCGGTAATTCATCTCCCAATTGGCAGGCAGGGGAGTACCGCAAACTTATATCAAAATTGAAGGATCGGCAGGACGTTAGTATTGTTGTTACCGATAATAAAGTTCCGATAGAATTAGTTGAGCTAGAGAGTGTAGTTTATCCGAATATCGGAAAATCGTTGCGGGAATCATTTATAAATTTTGCCTCGCTCGATTTGCTCATTTCGGCGAGTACAGGACCAATGCATATAGCTGCGGCATTGAAGATTAAGACGCTTTCGATGTTTTGTCCTCTCACTGCATGTTCGCCAGAGCTATGGGGACCACTAGGAAATGAAAATAAAATAGTTCTTCCCGGAGAAAATTATTGTAGCACTGTATGTCCCGGCGATCCTAAAAAATGTACATTTACGGGCGAAGGGGGAATTAACGCGGAAAGAATTTTAACAGAGATTGTCTTCTAGAAAAGTTGCCATCCTATTCAACATGTAAGAAAAATATTCCTATATTAACACCCCGAATTTTGCCAGGCACTGACCGGCAAGTTAATACCCAACTCCGCCAGGTCCGGAAGGAAGCAACGGTTAGTATTTAACTTGGGTGGTTAAGTGCTTGGCACTTTTATTTTGTGAAAGTACTCAAAGATCAATTTTGCCTTTGCGGTACCCACAACTTCTGCAAGTTTTACTAATTCAGCCTTCTTAATTTCTTCAAGACTAAAACTGGTTAAAAGTTTCTGGGCAACTTTTTCACCAATTCCTTTAATCTCTAGAAGTTCGCTTGTAAATGTTCTTCTACTTCTCCGTTCCCGGTGGAATGTAACAGCGAAACGGTGTGCTTCATCCCGGAGATGCTGCAGCAGTTTCAGACTCGAAGATGTTTTCGGAATTGACTGGGCTTCAGATTCTCCCGGCATAAAAACTTCTTCCAATCTTTTTGCGAGACCAATAATTTCATATCCCTTCATCTCAAGCTCATCAAGTGAAGAGATTGCGCTCGATAATTGTCCTTTACCGCCGTCAACCATAATCAAATCGGGGGGTGGATGATTTTCTTCAATTAATCTGCTGTAACGGCGGTGAATAATTTCACGCATGCTTGCAAAATCGTCGGGTCCTTCAACAGTTCTAATTATAAACTTGCGGTACAAACTTTTTTTCGGTTTACCATCCACAAAAACAACCATACTGGCAACTGCATCACTTCCCTGAAGATTACTATTGTCAAAACATTCGATGACGCGCGGAAGTTTTTTCAAACGTAAATCTCTCTGAAGAGCAGATAAAGCAAATGGAACGTTACCCTCTTTCTTCATCTTCTGTAACTGGATTTCTTTCAACTGAAGCTGGGCATTCTGTTTACACATCGTCAGGAGAGATTTTGCATCACTCTGCTTCTGAGGAATAACGAATTTGCACTTCCTTATTGCTTTAGAATTAAGCCACTCTAAAAGTGATTCCGATTCTTCCGGTTCTGTCTCAACTATAATTTCTCGGGGGACTTCCACGAATTCACTGTAATAAAATTTAATGATCGCCGTATAGATCTGACTGGCATTCTCGTTCACTTCACAGTTAAATGTCAATTGCCTTTTACCTACAAGTTTACCGTACCTGATATTTAAGATAGTCGCTGCAACATCCTTCCCTTCATACGCGGCACTGATTATATCGCGGTCTTCCAGATCGTTTGTTACAACCTTCTGTTTGGAAGAATAAACTTGCAGCTGATCAATCCTATCGCGAAGTTCGGCAGCTTTTTCAAATTCCAATCTTGCAGAAGCACTCTCCATTTGAGTCTTCAATTCGTTTATAAGCTCATCGGTCTTTCCGCGTAATACTTTAATGATCTGATTTACCATTCCGTTGTAATGCGCTTGGGTCACCAGTCCTTCACACGGCCCTTCACATTTTTTTATGTGATAGTCGAGACAGACCTTGAATTTTTTCTTTTCAATAGCTTCCTGAGTTATATCCAGCCTGCAGCTTCTGATCTTAAAAATCTTATTCATTACCCGGAGTGAATTTTTCATATTCTTAACATCGGTGTAAGGTCCGAAATATTTGGATCCGTCTTTCACAATGTTTCGTGTTGGATAAATTTGAGGGAACGGTTCATTAGTTACACGAATGTATGGGAAAGTTTTATCGTCTTTGAGAAGAATATTGTAACGCGGTTTAAGATCCTTGATCAAATTGTTTTCGAGAACTAGTGCCTCGATGTCGCTGTTGGTTATGATTAGTTGAAGGTCATAAATTTTAGAAACAAGGATTGCAGTTTTTGGAGAGTCAACGTTGTTTTTGAAATATGAACGCACACGACTTCGCAAATTCTTTGCTTTGCCCACATAGATCACTTTTCCTTTTTCGTTGAGAAATTGGTAGATGCCGGGAAGTGCGGGGAGCGAACTTAATTTATCTTGAAGCTGTTGATTCATCGTAGTCTAGTATTTTTTTTCAATTACAAAAATAAACCGAATATTTAAAACAAAATGAGGTTGTATCAAAAGTAAACATCACTTTGTAGTTCTTTGAGTCTTAGTGACTTTGTGGCGATTAATAAAGTAGTTGTTTACTTAAAAACCTAATATTGCCACTAGGACACAAAGTCACAAAGGAATCACAAAGGACTTTTGAGACAACCTCAAATTATTACGTAAGAGAAATTTCATTAAAAACATAGTTCTTTGGAACAACCACAATTCCTGTTTCGGAAACAGTAAATCGTTTTTTATCTGTCTCAGGATCAAAACCGATTTCAAACCCTTCAGGTACCGATACATTTTTATCAATAATGGTTCTTCTTATTCTTGCGTGACGACCAATTTTGCAGTTATCCATAATTATAGAATCTGTTATATAAGAATAACTATTGATTCTTACATTGAATCCAATAATGGAGCGTTCAACCAATCCGCCGGAGATAATCGTACCATCAGAAATTAGAGAGTTGATTGCGCGGCCGATACGCTCTCCCTCGTGTGAAACCGTCTTGGTTGGCGGATACTGTTGCTGCTGGGCTCTCAATGTCCAATCGCTGTCGTATAAATTGAAATGAGGATTCACATTTATCAGATCCATGCTTGCGGCATAATAACTGTCAATTGTCCCAACATCTACCCAGTAGGGTTCATCTTTTTTGTTCTCATCAATAAAGCGGTATGCCTGAACATGATAGTCGTTTTTCAGCATGTAAGGAATAACATCCTTTCCAAAATCATGGTTCGGCAGTTTCTCTTTTTCTATTTTGGTAATGACTTCTTTTAATACTGCTACATTGAACACATATATCCCCATATTCACAAAAGAAGATTCTGGTTTGTCCGGAATAACGGGAGGATTTTTTGGCTTTTCGATAAACGAACGAACTTTGTATTTGGGATCAATGTCGATAACACCGAAACGTGATGCCTGAGATTTCGGAACTTCAATTGCGGCTAATGAGAGAGCGGCTTTCTTTTCGATATGATACTGAATCATTTTTAAGTAATCCATCTTGTATATATGATCACCTGAAAGAATTAAAACCCAGTCATAATTTTCGTCTTCTATCAGATTAAAATTTTGTTGGATGGCATTCGCAGTTCCCAAATACCAGTTGTTGCTTGTTTTAAGTTGCGGAGGAATTGAGTAAATAAATTCTTTTAACTCCGGATTAAAAATATTCCACGTCTCATAGATATGCCGGTTAAGAGAATCCGATTTATACTGCGTGATAACAAAAATTTTTCTAAATCCGGAATTCAGACAATTAGAAAGTGTGAAATCAATGATTCGATATTTGCCCCCGAAAGGAACCGAAGGTTTTGTTCTCTCCTTTGTAAGAGGGAATAGACGTTCACCTTGGCCACCAGCCAAAATCATGGTCAAAGTTTTTCTAAGAATCGTTGAACCAGTGAATGCCATTTTAGTCTCGCAGGAATTTGATTAAAATATATCTATTTAGGAATTGATTGGCAATTAAAGAAATTGTTAACTTTGTTCTAAAATCAAACGAAAAATCCTCTGAAATATTAATGCACAAACAAAAATTAATTTTTCTAATCTCTTCAGCAGTTCTGCTGCTCGTTCTGGTGATTGCATTTTTTACGATCCGTTGGGTGATGAACAATTTTAATCTTCCTGTTGAGACAGGTAGATTAGTGAATCTGGCTACCCAGTTGAAGAATTTTGATCAAAAAGAACTTGAATCCTACAATCCCAAAAGTCAAAGATCGATTGATGTTCTTCATTATAATATAAAGATTGATTTATTTCCTGAGGAGGAAAAAATAATTGGCGATGTAACTATTCTCCTAAAAATAAATGATAAAAAAGCATCCAGGTTAGAGATTAATTTTTACGATAACATGGAAATCAGGGATCTCCGGTTAAATGGCAGTAAGGTCAAATATGATAGATCCGAAAAGCTTTTAAGTATCGAAAGTAATGGTCATAGCCTGGATACGGCAATTGTCAGAATTGTTTATGAAGGTACTCCAAAAAGTTTGGGATTCGGTTCTTTTAATTTTGAAAAAGTTGATAATAATAGTCAGGTATATTCTCTGAACGAACCTGTTTTCGCTTCAACATGGTTTCCATGTATTGATCTTCCCGATGACAAGGCACTTCTCGATATGTTCATTACCAATGATTCATCCAGTGTCTCACTCTCAAATGGAAAATTGATCGATACATCAGTAAATGGTTCTCGAAAAACTTACCATTGGAAAACCTATTACCCAGTTTCGACTTACCTAATCGCCCTCTATTCGGGAAATTATAAATCTGTATCACAAAAATATTCATCCGTAAGCGGTGATACTTTGGATCTTTCTTATTACGCCCTTCCAAAAAATATTGAGAATGCGCAGAAAGATTTTTCCGATCACCCGAAATACATTAAAACATTTGAGGAACTATTCGGTGCTTATCCTTTTGTTAAGGAAAAATATAGTGTGGCTGAATTCTGGTGGCAGTCCGGTGCAATGGAAAATCAGACTATCACGGGCATTGGCTCAAATTATATCACAGGCAAAAAATTTTTCTCTGATGTATTGATTCATGAACTAGCTCATCATTGGTGGGGAAACGCGGTAGGGCCGAAAACCTGGAAGGATGTATGGCTTAATGAAGGTTTTGCTACATACTCCGAAGCGTTATATTGGGAGAAACAAAGTGATATACGCGCGCTTCAATCCACGTTGAGTTCAAAGTTTGGAATGTTTCCAAAGGGCACACTGTATAACCCAGGCAATGCATTATTTAGCTCTATGATATATCACAAAGGGGCGTGGGTTCTACATATGCTCAGAAGAGAGGTTGGTGAGGAATATTTCTTCAGGATATTAAGAGAGTACTTCAGGCAATATAAATACAGTAACGCATCAACAATCGATTTCAAATTATTTTGTGAAAAAATTTCGAAGAAGAATTTAAAATCTTTCTTCGATCAATGGGTTTATAAGGGCGAGGGGATTATTGAATTTGAATATGGCTGGAGTGCTAAAAAGACCGGGGAAAATTTTATTACCACTATTAAAATAAAACAGTTACAAAAAGGCTATGATATTTATAACTTTCCACTAGATATTAAATTAATCTTTGATGGAGAGGAGGAAGCTCAGATTTCTACTGCTTTAATCGAAGGTAAAGAAGTGACCATAAATCTTGGATCGAAGAGTAAACCAAGCCAGATCATGTTAGACCCTGAAGGATGGTTGTTGGCAAAAATTAATATTTCTCCGGAAGATGCTCAGAAATGAATACAAATAAAATTTATTACTTTATATCGGACATTCATCTAGGTCTCCGGTCTCCGGAAATTGAAAAGGAGACCGAGAAAAAACTTGTGAGATTTCTAAATCATGCAAAGGAATCCTCGGATGAGTTATTTATCATTGGTGATCTATTCGATTACTGGTTTGAATACAAGAGAGTGATACAGAAAGGATTCATCCGAACCTTGGGCGCGATCTCCGGATACTCAGATTCAGGGAAAAAAATTCACTACATAATTGGGAATCATGATTTCCTCCATGGTGATTTTTTTGAAAAAGAGATTGGTGCATTACTCTACCATGATGCAATCGATGTCAATCTTAACGGGAAGAAATTTTTTATGGCACACGGCGATGGAATGGTAAAAAACGATCTGGGTTACAAAATCTTAAAGAAGATCTTGCGTAACGGAGTATTACAAAAAATATATTCCTTGGTTCATCCAAACCTTGGAATAAAAATTGCCAGTTCCACAAGCAAAACCAGCCGCGATTATACCTCAAATAAAAATTACGGAACTTTAGACGGACTTTCGGAGACTGCAAAAACAAAAATTGATTCCGGATATGATTACGTTATATTTGGTCATTCACACAATCGTACAGTAGAAAAATATAAGCAGGGAACTTATGTAAACCTTGGATCGTGGCTGGATCAGCCCTGCTACGGAAAATTCACCGAAACATTCGAGATAATTGATTGGGAATAAGATGAATATCAAACAAACGCCTCTGAAGAATAAACTGAAAAAAACGAATAATAAATCGCTCAAATATTTTTTGTGGGGCGGCGCAGTATTGTTAGTTGCGGCAGCATTCCTTTTCATGCAATATATTTATGAAGGGCTGCCATCACTTCAAGAACTTGAAAGTCCGAATGCACAGCTGGCAAGTAATGTATGGAGCCGGGACGGTGAATTGATTGGTTCATTCTTTAATGAGAATAGGATTGAGGTGCGGATTGATAGTATACCTTCGCATGTTGTTAACGCTTTGATAGCAACTGAGGATAAAAATTTTTATAAGCACTGGGGTGTTGATCTGCAGAGATTTATCAAAGCAATGGTTAAAAATGTCTTACTGTTCAGACGTGAAGGTGCAAGCACTATTACACAACAGCTTGCCAAAAATTTGTATCGGTTAAAATCTCAGAAGGAATCTACCAGGGGTACTATTGTTAGAAAAATTCGTGAATGGATTACAGCAATCCAAATTGAAAAGACCTATACAAAACGTGAAATTTTAGAGATGTACTTTAATACATCCTATTTTGGACATGGTGCTTATGGTCTCAATGTAGCGGCAAGAGTTTATTTTAATAAAGAAGTAAAGGACTTGTCAGTTGCTGATGCAGGAGTGTTAATCTCTCTTCTAAAGTCATCCGTCCGATATGATCCGTTTGATAAATATGATAACTCATTCCAGCGAAGAAACCTTGTTATGAGTAACATGGTTGACGAAGGGTTCTTAAGTGAAACCCAATTTGAAAAACTAAAACTTCAGCCGATAAAACTTTCCTACAAAAAAATTGATGAAGGAATTCATGGAAGTATCGCCCCGCATTTCCTTGAGTACATTCGCCAGCAGATGTCAAAATTTGGAGGTAAGTATGGCGATATATATCAGGATGGCCTGAATATCATAACTACTCTTGATAGCCGTATGCAGAAGATTGCTAATAATGCAGCAAAACTTCATCTTAATGAATTTCAAAAACAGTTCGATAAAAAATGGAACTGGAATAAATATTCTTCCATACTCAATGAGATGATTGATAAAGCGATTAAGAATAGTGCAGTTTACAAATCTGCCGGAAGTCCTGAAGAGAAACGTGCTCTACATAATCGCCTGCTTCGCAATCCCGCTTTCATTGATTCAGTGAAACAGGCCGAAAGGAAAATTGAGGTAGGATTTGTTGCGTTAGACCCAAAGACCGGTGAGATACGTGCGATGGTTGGCGGACGCGATCCAAAAATTATTTACGGACTCAATCATGCAACACAGATAAGACGTCAGCCCGGTTCTGCATTCAAACCCATTGTGTATTCGGTCGCTATAGATAATGGTCTTTATCCGGCCTACCCGATGTTAAACCAAAGATTCAGTTATCCTGACGGTTCAGGAAAAAATTGGAGTCCTGAAAATTTTGACCGCAAGACAACTGGGTTTGAGACTCTGAGGGAAGCATTAAGAGAGTCACTCAATATTGTTGCAGGAAGATTGATAATTGAGGGATTGGCACCATTATGGAAGATTGGCAGTTTTGCCGAAAAGATGGGGATAAAAACTAAATTAGATCTTGTTCCTTCAATTGCGCTCGGAACATCTGTCGTCACTCCTCTTGAACTAACAAACGCATATGCAACATTAGCAAATCGTGGAATCTACAATGAACCGATCTCTATTCTTAGAATCGAAGATAAGGAAAGAGAATTGTTGGAAAATTTTATTTCGAGTACAAGTGAAGCAATTCCGGAAGAAACCGCATACATCATGACCAATATGCTGCAGACAGCAATTGATAGAGGTACCGGGCAGTCCGCACGCGGGGTTTATAATTTTCAACGTCCTGCCGCAGGTAAAACAGGAACAACTCAGGATTTTACTGATGCATGGTATGTCGGATATACACCACAAATTGCAGCGGGTGTTTGGGTTGGTTTTGACGACCAGCGTGTTTCGTTTACAGGAGAGTACGGGCAGGGTGCGAGAGCTGCATTACCAATATGGGCAATCTTTATGCATGATGTTTATGAACAATTGAAACTGCCGTTGGTGGACTTTATTCCACCGTCAAGTGGAAAGGTTGTCTATGCAAATTTTTGTAGAGAATCCATTTTCGAAAACGGAGATCCAAAACTTGCATCACCCGATTGCCGGACTGGATCTATCAGTGACATTATAAATGTTAAAGATATGCCCGATTATTTCGATGCCTTTCGTGATAACAGCATGAAGTACATAGATCGTTATCAGTTGAAAGATACAACCCTGCATGAAGCAAAAGAAATTCGTTAAGTTTTGGTTTACAACGGTGTGTTCTTTATTTTTGGTTTGAAGAATTGCCCGGATGGCGGAATTGGTAGACGCGCTAGCTTCAGGAGCTAGTTGGTGC
>CAYTUV010000038.1:0-32746 GCA_964441505.1 uncultured Melioribacter sp. | reverse complement strand
TGGGACGAACCACCTCAACATCCGTCATTCTTCCGCTGATATTTGTTGGACCGATGAATTGCCAGTTCAGGTTTTTAAATATAGAACTGTCTTTCATCTGAAGATGATTGTTATACATCTTCATTCTTTCTTCCGAAGAAGTCGATTTAACAACTGTCTGCGAGATTAGTATAGGTGTAAGTCCAAAAACGAACAGGATGAATAAATATTTTGCTGACGAACTAATCAGTTTACATTGAAGCATAAAATTGTATCTCCTTTTTTGAAATTTATTTTAGTCAGATACTTATATAATGGAGACCCTTTTAAAACTAACTTTGCCGATTAATAGGGGTCCCCTCAGGCTGAGTGAAATGGAGGTCCGGGACAACTTAGAAATCATACGATAATGATACTAAAGAATTCTCTTCCGCTAAACCTGTCTGCCGTCGACATGGCGGAATTGAAATGACAGTTTTGAACATTTCAGATGTTTTTACTAATTATCTTTTCAAGCGTGCAAGCACTTTCGGGTTTTTCAATTCTCTTATCGCGTCAGCCGCAATCCATCTGGCAGATTTTGTATCGAACGCCTGAATCTCATAAACGAGTTTCAGTGCTTCTTTATTCAGAAATCTACTCCGTTTCCCGATTTGCCGCAAAGACCAGTTTACCGCTTTCTTTACAAAATTTCTTTCATCAAGAGAGTGTTTTTTAATAATCGGGAAGAATCGTAGAAAATCCTTGTCATCTCTTTTCTTATCATGAACCGCAACATAACACATTAAAGAAAATCCTGCGCGGCGGATAAATTCTTCTTCCTTTTCCGACCACTCAAAAATTTTTTCAATCGCAAAGGGAGTTTTTCTAAAAAGATTGCTGCACGTACCGTCACATATATCCCACGATTTGAAATCGCGCACCCATTTGTTCATTTGAGTTTTTGTAACAAGCTTTGGATCATCAATCATTGCTGCGATATGCCGGGCTTCATGGTAACCGGTTTCCCACAGTTCAAGTGCCAGTTCATGACTCCTTCCTATCTCCTTTGCCATCTTACGTATGAACGGAACATTTAACCCGAATGCTTTATCAACATTGATTCCGTAACGTGCCATCCCCTCTATGTTTTTGGGATTGTAATGCTTTTTCAATTCTTTAATTACCTCAGCAGCAGTCATTTTTTCCTCAACCCTTACAATCGGTTTCTACGAGAATCATTGTTTGATGCTTTCATAAAGTTTTTCTAAATCTGGTACAACTTGAGGATTCGAATTGAATATGAGTTCAATTAATTGAGAGCCTACTTTATAAAATGTTACTCTATCAAACGGTTCAATCCCGCCGGCATGATTCTCTTTTATGTTAAATTTATTTCTCACTTTATTTTCCACCCAGCGGGCAAATCCTTCTTTCCATTCGACCCACGACATATAAGAGTATTCTTCTTTACTCAATAACAGTCGAAGATTTTTCCGGATCTCCTTTGCGGCTTCTAAATCATTTTGCATCCTGGTTGAAAGCAAAGATGCATAAGCTTCGGTAAATTCTTTTTTTGTATAAGGGAACGGATAATTCAACTCCCACATCCAATCTTTCTGTTCCATTGCGCGTTTATAAATTTCCAAATTTTCCTTCAATTTCAATTCAACAGTAGCAAACTCTGCACAATGAACAAACTCGTGAAAAATAATTGCGTAACCGTCCAAGGAATCAAACACTTCTCCAGTTACGATACATGTCATTTTATTATCATTTTCCTGAAGCGGAAAAGCAGCTCTTATTCCTACCAGTACCGGCGATGTAATTGCCGTTTGTTTTACAAAATGATATTTATTATCCACGGCAGGCTCAAAAATAAAAAATTGTCCTTCCTCTGCAATTGCTACCGGATAAACATTCTCAAGCGCTGGGTGAATTTGTTTTGTCATACCGTGAAGCTCAAAAATTCTATCAAGTTTTGGTAAATATTTTTCAACTATTAAGTTGTTTGTTGCGTTTTGAGCAGTAATGCTAAGAAAAGAAAGGAAAAGTAAGATGGATAATTTCAAAGAGTTTTTCATATCACACCGTTTTTATGATACTCCAAAATATTAATAATTAACAGAAATGTTGTTAAAAAATGTTCGTTGATTTACCGAACAGATTTAATTTTTTACACAGTGTTATTTTTAAATAAGCGGGCAAAACCATCATACGGAACTAATGGGAATAGATCAAAAGTAATTAGTTTTTCTTCAACCAATGGTAATGTATTTAAAATTTCTTGTGCTTCGTTCTCATCGGTACATTCAAGAATCAAAACAGCATTGTGAGAGGGTTTGCCAAAATAAATTTCGCGAATTATACATGTTTGATAAAGCTCCCACACTTTTTGAGTTTCAGCTTTAAGGTGTGATTTGAATTGTTCTTTTGTCGTTCCATCAATTTCTTTTTCAATCGCTAATATTTTCATAAGATATACCTCTAAACAAATCAAGAAAATATTTTTATCCCCTCTTAATAATATAATAATAAAAATAGCTGTACACTTATAAAAAAATTAGAGTCGTAATGAAAGAAGTAATCAAATGCGGCGTTTGAGAGCGCCGCACATTGAAAAAATTAATCGCTTATTGTTATTGAGCCGCCTCCGCCGCCAAAACGCGGGTTCACAAAATTATTAAATATTGATCCGAATGAATATGAAATACCGAAGTAAGCGTAATAGTTAAACGATGTTTCAAGTTGTCTTCTTCTCAATAAAACTTCTTCAAGTGAGGCTCCTTCAAGAGGCAGGGTAACTTGTTTACCAACTTTGTAATAATTGAAATAAAAACTCAATGAAAATCCTTTGAACAACCGTAAGCTGGCGGAACTATAGACACCATAACTAATATTTGCAAAATCATTCAAATAGTTTTCCACATTGGGCCCTATGCTTAGGCTCCCCCATGGTTCAATTAAAGAAAAGGATACGTTTAATGAATGAAGCCATAAATCCTCTTTTCTCTTAAAATAAAATGTTTCGTCTACATACTTGTTAAAGGCGTGGTACACTTTGTAGTAAATTCTCAACTGATGTACGTTCGATTCTGAATAAGGAAAAACGTTATATTCTATACCGGGCGCAAATGAATAACTGAAATTAATGTTGTCGTAAGTCGAAGTGTAAGCTCTTCCCCATATACCCCAGGACCATTTACTATCTATCGCTTTAATAAAAGAGGCGTTTACGTATTGACTCCGGGTGATATTCGTTATTGTCTCATCACCCGATGAAGTCTCATAAATGTAATTGCTTTCATTGTAGTTATTTGATAAAGAGATATTTAGCTTCAAATCCTCTGTGGTTCTATTGGCGGAAATTGAACTGTAGATATATTTACTGTTATAATTTTTCTCGCCGCTGAAATTTCCGTTAGAGCTTAATTTGAAAACCCAATAGTCCCAGTCATCTTTCGGCTGTTCTATTTTAGTCGTTTTAGGGAATGAAATGCTCATCTGATCCGCAACAGGTGATTTCGAAATGTACCGGATCAGTCCTAGCTTTAAAGCTTTTACCATTTTAATTCTTGATTGATCATCTGAATCGCTTTTGTTTGTTGTGTACTTTACGGTGTCGTTTATATTTACAAATCTATTCTGCCCGAGAAAAAGTAAAGTATAATCACTTCCTCCCGAGCCGGTATTTTGCGACGTGTAGAGAACATGAATATCGGCATCTTTTCTATCACGGACATAATTAACAATTGGTATTTGTTCTTTTATAAAATTAATATCGCAGTAATTACAATCGATAAAAACATTGGGAGCGCCCTCCATGTTTAACGACCGGTTTTCCTGCGAATATGAAATGGATATAAAAAGAAAGAGAAATGAAAGAAAAAATGCTTTTCTGGATTTCATTGTAACCTCTCTGTTTGGTTTGAGATTATTAAACGCAAAAATCTTGTTAGTAACTCTGTTAACGTGTTTTTAACAAATATATTGTAACCGGCTACTAAATAGACGCCTTAAACTTTATAATGTTACTGCGCAAATGTTTTTTTAATTAAGGAAATCTGCCCGGCATGATATGCATTATGCTGAACCAACCCCAAGATCAATCCACTATATGAAAAACCTGTGCCAATCGCAGTATTTCTCTCGGTTCCAACAATTTTATCCAGTTCTGCTTCAGTAAAACTTTTAATAGCGGCAATCAGTTTTAATGTGACTTGAAAAAAATTTTGTTTTAACTCTGTCCAGTATTCTTCGGTTCTGTCAGCGGGTATTGGCCAATCCCCAATTTTTGGTAGAGCGGGAGGATTGCTCTCAAAACGACTCAGAACCTCCTCTGTCCATGCGGTTAAATGAAGCGTCAGCTCCATTATATTATGTGCCGAAGTAATTGGTTTGTGAAATGCCTGTTCAACATTTATTTCGGTTAATATTTCTTCGACCGATGCACCGTGCCATGGATCTCCAAAAACCGAGTTATGAAGTTCTGTTGACAATTTATTTACTTCATCCACTAATCATTCTCCCTGATAGAATAGAGAAAACCAATCCTCTTGAAATCATATACAAAGCAATAATTTATTTTGTGGCGTTAACAGGAAAAGTTGAAGAGCGAATTATTCTCCATTTACCGTCAAGCTGTTTTTTAAAAATCAAAATACCTTTTTCAAATGCAATCTGTGCTTTATCCATAATAGATGGCTTAAACGACCACTTCTGCTTAACGCTCACATATGCAATGTCGCCTCCAGTTTCAATCTCAACAACCTCCATGCCCAGGGTGGCTTTCAGATATTTATTCTTAAAGACCTGGTCGTTCTGTTCTTTTATGGAGTTTTTAGTTTGATCCGGATGGCCGGCATAAAACCCGATGTAGTTTTCGGCAAAAATAGAAACTGAGTTGTCCAAATTTTTCTGGTTATATGCCGTCATCCATTTATTTAACTCGGTTTTAATGGCGGCTACGTCATCTGTCTGCGCAAAGAGAGTTCCATAGCTTGCTATTAAAATCAAAAAGGGAATCAAAAGCTTTGACATTGTTCTCATTACCCATCCTCAATTTTTGTGAATCCTTTTATTCGGGAAGGGAAACTAAATAATTCTGTTATTAAAAACGATAATGAAATTATTAGTTAGTGGTTAAAAAAAGAATCCATCCTACGGCTATAGAAGGATGGATTCGGAGGAGTTACTGAGGATTTCTTGATATTTATTCTTAACCGCTCACTACAACAATCATCAATATACCAAATAAAAATTGCTAGCATTGAGGTTTAGACAAAGAGTATTACATGATTGGTTTAAATGTTAGTACAAGTTGATAGCTGTTTACCGTCTTGAGATAAATGATGGGTGTTTAAAAATGAACTTTGGTCGCTATAAATTATAACGCAGAATATTTTAACGATTTCAGATCCTAAAACATTCTCATATCGAATGGAGATAAATCAGAAATTGACTGCCGTATATTCAATTCCTTAATCAATTCACGGATTGTTTTTAATTCTGCTTCAATTAGATGCATGCGGTGTTTTAACATAGAAAGGCTTGTAAACGCTACTTTTGTTGGATCCATTTCAAAACTTAAGATCTGTTTCCGAATTGTGTAGGAGTTACTCTCGAGCCGCTCAAGTTTTTTTTTCAGTTTCATTAAAATTTCAGGTTTACTCAAATTATGCATCAATAATATTCCGATATCAAAATTTGAGGGCACAGTTACATCCTCTTCCAAGAAATTCGTTATAGATTCGTGAAATTCGAATTCTCCTTCTGGTGTAATTGAGTAAATTGTCTTTTCGGGTAAGTTACCACTCCTTTCTTGTCGGCCAATAATTAGGCTGTGTTTCTTCAAATTATTTATGGTTGCATACACTGTTGAATCTGCAAGTGGTAGCCATTTTCTTGTATTCAGGTATTCAAGCATCTTCGTTATTTCATACGGGTTTCTTTCTTTTTCGGAGACGATGCCCAGAATAAGAGCCGCTAATTTAGATAACATAATGGGTTTTCCGCTACATGAATAATGTAGTATAAAGATATAGCATCGAATGGAATGAATCAATAGGGATTAAGAAATGATCGAATTTATTTGATTTTCATCATTAACAAAATCTTCGAATGAAGAATAGATGAAACGCGCATTTTTCGTAAGTGATTTATAGTTCAATTCTAAAGACTCTTTCTGTTTTGGATTAACAACTATAACTTCTTTATCGGGGGTAATCTGTTTTTTGAATAATGCCTTAATATGAACATCTGAGCTGGATAAGGAATACCCAATGAAGACCACTTTTTTGGATGCGCGAATTTCTCTGGATGCTTCGCTCATTAATTGAGAAATTATCGGGTGTTGAATAGTTTTAAGATAAGTTGGGGGCATTATTAGTGTGCGGAATTCTGTTCCGTCAATAGGACAGACAAATTCATATTCTAAATTGTCTGGATAAGTGTAGCCCAGAAATTTTCCTCTCTTAAGATCAATTGATCTATCCCAAGGAGTAAGAAGAGTCTGGTTACAACAATTACAATACTTCCAGTTAAGGCTTCCATGTACTTTTACAATTTTGATTGGTATCGGATTTTCATTCGGATTAATTGAAACCGGTTCTCTTGGATTAACCCAGAAATTATAATTTTTCAATTCCGGTAGAGGTTCGTAATTCATCAAGGGGATGCAGTAATCAATATAGCCGTGGCTTTTAAACAAAAAATCGAAGGCTTGTTCAAGAAGAGTATCGTAATTCAGTGTAATAATTGAAACATTGGAATTTTCTTTTTGTATTGCTTTCCAGAAAAGGTGATAATAGTGGCTTCTTTTGTCAGTCTGAAGATTCACAATATAGTGTATTAGTTTGATTAGGTATTCTTTTATATCCCTAATTTTTTCATTCGTGTATTTTACGTTCAGACTTTCGTTCTGCTGTATAAAATAATCCATAAAGCCAAAGACTGCCTCAAGATGCGGATATTGGTTGGTCTCCGGATTGAATTCGAAATTATCTTTTATAAATTCTATTACAATCTGGCCAATCTCAGAGTTTTTAATCTCTTCAATACTCCCGGAAACAATCATTGGCAGCATATCTCTCTGGAGTGGAACACCGTCCGGATGAGAAGCGCCTGCCCCCAAAACAAATACTACATCCCTTCTAGGTGGATAACGTAAAAATTTTTCAAATTGGGCCATAGTTTTTATGCTGTTATTGATCGACCGTAGTGACGAAAAGAAGCCATTAGCAAATATCCGTTGCAACAAAACTGAATTAGCTGCATGTAATATAACTTTAATCTTTTTTGCTTTCAGAAAAAAATGCGAGGGCAAAGAGGATGCTGGAAAAAATTATTTATTTATTTCAATAAGAATCAGTTTCTTGCCTTTTTCATTTCTTACATTGGTTGGCTTATATGATAATTCAAAAATTGTGGATTTTTTGATATGAGCTTTGTATTTCAATTCCGTGGTCTTAAATTCATCCATAATATCGCCTCCCTTGATCGCTGCGATATAGGCTTTCTCTTTTATAAGAGGAAGTGAATAGCGAAACAATATTACAAGGGGAACTGTTGCACGGCTTACTATTAAGTCAAACGAATCTGCATATTTTTGTTTAAAATCGTCACTCTCGACTCTACTATTTTCAGCAACTATATTATTGAGTTTAAGCCTACTAATAAATTCTTTTACCGCATCAATCTTCTTTGAAGTAGAATCAACCAATACTCCCCTCATGGCAGGCCGTGTTATTGCTAAAGGAATGCCGGGAAATCCACCGCCGGTTCCAATATCTAAAAATTTTGACACTTTGCTGGGAAGATATTCTGCAATCAAAGAAGAAATAAAAATATGATTTTCTATAATCTTTGCAACATCTCTACGAGAAATCAAATTGAGTTTTGTATTCTTTTGGGCAACGAGATGTGAAAAATGAGAAAGTCGTTCTAACTGGTATTCGTCTGGATTTAGACTATTTTCCCAGAAGAGCATTTTCAATTCTCGTAAATACTGCTCTTGTAGATCCAACAATACCCTCTATTTTAGCTTCTTAAATATACTAATAAAATAGAAATATCAGAAGGAGTTACCCCCGAAATTCGTCCTGCTTGACCAATCGAACGTGGTTTTATTTTATTCAGCTTCTCTCTAGCCTCAGTAGACAAGGCCTTCAAATTACTATAGTTTAAGTTCAATGGTATTGAGAGGTTCTCTAATTTTCCCGTTTTTGCAATTAAATCCTGCTGGCGGCGGATGTAGCCTTCATATTTTATCTCAATTTCTACCTGTTCAAGAATTTCGGCATCATTATACAATTCCCGAAATAGATCTTCCCCCTCACCGTTGAATGATTTCAGTACTTCCAAGAGGGATAACTCTGGGCGTTTTACAAGCTTATCAATCGTTTCGGAATTATCAATTAACGCCAAATTTTTTGATTCCAGTAATCCGTTGATCTGCTTAGGATGCACATTTCTATTCGAAAAAATCTCTTTGTATTTCGTGATAACCGCCTCACGGTGTCTCATTGAATCATACAATTCTTTTGGAATAAGACCAAAATCAAATCCAGTCCTCATTAATCTTCGGCCGGCATTGTCCTGTCGTAACACTAGCCGATGTTCAGCCATCGAGGTAAACATTCTATAAGGCTCTTTTGTAGATTTTCGAACCAAGTCGTCAATCAAAACTCCGATATACGCCTCACTACGCTTTAATACAAATTCCGGTCTCTTTTGGATTTTCAGCGCAGCATTAATTCCCGCCACCAATCCTTGTGCGGCCGCCTCCTCATACCCGGATGTTCCATTAATCTGCCCAGCAAAATAAAGCCCTTCAACTAATTTCGTCTCGAGTGTCAGGTCAACCTGATATGGTGGAAAGTAATCATATTCAACCGCATATGCCGGACGAATCATTTCCGCATTTTCAAGACCTTTAATTTTTTGCAGCGCCTCAAATTGAATTTCTGCCGGCAACGAGGAAGAAAAACCATTCAGATAAATCAAATCGGAATCCAAGCCTTCAGGTTCCAGAAAAAGTTGATGTCGTTCTTTGTCTGCAAATCTAACTATTTTATCTTCGATCGAAGGACAGTAACGCGGGCCTATTCCGTCTATAATTCCAGTGAATAGTGGAGAGCGGTCAAAACCTTTTTCTAAAATTTTATGAACAGCTTTATCAGTATAAGTAATGTGACAACTAACCTGCGGAAGAAAAGGAAATAAATTTTTATCTGTCCTTTGTGAAAATGGTTCGGGGACTTCATCTCCGGGCTGCTCTGAAAGGATATCCCAATTGATTGAATTTTTTCTCAATCTCGGTGGTGTTCCGGTCTTCAATCTTCCCGAAACAAATCCCAATTGCAAAAATGATTCCGTCAAACCCTCAGAAGCTTGTTCGCCAAATCGTCCCCCTTTTGTTGATTTCAGACCAGTGTGCATTAACCCATTCAGAAATGTACCCGAACACAAGACCAACGATTTACATCTGATCTCTTCTGCTTCAGAGGTTTTAACGCCAGAAATTTTTCTGTTATCAACAAAAATTTCAAGAAGAGAACCTTCTATTATCTTTATACTTGGAGTTGATGAAATTAAACGAACGGCTTCTTCTGAATATAATTTTCTGTCCGACTGACACCGCCCCGCCCAAACAGCCGGACCCTTGGTTTTATTTAAAATCCTGAATTGGATACCAGTCTTGTCCGCAATTAATCCCATCATACCGCCAAGCGCATCAATTTCGTGAACCAAGTGACCTTTGGCGCTTCCTCCAATGGCAGGGTTACATGACATTCTGCCGATTGCGTTTTTATCCATTGTGATTAAACCGACCGAACAGCCCATTCTAGCCGCAGCCGATGAGGCCTCAATTCCTGCGTGTCCTCCCCCAACTACAATTATGTCAAAACTTCTCATTAATACCTTTCTGTTTCACATGAAACAAACATTAATCCTTGGGCTTTAGTTTCTAAAAAAGTGGTGGAATTCAGATCATTTCCCGTTCCACGTGAAAAGAGTCACTTCCCGATGCAAAATTTTACGAAAATATTATTCAATATATCATCCGTCGTAACTTTACCAATGATTTCAGATAGTGCGATCTCAGCATTTCGAAGATCGACGGCAATGAACTCACCCGTTAATTTATCATCAATTGATCTCCGGGCATTTAACAAATTCTCTTTGGTCCTACTGAGAGCATTAAAATGCCGTAAATTTGAGACTATCGCTGTTTTTTCGGTATAACTATTTGTCCCGATTGCTTTTTCTTTCAGTTTAGAAAAAAGTTCCTCCATCCCCTCTCCGGTTATCGCGGATATTTTTACATCGGCAATAAATGCTTCCTTCCGATTCAAATCAATCTTATTCATCACTTTAATAATTCTTTCGTCGGAAGTTATTTCCAAAAGCTGGCTATAAAGTTCATTAGAAAATCCGCTAACTACATCATTCATAAAAAGAACTATATCGGCATTCTTAACTGCTTCATGACTTCTGATTACTCCCTCTTTCTCAATAACATCTTCTGTTACACGAATTCCGGCAGTATCAAATAATTTGAATAAAATTCCGTCAATCGAAAGATTCTCTCTGATGATATCTCTTGTTGTACCTGGTATTTCACTGACTATTGCACGTGCTTCTTTCAGAAGGTAATTTAAAAGTGATGACTTCCCCACGTTTGTTCTACCGACAAGGGCTACATTTACTCCATCATTAATTACTCGACCGAATGAGTATGTTTTAAGTAACAAATCAATTTCTTTTTCTATTTGACTAATATTATTTAGAATCTCCTTTATCGACATGAATTCAACATCTTCTTCGGCAAAGTCAAGCTCAAGTTCAATCAGCGAAGAGGTATTTATCAACACCTCCCTCAGCAGATCAACTTTTTGAGATAATAATCCGTCAAGCTGATTCCGCGCCCCGCGTAGCGCCGCCTCTGTCCTAGAATTTATAAGATCCGCAACGGCTTCCGCCTGGGCAAGATCCAATTTACCATTTAAAAACGCTCGTTTTGTGAACTCCCCCGGTTCTGCTAATCTTACATTTGATTCCACAAGCGCAAAAACGATCTTTTCCGTAATCAAAGAACTGCCGTGAGTGCTGATCTCAGCTGAATCTTCTCCAGTATATGAATTCGGATTTCTGAATACCGAAACGAGCACATCATCTATCAAATCATTATTTGTATCGTATATCTTACCGTAATGAATCGTGTGAGTTTTAGAATCAACCAGTTTTACTTTTCCCCGGAATAATTTATCCACGGTTGTAAAACTATTTGGACCGCTCACACGGATAACCGATATAGCGCCAACACCAGCCGGTGTAGCGATTGCGACAATTGTATCAATATCTAGCTGCATTTATTCTTTCGGGATAATTGGAAAAAGCGTTTGAATAACGGGGGTACTAAATTAAAACAATTGACGGTTACACTCAAACGTATTAAAAGATTCCTTTCATTTCATTTGAAAAGACAAAAGCAATTTATTACGATTTCGTATTATACTATATCGTAACAATATATTACTAACTAGAAACTTTTTAGAATATCGTTTGTATGAGCGGTAAATTGGGGTAGTTAATTTTAGGTGATAAAGATGGAATTCAATTTCAACAAATTCACAGTTAAAGCTCAGGAAACTGTAAAAAACTCAATTGAGATTGCACAGAACTATAACAATCAAATTGTTGAACCGGAACATCTTCTTGCCGCTATGCTGCAGGATCAATTGAACGTTGCACATTCAATAATTCAGAAAGCCGGTGCGAATTTAAATCAGATGAAAATAAAAATAGGTGAATTGCTAGAACGTCTTCCCAAGGTATCGGGAAGCGGTATCGGCAATCAACAATTATCGATCAGCACGGCAAAATTATTTGACGGCTCTTCGGAAGAAGCTAAAGCATTAAAAGACGAATATGTTTCGAACGAACATATTCTTATTGCGCTCAGCGAAGATAAAGGTACTGTCGGAAAACTTTTAAATGATAACGGACTCAATAAAAACATAATTCTCTCGGCACTAAAAGATATTCGGGGTACCCAGCGTGTAAAAACTCAAAATCCCGAAGACACTTACCAGGCATTGCAAAAATATGGAAGGGATTTAAATAGTCTTGCGCGCTCCAACAAACTCGATCCAGTTATCGGACGCGACGAGGAGATCCGTCGCGTTCTTCAAGTGCTTTCACGCCGGACAAAAAACAATCCCGTTTTAATCGGCGAGCCGGGAGTAGGCAAGACTGCGATAGCAGAAGGTATTGCACATCGCATTATAAGCGGCGATGTTCCCGAAACACTGAAGACAAAACGAATTGTTGCACTTGACATGGGCGCACTTGTTGCCGGTACACAATTCCGAGGACAATTTGAAGAGCGGTTGAAAGCTGTTGTTAAAGAAGTTCAAGAAGCAAGCGGCGAAATAATTTTATTCATAGATGAATTACATTTACTAGTAGGAGCCGGAAGGGCAGAAGGCTCGATGGATGCAGCAAATATTTTAAAGCCGGCGCTTGCACGCGGAGAACTTCATGCAATCGGCGCAACAACACTTGATGAATTCAGAAAATATATTGAGAAGGATGCTGCGCTCGAAAGAAGATTTCAACCGGTACTTGTCTCTGAGCCGAATGAAGAAGATTCGATTTCCATTCTACGCGGATTAAAAGAAAGATACGAAGTTCATCACGGTGTACGAATTACTGATGGTGCAATCGTAGCTGCGGTGCAATTATCCAACCGATATATCACCGATCGCTTTTTACCTGATAAGGCCATTGATCTGATCGACGAATCTGCATCAAAGCTAAGAATCGAAATTGATTCGATGCCGGAAGAACTTGACGCCGTTGAAAGAAAAGTTAAACAGCTTGAGATAGAGCGGGAAGCATTAAAGCGGGAGAAAGATTCCGAGTCGGCTGTTCGTCTTGAAGAATTACAAAAAGAATTAAGCGAACTTCAAGAAGAGAGAACAAACCTTAAGGCGCACTGGCAGCTTGAAAAGGAAAAAATTCAGAAGATCCGTTCAATGAAAAGCGAGATTGAGCGAGCAAAAACTGATGCGGAAAGATTTGAGCGAGAAGGAAATCTTGGTAAAGTTGCAGAGATACGTTACGGCGTTATAAATGATCTTGAGCGCAAAATGAAAAAGGAATCCGAAGAGCTCGCAGTCATTCAAAAAAACACTAAAATGCTAAAGGAAGAAGTTGATGCCGAAGATGTTGCCGAAGTGGTAGCTAAATGGACGGGCATACCTGTCCAGCGGATGCTTGAGAGTGAACGGCATAAACTTCTGCGGCTCGAAGAGGAACTTCACAAAAGAGTAATTGGACAGGATGATGCTGTTGCCGCGGTATCAAATGCGATCAGAAGATCGCGCGCGGGATTGCAGGACGCTCATCGTCCAATTGGCTCCTTCATTTTCATTGGAACTACTGGTGTAGGCAAGACGGAACTTGCAAGAGCATTGGCAGAATTTTTATTCAATGATGAACATGCCATGATACGCATTGATATGAGCGAATACATGGAAAAGTTTTCTGTGTCGCGATTAATTGGCGCACCCCCCGGATATGTTGGATATGATGAAGGGGGACAACTGACAGAGGCTGTTAGAAGAAAACATTATTCCGTTGTACTGCTCGACGAAATTGAAAAAGCTCATTCGGATGTTTTTAATATTTTACTACAAGTTTTGGATGACGGGCGCCTGACGGATAATCAAGGGAGAACCGTTGATTTTAAAAATACAATTATCATAATGACATCGAACCTTGGCTCGCATCTTATACAGGATAAACTTATGACTATGGATGAGACTAATTATGAAAACATAATGGGGGAATTACGTGTAAGTTTGAGCCAGCTTCTGCGCCAGACGATCCGCCCGGAATTTTTAAACAGGATTGATGAGATAGTTCTTTTCAAGCCACTGCTTAAAAGTGAATTGAAACAGATAATCAACATTCAGTTGCAGAGAGTGGGGAAGATGCTCGCAGAAAAAAACATCGGTTTTGAAATTGATGATGACTCGATCGATTTTATACTTCAGCATGGGTATGATGCAACCTACGGCGCACGTCCGCTGAAACGGATGATACAGAAATTTATTGTCAATCCTCTTTCTTCGGAATTGCTTATGAATAAATATGAATCAGGAGACACCATTATCGTCCGCTCTCCGGGCGCGGGTAAACTTGTGTTTGCAAAAAAATAATCAATTGGCGTTTGTAATTTATACTGCCATACCTATATAAATTCTGCTTTCCGTCCCGGCAAAATATACTTTCTATAAGGTGCATATTTAATTGCACCGTTTTGATTAAATCCAAACGTTAGATTTAAAACAAACATAGCATGGGCAACTATGAAAACAGGAGTTTTAATTTTTACGGCATTGTTCTATTCTTCGAATTTTATATCAATAGCACAAACCGATACTCTTCGAACAAAAGAATTCTTAAAAGCTTTTGATGCACTTCAGAAGAAAGACACGACTTCAGCAATAACTCTCTTCAGAGAATCAATTAGAAAGTACGATGATGCTTTCTCATACTTTGAATTAGCAAAACTTTCTTTGGGCAACAAAACTATAGAAGAGCTAAATAGCGCAAAAGACTATATCGATGAGGCTTTGGATAAAGATCCAAACAATATCGATTACCTGTTGTTGCGGGCTTATATATGGGAGGAACGGTTCTGGACCGAGAGACAATATTTCATTGGAAGATCGAAGGCAATTAATATTTATGAAAGAATCATGGAGATTGATAATAATAACGCGGAGGCGTTGTACAATCTGGGCAGACTGAGCGTGGAAGAATTCATTGAATATCAAAACGCCACAGTTAAGATCGGAATTAATAAAGCAACTAATCCCATCTCCAGAGCATTAAAGTATAGAGGAAGAAGCTCATTGAAAGACGATACACAAAATGATTTCAAAAATTCTAAAGGTAATTTTCCGGAAGCTAAACTTATACGAATAGCATATACATATTATTCTAAAGCCCGCAATTCTTTGGAGAAATCGATAGAATGCAATTCCCTGTTAGCCGAGTCTTATACAGAACTAAGCAAGTTATATATTGCTGCGGGTGAATTTGAAAAAGCAATTGAACTCCTCTCCCCATTAACAAATTCAGATCGACTAAACAAAGACGCCCATCTGGTTTTGGGATTAGCGTATCAAAGAATAAACGATAATGAAAAGTCGAGTGTCGAATTTCAAAAAGCAATCTCCTTTATGAACCTGCCGGAAAGAAAAAATTTCACAATCAATTCTGTAAAACTGCTTCTTATATCCAAGCTGGGGGATAGAATTTATGAAATGACCGAGGAACAACTTCTGCCATATATTTCGGATTACTGGAATTCGAACGATCCTCTTATTTTAACTCAATACAATGAACGATTGCTTGAACACTATTCCCGCGTAACGTATGCGAACTTCTTTTTGGGTTCGCGTAGATTGAAAATTGATGGCTGGAATACGGATAGGGGCGAAGTTTTATTAAGATATGGCTTCCCAAAAGAGATAACACGTTTCGTAACCGAAACCGAAATGGATCTTATTACCGAAAAACCCAGAACGGAAGTATGGGATTACGGAGATAAAATGTTTTCCTTTGTTGACGCGGAAAGAAACAGAAGTTACCGTTTTGCTCAACCGTGGAATTCAATAGTCCCGATGGATACGCAGGAAGATATTATTAATCTGAGGCAAACAAAACCGGAAGAGTATATTCCGTCTTTCAAAGGAGCAATTTTTGATTTAAGCTATAAAATTTATCAATTCGCATCAAGCAACTCGGGAAAGACAGACGTTTACCTATCCTATAATATTGACTATTCGGATACATCAACAACAAAAGAGAAATTCTCGGAAGGTTACGATGTCGGACTTTTTCTATTTGACAATGGCTTTAACAAAAAATTCGATTACAAAAAAACTTACACATCTGTAGATCAATCCCAATATCATTTGGTAAATTCTTTAGAGATGACTTTGCCTTCGCAATCCGGTAACCTTGCATTCGAGATGATGAGAAAGAAAGATAAAGGGGTAACCTCATATCACGGCAAGTTCAGCGTGCGCAAATTCAGCAGTAATGACCTGGCGCTTAGCGATCTTGTGCTGGCAACCAATGTTGAAGTGGGACAAGTGCTCGGCGGTACAATAAAACGAAACGAGATATCGGTTCTTCCAAATCCAACAAAAGCATTTGGCCGGGAAGATAAACTATATCTCTATTATGAAATTTACAATTTAACGATGAACACAAACAATCTAACTGACTTCGAACAGAAGATAACAATACAAAAGAAAGAAGAAAGCGGAGTAATTAACTCATTGTTAAGTGTGGTAGGTTTAGATAAAGAAGGGAAGAAAGTAGCGCTTACATCAAAATATCAGACACAAGAAAAAGACCCGCAGATGTACTTGCAGTTGGATATGAGTAAATACGAACTGGGTGAATATGTAATAACAGTTTCTATAAAAGATATTGTAACGGGAAAGGAAATAAGCAATCAAACAGAAATTAATTGGCATTGATTACGTGTTATTCGTTATAATTAATAAGGAAGTGGGCTATGAAAAAGCATCTTGTGTATAATCCAATCAGTCTAAAAAAAATATTAATCCTAATTATATTTTCATTCTCGTTCATCTATTCTAATTTAAGTGGGCAGAGCAAAAACACTGGTGAAGTATATGGCATAGTCACAGATTCTCTAACTGGAAAACCGATCGAATACGCAACAGTGTTTTTAGCAAACACTAGTTTGGGAGTTTTAACAAATAAAAATGGTGCCTATGTTATTAAGAATATTCCGCCAGGTGCTTATAGCCTTGTTGCCGCATTAATTGGATACAGCAAAGTTGTTAAGCCGGTTAAAGTCTCAAATGGAACTCAAAAAATTGATGTTGCGCTTAGCGGGAAGGCTATAGTTGCAAAAGAGATTACTGTAATTGGAGAAAATCCTTCGGAGTGGCAAAGACAGCTGAGAATATTTACAAAAGAATTTCTTGGTGAAAGCAGTAATGCAGATGATTGTGAAATATTAAATCCGGAAATAATTGACTTTGAGATTAATAAAAACACGGATGAATTATCAGCGAAAGCAGAAGATGCAATTGTAATTGTTAATCACTCACTGGGTTATAAAATAAAAATATACTTAAAAGAATTTGTTTGGTCGAGATCGGAAGGTGATGGGAAGTATCAAATCTATCCCTTCTTTGAGGAGGTGAACAGTTCTGACGAAAAAGAGAAAAACAATTGGCAAGTTAATCGTGTAAAAGCCTACAAAGGTTCATTTAGACACTTTCTCAAATCATGCGCCGAAGGCAGAGTTTACGAAGAAGGATTCAGAATAAGCAAATCATATGTCTCTTCTCACTGGATATATACAGATAGAAGTGATTCACTATTGAACCAAAAGAAAACCAATCTGGATACCTTACTTTACTCAAGAATCAAAAAAAATAATAAAGATGAATATTGTTTGGTTTACGATAGTTTGATGCAAGTAGTTTATTTACATCAGGGAGAAGAACTTAATTATAAAAATTATAGGGAAAGACTAAATGGAAATGCAACATTTTCACTTATAAGAGGATTTAATTTGAAAAGAGAAAAATATACTACAGAAATCAAGCCTTATCAAAGTTCTTGGGTAATCTTTCCGAACGGAGAGTTGTTCTTTAATAGTACAGGTATTTGTTCTGATGATAGTCCATACGGGAAAAAACTTGCCGGATATTGGGCGTGGAAAAGGGTGGCTGACTTACTTCCATATGACTATAAATATTCTTTGACAGATGAATCAGGTAACTAAAAAATGCAACGGGAATGGAAGCAAATACTCAAAACGAACTTACGTATCAACCCGTAATAATTTATTGATTGCAATTTGAATATAATTGTCGGAAGTTTAGTACAGTTAGTTACAATTGTTCTTTAAACGAGATAAGTTTTTTCATTATATAAATTCGTTCATTAGGCAGTACTATTTTTGCAATTAACTAACTCTAAAAACTTCTTGGGGCTATGTATGAAACTCCTCTCCGCAATTCTATTTCTTTCACTTTCAGCATTTAATCTTTTATCCGCACAAACCGAAACCGAAAGTTTCAAAATCATCGGCGCTGTTTCAGATCTGATGACGAGCAAGCCATTGGCCGGTGTTTCGGTTGTAATTATTTCAAAAACCTCAGGGAAAGAACTCAAAGGAATGGCAACCGATGAGAAAGGGAATTTCGCTATTGAAAACATTCCCGAAAGCAAAGTGCGCACAAAATTTTCTATGGTCGGATATCAAACTCAGGTAATCGATTCAGTCGCCCTGGAAAAATCATCAAGGCTGGGTTTGATAAGACTTCTTGCAACATCAATTGAGATGCCGGAGATTGTTGTTAAATCAATCAAACCGATGATAGAATTTCATGCAGACCGGCAGGTTGTAAATATGGACAGGCTTCCCGGTAATTCCGGTACTGTTACGGAAGCCTTAAAAAATACGGGACTTGTAGATGTCGATCCGGCAACAAGTAAGATTACCGTGCGTGGACAAAACGTAAAATTACAAATGGACGGACACGAGTATAGTATGCCGAGTGAAATGCTTTCCCAGCTGCCCGCCACAATGATAGATCAGGTGGAAGTGATTCTTGCGCCCGGAGCTAAAGAGAGCGCTGAGGGTGGAACATATATTCTGAATTTTTTAACCAAAAAAGATGCATTCAGCAACTACAGCGGGATGTTCAGCCTCAGCTCTTCAACAAATAAAAATAGTTTCGGCGGAATGTATCTTAATTATAAAGCCGATAAGATCAATATTTTCGGTCAGGCTTACGGTGGATATTTTGGCGGGAAAAACAGAAACGAATCCGAGCGATATGTTTATACCAGCCCTGCAATGTATTACCAAAAATCGCGGGGAGACGGATTAAATGATTTTTATTCCGGCTATTTCAAATTCGGGTTCGATTACGATATTGATGAGAGTAACACCGCTACATTTTATGTTAACTATAACGGATACAAATATAATTCGGAAAGCAGCGGCAACTCTTTTGTAAACGACAAGAATAATGTTTTTCAGTATTACTACAACAGCATAAATAACAACGGCGGAAAGAATACAAATCTTTCCTTCTATGGATTTTATAAAAAGAAATTCGCCACAAGAGGAAACGATTTAACTTTCGATGCTATGTATACAATTTTCGGAAACCCGACAGACACGAAGATGAATCTGGATTACAGCAATAAACTGGGCAGACCGCAATTACAGAACAGCAATACAGATGTTACTGCCAGAACTTTCATATTTAAAACGGATTATGTTTTACCGCTTGGTCTTAACAGATTGGAAGCGGGTTACAATTTTACCTACCGCACAAGAAATAACGATTACCACGTTGATAATTTTTCTTATCAGACAGGAACGTGGCTGGATAGTCTAAGGCTGAGCAATCTTTTCAAGTATAATGAAAATATAAACGCACTTTACCTTACCTATGCGCACAAGCTTGGTGATTTTGATATTAAATTCGGATTGAGAGGAGAAAATCTTTCAACCGAAGGAAACCAGATTACACAGAACACAAATTTTGGAGAGAATTTTTTGAGCTTCTTCCCGAATTTTAATGTCTCCTATAAGATCAGCGATATGTTCCAGGTCGGTTTTAATGCTTTCAGAAGAGTAACGTACCCGCAGATTTACTATATCAATCCGTTCCGTCGCAATACGGGCCCAAACACATTCTTTGCCGGAAATCCTAAACTGGTCCCGACGTTTGTGAATTCATTCGCATTCAATCTTTCACAGTATATTAGCGTATTCTACAACTACACCACCGGAAGCTATACAAACGCAATGACCACCGAGAACGACAGCACACTCCTTTCGAGTTACCTGAATCTTAACAGTGAAAAATCCTACGGCGTAAATCTCACTCTGCCATATTACAATTCCCCGATGATGCCATTTAAGCTGCCGGATTTTATAAGCTCATGGTACATTTCGTTTAATTACAGATACTCACAGCAGTCAGGACAATATTTAACAGAAGACCTGTCGTTAATTGACAGGACCTTTACACTCAACACGTATATTGGTTTGAAGTTATGGTGGGATATCGATGCTAATGTTTCATTGTACTATGTACCGAAAACGGAAAACCGACGCACAGTCAGAAGTGAAATGAAATTTGTATCACTTTATATTAGTAAAAATCTGATGGAGCGTAAATTAAGAATTTACATTACTGTCAATGATCTTCTTAATGCTCAAAGAGGCAATAGTGAATCAATAGGCGGCAATTATTACACGAGGAGTTCTTACGAACAACTGAACAGCCGCACTATCGGAATCGGCATTTCGTATATGTTCAATGATTATAAAGACAGGCGGGACAGAAACATAGACGACGGAAGAGACGCGGGGAACAGAGGGTTTTAAAAAAATATTTAAATGTAGAGAGCTCTGAAAAATTACTCATTGTCATGTTAAACACATTCACTTAGTTCAGTGTAAACTCCGGGAAACATCTCAAATTTAGAACGTAAAGAGACTCTACACTCCTGACTGCCGTGTGTGTTGCACAAGGAAGCATGTCATTTCGAAGGAGTTCCGTTTTGTGGAACGACTGAGAAATCTTACGATAATATTACATAAAGATTTCTCACCACAAAAAACATGGTTCGAAATGACAATGTTTTGATTGTGCAACAAGCTCTGCCGGTAGAGCAGATTGGTCAGAGTGACAGTATCAAAATAGTTCCGACGTCTCTAGTAGATTGCTAAACGAGAGCGGTGTTCTTTTAGAAGCCACTTATTATTTTGAAATTACATCACTTATATTGTTTAGTATCGCGGCGGTTTATTTGTTTCTTAGATTTACCTAAACAAATTCATGTTTATAATAAGGATGGCTGTGAAAAGAAAATGGCTTTTGTCTCTGATGTTGATAATCACTTTATCTCTTCATGGACAAGAGAGGGTTAGAATTGCCGCTTATAATGTTAAACAGTTTCCAAATGCTAACAATGCAGCAAACTATCTGAAAATTGTGTTGAATCTGATTAAACCGACAATTCTTTTAACTACTGAGCTGGATGGAACTGACGCGGTGCAGCAGTTCCTTAATAACGTACTATCAACAAAGTATAGAGCATCAATGGAAGTTAATATTTACTGGGGAACCGGGAACGAATGCGCTGTATTCTATATTGATTCTTTACTCACTTATCTTGGATCGAGCACGATTTCTGCCGTTCCAAGACCGTTTGCGGAATTTAAATTTGTTCATAAAATAACCAAAGATACTTTGATAATATTTGGCGCACATTTGAAAGCATACCCCGAAGAAACCGTGAACAGATTGAATGCTGTAAATATTTTACGAAATAGAACTATGCAATTAAGAGCAACAACAAATTACATGGTTGCCGGTGATTTCAATATTTTTACATCAACCGAGCCTGCATTTCAAAAACTGCTTGACCAATCCTCTCCCGGATATTTTTATGATCCGCAGAATGCCGTTGGCAGTTGGACGGACAACCCATCTTTCGCTCATACGCACACTTATTCTCCCGGTTATTTAAAATCCCGTTTGGATATGATTTTGATTTCACAAACTCTCAAAAACAAAGGCGGTGTAGATTATCTCGAAGATTCATATAAAATTTTCGGCAACGATGGAAATCATTTTGCAAAATCTATTACAAACGGCAGCAACTCCTGGTTTTCAGATATATCAATTGGCAACTCCTTGATTTCTGCTTCGGATCATCTCCCTGTTTATGTCGATCTTAATTTTGGTGTTCCGACTGATATTAACTCAACAGAAGAAATTCCGGCAACATTTGAATTGAAGCAGAACTATCCAAATCCATTCAATCCATCAACAGTGATCGGTTATCAATTGTCTGTTGGCGATCAAGTTAAACTAACTATTTACGATTTACTTGGAAGAGAAGTCGTAACACTTGTTAATGAATTTCAGAATGCCGGAACATATCACTCTACGTTCTCTACTCTACACTCTTCACTCGTTAGCGGCATCTATTATTATCAACTGAAAGCGGGGGCTTTGTTGCAGACAAAGAAAATGGTTCTGATCAGATAGGGCTTGCTGCTGTTTTGTGTGTTCTAGTGTACGAATGATGTTAAATAATATTGTCCCACAACAGAACGAGTGAATTCATATTCTTTACGGTTTTCTTATCTTTCCATTATGAAAATAGAAAAATGTTTATTACCCGGTTTAGACCGACAGGCTGAGTTTCTGATCAACAATTTCAAAAATCCAGTTCAGAGCATTCTGGTGATTGGGTCAAACAGCGAAGAAATAGCTCGGGAAATCTCTAACCATTTTGGTGCAAACATTGAGTTAATAGTTGAAGATTACGATTCGTTGATGAATTCAAAACTGATTTTAGAATATTCCTCAGGGATAAATGTTCGTTTGATGGATTTTGAAGTGACCGATTTTAACGATTCATCATTTGACCTCGTTTACGCGCAGGCTTCAATCTCGCTGACAAAACGCAACAAAATAGTGAAAGAGATTAAACGCCTGCTAAAACCAGAAGGTTTTTTATGTGTGGGAGAGGTGGTGACGATCAGAAAAAATTATCCCCCATTCGTCCAGGATATTTTTGATTCCTCCGATTTACTGCCATTGTTTATAGATGATCTTGAAAAATATTATTCGGAACGAAAATTCAGTGTAATAGTCCGCCAGAATTTAACACACACTCTGAAAAAATACTATTCGTATAGTTCCAACCTTCTTGATGATTCGATTCATGTGCTTTCAAGTTCGGAAAAAAGCTATTACAAAAAAATTCTCAACAAACTTAGCCATGAGTCAAACGCATATTTAAAGCTGGGTGGCGATAAGTTCATCGGATTCGTTGCAATGCTTCTTCAGAAAGGGCAATGATGAAGAAAGGTGATCTGCTGGAGCTGGATATTACGGGCTATGCTTTTGAAGGCAGGGGTGTTGCTAAGATAATCAAAGAAGTGCACACACATGATGAAAGTACCGCAAAAAAATTTGTCGTCTTTGTTGATGGTTCATACCCGGGCGATAAAGTAATCGCTCAAATAAAAAAGATCCGGTCATCTTACGCAGAAGCTAAAGTAAAAGAATTGATAATTAAATCACCGCTCCGTGTTCAGGCTAAATGTAAATACTTTGGGGTATGCGGCGGATGCAAATCGCAGGATCTGAATTATGAACAGCAGATCAAATTCAAAGAAGAACAGGTAAAAGATATATTTGAAAGGATCGGTGGATTCAAAGATTTTGAGATGGAGCCGATTATTCCTGCTGAAAAGATTTTCTTCTTCCGCAATAAGATGGAATTTTCATTTGCAGAGAAGCGCTGGCTTAGCGAAGATGAGATCGGATCAATGCACGAAATACCCGATAAAGATTTCGCTCTTGGTCTTCACATTCCCGGGATGTTTGATAAAGTACTCGATATTGACAACTGCTGGCTCCAATCAGAGGTAAGCAACGGCATATTGAATTTCACAAGAGGATTTTTCAAAAACCGGCAGATATTGCCCTATTCTCCACAAAAACATACCGGATTTTTACGAAATCTGGTAATAAAGCAGTCGTTTTTACAAAACGACTTGATGATTAATTTGGTTATTTTCGAAGAGAATGAACGCTTGTTCATAGACTACAAGGATGAACTCTTAGCCCTCTTTCCTCAAATAAGTACGATTGTTTACAACATCAACAAAAAGCTTTCACAAGTTGCTTACGGCGATTATGAAGTCCTATCGCATGGTAGTGGTTTTATATATGATCTGATCGGTGAAAGTAAATTCAGGATCAGCGCCAATTCATTTTTTCAGACGAACACCGGACAGGCCGCCAGACTATTTTCAACCGCGCTCGAATATGCCGGATTTAATGGAAACGAAATTGTTTACGATCTTTATTCAGGGGCAGGTACAATTCCAATTTTCATTTCAAAAAGTGTAAAACAGATTTACGGATTTGAAAGCGTTGAACCGGCAATAGAAGATGCAAAAAGAAATGTCGGATTGAACAACATTACAAACTTCGAACCGATACTTGTTGATTTGAACAGATCATTCATTCCAATTATTCAGGGAAAAAAATTACCGAAGCCGGACGCAATTATCGCTGATCCACCACGCAGCGGTATGAATCCAAAAACGGTAAAAGATATTTTAGAATTGCTGCCTGAAAAAATTGTTTATATTAGCTGTAACCCCGCAACGCAGGCGCGTGATATTAAACTACTGTGCGACGGAGGTTATAAATTAATAAAGATTCGCCCGGTTGATATGTTTCCGCACACATATCACATTGAGAATGTAGCACTGCTTGTAAAAGGAAAAGAAGATTAAGCATTATTTTGGTTTGCCGTTGCCGACAAGAATATAAAAGCCTTTCCGTATATAACACTTCATTCCTTCAACTTATGTTCACGAAAAAGAATATCCCCCATGAAGAAAGTACCAGAATAGTAATCCTCTCTTTTGTCTCCATAAATCAGTCCGTTTTGAGAAAATCCACTTTGACGCAATGCAATCAAGCAATAAAAAAATATTTAAGTACACTCATCGCTTTTTAATTGACGAATTATTCGGGAACAGAATGCCTTTTTTCCAACTAAGTTGTTTGAATGAACTGCATTGGCCTCGATTTTAAACTGGCTCAATTATAAAACAAATATCATTTTGAAACAGATCTATGCCTTGCCTCAAATCAAATAACGCTTACCCGGCCAGAAAACGAAGTATTACGATGGCACTATCATTGCATTTTGCTTCTCACTTATTTGATCATCATAAAGGAGCAGTATAGTGAAAAATCGTACAACAACTTACTTAAGAGTGCTTTTCATTTTATCACTCTTTGTATTGTTAACCGTTCCTGCATTAGCTCAGAAGAGCCGTGCTATGGGAACGCTCGATTATACCAGCATTGCACAAATCAGCTCAAGTAATGCTGAGGGTACAGGTGTAAATTTTTTGAATCCATATACAAATTTACGCGATACATTCTTCGCAGGATTGTTTAAGGGGACTCTTAATTCTGTGAGTACAAAATTTTACTGTATTGATATCAACACCCACTTAGCTAGAAATGAAGATTATTGGGATGAAGGTAATACGCCATCAGAAATAACTTACATCCTCAATAATTATTACCCGTTTAAAACTAGTTATGGTGGAAAGCTTTCGGATCTAAATAAAGAGGCTGCTGCGATTCAATTTGCTATTTGGCATTTCAGTGATAACGTTGATCTCGATGAAATTTCCGGAAGTAACGATATCGAGAATAGAGCCATTGCAATTGTTGCAGATGCAAATGCAAATCACGCTAATGTTGTTCCTCTCCAATCATTGTTGATACTTCCTTCATTTCAATCTCTAACACAAGGAACTAATGCCTCTTTTGATATTTATGCTCTTGATCTAAACGGAAATCCAATCTCCGGATTAGCAGTTAATATTTCCTCAACAATAGGAAGTTTAAGTGCCGCTGCAGGAACAACAAATGCAAGTGGACATGTTGGCCCAATTACTTTAACATATAGCGGCACAGGTACCGCAACGATTAAAATAAAAGCAATTGTTGAAATACCACAAGGAACAAGATATGTGTATAAAGCAGGATCAAATCTAAAACAAAAATTAGTTTTGGCAACTCCTACATTTGACACCAAAGAAGAAATTGCTACCGTTATATGGTACACACCGGGTGGTCCCGGAACGTGTGATACAAAAGGTTTCATAACATTTACACAGGGTGGATGGGGAAGTACTTCTAACAGCACACCTGGTAAAATTAGAGATTTATATTTCTCCACAGTATTTCCAAGTGGGCTTACTGTCGGTGGAACGTACAAATTGACTTTGACTTCGGCAGCTGCAGTAATGAACTATTTACCTGATGGCGGAACAGCTGTTGCGTATACACAAAACTATAACAATCCAACAAGCCAGATAAATGTTCTGTCCGGTCAATTAACCGCATTAAAATTAAATGTCTATTACGATGCTGCCGGAAAGATTGGTAATAATTCAACTAATCTTGGTGATCTTGTAATTGTAACCGGTCCATTCACCGGAATGATTGTAAATGATTTTCTAGCATTTGCAGAGACAGCAATTGGCGGCGGCAGCTTGAGCGGATACACCTTCAGTGAAATCAACGAAGCCGCAACAAAAATTAACGAAAACTTTGACAACGGTACTGTTGACAAAGGATTTTTAACCTGTATTGAATCATCAAAAGCATCTCTTGGTGATAAGGCTTGGGAAGATCTGAACAAGAACGGTTTACAAGATGGCAGTGAGCCCGGTGTTTCAAATGTTACCGTTAAATTATACGATTGCAGCAACAACTTAAAAGCGACAACGACAACAGACATTAACGGAAATTATCTCTTTGCTAACTTGACTCCGGGCAGCTACTATGTCGAATTTACATCGCCAAGCGGTTATGTATTTACTTCCAAAGATGCCGGAATAAATGATGCAATCGATTCTGATGCTGATGCCACAACCGGAAAAACTATCTGCACAACTTTAAGTGCCGGTGAAAACGATATGACTTGGGATGCCGGTATCTATAAAGAATGCAAGAACAAAATCGGTGATTTTGTATGGCATGATGCAAACGCAAATGGCGTTAAGGATACAGGAGAAAAAGGAATTGCAGGTGTTATCGTTGAATTATTACAAGCCTCAACAGTAATTACAACAAATACAACTAATGTAAACGGTTATTATGAATTCGCTAATATAAACAACGGAACTTATGGAGTTCGGGTTGCCGCATCTAATTATGCCACTGGAGGCGCTCTATTCAATACAGTACAGACAAAATGGTATTCATCACCTAAGAATCAGGGTCTCGATTCAAAAGACAGCGACGCGAATAAGAACGAAACAGTTATGGTAACACTTAACTGCAACGACAACTTATCAATTGATTTCGGTTACTATAAGACTTGTGTGAATATTACCAAAACAACGAGCAAGCAGTCATACAACAAAGGTGAGATTATTACATATTCATTCCTGGTTGAGAACTGCGGTGATATTCAGCTTCGCGGCGGCATTGATATATTTGATGCGATGTTGAACACAAGCGGCAACCATTTAATCAAACATATAGACATTCTCGATCCACATCAGTCAACAACATTTACAATGACCTATCTAACAAGTGATAAAGACTGCGGACAGTTAGTAAATACAGTACGCGCAGAAGGTCATCCTGCTGACGGCTCTGCAGCAGTAATTGACGAAAGCACCTGGACAGTTACAGTAATTTGCCAGGATAAAGCAGATGTAAAGATTGAAAAGACGGTAGATAACTCAAATCCACAATGCGATGATTACGTAACATTCACAATCAAAGCCAGCAACCTTGGACCAAACACAGCCAATGGTGTTGTAGTAACAGATCTATTACCAAGTGGTTTGAACTATGTAACCAGCACTCCTTCACAAGGTACATATAATTCAACCACCGGCATTTGGACGGTCGGAACACTTGCAAACGGTGCATTCGCAACATTAACGATAAAAGTAAAAGTAGACTGCGGTCAGGTTAACAACTCCGTATTCGATCTTGGTATAGCGAAAGACTTCAACCTGTTTGTAATTGAAGATGCAAATCAGCCATCATCAGATACACAAGGTAAAGTAGCGGTTGGGCATAACGCTTCATTCGCAAATTACAGTGTTGGCGATCAGCTGCCTGCTAACAGCGGTGATGTACTAATCGTTGGAAACGATCTTAACTACTTCAGCGGCGCGATTTATAGCGGTAACGTTGTATACGGACACGCAACCAATCTTCCAATATCGGCTGTCAGCATTACTGGCGGTACACTGCGCAAAGACAGTCCAATCAACTTTGCAACAGCAAAAGTATATCTCGAAAATTTATCAACTACACTTTCTACATCAGCAGTTAACGGAACAACAACATTCCAGTACGGCGGATTAACCTTAACCGGTTCCGATCCTTATCTGAACGTATTTGCGGTAAGCGGATCCAATTTATCATCAGCAAATAATATAAGCATCAATGTTCCAAACGGATCTGTAGTTCTTATCAACATTACCGGAACAACATTGACATGGACAGGCGGTCTGACAGTAACCGGAACAGCTATCAGCAATGTTCTGTTCAACTTCTATCAGGCAACGTCCTTAACAATTCAGGGAATCGACATACGAGGTTCAGTACTTGCATCATTTGCGGCAGTAAACTTTGCAAGCGGTGTAATCAATGGTCAGATGATCTGCAAGTCACTCACAGGAATGGGTCAGTTTAACTTTGTACTCTTCGGCGGTCAGATTCCGGTTGACAAAAAGATCACAAACATTGCCGCAATCACCGGCAGCTCAACATTGGACCCTAATCCAAACAATAATTCATCAAGTGCAATGGTTACAATCAATGCAACAACCGGCACAGGTGGCAATGGCGGGACCACCGGCGGAAGCTGGACCAATGTAAGTTCGTTCGGACAAGGCGAAATAGTTTACACATTGGCTTACAGCAGTAGTGCAATCTACGCCGGAACATGGGGCGGAAAGATTTACAAATCAACTAATGGCGGAACGACCTGGACTATAATCAATGCAGGTATGAACGTATCATTCATCTGGTCACTCAACATCAGCGGCGGAGTAATATTCGCAGCAACAGAACATGGTGTTTACAAATTCAACGGTTCAACCTGGGCATTAACAAGTCTATCGGGTAAAGATGTTCACTCAATTGTTTCTTATAACGGATCAATCTATGCCGCAACCTGGGGATTTGGAATTTACAAATCAACAAACGGCGGAACAAGTTGGACACCTATCAATACAGGATTAGGCGTTTTCTTAGCGGTTCAAGCACTCACAGTAACAAGCAACGGCAATGTATTTGCAGGAACAGTAGGCGGCGGTATCTTCAAATGCACAGACGGTTTGAACTGGACAAAGATCACCAGCGGTTATGAAGCAATCTGGTCTATGGCTTCAACATCAAGCGCAATATTTGCAGGAACATACGGAGACGGTCTTTACAGGTCACTAGACGGCGGAGCGAGCTTTACAAAAACATCGCTCAACATAACATTTGTATACTCAATCGCTGTTGACTTGACCGGAAAGATTTATGTAAGCTCCTTGACAAACGGAGTTTATGTTTCTACAGATAACGGCACAACATGGTCATCACTTGGCATGGGCGGATTTGGAGTAAGTGCGATGATGGTCAATCCAAGTTCAAGCGATGTTTATGTTGGAACAAAGGAAGGTAAATTATTTAAGATCGCAGGCGGCAGCGGCACAACAGCAGTTGAAGATGACAGTGTAATGCCGACTGAATATAATCTTGCTCAGAACTATCCGAACCCGTTCAATCCTACAACAACAATCCAATTCGCGGTTCCGGAAGCAGGAATGTATTCACTGAAAGTATATAACGTACTTGGTGAAGAAGTTGCCAACTTAGTTGACAATCCGTTAGCAAGCGGTTTACACAAAGTTACATTTAATGCAAGCAGGCTCGCAAGCGGAATGTACATCTACAAATTAAGCGGCAACAATGTTAACATCAGCAGGAAAATGATATTGATGAAGTAAGGGTGTGGTTAAATAAGTAAGTAAGCAAAATCCCGCCGGTGCGGGATTTTGCTTTTTAAAGGAAGCGTCCGCAAAGAGTTTTGATTTATTTTAAACTTGTTTAAGTTCCGCGAAACCCGTACCATATTGTAGAACAAATAAACAATCTGGATGGAATGATAGCTTTCCTATCTTTTCCTTCAAACAAATTTTCCAATCTTCTTTTAACAATTCTGCTTACTCTAATTAATTTTTTCCAGCGCTTCAGTTTATTCTCAGATAAAGATTAAAGAGAAGGTTATAATTAACCCTACGCAAACAAAACCTAATCTACGAACAGAATTCTCTACACTTTCTGCACATTCTGTAAGGGTTCAGGTTTCTATGTCAAGTAATGTATTTTGTTATTATGTAGCGTGGGAGAATAAAACTTATTGTTATCCTGGTACAGGAACAGCTAGCATTACACCACCAGGTTCTACCGTTGGTGTCATTTTGTCAGGAGCCGGAGGAGAGGCAACATTTGATCGAGAGGGTACTTATTATTACAGCATCTCTTGGGTCCTACCGAATGGTGTCGCAGCATGTGGCCAGAGCGCTAATATAAAAGTATATTTAGATAATACTCTTATTGATTCACGTTCGGTTGAAGATGCATGCTCAACTTGGGGATCATTTATAGTTGCTTTCCCAAAGTGTGGACCGGAGTGCACCTCATCTTCTCCACCGCAAATACCAACTTTTACGATAAATGCATCGTACAACAACGGTGATTATGGTTTTGATGGATGTAGCGACCCCAAGCATCCTCTCGGTTATTTTTATCCATTTATTTTTGATAAAGATGCAGGTAATATGTTTGAAGATTTTTCTTTGGATGTCTGTTATAACACCTCAACTCAAAAATGGCAAGCTTCTGTTGCTGGAAATAATATAAAGATAAGAGCAATATTAGACCTTTGTTTGGATAATATGAGTAGCAACAATAGAAAGGTTTTAGAAAGTTTAAATGATATTAATGAAGCAAATATTCCAAAAGACAGAGCATGTGAAGCGTTCATAGCTTTTTTTAATCATGGCTCTTATCCTTATGGAGGACCTTTTGTAATAAAAGAGTTTATTGAAAAACATGAACAGACACATTTTGATGAATTCAAAAATACTTCTTTACCAAATTCAATGAATGGAATCGGATGGAAAGGGGAATCTTTTCCTAAATACTCTGACTTTATTAATTTATTTGGACCAGAATGCTCAGAGCAAAATACTTATGATGATGTAAAAAGTAGGGCGAAAAATTATTTTAACGAAGCTAATACCATATTACGTTATACATTGCTCAGTTATTATACTAAGAGTTCTTCAATTGATAATGAATCAAATATCAACACTTCTTCTCATCAAAAAATAATTATTCGAAAATATCAAGATAAGCTAATTGAATTATATCCAGAGATAAAAAACTCTTCATGCTATGATTATCTTATCTGGGATTAAAGGAAAAAACTATGAAAAAAATATTTTTAGCATTGGTTTTTGTTCTCTTTTCTTCTCTAAGTTTATCCGCACAGGGATTAAGCGAAGAAACTAAAACAATATTATTAGGAAAAATAAATTCAAAAACATCATACACGGTTTTAGATTCAATAAAGATTTTTAAGGTGTTTGAAGCGATACCATTATTAGAGCAGCATTTTGGGGAACAACCTGCTTTTACAAGTAACAAAACGTATTTTCTTGAAACGCTGGATACATTAAATGCACCTAATTTACTATCCCTATCACATGCGTTTCTTGACAGTCTCAAAGCTGGAAAATTTACATTTACGGAGGTCAAATTTGAATCAATAGGAAAAACGATACCGTATTATGAGGGGATTGGATCGGCAATGCAAGCGTTTAGGATCTGTTTTAAGAAAAATGATTTTAGTAGAGTTGAATATTTTTTCGAATACCTGAACAATCTGAAATCCATTCATTCATATGGTACTTATTTACAACCAATGCTTGTATTAGCTAAGAATCAAGAATATAAAGAAAGATTACGCCCATATTTTGAAACGATATTTAAAAAGGTCAGCTCAGAATGGCCCAAAGCTATATATTTAGAAAAATATCATGATCTCTATAAAGATGAAACACTACCTTTAGCAAAATATGTTGCCGCAAATGATACTTCGGTTTCTGTAAGAGGAAATGTTATATGGAAGGTTTTAAGAAAATATAGAGGATCCGACTTAGTTCTTTTTTACAAAGAAAGATTAGTTTCAGAAACCGATGAATCAATTATTTTGAGTAGCATTCCTGGATTATTAAAGGATCATCCATCACCTCAAAATTATCTTTTTATTAAGGATAGGTTTAATTCTTTTCCAGATTTTGTAAAGTCATCTCTTATAATTAATGGGTTTAACGAATATTCTCCAAGAAAGCCCAGTGCTAATATCTCTGCAACTTCGTTGATTGATTCATTGCTTTCATATAACACCCAATGCACCTCACTATCTTGGCTTGGCAATGTTACTTTTTCGTCTCAACTCCAAGCCTTTATAAATGATGCCCAAAGTAAACTGAACAGTGGTGACAGTCTTGGTGCGGCAATAAAAATAAAACAATACCAATCAGCAATTGTTCAAGCTTATCAGGACCCAGTAACAAATACTAATCAATTTGTAACATCAGACGGCTATAAGTTTTTATACTACTACCCAAAATACATTTTAGAAAGATTGCCCGAAGTAACAGAATTAAGGAACGACCTGACTGCCAAAGCGACAGTGGAAATAACAAACGTAAACGGGAACTTACAATACTCTTACACAATCACCAGTGAAGCGGCAAGCAACCAATCTGTTGCCAACATATATGTAGAAGATGCAACAACAAGCACAACAACAACGCCCACAAATTGGCAGACAGAAAAAGTAGCAGCAACTCTCGACCGTTTTTACACAACAACAAGCGCAAGCCAAATAACGGCCGGAACAACACAAGGCGGCTTTACTGTAACTTCCTATTCATTGCCGGTAATAGGTAAAGTTTATATACAATCGGAGAGATTTGTTGTAGACACAATGAAGCTCCCCGCCGCAGAGCAGCGGGGTATCAAAAGCCTGTTAAAAAAGA
>CAYTUV010000037.1:0-33922 GCA_964441505.1 uncultured Melioribacter sp. | reverse complement strand
TTCCTCTTGCTTCTGAACTTGGTTATTTACCCGAAGAGCGTGGATTATATCAAGAGATTCCAATCATTAAGACTTTGGTATTTATGGGTATAATTAGAGGAATGGAAAAAAATCAAGCTAAGAAATCATCTGAAGAATGGCTTGAAAAACTTGAATTGCTAGATAGAAAAAATGAAAAACTAACTACTCTTTCCAAAGGAAATCAGCAGAAAATTCAGTTTATTTCTTCTATCCTTCACAATCCGTTATTTGCAGTACTTGACGAACCTTTTGCTGGTTTTGATCCAATCAATCAAGAAGCATTTTTGAAGATAATAAAAGAGCTGCAAGAAAAAGGCACTACAATTCTTTTAAGTGCACACCAAATGCACTTAGTTGAACGTATTGCAGACCGTGTTTTACTTTTGAACAATGGGAAAAAAATTGCTTATGGAACCGTTGATGAAATAAAGAAAGATTATTCTACTGGAGAAAAAATACTTATAAATGTTGAGAGTAAACCGGACTTATCAGCGCTTCAAAATGATGATGCGGTGGAAAAAGTTGAATTCATAAATGATACTGAGATAAAAATATTCTTAAAGCAAAACAAATCGTTATCGGGATTGCTTAACAAAGCCGCTACAAACTATAAAATAACTTCTGTGAAAACAGAACATATATCTTTACACGACATTTTTATTGATAAGGTTAATAAAGATAAAGGAGATAACCATGAACAATAGAAATGACAAAAATGTCAAATTGGTTTATGAAGTTGCTAAATGGGAGTTTAAGCGTTGGTTCAAATTAAAAGATCAGATCATCACTCTGATGATTAGTGCATTGATTAGTCTTTTAATTTTTGGCGGAAAAGCTCTCATAGAAAAATTCGGTGATGATAAAGTTGAATTAGTTATTGTCAACAGTGATGTTCTGCCTATTAAATTAAGCATTGAAAGCAAAATCAAATTATTAAAGAAAGAATTTAACGAGATAGATGAACAGGAAAAGTTATTATCTGAAAAAGAGATAGATGGAATACTAATATTATACGATATAGATAATCTTGAACTAATAGTAAATAAAGAACCCGCCTGGCTGGGGGAACTACAAGAAGTTCTTACTTCGGCACAACAGCAGATCAAACTCAAGCAATCAAATATTTCCCAAGAACAGCTAAAAAACATTTTTCAGCAAGCTCAAATAAAAATGAATTACACCGGAACCAAAAAAGAAAGGAGTAGTGCCGGCGATAAAGTTTCAGCCGGAATTTTTATTGGATTAATGCTGCTTGGAATTTTCATTGGATTGTCTTATCTGTTTGTGGCTATAACCGGTGAGAAACAACTTAGAATAACAGAAGTGATAGTATCAGCTATTAGTCCGCAAATGTGGATAGACGGAAAGATTTTAGGTATCTCATTGTTGTCGATTGTTTTGCTTGTAACAAGCGCTTTAAGCACAATTATCTTTGTTATAGTTTCTTCGATGTTCGGCAGTGGGTGGTCTATTCCCCTTTCAATAACCAACCCATCATTAATAGTTGTATTGTTTATTCTATCAGTTAGCGGTTTCCTCTTCTGGAACACTTTTTTTTCGGCAATAGCTGCAACCATTAACGACCCAAACACATCCGCGAGAAGTTCGTTAATGATGGTGCCTGTCATACCTGTTGCGATTGCATTCTTCGCTCTTGGAAATCCAGATACGTTAGCTATGAAAATATTATCTTTCTTTCCCCTTACTTCATCGCCGGTTCTATCCGCTAGGATGGTTTTAACCGAAGTATCTTTTATTGAGGTATTCCTTTCTTTGTTATTATTGATTTTATCTACGTGGTATTTAAGAAAAGCTACAGGAAAGATTTTTGCACTCTCTATATTGATGTATGGGAAAGAACCATCCTGGAAAGAAATTTCCAGATGGTTTAAAAAATCTGGTGAATAAGAATACTTTAGAAATTGATTAAAAAGGTAATATAAGACAAATAGTTTCGCTTTTTCTGGCTTTCTTGCTTTCATACAAGTTCCGCATGCTTATCTGCATGATAAGAACTACGAACAAGCGGTGATGATTCTACTGCCTTTAGACCAAGCTGCAAACCGTAATCTTTGTAGAATTTAAATTCTTCTAATGTTACATATCGGTGAACCGGCAAATGATTTTTTGTCGGTTGAAGATATTGACCGATTGTTATTATATCGCAGCCATGATCGTAGAGATCGTTTATCAGTTCAACTACTTCTTCTTTTGTCTCACCGATCCCAACCATAATTCCACTTTTCGTTCTAAGTCCATGCTCTTTAAACCATCTGATCAATCCAAGACTGCGATCATACTTCGCTTGAGGGCGAACACCGTGATAAAGACGTTGAACAGTTTCAAGATTATGGTTAAGAATATCCGGCGGGTTTTGCAAGATTATTTTGAACGATTCTTCTTCACTTTTGAAATCGGGAATTAAAATTTCAATTGTTGTTGCGGGCATTCTTTCGCGAATCAATCTGACAGTTTCAGAAAAAATAGAAGCGCCCCCGTCTTTAAGTTCATCGCGATCAACTGAAGTAATAACAACGTGTTTGAGATTTAATGCTTCAACAGATTCAGCTACTCGACGGGGTTCATCGAGATCAAGTTCGTTCGGTATTCCAACTTTGATATTGCAGAAACCGCAGCTTCGGGTACATGTATCACCCAAAATCATAAATGTTGCTGTTCTTCTATTCCAGCATTCTGCAAGATTTGGACATTTTGCTTCTTCACAAACCGTATTCAATTTTGATTTGCGCATCAACTCGTGAACTTCTCTGTAATTCTGTCCGGTGGGAAGCCGCACTTTTAACCAATCTGGACGCTTGCCTAATTCATGTCTATCGTTTTCAATTGTCTCTGCAAATTTTTTCTGATGCTGGTTGATCAAAATAATCTCCACTCTTTTACTTCGTGTATCTTCGTGACTGCTTTGTGATCTTCGTGTGATTCTTTATTTCACGAAGTTACACGGAGATTACACGAAGCAACACGAAGAAATTACACTATTGATGTATCAAAATTTTCTAAAGTTTCTTTAATTGATTTCAAAAATTTTCCGCCAAGCATTCCGTCAACAAGACGGTGATCATGACTCAAAGATAAATACATCATCGGTTTGATGGCAATGCTCTCAACTCCATCATTTTCAACTACCACAGGTTTCTTTGTAACTGCACCAACACCAAGAATTCCAACTTCAGGCTGATTGATGATGGGTGTTCCGAATAAAGAACCGAACACGCCATAATTTGTTATTGTGAATGTTCCGTCTGTAATGTCATCGGCAACAAGTTTTTTTGTTCTCGAGCGGCTGCCGATATCTGCAATCGACTTAGCAAGTCCACGTACATTTTTTTCATCCGCATTTTTAATATTAGGAACAATCAAACCGTTGGGTTCAACTGCAACAGCAATACCAAGATTGATATATTTTTTCATCAGAATATTGTTCCCTTCAATAGAAGCATTCATCAATGGAAATTCTTTGAGCCCTCTTATAACAGAAAATGAGATGAATGGCATGTAGGTCAGTTTAATTCCCTCATTGGCAGCATATTCTTCACGGTTCTTCTCAATAAAATTGTGAATGCGTGACATATCAACTTCTATTATTGCCGTAACGTGAACCGATGTTTCGCGGCTATTAACCATGTGGTGCATAATACGCTGCCGAATATTATCCATCGGAATTATTTCAACGCGTTGAGCGGACTTGGGAATAACATTCTCTGTTTTAGGAGAAGATACAATTTGTTCTTTTTTACCGTGAAGTCTTTCCGGTAAATTTTTACTGCTCTTTCTACTTTGAACATATTTCATCAAATCATTTTTTGTTATCCGACCACCGGTTCCGGTTCCCACTATTGTTTCCAACTCACTCATTGAAATACTTTCAGTGCGTGCAATATTTAATACCAACGGAGAAAAAAAATTGTTTGTCTGATCTCTGTGAGTTGATAGTTGATAGTTAATAGTTGATGAAGGCACAATCTGTTTAGCTCTATTTTCGTGATCGTGCTTGCCCGGCGTATCTTTGACGGGATCTTGATCATACTCTTGCACTAACTGTTTCGGTTTAACAATACCGCCGCTGGTGGAAATTTTTGCTACGGCTACTCCTACAGCAACAGTTGAATTTTCTCCGAATAGAATTTCGGCAAGTTTACCATCAACTGGAGATGGAACTTCGGTATCAACTTTATCAGTGCTGATCTCAAATATAATTTCGTCACGTTTCACTATGTCGCCAACCTGTTTATGCCATTTCAGGATAGTTCCTTCCATGATAGATTCACCCATCTTCGGCATCGGAACGTCAATCAGTTCACCGCCAACCTGTTTTGTTGAGGGCACCTCGACTTCGCTCGGTGTGACAGCTTTTTGATTAAGTTGACTTGATTGAGAACTATCTGTTTCAACTATGGCAACAACTGTCCCCACTTCAACAGTTTCCTGTTCAAACACTTTTATATCCCACAATATTCCATCTTCAGGAGAAGGAATTTCAGTATCAACTTTATCGGTACTTATCTCATAAATAATCTCATCCTTTTTAACCTTCTCCCCTTTTTTCTTGTGCCATTTAATCAGCGTACCTTCATTAATACTTTCACCCATCTTGGGCATAACGATATCAACTTTCATTACTTCTCCATTATTTTTGTAGAACAGATTTACAATCTGTTCACACGCCGATTGGAAATCTGCGTTACTATTTAATAATCTAACAATTGTTTAAGTGACTTATATATTTTTTCTCTTGTAGGAAGAACTGTGTATTCAAGTTTCGGATGATATGGAATTGGTGCATCCAAAGCCCCGATACGTCTCACCGGTCCATCGAGCGATTCAAAACAATTCTCGGTTATAAGTGCCGCTATCTCGGCTCCGAATCCCGCAGTAATTGTATCTTCATGAATGACAATTGCCTTACCTGTCTTCTTGACCGACCGGTAAATCGAATCTACATCAAGCGGTGCGATTGTTCTGATGTCGACAATCTCAACCGAGTATCCTTCTTCTTCAAGTTTCTTCGCCGCAAAATTTGATTCGTGTACCATTGCACCATAAGTAATAATTGAAAGGTCATTTCCTTCCCTGACAATTTTTGCTTTCCCGAACGGCACTAAATAATCAGAATCCGGTTCAGGTGAAGTCGCATAACTTTGACGGTACAAACCTTTGTGTTCCAGGAATAAAACAGGATCATTTAAACGGAGAGCAGTCTTTAGCAATCCTTTTGCGTCAGCGGCATTTGAAGGATACGCAATCAGTAATCCCGGCATGTGGGAGAAAAATCCTTCTATGTTCTGACTATGATAGAGACCACCATGAATATATCCTCCCACAGCAACTCGTGTAACAACCGGTGCTTCAAATAAATTATTTGAACGGTAACGGTACATTACCATCTCATCGCGGAACTGCATGAAAGCGGGCCAGATGTAATCTCCAAATTGAATTTCAACGCAAGGCTTCAATCCGCTGAGAGCCATTCCTATGGCCATTCCCGTAATGCTCGCTTCAGCAAGAGGTGAATTAAAAACTCTTTCATTTCCAAATGCGGTTGATAAACCTTTAGTTGCCGTGAATACACCACCTTTGCCGTCAGCTACATCTTCACCAAATAGATAAATTTTATCGTTGCGCTCCATCTCTTCCCGAAGTGCATGATTAATTGCGTCAACCAATACAACCGGTTTCCCTTCGTGAGTCATTTTTTCATACTCAAGACGATCGCGTTTACCGGAATCATCAAGAACAAATTGTATTGCCGTTTCTGGTTTGGGGTCTTCCTGTTTTAATGCCCAATCAGCAGCTTCATTTACATGAGATATAATTTCTTTTTTGAATTCACTATAAGCGAGTTCTGACAAAATTTCTTTTTTTATCAGGACGTTTGAGAAAAGTTCTATCGGATCTTTCTTCAGATCTTCTTTTAACGATTCATCGGGGCGATATTTTTTCTGATCATCTGATGATGAGTGAGAGAGCAATCGTACCACGTGTGCTTCAACGAGAGCAGGACCTTTTCCCTGACGCGCATACTTAAACGCAGATTGAGCAACAGCATTAACCTGCAGAAAATCTGTACCGTCAACTTCCATTCTTAAAAGATTATCGTAACCTTTCATCATCTCGCTGATAGAAGAATTCTTCCCGCCGGTCTGATGCTGAACGGGAACCGAGATAGCCCACTTATTATTTTGTATGACGAAAACGACAGGTAATTTTTCCCGTGATGCCCAATTGACAGCTTCGTGAAATTCTCCTTGAGAAGTAGTCCCTTCACCGCTGCTTACATAAACAACACCGTTGATTCCCTTCTTTCTCATTGCCATTGCCGCGCCAACAGCCTGTAGAAACTGTGTGCCGGTTGGACTTGATTGTGTCGGTACATTGAATTCTTTGGATGTCCAGTGACACGGCATTTGTCTACCGCCGGTCATCGGGTCATCTGCTTTTCCAAGAAAACCGAGAAAAATATCTTCCGGTTTCAAACCGAGAACCAGCATGAAACACATATCGCGGTAATAGGGGAAAGCCCAGTCAGTTCCCTTTTGCATTGCAAGACCGAATGCAACCTGAGTAGCTTCATGACCCGCACCGGCAATATGAAAAAACGCTTTACCTTGTTTAAGAAGGTTCATCACTTTATGATCCATAACGCGGGAAAGATTCATCAGACGAAGAACATTCATTAATTCGTTTTTAGTCATTCCGCCGAACGAATCGATCTTTCCGGTTGGAGTTGAACCGTTGCTTTTATCTATCGTTGCTTCGATTTTTTCTTTAGCCATTGATACTTCCCTTGTGATTGCTTTGTGTCTTCGTGCCTTTGTGGTTTTATTCTGCCACAATGTCACAAAGTCACAAAGGAATGGTTAAAAGATTTTTCAAATAATTATTCTTCTCTTTTACCAAAAATGAATTGTAGCCAAATATTTCTGTAAACTTTTCAGTCAGTTTACTTTTCACTTCATCAATATTGATGTCTCTTCCGAGCTCTCTCTCTATTGATGTAACATCTTTATCTTTAATACCGCATGGAATAATTCCACCGAAGAATGAAAGATCGGTATTAACATTAAATGCAAAACCGTGCATCGTTATCCAGCGGCTAACTTTAATACCGATTGCAGCAATTTTTTTCTCGCCAACCCAAACTCCGGTATATTTTGGATTCCGTTCTGTCATCAATCCATATTCTGCGCAAGTTCTAATTATAACCTCTTCAAGTCCGCGTAGATACTGGTGTGTATCTTCTTTCCAATCGCTTAACTTTATTATCGGGTATCCAACAATCTGTCCGGGACCATGATAAGTAATATCTCCGCCCCGGTCAATTTCATAAACGCTTACTCCAAGTTCCTTGAGCTGTTCTTCCGAACTTATCAGATTTTTTCTCTCTGCAACTTTGCCAAGTGTATAAGTATGAGGATGCTCAAGAAGAAAAAATGTATCATCAATTTCGTTTCGGTGACGGCGATTAAAAATTTCTTTCTGAAGATCCCATGCTTCCAGATAATCAATCAGACCGAGATCGCAGTAATTAAAAATTCTATATGTGGATTGATTCGCCATACGCGTTAGCTGCCGCTTCAATTATTGATTCTGATAATGTTGGATGCGCATGAACCGTCTTAACTATCGATTCATATGTCGCTTCCATAGATTTTGCAAGCGTAAGTTCGGCTATCAATTCGGTTGCTTCGGGTCCGATGATATGAGCTCCGAGCAGTTCGCCATACTTTGCATCAAAAATTAATTTGACAAATCCGTCACGCTCGCCGACCGCGAATGCTTTTCCGCTTGCCATAAATGGAAATCTTCCGATCTTCAGTTCATATCCGGCTTCACGTGCTTTGGTTTCAGTCATTCCAACGCTTGCAACCTGAGGAATGCAATATGTACATCCTGGAATATTATCATAGTTGATTGGATGTGGATTCAAACCCTTTATTGTTTCAACACAATGAATTCCCTCGGAGGATGCAACATGTGCCAGCCATGGATGACCTATTACATCACCAATCGCATAAATTCCGGGAACGTTCGTCTGATAATTATTTTTATCAACTTTGATATGATTCTCAACAATTTCAACACCTAATTCTTCCAATCCGAATCCTTCAACATTGCCGGTAACACCGATTGCGCTTAAAACTTTTTCAGCTTTGAGTTCGATCTTCTTACCGTCTTTCTCAATCGTGACAACTACTTCATTGCCTTTTATTTCTGCCTTTTCAACTTTTGTTGAGGTGTAAATTTCAATTCCTCTTTTCTTGAATAATTTTAAAAGAGTCTCAGACACTTCTTTGTCTTCAACCGGAAGAATCTGATCGAGCATTTCCACAACGGTTACTTTCGTTCCGAGTACGCTATAGAAATAAGCGAACTCAATTCCAATTGCACCCGCACCGATGACGATCAAATCTTTTGGCTGTGATGATAAATTCATCGCTTCAGTGGAAGTTATAATATTTTTGCGGTCAACCGGAATTGACGGAAATGTTTTAGGCCGTGCGCCTGTGGCAACAATTATCTTGTCAGCAGTGATCGAATCAATTTTCTTTTTATCATTATCGTAAATATCGATTTGGGTTTTTGATGCAAGTTTTCCAAAACCGCGAAGACGATCAATCTTATTTTTCTTAATTAGAAACTCAACGTTCTTTGTTATGCGATCGGAAATATCGCGGCTTCTCTTGATGATCTTACAGAAATCAAAACTGAGTCCCTCCACTTTAATTCCAAAATCACCGGAATGATTTTTCATCAGGTCATAAACTTCAGCGTTCTTAAGAAGCGATTTCGTAGGAATACATCCCCAATTAAGGCAAATACCGCCAAGATTGTCTTTATCAATTACAACTGTTCTGAATCCCAATTGCGCCGCCCTTACAGCGGCCACATATCCACCCGGACCGCCTCCGAGAACCGCAATATCATAAGATTTTTCCATCTTTTTTGCCCTGTTGAGAAGAAATGAAGGTGTTCAAATATATATAAGAGCTAACCTAAAACAAACATAGCATTATGCATTTAGAACACTCAACCGGATAGGAATGTTCACTTTGGAGAAATCTTTTTAATCATGAAAAATGATCCTAATATTTTTCTCTAAAGAATCTGTCAATTAATTACTTCCAAATGGTTAATTTTTCACATCTAAAATTTTTTATTGAGGCCAGCATGAAAAGAATAGCTATCTACACTTTAATGATCACGATTCTAGTAAGTGTTCAACTTATTGCAGGATTTGAGGGGCGCTTCATGCGTTTCCCCGATATTCATAATGACAAAATTGTCTTTACTTATGAAGACGATTTATGGATTGTAAATTCAAACGGAGGCGCGGCAACACGCCTTACAACTTCTCCGGGAACCGAGTACGCAGCGAAGTTTTCTCCGGACGGAAAATGGATTGCATTCACAGCGAGCTATGACGGATCAGCTAATATTTATCTGATTCCTTCAACAGGCGGAGAACCAAAGAGACTGACTTATAATCCAGGAGGAGCTCAAACTGTAGCGTGGACACCAGACGGAGAGAAAATTGTGTACCGTTCCGGTTTCGAAAATGCTATTGGAAGAGACCCGCGATTGTATTTTGTTAACAAGAATGGATCGGCACCCGAAAGACTCCCAATCGATCGCGGAATTCTATGTTCATTTAATGCCGATGGGACAAAAATGTTTTACAATAGAAAAGGTGTTGAAGAAAATTATTGGAAAAGATATAAGGGCGGTCAGTACGTTGACATCTGGATGTATGATTTTTCGAAAAATGAATTCACCGCAATTTCCGATTACGTTGGTAAAAATGCTTACCCTATGTGGATTGGCAACAAACTTTATTTTGTATCAGATAGAACAAATGGCGTGGCGAATCTTTACGTACAGGAAGTCGGCACAAAAAAAGTTGATCAGGTAACTAAATATTCCGACGTTGATGTTATGTGGCCGGAAGCAGACGGCAGCAGGATAGTCTTCATTCAGGATGGCTACATCAATATTATGGATACAGCAAGCGGTAATACTAGGAAAATTTCTGTAGAAGTAAACAGCGACAGATGGAAACTTAGAAACAGAACTATCAATCCTAAAGATTATGTACATCATTTCGGGATTTCTGATGACGGCAAAACCGCCATCCTCGAAGCACGCGGTGATGTATTTACTATTCCGACCGGAGATGGAAGGACAACAAATCTTTCAGCTACAAGCGGAACACGCGAGATGTATCCCCAGATTTCTCCTGACGGGAAATGGATTGCATTCTTCTCAGATAAAACCGGAGAGTATCAACTCTACATTCAAAAAGTTGAAGGCGGCGATTGGATTCAACTAGCAGACAAACTTGATAAATTTGTTTATCACTTACTATGGTCACCTGACGGTGAAAAAATCTTATTCGGTAATAAAGATTTTTCAATCTTCTACGTTGAGATAAAAACTAAAAAACTTGTGAAAGTTGATGAATCGAATTTCCTAAAGAATGATGAGTTCTATTGGGAGATGAGCGATTACAATTGGTCGCCTGACAGCAAGTGGATCGTTTACAGTTTTGCACGCTTGAACCGCAATAATCAGATTTTCCTTTTCAGCTTAGAACAAAATAAAAAGTACGAAGTTACAAGTGATTTCTACGACAACCTGAATCCTTCATTTGATGCAAGCGGTGATTACCTTTATTACATATCCAGCAGAGATTTCAATATCCAAATGGATTTTTATGAAGACAACCATGTTGTTACCACTCCCCAGAAAATAATGGTTGTCCAATTAAGAAAAAGTGAAACTCCACCATTTGCCGAAGCTCTTAATTCCGATAAAAAAGATAAACTAAAATTTAGAATAGATATTGACGGATTGAAAGAGAGGACTTTTCCAATTCCGGTTGATGCAGGCAATTATTTTTATCTTAAAGCCGGCAAAGGTAAAGTTGCTTGGTGTGCTATTGATAAATTTGTAGAAGATGATTATGAAAATATTTTCAAACCGAGCGGTGCTACTAAGTGGACTCTACATATTTATGATATCGAGAAAAAATCGGAAACAGTAATTGATGATAAGATTGCCAACTTCGCAATCTCAACAAATGGAGAACAGATTATATCATTGCGTGAGAAAGAATACTACACAAATTCTCTCGACGGCGCTTTTCAATCTAAAAAACTTGGCAAGAAGTTAAATCTGGCAAATATGTTTTATAATGTTATTCCGCTCAACGAGTGGAATCAGATATTCAACGATACTTGGAGATGGTACCGCGATTTCTTTTATGATAAGAACATGCACGGAAATGACTGGAAAGCAATCGGCGACAGGTACCGCGCTTACATTCCACAACTAAGTTCACGTTCAGATCTGAACTGGGTTCTTCAGCAGTTAGTAGGTTCACTTTGTGTATCCCATACATATGTTGGAGGTGGAGATTTAGGAGTTGACTCACAACTTCCCCAAAGTACAATGTTCACGGGATGGCTTGGCGCAGATTTAGTCGCCGATAAAAACTCCGGCTTCTACAAATTCGAAAAAATTTACGGACCTTCAGAATATAATCTGGAATTAACCTCCCCGCTCGCACGTCCCGACATTGAAGTTAAGGAGGGAGATTACTTATTAGCGATTAATGGTACCGATCTGAAAGTCCCGCAAGATTATTTTGAAATGCTGCAGGTTACGCCAAACCAAAAAATAACTGTCACCGTTAACAGCAAGCCTACAAAAGATGGAGCTAAGACCTATTCAATTCTGCCAATAAGAAATAATTCCGGTCTGCGCTATTTCAGATGGCTGACCGATAACATTAATAAAGTTCTAAAGGAGACGGATGGGAAAGTCGGTTACATGCACATTAATGCGATGGGTTCAGGCGGAATTGGTGAGTTCGATAAATTCTTCAGAGCATTCCGTTTCAAAGATGGAATTATTGTTGATGATAGAAGAAACGGCGGCGGCTGGACCGAATATTTTATGATTGACAAGCTTGAAAGAAAAGTTGTTGCTTACAATGTTCTAACCGGAATGGAGCCTATGCGCTACCCCGGACCGATAAGCGCCGGACAATTTGTTTTATTGGCAAATGAAAACACCGGAAGTGACGGTGAAGCGTTTATTGAACATTTCAAGGAGAGAAAACTTGGAACAGTTGTTGGAGTTCCGACATGGGGAGGCTTGGTTGGAATTATAAATGCGCAGGCAACAATCGACAACGGAAGCGTCAATCAATCGAATAACGCCTTCTACAACAAAGATGGAAAGTGGCTGGTTGAGAATCATGGCGCCGATCCGGACGTGCTGATTGATAACGATCCGGCATCCGTAATGGCAGGAAAAGATGTTCAGCTTGATAAGGCAATCGAAGTGATAAAGGAAAAGATTAAGCAGAATCCGTTCACTTTTCCACCGACTCCAAATTATCCTAAACGATAAGCTCATTGAAGCAATGGAGAATCTCTTACACATATTTTGTGAGAGATTCTTCTTTTGCAATTACCATAATCAGAATTAGTTCTCAGGCGAATATTATTAACAACACTCCTGCAAACATGATTGTCGAACCCAATAATCTTTGACGGATATTAGTTTCTTTAAGAAAATAAAATCCGATCAATACCGAGAAAATTCCCGTTAATCTCTTTATCGAAATAACATACGCCGCAAGTGTTAATGCCATTGCCCCGTAATGAAAAAGAAATGATCCGGTTGTAAAAGCACTTACCAGAAACAGGTTCTTTTTTGCAGCCAGCATCTTTTCTTTATTAAATTTTTTCTGATAGAGAACAATTAATGTTATAGCGATAAAGATTGTTACATTAAGAAAAGTTACATATTGAATAACAGATGAATTACTCACAGCGAGTTTATCAAACGCACCCGAGATGCCCCAGAAAAACGAAACGTAGAACATTAAACGCGTTCCTTCATTTTTAAATATCGCCTTAAGGGGTGCAAATAAACTCATCCTTTTGAAATCCAGATTCAGAATGTATGAGCCAATCACTACCAAAAATATTCCGGATAATCCCAATGCGTTTGGGAATTCACCGATAAGAATAGGAGACGCAATCAGGAGAAATAATGGTGTAAAGCTAAGCATCGGCATTACTGTTGAAATTTCACCTCTGGAGATTGCTCTCATGTACAAAATTGAATTGATTATTTGAATTGTAACGGAGCCAATAAATCCCAGAAAGAAATTTGAATTGAATTGCAATTTTAGATCAAGGTAATTTACGGACACGAATAAAGCAATTGGGAAAAAGATCACCGGTAAAACATTATTAGCCCACGATATTACTATCGGGTCAACATCTTTTGAAGCTTTCTTAATAAACAAACTTCTGAAACTTTCTGAAACCGGGTTTAATAAAGCTGGTACAAGCCAAATCATGATTTTTCCTTTTGAAATTTCTAAGAGCTAATAACTAAATGCTAATGCCTATCGTTTACGTTATCCAAAAGCATAAAATCTCTCCTCCTCCCGACTGCTTTCACATCCATATTTTTTTCTTTGAACATGCAAAGTTTTACTAACGGACAGATGCCGCAATTTGGTTTTGTTGGTTTGCATATCTCACGACCGAGACGGATCAGATTCGTATGAAACGAATGGGCTATCCCCGTCGGAAATTTTATATTCAAAGCAAAAAAAGTTTTATCGGGGGTTTTCTCGGATGTTATTCCAATTCTATTTACGGTGCGGTGAACATGAGTATCAACCGGACAAACATCTTTACCAAGAGCAAAGAGCAGAACACAGCTTGCGGTTTTTACACCAACACCTTTGAATTCGGTTAATTGCCCTATTGCTGAATCGTTATCGAGATCCTTGATAAAGTTTAGAGAAAGTGACCCTTTCTTATTCAATTCATTTAACAAATTTTTTATCGCTCCGGATTTCTGTCTAGCTAATCCGGCAACACGAATCACGCCTTCTATTGTAACTCTTTTTTCGTCTGCCAGCTCATCCCAGGATTTGTACCGGCCTCTCAAATTTTGAAACGCTCTATATGAGTTGTTATCGTTTGTGTTTTGCGAAAGGATTGTAGCAATTAATAAATCGAGAGGATCGGGCAGAGTCTTAGACCGTGCCGGAACACCAAACTGTTTGATGAGCAGTCTGTTCACTTTGGAAATAATTGCGTTTCGATTTTTCATTAATAGATTTTTTTTGGTGATAAAGTTATTAAATTTCTATGTGAGTTTACTCTAATAATGCTTTCTCATGTACGAAGGTTTATAATGTCATTTCGAGCCTGCCTACCGGTAGGCAGGCGAAGTCGAGAAATGAACCCATGAGCAGTAATCATACACCTCGACTCCGCTCGGTGTGACAATTCGTGGAAGCTATCTTCGGCTGGTAATCTTAATACGATGGAACTCGATACTATAGATGACAATAAAATTGCTTGAAAGACAATCTCTTATCAATTACGAGGTTAATAATGCCAACGTTAATGGTTAGTATTTCGGGAATTCGCGGTATAATTGGCGACGGACTTGATCCGGAAGTCCTCGTTAAATACACTTCAGCGTACGCCGATTTCTGTGGTAAAGGTAAAATTGTTATCGGCAGCGATGGGCGTATAACCGGCGAAATGGTAAAAAACATTGTTGTCGGCACACTCCTCGCAAAAGGTAATGACGTAATTGATATTGGAATCTGCCCCACTCCAACAGTCTTATTCAACGTAAAAAAAATGAAAGCAGTTGGAGGAATCCAATTATCTGCAAGTCACAATCCGAATCAGTGGAACGCACTTAAATTACTAAACAGAAGCGGCGAATTTATGAGTCCTGAGGAAAATGCTGAGATGCTGAATAAACTTGAAGATGCGAATAAAAAATTTGTAGAATGGAACCGCCTGGGAAAAGTTGTAAAATATGAGAAAGGGTTGGACGATCACATAGAGGCGGTTCTCAAACTAGATAAAATATATGTCTCAAAGATTCGCAGAAGAAAATTCAGAGTATTGCTTGATTGCGTGAATGGAGCTGGTGGCTATTCAATGCCTAAGCTGCTTAAAAAACTTGGTTGTGAAGTGATTGAAATGAATTGCGAGAAGACCGGTATATTCCCCCGCCTACCGGAACCGATACCGGAGAATCTTACAACAACAATGCGGGCAGTTAAAAAATACAAGGCAGATATTGGGATTGTCGTAGACCCCGATGTTGACAGATTAGTTCTTATTACAGAAAAAGGTGAACCATTCGGCGAAGAGAATACAATTACTCAGGCAGTAAAATTCTATCTCTCCAAGAAGAAAGGAAATGTTGTAGTGAATCTCTCCACAACACGTGCAGTTGATGATGTTGCAAATCAATTGGGGAGTACAGTATTCCGTTCTCGTGTTGGTGAGGCAAACGTTGTGAAAAAAATGAAAGAGGTTAAGGCCATAATTGGCGGAGAAGGCAGCGGAGGTGTGATTGTTCCTAAAGTTGTATTCGGGAGAGACGCTCTAACCGGAACGGTTATAATGCTTCAGCATCTGCTGGAATTTGGCGGAAAGATGACTGAAATGAAAAAATCTTTACCGCAATATTTTATTGTGAAGAAAAAGATAGAGCTTGGTTCAATGGATTCTGATTCTGCAATTCAACAATTCAGTGACAAATATAAGACAGAGAAAATTAATACCGAGGATGGATTACGGATTGATTTTGACGATCACTGGATTCATATGCGAAAGTCAAATACGGAACCAATAATGCGATGCATAGTAGAGGCCAAATCGAAGGAAAAAGCAGAGAGACTTGTGAAAAAATATATAGGTGAAATCAATTTGTAATTCTAAGCTAATCCTTCACGCCGAATCTCAATGCATTATTAAAAGTTTAGTGCATATCCTGGTGAGAATTTCAAAATAACGCCAGGCAGCAGGTGCGTTCGGTCCCTGGTAATGATCACTGAAAAAGTCAGTTATCTAGCGGAACAGTTAGCCGGCAAAGTAATCTTTCATGCAAGATATTTGGTTGTTCAAATAGCAGCGCCATTAAAAAACATTGAGCTATTTAATTCGGCCTACTACCGGCTCCGGTACGCTCCATTACCTGCTTTATAAAATTTACTAAATCAAAATCGTAATATTATTTAACTCAAGTTGACCGCCATGTATTCAGAAACTGTTAAAACAGTTAATAATTCCATTTTTTGAGTATTTAAAACAAAAATATGTTGTTGGTAAGCTATAATCATAAATGCAAATGCTCAATCATCTGAAGACTAATTAAAATTAAAACACAGCTTCCTAGAATCTAAATCCTCTTTATCTATAAATTTCAACGTTTGTTTTCATTTTTAATTCGTTTTTTATCTCCATGTCGGATTTGAAATAAGTATCATTCATCCATCAAAACGTAAAGTAACAAGGTCCGACATCTCAACAATTCAACCCGTCAACCTTTAACCACGTTTTCCAAGTACCATTCATACGCCTTCTTTATCCCCTCCTCCAGACTTGTAGTGTATTTCCATCCCAGTTCGTTAAGTAATGTAACATCCAGTAGTTTACGAGGAGTACCGTCCGGTTTTGAAACATCGAATTTGATCTCTCCCTGATAGCCCACGATCTTTTTTATCAGCTCAGCAAGTTCTTTTATTGTAACATCCTCACCGCTGCCGATATTTATATGTGTAATCCCTTTATCATATAAATCTTTCGCGTCAATTTTATTCATAAGATAATAGATTGCATCAGCCAAATCCTCTACATAAAGAAATTCTCTCCTTGGTGTTCCGGTTCCCCATACCACAACATTGTCACCTTGTAATTCTGTCACTTTGTTACTCTTGTCTTTTGCTTCGTGAAACTTCCTTATCAGCGCAGGTAATACGTGAGACGTATTCAAGTCATAATTATCAAATGGGCCGTAGAGGTTTGTTGGCATCACAGAATAAAAATTAGACCCATACTGTTTGTAATAACTTTCGCATAATTTTATACCCGCTATCTTTGCAATAGCATAAGGTTCATTGGTGGATTCTAAATTGCCTGAGAGAAGATATTCTTCCTTCAGCGGTTGAGGAGCTAACTTTGGATAGATACATGAACTTCCAAGAAACAGCAATTTCTCAACATTATACTTATGTGAAGCATTAATCAGGTTGACTTCGATCATCAGATTATCATATAAAAATTCCGCACGGTATGTATTATTAGCGAGAATACCGCCCACTTTAGCCGCCGCAATAATTACATAATCCGGTTTTTCAGATTGGAAGAATTCATCCACATCTTTCTGGTTTCGGAGATCAAGTTCATCCACAGTCCTGACAATGAAATTTCCAAATCCCTCCGACTGGAACTTCCGCATAATTGCCGAACCGACCATTCCCGTGTGGCCCGCAACGTAGAGTCTTTTATTTTTTCCGAGCATTTATACTCCGCAAAAACAATATGAAATAGAAAAATGGTAACAAGGAGACAAAGAAACAAGGCAACAATGAGAATAATAAAATTACTTTTTATTTAAGTGGCTTATAAGACCATGCAGCTGAGCACGAATTGAATCCATTTTACCATACATTTAAATCTTTATGGGTCTTCACTTTGTTACCTTGTCACTTTGTTACTCTGTCACCTTGTCTCTTTCTTACTCTTTCACTATACGCCGTTCACAATTCAATCCATCACTTTGTCACTATATACTGTTCACAATTCAATCTGTTACTTTGTTACTCATTTCTGTTCACTCTTCAGCTTAATACCCTTTCGCCGCAACCTTCTCCAGATCCGCTTTAATCATAATCTTCACCAACTCTTCAAATTTTACCTTCGGCTCCCATCCCAGTTCTCTCTTTGCCTTCGAAGCATCCCCTATCAGCAGATCAACCTCAGTTGGTCTGTAATATTTAGGATCGATTCCTACGATAATATCACCTACTTTCAGCCTTGATTTTCCATGAATTTTATCATTAATCCATTCAATGATTTTCTCATTCAACGATTCAACAATTCCACATTCCTGCTCTCCAATTCCTTTCCATTCCAATTCCACTCCCAATTCTCTGAATGTAAGTTCACAAAATTCACGGATAGTATGTGTTTCACCTGTCGCAAGCACAAAGTCATCAGCCTTTTCCTGTTGCAGCATCCGCCACATTCCTTCACAGAACTCAGGGGCATAACCCCAGTCTCTTTTTGAATCGAGATTACCTAAAGCAAGTTTCTTTTGATACCCAAGATAGATTCTGGCAGCAGCTCGTGTTACCTTCCTTGTGACAAATGTCTCTCCACGTCTTGGCGACTCATGATTGAATAAAATGCCGTTACTTGCGAAGAGATTGTACGCCTCCCTGTAGTTCTTAACGATCCAGAAGCCGTATAATTTAGCTACTCCATACGGTGAGCGTGGATAAAACGGGGTGGTTTCCCTTTGCGGAATCTCCTGGGCCTTTCCGAATAGCTCGGAAGTTGATGCCTGGTAAAACTTTGTCTGCTTCCCTAATCCCACTTCCCTTATCGCATCCAGAAATCTGAGTGTGCCAAGTGCATCCACCTGCGCGGTGTAATCCGGAATATCAAATGAAACTTTTACATGGCTCTGCGCTGCAAGATTGTAGATCTCATCCGGTCCAATTGTATCCAGCAGCCTGTTTAAGTTGCTCGTATCAACCAGGTCACCGTGATGCAGGAACATCTTCTTATCCAGTATCTCTGGATTGTTATATAAATGATCGATCCTTCCCGTATTGAACGAGCTGCTTCTTCTTATAATGCCGTGAACTTCATAACCTTTCTCAAGAAGAATTTCCGTTAAGTAGCTTCCGTCCTGACCTGTAATCCCAGTTACTAATGCCTTCTTCATCAAAACTCCATTATTCGAATAATGAAACTATAAACAATTCAACTCTTCAACAAATCAACGATTCAACTTATTGATACTTTTTACTTTATACTTGATTTGGAAACAATATTTACCAGCATTCTGGCTAAGAGCATAGCGCATTGTGCATAGCAGCTATGTTAAAGATTTTTGAAAATTCGTAATCTTTCGGCATAGAAGATCCAACTTTGTCACTCTTACTCATCACTTTGTCACTACATACTGTTCACAATTCAATCCGTTACTTTGTCACTACATACTGTTCACAATTCAGTCTGTCACTTTTTCCTTTTTACTTTTTTCTTTATCCTTTTTCCTTGATACTCAGACCCCCCTCCTCTTCTCAATCCACCTCTTGAAGAAAGGATCATCAATTTCATATCCCCGCTCTGTTTTTATTACCATCCCTTCACCGGCCAGCCTCTTTAATCCGCTGAATACAGTACTCATCGCGCTTGAAAAATACTTTTTCGAAAACTCTGCCGAAAGTGGAGCCGCTTCCGATAAGGCCAGTCCGATTAATATTTTTTTATCCGTCCTGTTTATCCTATTCCATAAACGCTCATAATCCATATCATGATGATGTATAATTTCATTTACAGCTTCCCCAACCGGATCATTAATTTTATCCCCGACTTTCAATATCTCCCAGACAGTAAACGCAAGCTGCTGAGTGTAATAGGGGTGCAGCTTGGTTATTTCTACTATTCCTTTCGCAGTCTCCAGCGGATTTTCTTCCACTCTCCTCAGTCCGTCTATTAAATATTTCATGAATTCTTTCTCTGGAATTTTATCCAGCTGCAGCATGTAGCCGAAATGATAAAAGGGAGATTTTTTCTTCTCGAAAATATCTTTCATTAATGATTCCTGACTCCCCAGAAATACATAACTGATATTCTTGTGATGCTGAATAATTGAACGGAGCTGACTATCAAGCTCTTTCCCGATATTTTTTATCTCCTGAAATTCATCAAGAACAACTATTAATTTCTCCTTTTTATCACTAACCTTTTCAAGCAGATTAAAAACATCCTCAACCGGCAGTCTGCCTGCCGCTTCTCCCCTGAATGATATTTCAACTTCGTTGTTAAGAGGATTGAACGCTATGTTCGGTATAATTCTGAAATTCGTTACTAACCGCTTGATCTTTTCGAAATGATAAACCCGGTAAACCCTTTTTAAGATCTGAGCCGCAAAATCTTCCCTGTTCGTTATTAACTGCAAATCTAAAAATATAAAAGGCCTCTCCATCTCCTTCAATACTTTCATTATTAAACTGGTTTTGCCGAAACGGCGGGGACTTATAATTATAAGATTATTGTCGCTCCTTAAAATCGACTTAACCTTTTTGACCTCCTCAGTCCGGTTGGTAAAATAGGGCTCCTCTACTATGCTGCCGAATTTGAATGGATTTTTCTTCATCTCTTGCGAATATTTTCGTTGCGATTATTTTCGCAGTTAATATACAATATTCTTTATAATTTTCAATACATCGCTTTAAGTGAAATAAGTAAAAGGCAGAAAGTAAAAGACAAAAGGCAAAAGAAGTATTAGATCTTTTCTTAATATTACTTTTTCCTTTCTACTTTCCTACGTCACTTTGTCACCAGTTTCTGCTCTAAATTCAATTTGTTACTCTGTCACTACATCCTGTTCACAATTCAGTCTGTCACTCATTTCCGTTCACAATTCAATCTGTCACCATTTCCTGTTCTCCCACGTAGCCCATTACCCGTGATTAGTGCTTTTTTCATATTTTAATTTTTACCTATTTCATTAACAGTATTGAAGTATTTCTTTAAAAAATCTTTTGTGCTGAATATTACTCCACTAAGATTACTTATAACTGAATTGAATATGAAAATCCGCCCTGTAACCGTTTCATATCCATGAAGCCGAAAACAATTTTTAGATTTCCAAAAAACGTGAATTCTGAACCAACGTTTATTCTCTCTGAATCATACTCAATCATAACTGAATAATTTTTAAATATCGTTGATCTAATTCCCCCGAAAACACCCAGGAATTGATAGTATTCTGCTTTTATCCAGTCAACTCCATACCCTAGTGTTACATCTACAGAAAAACTGGAAGTATTAACTAATCCTTTCCGGGTAGCCACTAAATAGAATGAATTAAAATTTATAGCTTCTGTACCTCCAAAAACAGCCAGAAAATCATGGGCTCCAACGACGATATTGGGGAGGAATCCCTTTTGCTCAATCAATCGTATTCTTATAAATGGCATTCTGTCGCCTATTGCATGATTACTTAAATCGTATGGGTATGATATTCTTAAACCTGCCTCTATGAATGGGAGGAAACCGAGATTTACATAACCAACAAGCCTGTCATACCCTTGATAGGATTTTATATATTCATGAGACTGCCAGTTCATGCCGATTGATACTTTCCCATCCCCGATTAAATTCGCATCCGGTATCGTAAATAAACCGCTCACGCCGGTTAACGACTGCGGGTATATGAATTCCGAGCAGATAATAAATATGTAAATGAAAAATATTTTTTTCAACGAAATTTAATCTCTTAAATATATTTATAAATTAAAGCCGGAAGCTTTAGCATCATTATAGAACATTTGAACTGTTTCTAATGAGAATTGCGTGAGATCTTTGCCAAGAAGCGGAAGTTTTTTCAAAATATCATTCGTGGCGGTGATAATATGACAGCCTATAGAATCAGCCTGAATAACATTGAATAATTCGCGGGGACTTGCCCAGATCAATTCAGTTTTATTTGTCTCCTTAAGTAATCTCAAAACCTCCTGCATAATCGGCACAGGGTCAAGACCTGCATCTGCTATCCTCCCCGCAAATACAGACACATAACTCCCGGGACTATTTAACAGAGCAGGCAAGGTATCTTCAACCTGCTTAACTGTCATCATCGCAGTAACATTTATTTTTATATTTGAATCTGAGAGCCTTTTGATTAGAGGGATACTTGATTCCGCCCTGGTATTCGTGATTGGAATTTTTACATATACATTTTCACCCCACGAGGCAATCTCATTAGCCTGTCTTTCCATTTCAATGAACTCATCCGAGAAAACCTCAAGGGATACCGGTTTATCTTTTATCTCACCGAGTATATCAAGAGCAAATAATTTATAATCGGTTAAACCGGCTTTTCTCATTAATGTCGGATTAGTTGTAAATCCTGAGATCAATGGGTTCCGGTACATCTCCATCATAACCGATTTTTCTGCCCCGTCGGCGAATAATTTAATCTTTAGATTCATCATCTACCTTTGAAATACAATTAAACTACTTGGTTGATTCCCATTTCGCAGGATTTATTTGAAGTTTTGGATGCGATACCAGGAGGTGCCAGATGACCGCCTGGAATCCCTCGGTCAATGGTGTAATATGGTTGCTGCTCACTACGGGAATAACTATAATCGAATCGCCAATAAGCTTGGTGTAGCCTCCATCCTTTCCGACTATACCAGTAATCTTGGCACCGATCTCCTTAGCATAGCGGACTACATTGACTAAATTTGTGCTTATATTTTTTTCTTCATTTCCGCCGCCAACCGAAAAAACCAGAATAGCATCCTTTTGGTTAAATCTGCTGACTTTTAACCAGTTGAGTATTGTAACATCCCAGCCTTCATCATTGACCCTTGCTGTTAACTCCGAAACATTGTCATAAGGTGCATAAGCTTCAAAGTTACATAACTTTCTAAAATCGCAGACTGCATGTGATGCGTGCCCGGCTCCCCCGCCGGAACCAACTATAAATAACCGACCCCCGGAATCTCTGACATTTTTCAGGAGCTCTGCCGATTTTTCAATTTCTTCAAAATCTATCTTGTTTATTAATTCTATACATTCATTTAGAAAATCTTCACTAAAAGTCATTTATTCATCCTTACAGATTGTGCTTATAATTTATAATCCAATAATGGAAATTCGCGGATTATTTTTGATAAATACTTCTTACCGAGAGATGTAATATTTAATTTTTCCCTGTCGTAAAATCTTTCCGATACAAATCTGTGCAACTGATCAATATCTTCAACTTCATTTAACGGGTATTCCGAGATAGTAAGTTTATTCTGTCTGAAAGAAGTTGTCAGAAAGATCGGTGAATTTATTACTCTGCTTCGTAAAATATCTACTGCAGTTTTTCCGAGCACTGATGAAGCAGATGAATCCAGGGCATTTGGCTGACCTGAACGGTACAGGTAGGACGGATTAACAGAATTTACATTTCGGGTATCGAAATGTTTTTTAAGATCTCTCTTCATTCTTTCCGCCAATAGATTCGCAACTCCCTTAAACCTTGGATGGCCGAAACTGTCCGTCTCATTTTTATCTGCCGATATATATAATCCATCCGACCATCTTGCCCCTTCCGCCACGACAATAATTAAATTTTTTTTCTTTTTATACTTTTCGGCAACCCTTTCTAAAAACTTATCATAGTTCAAGGGGAACTCGGGAATTATAATAAAATCGGGATGCCCCATAGCTGATGACAATGCCAGCCAACCCGCATGCATCCCCATCGATTCAACAATAATTATCCGTTCATGAGAGTACGCTGTCGTTCTTAATCCTTCATTAAGGCTAACAAAAGAGGAAATTTTTTCAGCAGCAGTGGGATAACCCAATGTAAAATAATTGACAATACTATTATTCTGTAGAACGCCTACATCATTATCTATAGTTTTGGAAATCAATACCTGAGGAATATCCTTAAGATAAAAAGCATTTGAAAGTGTATCCTCTCCGCCGATAACTATTAACCCGTCAATACAATTCCTGCCGAGCACTGATTTTACTTTTTCTGCCCCATTATCAATCTTTGCAAGATTAACTCTTGAAGATTTTAGTATTGAACCGCCGATTGAGTGATCAATTTTTTTTTTATTCAGGTGGATGAAATCATTGTCAAGAATACCCTGCCAGCCGCGTACAAATCCGATCAATTCTATTTTATTCTTTTGAGAAAATTCTAACGCCGATTTAATTACCGAGTTCAGCGGCTGGACATCTCCCCCGCCGGTTAATATTCCAATTCTTTTTTTTCTCATAAATACTATTTCAACTGAATTACACTATTTTTTTCAGAAGATTGATAAATCGCCTCAACAACTTCATTGGCTTTTAATCCGTCATTTCCATCAGCCCCGACTGTTCTTTCATTTACAATTGCACACTTAAAGTCCATCCATTCGTCTTTCCAGCTTACATCCTCCTCCCCAAATTCAAATAATTCAATATCAGGGCGCCCCCCTTCCTTTTTTCTTTTGCCAAATTCCAGTGTTTCATTTCCATAACTCCCTCCCAGCCCTTCTATCTTTAGATAACCGTCCATCCCGAATATTTCAAAAGAGAAGATATTTTTCCAGTTAGTCCAGCTTACACTGAATGTTGCTGTAACATTATTTTGAGTTTTTAAAATTGCGCAGGCATTATCTTCAACATCCATATCCCAGAATTTTGTTTCAACTTTACCAAAAATTTCTTTGATATCACCTCCGAACCAGCGTATTAAATCAATTATATGCACTCCCTGGTCAAGCAATTCACCGCCTCCGCATAATTCCCTGGAAGCCCTCCATTCTTTCTCCATACCTGCCCTTCCCCCGTGTCCGTACCTTGCCCTTATATTAAAGATACTGCCTATTTTCCCCAACATCACCATCTCTTTTGCTTTACGGATGGAAGGATGAAAACGATGGTTAAATCCTGTCCTTAGAAGCACTCCGGATGGAGAGTTCAGTACAGCTTCATTCATAATTGATGCTTCAAAAGAATTTCTGCCGAGCGGTTTTTCAGCCAGAACATGCTTACCCTTTTCGAGGGCAGAAACAACAATTTCACCCGCAAATTTATTAACAACTGCAACAATAACTGTATCGCATTCTACCTTTGTCAACAGTTCTTTATAATCCTCGAACGGAATCGCAGAAAATTGCTTCGCAAAATTTACCCCAATCTCTTCATTACTATCACAACACGCTACTAATTTATCATCACTTGAAAGAGCCAGGGCTCTTTTCCTGCCAATCAATCCGCACCCAATAATCGCAACTTTCATATTTTTTTAAAATAAGTTTTGTTATCAATTCTTCTCAATGTAGCAAAGTCATTGTCCTTTTTGAGAAGTTCTTGGAAATCATCAGTTTGCCATGGATCCCAGGGTGCAGAAATAAATTTTCCTGAAATCCCATCTGATTTCTCAGATAAAAGAAATGCAGTAAGATTTGCAGCCTTTTCCGGAGGTACACCCCCCGTCTCTATCTGTTTTTTTGTTGATTCATAGAAAGAAGATCCGGCATCATCCGGACCTTTTGCAATAGTTTCAGCATGTAATCTTGTATTCACAAATCCTGGCGCTACACAATTTACATCAATTTTATCTTCTGAGAGTTCAATAGCCAAATTTTCCGTGAATCGAACAATTGCTATTTTACTTGTAGCATAAGCCGAATAATTCGCAAAAGGTGTTGCAGCACCTCCTCCAGAATAATTAACGATTTTCTTTCGTCCTTCTGATTTTAGTAATGGAGCAAACACATTACACATATAGACGGTACCCAAAAAATTGATCTGTACTGCCTCTGTAAATTTTTCCATATTTACTTCAGTTGTTTTACCGATAGGACCATATACGCCAGCGCAGTTAACTAATCCATTAATCTCTATTTTATTTGAAGTGCACCAGTTAGAAAATTTTTTAATCATTTCATACTTGCTGACATCCAGAGCGTAAATCATATGTTCTATTTGTGAAATTTCTTTTATCTCAACCAATGCTTTATCAAGATCGTTTCGATTTCTTGCAGCAATTATAACTCTCGCTCCTTCTGTTGCACATTTTTTCGCAATCGCAAGTCCGATTCCAAGACTTCCACCGGTAATTATTATCGATTTACTGGATAAGAGACTCAATTACCTCTCCCTATAGAATAATATTGATACCCTATTCTTTTCATTTCACTTTCTTCAAGGCAATTTTTAGCGTCAAATATTTTTTTACAGTTTGTATTAATATAATTTCTTTCCCAATCATATGATTTAAATTCAGGCCAATCGGTCAGGATTAAAAGAAGATCTGCTTTCTCAGAGGCCTTTTCAATACCATTTGATATTTCAAAAGCAGGTTTAGCTTCCAGTTCTGAATAATCAGCTTTTGGATCAAACACAATTACATTGGCTTTTTCTTTAACCAGCAAGTCAACAATCTCGAGTGGCAAACTTCTCCTAAGTGTACTTGTGCCGGGTTTATATGTAAGACCAAGAACACCTATTCTTTTTCCATTCAGATCACCACTGATTTTTTTAATTTTTTGAACAATGGCCAATTTTCTTTCAGAATTATACTTATGTATGGAACCGAAAAGCTTAGCAAAGCCATTTGTTTCATTATTTATCTGTTCCAGAACTTTAAGATCTCTGCCGAGCGTTCCGCCTGAAAAACCAATCCCCGGTGCCAGATAGGCTCTTTGTCCAATTCTAATATCTGATTTTAGGCCCCGTACAACATCGTCAATTCTTGCATTCGTTTCTTCACATATATCGGCTAAATGATTTGCAAAAACAATGCTTAATGATAGAAATGAATTAATACCATGTTTAACTGTTTCAGCGCTTTCCAGACTCATAGAAAGCACTTGATCGGTAATTCCATTAAACAGAGTTACACACATCTTTTCGGTTAATAGACTAGCCGTACCAAGAATTATTCGTCCGGGATTAAGATAACAGTCAATAGCCTCTCCGAGTCTAAGGTTTTCAGGAGAATACGCGATGTCAATATTCTTATTTTTTTCATGAAGGATATCTCTCAGAACTGCACAAAAACCAACAGGTGATTGGGAACTGACAATTAGTACAGAACCATCTTTCATTATCTCCCTAACATCTGTAACAGATTTTTTAAGAATAGAAGTATCACAATTATCATCATCCATAACCGGTGTATCATATGATAAAAAAATATAATCACAATCATTTAAGGAATTAATATCATTAGAGAGTGAAATTGATTTTTTCTCTAGTCCTTCTTTAATTGTTTCTTCAAGATTCGGTTCGAATAGCGGCGGAATTCCATTTTGGAGTTTCTTTACTCTTTCAATATCATAATCAAAGCCAAAGACCTGATTACCCATCTTAGTCCATGAGACAGAAATTACACATCCAAGATGCCATAACCCTATAACACCTATTTTCTTATTCATTAATTACCTTATATTTTTATTGTACATTTCCATCGTATCAAAAGATCTTACTTCCGCATTTTCACACACTCCGTAAAGAGGAATATTTTTCTTCAATAATTCAGGGAAAATATCTTTAGCAAAATCCGAGAACCCCTGCGAAATGTAATTAATTATATCTGTTTTGAATAAATAAATACCTGCATTGACCCAATGACTTTTCGATTCACCCGGCTTAGGTTTCTCAATAAATTTCAGTATGCGTCCGTTTTTATCAAATTCCGCCACACCGCTATGTCCGGTATCTTTTCTATAATGGAAAGCTATCACTCCCATTGCATCTGAAGATTCAAGTTTCTGGAATAGTTTATCTATGCTAAATTGAGAATAATTGTCACCATAAATCACCAGGAAAGAATCTCCAGACTCCCGGTCATTCCAATATTCATCCGCTATTTTCTTAACCGCTCCCGAAGTTCCATACAATTCATTCTCAATTGAATATTTAATTGCTACACCATATTTCACGCCATCTCCAAAATAATTGATAATTTTATCACTTTGATGGTGCAGGTTAATAAAAATATTATGGATCTTATATTTTTTGCAAAGTTCTATATTATGGTACAGAACAGGCTTACCTTCAAATTCAATCATCGGCTTGGGGATTGTTTTCGTTATTTCCTGAAGTCTTTCGCCTTTTCCGGCAGCAAGTATTATTGCGTTCATTTTCTCAAGAAAGTTTGTGAATTTTATTAATCAGCTTATTAAAGAATTCCTTTTTCTAATTCCTTCTTAATAAAATCTATAGATGCTTTTAGTCCATCCTTAAGATCGGTTTTCGGTTTCCATCCTATTTTTTTTGCTTCAGATATATCGGCTAAATTTGCCAGCGCTTCTCCAGGCAAATCAGAGTTATAGGCAGGCATTTGATAAAATTGAAGTTCCTTGGCAAGAATCGAGTATATTTCATTGACGGAATAATTTTGTCCACTGCCAAGATTAAATACTCTACCGGTAGTTCTGTCATCATTCATACAGATAACATGAAAATCGTTAATGTCATCCACATAAATAAAATCCCTTCTTTTTTCTCCGTTACCGTATATTGTTGGGTGTTCACCTTTCAACATTTTTATTATAAATGCACTGAAGAGAGGCGGTATAGTCCTTCTGTAATCCTGCCGCGGACCATAAACGCAAAAATATCTTAGCGCCGTGGATTTCAAATCAAAATATTTTGCATAGGCTTCAGCAAAATAGATAGTTGAAAATTTACTTATCGAATAAAAACTCAGAGGTTTAACCTCGCTTTCAGGTGTAGGCAACAATTCACTCCCTTCATATAAAGCCGAGGATTCTGCGTAAATTACTTTTTGAACATTTGCACGCTTAGCTGCCTCAAAGACGTTAACCGTACCGGTAATATTAATATCTGTAGTTTCAACCGGGTCTAACTGGCAGTCACTGATGCAGTTCTTGGCAGCAAAATGGAAAACAAAATCAACATTTTGGAAAAGAGGATATATTTCTTTTGCCCGGATATCCAGTTCATGAAATTCAACACCTTCCGGTATTTGTTCCTTTACTCCATAAGAGAGATTATCAATTCCGATTAATTCATATCTGCCTTCTTTTATTAAACGATCCGCCAAGTTGGAACCGATAAACCCGGCAACACCGGTGATTAAGACTCTGAGACGGGGAGACTTTGATAATGAATTCATAGTGACCAATTTTCCGGCTTATTCGACATTACGACTAATTTTCCAATAATATTATCATACGAAGTTTTTAATCTTATCTCACTTTCACAATTAATATAACCACATTCAGCGGAAAATTGAAGCCATGTTTGAGTCTCTGCAGATTCTGCTTCAGCTTCATTTAATTTAGAAATAAAAGATTTTGGGTAACGTCTTCTTCTAAAAGCTTCAGCAATATTTGCACAAACCGACCTTGATGATCTTCTTATTTGATCCGTTAATGAATATTTTTCTTCAATTGGAAATGATTTTGAAATAACAAATATTTCCATCGCTGTGCTAAAAGCAATTTGATATACTTCTAATTCCTGATGGTTTCTAATTTTCATCTATCACTTGTTCACAAAGATTCATATTCACCTAGTCTCATAGTCCCCAATTCTCAAAGTATCAAAATCTCCCCCGCAGTCTAGATGTTGGCTAGTGCTTTGCATCCTTCCCATTCAAATTTGAAATCCATATATCTAAGTCCGGCATCCGTCATACTCTGTCTCAATTGTTTTCTTTTCCCATTTTCAACACAAAACAGCATAAACCCCCCCCCACCTGCCCCCATTATTTTACCCCCGATCGCACCATTCTTTCTCGCAATGTCATACCAGTTATCAATTTGAGAAGAACTCATTTTATCGGATACCATCTTCTTTGTTAGCCAATGTTCATGAAGTAATTCGCCAAAAGCACTTACGTCACCCCTGATTAACGTTTCTTTAATTTCAAAACCAAGTTTTTTGATTTTATGCATTGATTCAACGGTCAGGTTAATTTTTTCCCCCAGATCTACGGATGAAAGATTTTGAGGGATATCCTGACTATTTTCATCTGTCCCTTCTATTCTCCTTCCCTGATCTCCCAGAATTGTATTAGCGTCTCTCTCTATATCTGTATAGAACATCATCAGACGGTTTTCCAGATCGTTTACGATTTCATTATCCAGGTTTAACGGAGTTGTGATAACATTTCCGAGGCGGTCAATCTCAAGCTGCAGTATTCCCCCGAATGCCGCTGCATACTGATCCTGCTTTCCTATTGGTTTGCCTATCAGTTCTATCTCAATTTTACATGCCTCCTCAGCCAGTTGCTCCAGGGGAATATATCTTCGAAGCATCAGGTTTAATCCCCGTATCAGTCCTACCGTATATGAACTTGAGGATCCCATTCCGGTACCTGCGGAAAGATCGGCCATTGAAGATATCTCAAGTGGGCGTTTTATTTTCAGATATTTTAATGTTTCTCTTACAATTTCATGTTTTATCTTATCTATCTCATCTACACCCACCATCTCTACCTTAGAATAATTGATCTTTATCTTATCAATTATTGCAGGTTCATTTATACTTATATACATATATTTATTAATTGAAGCTGTAATAAGAAATCCTTCGTATTTATGGTAATAGGAAGGTAAGTCTGTACCTCCGCCGCCTAACGGGAGGCGGAATGGAGCTCTGACAATAATCATTGGTCTCTCGTCCTGATTGAATTTATAGAAAATTATTTTTCGGGCTCAAAATGAATTTTGAAGACTAGCTGGCTCCGTGCCTCGAAAGAACCGCGGGAATTGTTTTTAATAAAATTTTAATATCAAGCAGCAGCGACCAATTATCGATATAATCCAAATCCATCTTCACCCGGTCTTCAAATTTAATTACATGATTTCGTCCGTTAACTTGCCACAAGCAAGTAATACCAGGTTTAATACTTAATTTCCGTCTATGCCAACTTTCATATTTATCAAGCTCATCTGGAAATACTGGGCGCGGTCCTACCAGACTCATATCACCTTTTAGAACACTAAATAGCTGCGGCGTTTCATCAATACTCCATTTTCTTATCCATCTGCCGAATAGAATTATTCTTGGATCGTTTTTAATTTTGAATACAGGTCCTTCCATTTCATTTTTATCTATTAGATCTTTTTTAAATTTATCAGCATCTTTAACCATTGTTCTAAACTTCCAGCTCCTAAATTGCTTCTTATTAATGCCTATTACATTCCAATTATATAAAATCGGTCTCCCATCCGAAATCCAGATACCAGTTGCTGCAATTAACATGAAAGGAGAAAAAAATATCAACGCAATAAATGAACCTATAATATCTAACAAGCGCTTGAGGAAAATTTCTAATTCGGATTGTCGTACCATATTAAAGCTAATAATATTTATTCCAAAAACATTATCAATAGTAACATTCTTTGTAATATGTCCAAAGAAATCGGAGTTTAATCTTACTGCAACACCTTCCCTTTCACAAATTTCCAACACGTCTCTAATCTGATCGAATCTTCTAGTTGAAATTGTAATTACTATTTCTTCCGGGTTAACAGTTTTTAATATCTGCTGTATATTAGTGTAATGATCAATTACCTTAATTCCATCTATCTCCCGTCCTACAGTCTCTATATCTCCTGTCAACAATCCCACAATATCCAGTCCCCAATGAAAATTATTTTTAACAACGGAAATAAAATTCCTTGCTCTTGTTCCGGTTCCTATTAAAATCACTCTTTTTCTATTTCTTCCTTTTCGTCTTATTAAAGAAGCAGCATAATAAAGAAAACTCTTTTCAGCAATAAATAGCAACAAGCTTACAACAAAGAAAACAATAAAAATAGTGCGAGGTATCTCTTTCAAACCAAATAGAAATAGAACAGCTATGCTAATCAGTGAGCCGGTGAAGCATACTTTAATTACTATTGAGTATTCTCTTAACAGCGAAGTAAACCTTTGGTAGCTGTACGCTTTTTGCTGATCAAATAAAATTTCGTAAACAATGCTGAGAACTATTATAATTAAAATATATGAAGTTCTTATTTCGACATTCGGCGGAAAGAACGACGGCTCTAACCTGTGCAGCAATGTTGAAATAAAATATGCAAGCACAAAGCTGATAAATGCAGTGCCGAAATCAGCAAGCTGCGCTATTCTTCTATGATATGATGAACGCCAGATCATTTTGACTGTTTAATTGTTGAAGTGTTTATTTGTTTAACTGAATTGCTCCATGGTCTGTACCTCTCACACCCTCCAATACCTATTTTCTCAAAGACTCTTTTTCCCCAATTACACTCTCTGCACTATGCCCATCATTACTTCATTCATCAATCGTCATTCATCCCTCTGTCCCCTCGTCTCTCGCTTGCCCGGAGCATTTTGACGGGTCACTACTTTGCCATTCACAATTTACTCTTCACTGCTTTACGTTGAACGCCAAATCATTTTTTAATTTTTAAGATTATTTACATAAAGGTCAGATTGTCTGTCCCCTTTTCTCTCAGTCTCTTCGCCACTCGTTTCTCGTCTCTCACTTGCCCGGCGCATTTGACGGGTCACTTTTTCACCATTTACTATTTACTATTTACTCTTCACTATTCACTGCTTTACGTTGAACGCCAGATCATTGTAAATTACTTTGAATATCTTTCAACTAATTCTTTAGTGTTTTTTATATTATTATATGAAGATGAACCGAATAAAATTTATGAAATACCTTTTTGCTTACACACATATTCAAATGCTTCTTCATGTTTTATAGCTCCGGCAGCTAAAACATGCATTGCAATCCATTTGAATTTTTAATTTCCGATTTTTGATTTTCAATTTTTCAGTTTAAAGTCTAAGCAAACTGTAATTTTCTCCCCTTGGGTTCAGGAATATTATCATTAAATTCCTTTGCCGTTTCAATCCATAATTCTATAGCATCTTCAGCATTTTTCAGAGTTTCACCGTATGTATTACCATGCGCCATACAACCATGTAATTCAGGTACCTCTGCAACAAAGGCTTTATCTTCTAAACTCCAATATATTATTATTTCATATCTATACATTATACCTCCTTTATCAAAAAATTGTAATTTAATAACAAATTTCTAACCTGTTTAACCTGATATGGCTTTGCATTACTGTTATCTTTTTGCAAATTAATTTTTTCTTCGATTCCTTCTTTCCTAAAAATATGATGACTTCCTTTAATTCTAACAACAAAACCTAATGATATTAATAAATTATACAAGTAATTAAATTTTATATTTGCATCCGCTTTACTAGATAAAATCTTTTGTATTAGCTTTTGATTTTTCGTCAATTCGTTTATCTATTAATTTAATAAAGAATCTATATTTTAAAAATATACCTTTCGATAATATCTTACAACACAGTTCTAAATTTTCGATTGTCGATTGTAGAATAAAATCATAACCATCATTCCTTCATTCATCAATCGTCATTCATCCCTCTGTCCCCTCGTCTCTCGCTTGCCCGGAGCATTTTGACGGGTCACTACTTTGCCATTCACAATTTACTCTTCACTGCTTTACGTTGAACGCCAAATCATTTTTTAATTTTTAAGATTATTTACATAAAGGTCAGATTGTCTGTCCCCTTTTCTCTCAGTCTCTTCGCCACTTGTTTCTCGTCCCTCGTCTCTGCCTTACATCAACTACATCATACCCAAGCTTATCAAGAAAAACTGTAGTTTGCTGTGAAAGGTTTTGATCAAGAAGAAATTTCATTGTTTGGTTATAGCGTGGTTTGCAATAAACGTACTTCCTCTCCTTCAATGGATTCTAATACATATTCCATTGCCGCTTTTACATCTTCTTCGCTAAGTTCGGGATAATAATTAAGTATTCTAGGAATATCATAACCACCAGCCATTAGGCTTAAGATATTAGTGACCATAATACGTGTGCCTTTAATACAAGGCTTTCCATGGCATACTTCCTTATTTATATTAATGCGTGCCAAAATTTCTTGTCTCATTTTTTCTCCTCTTAAAAAAAATCCTTTTCTCTTTATCCTATGTCAAATATATTTAATAATCGATTAAATTCAAATTTCAGTTATGTTGCAATTATATAACTCAATGTCAATTTCTCCTTCTCACACTCTCCCCCTCCCTCATTCCCTCAGTCTCTTCGCCACTTGTCTCTCGTTACTTGTTTCTCGTCCCTCATCACTGCTTTACGTTGAACGCTAGATTATTTTTTATTGGTTAATCTCAATTAAGCAATTCTTTTCAGCGGAGTTATTTTCTTGAGATCTGAGTGTAACTTATCGCGCTGATTTCTCAAATCTATATCATTCTGTAAGTTCAGCCAAAAA
>CAYTUV010000036.1:0-36668 GCA_964441505.1 uncultured Melioribacter sp. | reverse complement strand
TTTTTGCGGATTGAAGATAGTATCGCCAAGATTGTTTACAAATACACTTTTTTCAATTAAATATTTTGCTTCAGTCCCGTACATATATCTTACTTTTAAATCCAGAAAAAGTGTAGAGACTTCTCCCATGTTTTCGGACAATTTAAAAAGCAACCCGGCACCACCGCCATAACTCCATGTGATATCATCAAAATTTGTTGTTGATGCAATTTGCTGAACACTGTTTTCGCTCTTTACTTCTGAGGTTGTGAATAAATAATTCCCGCCGAAAATTCCCTCAACGTATGGTCTTATGGATCCCATGAAAGGAGCGATTTTAAATAGCACGTGAAGATTTGCAATACTATTTGTCCTTGAGAGATTTAAATAGATTCCGGGAAAACCGGGCCATGCACGTTTCTCACTTACATGTCCGTAAACCAAATAGCCGGCATTTAATCCAATTGAAAATGGCCTTTCAAGAGTTGGCGCCCAGAGAGTTCCTTCAACCTGCAGACCAAATCCAAGTTGATCAACATTATTTTTGAAATCACCCTGTGGAGAAGCGATCATAAAACTGGCACCAGCAGTTTGAGCCAGGCTAAGTGATGTAAGGACAAAAAATGTAATTAGAATGATTAATTTTTTCATAACGAATATCCATTTATTTGTGAGTGATAAAATTCATTCACAAGCTCAGGGGATGAAAAGAAAAATAATATTAAAACCATCATCGATTTTTCTCTAACGGAAATATACAAATTTATTGAGGAAGCTTGAAAGTTGGAACGTCAGTTAAACGATACATTTTTAGTGTGGGATTTTAATAACAAATCCGAAAATTCAACAAATGTAATCTCTTTTGCACCGAACATTTTTAAATGCTCCGTTTGATATTGCACGTCGAGCAGAATAAAATTCTTTTCACGGAGTCGCTCTACTAATTTGACGAGTGCGCATTTCGACGCCTGCGACACTTTAGAGAACATGGATTCACCGAAAAACGCTCCCATATAGGTTATACCGTATAATCCGCCAACTAACACTTCATTCTGATAAACTTCGACCGAGTGAAGGTGACCAAGTTGGTGTAATCCTTTGTATGCCGAAATCAGTTCTTCGGAAATCCAGGTTGTTTCTCTTTTCGCACACTCACTTAGTACATTGAATGTATTCCTGTCGAAATAAAATTCAAAATCAGTTTTAGATAAAAATTTTTTGAGAGAGCGGGGAGTGTTAAAGGAATCGAGAGGAATTATTGTACGTACGTCAGGCATGTACCAGTTGATTTCACCCGTCTCGTCCGCCATCGGAAACGCACCGCGTGCGTACATCATAATCATTTTTTCAGGTGAAAGTAATTCTTCATTCGAAAGATAATTCTCTCTAGTCATGAGCCTTAACTTCGTAAGAAATTATGTCGTAACCTTTTTTTATCTCAAATCCCGCAAAATAAACGCCGAGCAGAACGGAAATCATTCCCATTAAAAATGAGAGGAGGATGATGAAATTCAGTTTTCCAAATGCAAGGAAAGAAGATATCCCGAGCAGTAAAGATGTAACAACATAGAATGCAACCGCGCTCGTGTAAGAAAGAACTGCATTGCGGACCAATTTGGCGCGGAAGACTAATGCATCCAATTGCTTGGCAATACTTTCAAGCCGAATGTTCACATCAGTACTCGTTTTATGTTCCCCTATCTTATTCATAAGATGGCGTTTCTCTTCGTTGAGCAGTCTTATCCTGTTCACAACTAATGAATAACGGTTATTCATTCCAAGCAATAGTAATCCGCATGCGCTTATCATAACCGCCGGTGCAACCATCAGTTGAATTATCTGCAACGCATTAAGTGTAATATCTTTAAATGGATCCATGTTGGGTTTCCTTATTGAATAGAATCATCTTTTTATTTTTAAGCCAAGCCAATTTTTTAATGTTGAATATATTTTTTCTTTTTGCTCACCATCAAAATTGGAAATGCGTGTTCCATGCGCTCCACCCCTCTTTACCATCTTAACCGCATTCGTTTTTCCAAGCAATTGGATCGAGGTAGAACTCCATGTATCGTTGCCTCCGTAAATATAAAGAATATTGCTGCCATGATTCTGAAGCCAGGTATTCACATCGTTCATTACGCTGCAATCAAAATTTACTTTCGCTTCATTGGGAACGAGTATAATGTTAGATCCATCCATAATCTCTTTCAATAAGTCTTTAAAGGGTTCAATATCATATCCATAATAACCAATTTCATTATATGCCTGAACGTAAAATGGACCAAAATCCTTCATCGCCTGCTCGGTGAAAAAATAAAGCGGATTTGCTTTAACCATATGTTCGTACATTTTTTCAGCGGATGCATCTGCACTTGGTATATCTTCACATTTAGTAGATCCCCATTGCCAGAATGCAAATGAATATTCCAGAACCATGTACTCGAGTACAAAATCGTAATCCCAGGCCAGACGGATATTCTTTTTCTCGATGTCCAGCATCAGTAGTTTTTTAATTTCTTCTCTTTTCGTTAAGAAAGCGCGTTGAAACTGCTTAATCTTTTCTCTACATTCTTCGGTTCCAACGGAGTTTAAAAACATATATACACGCGGATCTTCGGCCGCCAAATTGACAGGCGCCACGTATGGAACAGCAACATCAACGTCATTGGGATAAAACCTTTTAAAGTAGAGAGTTGTTTGTCCACCTTTACTGATTCCGGTACTTATCCATTTACCGTTATAGATTTTCTTAAATAATTGAGTGATTACGTGATGATCTTCGGCGGCTTGTTTGATATTAAGATGTTTCCAATCCAGTTTTTCCGGAACCGATTTTCCAAAATAGCGGTGCTCAACAACAATCTGATTCGCGCCGAGAATCCTCGTCAACTCATAAGGTCTATTCCCACCGGCAGCATATCCTTCGGTTACAAACACAACCGGGTCAGATCCGTTTTTGTGAGAGAGATAAACTTTCTGCTTGAATTTTGGTCCGTTCGGTTTGTTATGATCGACCGGCTGGATAATTAAAAGTTCGTATGATTCCGCGAAAGTGGTGTCATGCTTAATTGGTGTTATAAGTGAAATTTCTTTAAATGATTTGAGCTGTCTATAAAGTGCGGTTTCGATTTGCGAATAGGCAGCTGATGTGACAAATAAAAAAGTAAATAACAACATTCTGAATTTTCGGATCATACCTTTTCCTCAGTAATTAAGTAAAAATAAAAAAAATTTATCTTTTGATGGAATAACAAATTATATAAACCGAGAATTCAAGATTCACAATCAATGTATCTACTGCACTGGATAATTTTTACTTTTGGAAGAACTTAATTCAGAATAAGCGCAGATTACCAGAAACGGTAAGCAATACAGATAATAATGGAAGCAGGCGTTCTTTTTATTTATATTTTAGTAAATAAATAATGAAACTGATGAACTTCACTGAAATAAAATCAAGGCTTGTAAAAAAATCTGTTGGCATTGCAGGCTGCGGAGGATTAGGTTCAAATATTGCCGTTGCACTCGCTCGTGTTGGAATCGGAAAATTGATTATTGCCGATTTCGATCTGATTGAAGAAAGCAATCTGAACCGACAATATTATTTTGTCGACCAGATTGGGGAATACAAGGCGACTGCACTAAAGAATAATATTAACAGAATAAATTCAGATGTGAGTGTAAATGAATATATTATTACGTTAACACCACCGATCATTAAAAAATTGTTTGCTGAGTGCGATGTAATTGTGGAAGCCTTTGATAAAGCAGAGATGAAAGAGATGATTGCTGAAACTGTCCTTTCGGAATTACCGGCGAAGCCTTTAGTTTGCGGTGTCGGTCTTGCAGGTTGGGGCGGAAACGAATTGATTAAAGTTGAACGCCATGATAATCTTTACATCGTTGGAGATCATATTTCCGAAACCAGCCAGGATGATCCGCCTATTGCACCGCGTGTTGGTATAGTTGCAAACATGATGGCAAATGTAGTGCTTGAATTATTGCTCGGTAAGGATAAATAGAATGAAAATAACTTTGAATCACCGGCAAGAAATTCTGGATACACCGAATACAACTCTAACTATAAATGAATTACTGAAACTGAAGAAATTTTCCTTCACACGGTTAGTTGTAAAGATCAACGGTAAGTTAGTTAAGCGTGAAAATTATGATTCTGCTTTTTTTCAGGAAAATGATAATGTTGAAATTATTCATATGATTAGCGGCGGATGAAACTGCCTATCCCAACCCTTCCCAAAGGGAAGGGCTTTTAAAATAAAAAACCCTCAAAGATTCTTTGAAAGTTTTTAAGTTTTTACAGTTCTCCCCCTAAGGGGGAGTTAGAGGGGGCTGTTATTTCAACTTCCATTCGCCCTTATCATATTTTGTTCTTAGTTCAATCAATTCAGGCAAATCAATTCCCAGTTTTTTCAAATGATCAATCTTCGGAACACCGTTCTTATCCCATCCGCGTCTTTGATAAACCGCATCGAGTAATTGTTCGTATCGGTCCTCGCGATATTTTCTGTGTGCTGCCATCTTCTCTTTAGTTATCATTCCTTCAGGATTAATTCCGATAGTGTCTTTCAACTGAGCGTCATATCTTTCCTGACGGGACAAGTATTCTTCTTCTGTAACTGGACCTGCAGCTCTGTATGGCTGGGCATCCCATTTACGAACTCCATAACCTCTTCTCAGATTAAATAATCTCTGGAAATTATAAACTCTTTCCGAATCTTCGATCAGCCGTTTGTTATCAAACGGGCGGCCGGTGACCGCTTTGTAAATTGTAACATAGTTATCAACATGTTCGGGTACTTTAGCCGGTTCAGAAGTTTCCGCATTGGTTTTTGGTTCAACATCATTCCATGGAAGTTTGCAAAAACCGCAAAGACCAAACCACGTTCTGAAAAGAGGAAAATAATGCAGCGCTTCGGCTTTATCTTCAAATGTCGGAATGTGATTGTTTACCATATCCATAAAAATTAGCCAAGCTTCATCATGCTGCGGACCTTTATTAGTCATCGCATAACCGCCCTGCTGGGCGAGAGATTCTTTTGACATGTACTGAGAATACTCAAGACCTTTATTCTCCATTCCGATGTCCTGCAGAAACTGTGGATCGCCCCAGCCGTTTTCGGCAAATATTTTTTTCAATCTACGTATTCCGAGTCCTGCAGTTTTACCAAAACCTTCTCCGCGACCGAGCTGGTGAAGCAGTTCCATGGCATTGTCTGCGTTTCCAAAGTTAAGTTTCAATCCGCTGGTTCTCTCTGTATTCAAAATCCCGTTTTCATAACACTCCATTAGGAATGCCACTGTCGTTCCCCACGTAATTGTGCAGATGCCGTATGTATCGCAGTAAAAATTTACTTCAATGGTGTAATCGGTACTGAATATTCCGGAATTCGCTGCGATCCCTGCGGCGGTTTCATATTCAGGTCCGTCAACTATAACGCTTTCACCTTTAAATGGTCCGGTACGAAGCAGATAATTGTTTACGCCTTTCGCACAGCTCATATTGCAGCCAAGCCAGCAACCGTCAAAAGAACCCTGCTCAAATTGTTTTTTCCAGGTGTTGCCGTCGATATTTCCGTTGACAGCATCGTTGCTTCCGAATTTAAAATTGTTTACAGGAAGAAGATCATAATCATTCATTACTTCAACCAGGTGAGCGGTGCCTTTTGTTCTCATCTCGCATTGTGAATCATCCAACTCTTTCATCTCTTTGTTGAAACGCTGACCTCGTTCGATAATCGATTTCATATCTACAACATGATTCATGTCATTATCAACTTTTGCAACGAGGGCAACTAGAGCTTTAATTTTTTTATCGCGGAAAACTGTTCCGATTCCGCCGCGGCCTGCTTGTTTTAGTCTTGAACGTTTTTTCCTCTTGTCATAAAAACTGAAGTTCAGCATTCCTATCAAAGAATGGTCAGCGGCAGCACCTGCAGATACAACTGCGATTTTCATCTTATCCTGTTCTGTAGGACAATACATCTCCGTAAGAAGATCTGCAAGATGATGGCTATTTATCGGATCTGCAGGAGCTTCTTCAATTCGAATCTTTCCTGTTCCGTCACGTCCGTCGAGAATAATAATTACGTCACGTTCAGCTTTTCCCTGAAGTTCAATCGCATCAAATCCATTGAGTTTTAAAAACGGTCCAAACCATCCGCCCACATTGCTGTCTATAACAGAATCTGTTTGGGGAGAGATTGTTACTACGATAGATTTTCCGGTTCCGGAATACTGTGTAATTCCGCAGACCGGACCACCTGCAATTATAATTTCATTTTCGGGATCGTTCCATTTTGTCTCGGGAGTTGTAGCATCCCAGAGATATCTTAATCCGTATCCTTTGCCGCCGATAAATTTTTCCTTCATCTCCAACGGAACATCTTTTATTTTTATCTCATTGTCTGTAAGATTGATGTGAAGTGTTTTATCCGAATATCCCTTCACCATCGGGAATATTCCATATTGGTACTCTTTGACAAGTTTGCGTTCTTCCAAAATTTCCTGCACTTCCATAAAGTGGCTCCAAATGGTGAAATGTTTATCAAAAGCTATAAAAGTCTTTTGAAATATAAGAAAGGGGAAATTCAAACCCAATGCGGCGGTAAATAAACGATTACAATAGTTGAATGAAAGGGTAATAATTATTAGACTTTGCGCACTAAAATTAAAAGATAGTAAGAATGAATGCTGTTTCAGCTCTTAAATCGATCATTTTGATAGTTCTGTTGGCCGGGTACATGAATGCTCAAAGTACGAATCAGCTAACAGTATTTCATGCCGGAAGTTTAACTGTCCCGTTCGAAAAAATTATCGCGGGATTCAAGAAAGAAAATCAGGGAGTTGAGGTATTAAAAGAAATTGCCGGAAGCCGAGAGTGCGCACGTAAAATAAGCGAGCTTAACAAACCGTGTGATGTTTTTGCGTCTGCGGATTATATGGTAATAGACCAGCTTCTGATTCCCGAATTTGCAGATTGGAATTTAAAATTTGCTACGAATGAGATGACAATCGTTTACACTGAAAAATCACGAAGAGCCAAAGAGATTAACCAAGCAAATTGGTATAAAGTTCTGCTTGATAAAAACATAAATATCGGCAGAGCTGATCCGAACGCCGATCCGTGCGGCTACAGAACAATTTTAACGATGAAACTAGCTGAGATTTTTTACAATCAAAAAGGCTTAGCCGAAAATCTGATGGGTAAGAATCAGGAGTATATTCGTCCAAAAGAAGTTGATCTTCTCGCGCTGCTGGAAGTTGGAGAACTTGATTATATTTTTCTTTACAGATCAGTGGCTGAACAGCACGAACTGAAATTTTTAGCACTGCCGGACAAAATCAATTTGAAGAGAGCCGAACTTGAGGAGTATTATAGACAGGTTTCTGTCGAGCTCAACGGGAAAAAACCCGGAGAGAAAATCTTACAGCCGGGCTCTTCAATGGTTTACGGTGTAACAATTCCGAAAAATTCACCAAATCCGGAACTGGCCAAGAAATTCATTCACTACCTGATGGATAAAAAGAAAGGATTGAAAGTCATGCAGGAAATGGGGCAGCCGACCATCGTTCCTTCTGTCTGCGATAATTACGTAAAACTCCCTAATGAGTTTCAAAAATATGCTTTGAAAAAGAAGTAACAAACAATAGATGAATTCAATACTAAAAAATAGATCCTTACTAAGTCTGGTCTTTACATTTCTTGGCGGAGTGTTGCTGCTCTTCATAATTGCACCGTTGGCCGGAATGTATCTCAACACATCAATCGGTTCAGTTACAGAAGCCGTTAATGACGATGCAGTTCGCAGCAGTGTCTGGCTTAGTTTGTGGACTTCGATGGCTGGAACAATATTATTTTCTTTTCTTGCTATTCCGCTGGCTTATCTTCTAGCGCGGAAAAATTTTCCTCTTAAAAGTCTGGTAAACGGAATCATCGATATTCCTATTATTATCCCTCATTCGGCTGCGGGTATTGCAGTATTAGGAATTTTAACACGGGATAGTTTTCTTGGAAGAACCGGAGAATTATTCGGAATAAAATTTATTGGCAATCCCGCCGGAATTATTTTAGCTATGGCATTTGTCAGCATTCCATTTTTAATAAATGCTACGAGAGACGGCTTTGCCGCAGTACCCGAACGGTTAGAGAAGATTGCATTAACATTGGGTGCTTCTCCGGTCAGAGTTTTTTTTACGATCTCGCTTCCGCTTGCATGGCGTTCGGTATTATCCGGTTTTATCTTAATGTGGGCCCGCGGCATGAGTGAATTTGGTGCCGTAATAATCGTTGCTTACAATCCGCAAACTGCACCGGTTTTGATTTTTGAAAGATTTACTTCATACGGATTAAAATACTCGGTTCCTGCTGCGGTGGTATTTGTATCTGTCTGTTTAATAATTTTTATAGCATTAAGATTTATCAAGAAGAAAAACTAAATGCTCTCTGTTGAAAACATATCGCTGAAAGCTGGCAATTTTGAATTGAATAATATTAGTTTCAAAGTTGAAAAAGGCGATTACTTTGTTATACTAGGAATCTCCGGAGTTGGCAAAAGTTTACTTCTTGAATCGATTGCCGGATTAATAGAAACCAGAAGCGGTAGAATAATTCTTCGCGGTAAAGATATTACTGAAGAAAAAATTCAAAATAGAAATATCAGCATAGTATATCAGGAAGCAGATTTGTTCCCTCACCTAACCGTCTTTGATAATATCGCTTATCCTCTGAAAAGTAAAAAGGAAAAAGGAATAAAGGAGAAAGTTCTAAAAGCAGCAGAGCAAGTTGGGGTTACAGATAAACTGAATAGGCAACCTGAAACTTTATCCGGTGGTGAATATCAACGTGTAGCGCTGGCAAGAAGTCTTGCTGCCGGAAATGATATCTTTTTGCTTGATGAACCGTTATCATCACTCGATTCAAAATCTAAAAGTGAATTACGATCGCTTTTGAGAAAACTGAACCGAACCGGTATTACTATCATTCATGTAACGCATGATTATGAAGAGGCGATTTCGCTGGCCAGCAAAATTGGAATAATGGAAAATGGTAAACTGGTTCAAATCGCTTCCCCCACCGAAATTTTCAGACATCCTAAATCTGAATTTGTAGCACGGTTTACCGGAGTTAAAAACTTTTTCCGGGGTGAATTAAAATCAATTACTGAAAGTGATTTAAAAGAGTTTTCCTCAAACGGATTAAAAATATTTTGCCTGACCGAAACCGGAGATGGCGATGCATTCTTGATGATTCAACCGGACGAAATAAGTATTTCGGATAAAGCTGAAGGGGGAAGCGCCCGTAATCATTTCCACAGCAGGATTACCGATATTGCGCCGGCGAAACTTGGGCTAGATGTATATGTGGATATTGGCTGCGAAATGGTTGTCCAAATTTCTGACTATGCAAGAAAATCTCTTGGACTTGAAATCGGAAAAAAGGTCTGGATAAATTTTAAAGCGTCGTCATGCAAGATTTACAATTAAGGAATAATTAAATGATGATAAAATTTGAACAAGCAATTGATATAATAGAAAAAAACCGGATAGTGCTTGGATCGGAAAAAATTGATCTGAAAGAAAGCCTCAATCGTGTATTACAGGAAGACGTTGTCTCCGATATCGATATGCCCCCTTTTAATAAATCTGCAATGGATGGCTACGCATGCCGCAGAGATGATATTGCAAATGAACTGGAAGTAGTTGAAATAATTCAGGCTGGATACGAACCGCAAAAGAAAATTGGAAAGAATCAGTGTTCTAAAATAATGACAGGTGCTATGATGCCCGGCGGTGCCGATTGCGTCATTATCATTGAGGAAGTTGAAGAACTTTCTCGGAACAGGATTAAATTCAATGGTGAAAAAACATCCAACAACATTTGTCTTATGGGTGAAGATGTTGTTGCCGGGCAAAAACTTCTTTCTGCCGGTATCAGAATTACCGCCAAAGAAATAGCTTCACTTGCACTGTGCGGTCATGTTGATCCATTGGTTAGTAAGAAACCTAAAATAGGAATAATTGCGACCGGAGATGAAATTGTTGAGCCTTATTTAACTCCCAAGAAATCCCAGATAAGAAACACAAACTCTTACCAGCTTGTAGCTCAATGTCTTCAATTCGGATGCGACCCGACTTACTATGGAATTGCACTTGACACGGAGGATGCAATAGGTAAAACTATCGTTAAAGCGAAAGAGGAAAATGATTTGATCATTATTACTGGCGGTGTTTCGATGGGCGATTTTGATCTTGTCCCATCTGTTCTTATTAAAAACGGTTTTAAAATTTTGTTTGATCAGGTTGCAATTCAACCGGGCAAACCAACAGTGTTCGGCAGATGTGAAAACAAATTTATTTTCGGAATGCCGGGCAATCCCGTTTCATCATTTATCTGTTTTGAAATATTCGTTAAGGAATTTCTCGCCGGAATGATGGGACTTAAAGAAAACACAAGAATTTTCAAGATGCAGCTGGCAAAAGAGATCAAGCGGAAAAAAAATAAACGGCTCGCATGGATTCCCGTCAGAATAAATTCTGAAGGTAAAGCCGAACCGGTAGATTATCACGGATCGGCCCACATTAACGCGCTTGCTTATGCGGATGGCATTACGTCCATACCAATCGGAGTCAATGAAATTAAGGAAGGCAACATCGTCGATGTTAGACAAATTTAACAGACAGATAAACTACCTGCGAATCAGTATTACGGACCGCTGTAACTTACGTTGCGTTTACTGCATGCCGGAAGAGGGAATTAAACTGATTGATCACAGTGAAATTCTTTCGTTCGAAGAGATCAATGAGTTTACAAAAATTGCAGTGGAGATGGGCATCACTAAAGTCCGGTTAACGGGCGGGGAACCGCTTGCAAGAAAAGGTGTGGCTAATCTTGTGAAAATGTTGTCAGGTATAAATGGAATTGAAGATCTTTCTATGACTACAAATGCTGTACTGCTTACAAAGTATGCGAAAGCTCTGAAAGATTCTGGTTTGATGAGAGTGAATATCAGTCTTGATACTATTGATTCGGTAAAATATAGGCAGATAACCCGCGGCGGGGATATCCAGGAAGTATTTAAAGGAATTGAAGCTGCAAATGAAGCAGGACTCTCACCGATAAAAATTAATTGTGTAATTAAAAAATCGGTTGACGAACCGGAAGCGCTTGCGGTAAAAAAATATTGCGATGATTATGGTTTGATTCCAAGATTCATTTATGAAATGGATATTGAAAAAGGGGAGTTCGGAATTGTTCACGGGGGAAACGGAGGCGACTGTGCAAATTGCAATCGGCTCCGCTTAACGAGTGACGGATATTTGAAACCATGCTTATTCAGCGATATTTCGGTGAATATAAGAAGGACAGATTATCGTGAAGCAGTTCGAATTGCGCTCGCGCAGAAACCGGAATGTGGTCTTAGCAGTACTTCTCACACGTTTTATAATATTGGAGGATGAATGGGAAAGTTGACACACGTTGATTCCGAAGGACACGCTAATATGGTGGATGTTGGCAGCAAGAAAATTCAATATCGTTCTGCACAAGCTGAAGGGTTTATCCGTTTGCAGTTCGAAACGATTAAGCTCATTAAAGAAAACAAAATGAAGAAGGGTGATGTTCTAACCGTTGCCGAAATTGCGGGTATTCAAGCCGGTAAGAAAACTTCGGAATTGATTCCGCTTTGCCATCCATTGATGATAACCAAACTTGATGTTAAGACTGAAACAATCAATGAAGGAGTCCGTGTTGAAAGCTTTGCAAAATGTTCAGGTCAAACAGGAATTGAGATGGAAGCGTTGACTGCCGTGTCCGTTGCTCTGCTGACTATTTATGATATGTGCAAAGCAGTAGATAAGAATATGACCATTGAAGGAATCAGACTGATAGAAAAAATTAAAAGTGATGATGAAATTTGATCGAATTAAGAAGGGGAAAAATGAACGGCAAATTTAATGTAACAAATATAAAAGTAGTTTCTCTCAACATTTCCGAAGAGAAGGGAACTATTAAAACTCCACACGAGAATGTTATTGTCAATGAATTGGGAATTATTGGCGATGCGCACTCCGGAAGATGGCACAGACAAATAAGTTTACTGGCGCAAGAAGATATTGACAACTTCTCTCTTATGGATGCCGAGAATAGACAATTCCTTCCCGGAGAATTTGCAGAGAACATTACCACACGGGGAATTGATTTTAAAAAAGTGAGTCTGCTCGACCGTTTCAGGATTGGTAAGGTCGAACTTGAATTAAGCCAGATCGGGAAAATGTGTCACGGAGACGGATGCGCTATTTTCGTTGAAGTCGGAAAATGTGTGATGCCTAAATCCGGAATATTTACACGGGTAATCAAAGGCGGTGAAATTCGGAAAGGCGATATAATTGAATATCAGCCGAGACCGTTGAAAATAAAAGTGATTACCCTTAGCGATAGAGCGAGCGCCGGTGAATATGCAGATAAAAGCGGACCGAAAATTCAAGAGCTGTTAAGTGAATATTTCGAGGACAAACGCTGGCACACTGAGTTTTATTATTCGTTAATTCCGGATGACGAAAAGAAATTACAGAATGAATTGCAAAAAAGTATTGACGAAAATATTGATCTGTTGTTTACGACCGGCGGAACGGGAATTGGTCCGCGCGATATTACTACCGATGTTGTAGAAAAATTTGCCGATAAACTTATACCGGGAATTATGGACCGCATCCGGTTGAAATATTTTGATACGCTCCCATCAGCAATCTTAAGCAGATCAATCTTTGCAGTAAAAAATCAGACACTGATTTTCTGCCTCCCCGGAAGTGTAAAAGCTGTTCAGGATTATATGGGTGAGATTACAAAAGTACTTGAGCATTCAATTTTAATGGTTCACGGACTGGGACATTAAGATAATGAAAGTCCCCGCCGTGTCTCGACTTTGCTTGTCATGTCGAGCGAAGTCGAGACATTATTTTTCCAACATGAAAGGATAGCGGAAATCCTTTCTCGCAACAAAATTTTCTTTGATCGTTCTTGGAGAAACCCATCTAACTAAGTTTAAGAAACTTCCAGCCTTGTCATTTGTTCCGCTTCCGCGGGCTCCGCCGAACGGCTGCTGTCCAACAACAGCACCTGTCGGTTTATCATTTATATAAAAATTACCGGCAGCGTGTTTCAGGATTCTGTCCGCAGCTATTATCGCAAGTCTATCCTGTGCAAATATCGCACCCGTTAATGCGTAAGGAGAAGTCTCATCGCAAATGTGAAGTGTTTCTTCGAATTTTTCATCTTCGTAAACATATACGGTAAGAACAGGTCCGAAAATTTCCTCTTCCATCGTTTTAAATTTTGGATTAGTTGTTACAATGACTGTCGGATTAATGAAGTAGCCAACCTTATCATTAAATTTTCCGCCGACAATTATTTCTGCATCTTTGGATTCCTGTGCATATTTAATGTAACCGGTAATTGAATCAAATGCTTTTTTATCTATGACTGCATTATTGTAGTTGGAAAAATCAGCTACATCGCCGGTCTTCAATTTTTTTAATTCGCTTACCATATATTCTTTCACTTCAGGCCAAATTGATTTTGGAATATATGCGCGCGATGCCGCAGAACATTTCTGTCCTTGATATTCAAATGCACCCTGAATCATTGAAACACCAAGCAGCCTTACATCTGTACTATGATGAGCAAAAATAAAATCCTTTCCGCCGGTTTCTCCAACGATCTTTGGATAAGTTTTATACTTGGGAAGATTATTCGAAATGGTTTTCCACATCTGTTGAAAAACCGGAGTGCTTCCGGTAAAATGAAGTCCCGCAAAATTTTTATCGTTGAAAATAACATTGCCGAGAGTTGGACCTGAGCCAGGAAGAAAATTTATAACGCCAGGCGGTAATCCTGCTGCCTCAAGCAATTTGATTATATAGTACGCAGAATAAACGCTTGTTCCTGCCGGTTTTAGAATTGATACGTTTCCCATAATAGCAGGCGCACCCGGCAGATTAGCATTGAACGTTGTAAAATTGAATGGGGCTATAGCGAATACAAATCCTTCAAGAGGACGGTACTCTATTCTATTCCACATTCCAGCCGGAGAATGAGGCGGTTGTTCCTGATAAATTTTGTTAGCATAATAAAGATTGAAGCGGAAGAAATCCGCAGTTTCGCATGCGGCATCAATCTCTGCTTGATGAGCATTTTTACTTTGCCCAAGCATTGTTGCGGCATTAATAGTGTAACGCCAATCTGTTAATGTGATCATATCGGCTGCTCTGGAAAAAATTGCCGCTCTATCCTGCCATTCCATAACAGACCAAATTTTGTAAGCTTCCATTGCCGCGTCAATTGCCATTTGAACTTCTTTCTCGCCGGCTTTATGATATTTTCCCAAAACTTTTTTGTGGTTGTGAGGAAGAACTATATTCTCCGTATTACCGGTTCTGATTTCTTTTCCACCGATAATTAAAGGGATATCAACTTTTTGGTTTTGCATTTCGGCGAGTTTTGCTTTTAATAATTCTCTTTCCGGCGTGCCCGGAGCGTAAGATTTTACCTCTTCATTATCCGGTAGAGCTAAATTGAATATTGCGTTTGCCATATACTAAATTTTCCCATATTGATTTGTTTGAGTTATCTATTACACTTAAAACACATGGTCGGGCAAAAAAATTCAAAAACGGGTGAATGATTTGGAAAGTAAAAATTTGCTTGAAAAATGTTGAAAACCAAAGCAAATTCAATACATCTTGAATACAGCTTTTGCGAAAAACTACTTGTTGTATTCATGTCATAAGGATATGGTTGTGTTTGATTTGATGATAGCGGGCTTGTAATGAATACAAAGCGGAGATGAGTTTTTTACATCTCCGCCAAATAAAACTAAAATTCTTCAAATTTTATTTCTGCAATTCTGATGTGCACTTTTTTTGCGGCGCCGGTAATCCACAAACGAATCGTTTCTAATTGGGTAATATTAAAATTACCAATAGTTCTACCAGGTAAATCAATAGGGATTTTTACTCGCAGCCAGCCGTTATGCCCATATTCAATTATTCTTACAGATGTTAATTTATTTTTCTCAAGCGGAATTTGATAACTGTTGTAATTATTGTTCTTATCCAGTGTAAAATTTCTACTCAGATCTTCGCTATCAGGAACTCTTCCTAAATCAATTGCTTGACCGTTACCTTCAGGACTATTAATATGGGAATAATCATTATTGCCCATATTCCCCAGAAAGAAAGAAAAATCATCATGATACGGATCTGCATTAAGGTTCTGATCGTAACCAGGTTCCAACTGACTCGCAAGCATATCCAATCCCACATCTTCTCCTTCATCTAAAACATCGTTATTATTCTTGTCCTCTGTATCAAGTTTTAAATTCGGAATTATATCTTCCGATATTTCTCCTAAATCAATATTGAGAACCGCTTCTGGAGAAGATTCAATAATCTTGATCCAAATTTTCATCATCAAGTTCTTAGAACTATTCCGATCGATGATATTAAGCGGTACGCTCCTGAACAATCCTCCCCAATTTTCTTTTGGATCAGCAGACAATTGCCCGGTATTGTAAATGCCATTTTTATCAGGATTGAAAACAACGTCCATTGTGTTTACCAGAGCGTATTGTTGTTTAACCACAAAATCTTCCCCCATTATATCGGTAACTTTCACATCGGATGGGGCAATGTTATACCAATAAACCTGGCTTCTGTTATTCTGAGTTAACTGGTACTGGTTCGCAGATGAAACAGGAATGCTTGAGTGAATATAAGTTGCATATCTCACTAGAGTTTCATTAAAACCATTCGTTTCTTCAGGCTCCAATAATTGTTCGTTTTTATCCTTACATCCTGAGGAAAGAATTATTGTAATTAGGAAAATGCAACTCAAGAAGAATAGTGGTGTATAGATTAGTGAATTAGAATGATTTTTTGCAGACTTCATTTTGACACCTCCCGTTTTATGATGTTATAGTTAAGTAAAGTTGAACTGCTGATGCTATGCAGTAACTATTTCATCATAAATTTGTCTCCATAAAGTGAATCGTTTAATGTTAGTAATTAACGCTCTGAATATGGTTTTTATCAAAAACAATTGCAACATATTAAATGTGGTACAAAAATCGTGAATACTATGCTCAAAAGGGGATTCAAAAGAGCAAACCTTAATCGTCTCCAATGAAAGTGTTCCCTTTATTAATAGAAAAATTATTACGGTTATTAGAAATGGAATTAACCTTCTTTCAATACATCTTTGAATGAGCTGATGAAATACTCAATCATTTTTTCGTTAGAGTTGTATCCCATCAGCCCGACACGCCAAATTTTTCCGGCCAGTTCACCAAGTCCCGCTCCGATTTCCAAATTGTGTTTAGTGAGCAGATCAATTCTCACTTTAGCTTCATCAACACCTTCGGGAACTTTGATTGCAAGGAGATGAGGGATTCTTTCTCCGTTCGGAACGATCGGCTCTAAGTTAAGTTCTTCTTTCAATCGCGAAATCATTTTTGCGCTGTTCTCTTTATGCCTTCGCCAAGCGTTTTCAATTCCTTCTTCTTTAAGAATCAGAAGCGCTTCATGCAGTCCGTAAAATTGATTGCTTGGAGCTGTGTGATGGTACATTCTTTTAGCTCCGCCGCTCCAATAACCCATTAACAAATTCAGATCGTTGAACCAGCTTCTCACCGGAGTTTTTCTGTTCTTGATATGATTGACTGCCAGATCGCTAAAACTTACAGGTGACATTCCTGCAACACACGCCAAGCCTTTTTGCGAACATGAATAGACGGCATCAAGCTGCCACTCATCAACAAAAACATCAGTTGCGCCAAGTGATGTAACCACATCCGCAACCACAAGACAGTTATGCTTATGTGCTATTTCGGAAAGCTGCTTGATGTTAGAGAGCGCACCTGTAGATGTTTCTGCATGAACGAATGCAACAATTTTTGTATCGGTGTTTGCATTAAGTGCGTCTTCAAGTTTTTGAGGTTCAATTGCGCGTCCCCAAGTTTCTTTAACAACAACAACTTGTCCGCCGATCTTCTCAACGATCTGCGTCATCCGGTTGGCAAAATAACCACCGACGCATACAACAACTTTATCGCCGGGCTCAATCAAGTTTACAAGACATGCTTCCATTCCAAGCGAACCCGGACCCGAAAGAACAAATGTCGCATCGTTCTCCGTTTTGAAAGTGTATTTCAACAATGATTTTATTTCATCCATTAGCCCGATGAATTGAGGATCGAGATGACCGAGTGTTGCTTGGGACAATGCTTCCAAAACTTTTGGGTTTACATTGGAAGGACCGGGTCCCATTAAAATTCTATTGTATGGTTTGAATGAGTTATACGACATTGTTATTCCTTTGGTTGGGAAGGGTTTATGACCCTTCTGACTATACTAATTCTGAAAAGCTTAACCCAATTACTACATCCAACGACAAAGTAAAAAAGGCGGTCACTTTGGATTGCGTGACAGGTAGTATTTTAATTAAAAATAAAAATGGATTCATTATAATTATTAGCACGAAATATGTTTACCAATATTTTTTTCTCTTTTTTAAACATGAAGATATCCGTATCGCAACTTTTTTCCCCATCATTCCCTATTTGACAATATCTCCACGAATCATTACTTGCGCCATAATCGCGTTCGGCAATCTTACTAAAATGTCTAGACAGCCTTTGATAATTCCACAACATTTCTTCCTTAGTCTCATTTTCGATCAGAATATCAATTCCTTCAATTGCGTCATTTATGAAATTAAATTTCCATCCTTTCGTTTTGATACCATCAATACTACCACCCGAGAATAAATAAGAGCTTTTATTATATACCTGAACTTTATTTTTATATATCAGATGATATTTATCATCAAGAATTTTTTCTATAGCATTATAATTCATGCCCCATTTAATTTCTTTTTTAATCAACCATAAATCAACATCACTTTTTTTGTTTGTATTACAAGCGGAAGACAGCAGAAAAAGAAAAAATATACAATGATAATTTAAATGATCTTTATTCATTCTACCTAACACTTAATTAGGGGAGAGTCATCGACTCTCCCCAGCAATTTTATATTAACAACCCTGAGTTAACTAATATTTGTCTGAGCTGTTCTTTCTCTGCATCGTTTAATTTTGAAAGCGGTGATCGCGGTTCGCCACCGAAGTAGCCCAGCATATCCATTGCTGCTTTCAATCCCGCAACACCGTACTTTACAGTTATTGCTTTATTAACCGGCAGCATTCTCTTTTGTAGCTCAAGCGCCTCCTTATATTTTCCTTCTTCAACAGATTTTTGAATTTGGACACACTCATTCGGGGCAATATTTGCGAGTGCAAGAATACCACCAACAGCGCCTGCTGATAAACCGGAATATAGAACTGATGCTGTTCCGACGATTGTTGCAAACTCTTCCGGTGTTTGATCTATCATCTCAGTTGTCTGACGGATATTCTCCGAACTGTTTTTAATCCCGACTATATTTTTATGCTCGGATAATTTTGCCACAGTTTCGACTTCGATGTCTACACCAGTAAATTTAGGAACGTTGTAAATAATCACTGGAATTTTTGTTTTATCTGCAACTGCGGAAAAATATTTTAAATACGCTGCGGGTTTCATTTCTGATTTGTAAAATGATGGTGTTAGTATCAGCGCATAATCCGCGCCACGGTCTGCAGAATCATTCGAAAGAGAGATTGTTTCTCTAATTGAATCTGAACCGGTACCGGCGATTAGTAATTTCTCTTCCGATATATTTTTCTTAACGGCTTCGACGAGTTTCAATTTCTCATTACGCATAAGAAAAACACTTTCACCATTTGAGCCCATAACCACATAACCACTCAAACCGGTTTTATTCCATTTAGAAAAATTTTCCGCCAGCTTATCAAACGCAACCTCATCATCAATGAACGGAGTGGCTATTGGCGGCATTATGCCTTTGAGCAGTTTCATTTTATTCCTTTTGTCCCTATCCGTAAGAGAGGCTTTCTTAAAAGATTCTAAAGTCATTTCGAGCGAAGTCGAGAAATGGGTATCACGCTCAAATCACACACCTCGACTCCGCTCGGTGTGACTAATCTATCCCGATGAATTCGGTAATCCGTGTAAACAAAAAAATACTTATGAGATTACCTCAATAATAAAAGACGATGGAATTAATTAAATAAATTTTTTATTACGAACCATACATTTGCAGGTCGTTCTGCCAGCCGCCTCATGTACCACGGATACCAAAAATCGCCGTAGCTGATCAATACTCTTACCTGATAACCATGATTAGTCAACTCTCTCTGATAACCGGCTTTGATTCCATACAACATTTGAAATTCAACCTGATCTTTAGGAACACTGTAGTGTTTCGCCTCATTCAGGATTTTTGCACACAAGATCTCATCATGTGTAGCAAAAGCAACACGGATCTTCTTTTCGCTCTTATGTTTCAACATGATCTTTGAAAGATGGAGATAGTTTTCATCCACATCTTTTTTTAGATTGAAAGCGATATAGGAAGCCTCCTTATATGCGCCTTTTACCAATCGTATATTTGCCCCAATGCTCAACAAATCCTCAAGATCTTTTTCTGTCCGGTATAAATATGCCTGTAAGCATAAACCAACATTATCAAATTCTTCTTTTAGTTTTTTGTAGAAGAATATAGTTTTTTCGGTGTAGGCGCTTCCTTCCATATCAATCCACACCATTTTGCCAAGTTTCTCTTCCACTTTTTGCGTAATCGTTTTGAACCGATCGAAAGTTTCTTCGAAAGAAATATCAAATCCAAGCTGAGTGAGTTTTAGAGAAATTTCTATATCAAGTTTCTGTTCTGCAATTTTATCAATCAAATCAAGGTAGTGGTCCCGGACTTCGAGTCCCTTGGATAGATGCTGAATATTTTCGCCAAGACGTGTGAATACGGAGGGAATAGAATCTTCCTGAAATTTCTGTGCGGCCAGAAGTGCATCATTAACACTTTCGCCCGGCATAAATTTTTTAATTGCACTTCGAACGAATTTCAATCTTGGAACATGAACACGCATCCAAGGATTTTCCGAAGCCCAGAGAAGGATGTTACGAGAGATTCCCATTGGGAAGTCCTTTCTTTTTAATTCTCAAACCAATATTAAACTTTTTTGAGGATTGGTCAACCACACACAACTATTCTACCTTAAAATAAATCCATTCCTAAGCGGATCTTCCGGATTAATGTAAAATGTATTTTTACCTGTTATGAATGCAGTTCCTTCCACTTGCGGGATGACGGCATCATACTCGCCAAATTTTGTTAGCTCAACAACTTTTCCCGTGAACTTTGAACCGATAATGCTTTCGATTACCATTGGCTGATTGAAACCGAGTTCACCTTTTGCGAAGTGAAGAGCCATACGTGCACTTACTCCGGTTCCGGTTGGACTTCTGTCAACTTCACCTTCAGCGAAGATACAGACATTTCGACTATCGGCATTTTCATTTAGCGGCGCTCCGTAAAAGATTGTACCATATAGAAAACTTAGGTCTTTGTCGAAGGGATGAGTGATTGGAAAATTTTCCATCACTGCCCGTTTGATCATCATTCCTTTTTCGATCAATTCACTGAATTCTGTTTCAGTCATAGTTAAACCAAGTTGATCCGCTTTTACAAAAGCATAGAATGCACCACCATATGCAACGTCAAAATTTATTTTTCCGAGTTGCGGAACATCAACAGTTTGATTGAGCATCAACACGAACGATGGAACATTGTGAAAGTAAACCGATTCAACTTTCCCATCTTTAATTTTTGCATGTGAGGTAATTAATCCTGCGGGGGAATCGATCATAATTTTAGTTACCGGCTCTATCATTTCAAACATTCCGGTTTCGAGGACAACCTTTGTAACGGCAATTATTCCATGTCCGCACATTGTACTGTAACCTTCGTTGTGCATGAAGAGAACACCGAAGTCTGCATCTTTTGTATTGGGCGGTGTGATAATACAGCCGTACATATCGGCATGTCCGCGCGGTTCGAACATTAAAGCAGTGCGAAAATGATCGAGATTTTTTTTCATGTAGCGGCGCTTTTCTAAAATCGTTGCGCCTTTTATCTCGGGAAGCCCGCTTAGAATTATTCTTAACGGTTCTCCACCGGTGTGGGCATCAATAGTTTCAATCTCAATCCATTCATCGGGATGAGACCATTCTGCTATTTTTTTGAAGTGAGAGGTGAATGTCATAAAATTCTGAGCGATTTGACTGCCTGTTGGCAGGAATGAAGAATCTCCTAAAAATTTAAATAAGAAACCCTTCTTCGCTATACTCCTAATGATTGATTATTAGATTTCAGTCGACTATATCTCTTCTGCATCTTGCGGAATGGATTTGCAGATAGTCAATTCCTCGATCTGTTGTCGACAGATCCCGGACATAAAAAATATGCCGGAAACAAAACTGAATTAGATGAACTCCCTGTAAACAAATTACGAAATTTGGGATCTACTATTCAAAGTAGATAGGTGTTCCTAATTCTTTGAAAGAAAATTTTGATAAAATATGGTGGCCGTCAAAATCAATTACCCGCAAAAAATCTTCCTGTTTAACATCACCCAGCACGATATCATAATGATGCCCATATTTTTCTTTTGCTTTATCCTCAGGGATTTCAAACGCGATAAATTTTTTAATTCCTTTAGCAGATAAGCGCTGGATTAAACTTGGATTTGTCAAAGAATCGTACGAAGTAAGAATCACAATTGGACCAGAACCGGTAAAATAGATGCCAGCTTTCATTGCGCACCTCCTCGCTTGTTAATCAATTTCTGCAATGGGGATATGAACGAGAAATTATCCTGACGAAATTTATCCTCTGCATTTTTGAGAAGCAATGAATTTATTTATTCGAATATTTGAGATGAGCATAATAACCAGTATCTTTTTCCCCGATTTATCGAATTCAGACTGGCGCAGGAAAATTGCAAGTCTGCTCGATTCATTTGCAGAAATTTATTAATTATTCTCTACAATGTATTTATCTAGTTGATTTTGCATTCCAGACAAACAGAGTAAGCAGACAGGATAGTATGGAGGCACCGATCCAAAACAGATTTATATAGGAAAAATCATAACCTGCAACCCCATCAATAATTATTTTATTATGTTCGAATAAGTAGCCACTTACAATATCCTGAATGCCGGCACCGATGTAACTTGTAATACCAATCATTCCCATAACAGCCCCGGATGCTTTCTTTGGTGAAACATCAAGAGCCATTAATCCGCCCAGGTAACAAACAAGCACTCCAATTGAAACCCCGAAAAAAATCATACTCACAATATCAACCCATAGATTACTTTCTGGAGTTAATAAAAATGCTGCTAAGGAAAGAATATTGATAATCCCAAATATCAGCGCCGGTGCATTTCTTCTTGCATTAAAAATTTTATCCGAAATCAATCCCGATGAAATTGTGCCGACTAATCCAAATATTGAACTGACTGAAATAATTGAACTCGCTTCCAAATTCGTATAATTTTTTTGTGATTGAAGGAACAGAATTCCCCAGCTATTTATTGAATACCGCACAACATAGATGAATAAACTTGATAAGCCTAAAATCCATATAGCCGGATTTTTTATCAGGCCAAACTGAAGTGAAGTAACGGATTTTTCTTTGACAGGATGGTCTTCATAATCATTCTTATATTCGACTATCGGCATCAAACCTTTGCTCTCGGGAGTGTCATAAAAAAAACGTAATATGAGAAAAGCACCGATGAGACCGATAATTCCTGAACTCCAGAAACCAAACCTCCATCCGGCAGCGGCAACGATCAATGAAGTAACAGTAAAAGTAAATACTTCCCCCATACTCAAACTTGCGCTTCCAAATCCGTAATATGTTCCTCTTTCCTTTTTACTGAACCATCTTACTAAGCCAACCACACAAGTATTTGAACCGATTGACTGGAACCAGCCATTGATACCCCATAAAATTATAAATACAACAAATAATGATTGCATACCTAGAATAAGATTAACGAGTGCGGAGACTAATAATCCCGTGGCCATAAATCGTCTGATATTAATATGATCTGCAATGAAACCGTTTACTAATTTTCCGGCTGCGTAAGAAAAAAATAATGCAGAACCAATTACACCGAGCTGAGTTTCGGTAAAAATCCCTTCATCGATAATCGGTTTTTTCATAACATTGATGCTTAGACGGCAGATGTAATAAATTCCATATCCAACTGTTGTTGATAAGAAAACCGACCATCGATATTTCTTATAGTCTTTATCAATTTTTATTTTACTTGTTTCCCGCTGTGTTTGCGGGTCGGGTTGAAAAAAGTGGAGTATTTTTTTTAGCATGATAGCCCAGGTTGTTGTTTATTATCCGGGAAATTCTGAAGAAATAAAGAATCTCTAACTCAATACATTAAAGATTCTTCATTGTGAACAAATGAGAAATAAAGTTAGATCTTATCCGATGCAATCTCTTCTACATCCTCGACTGCTTTTGGAATTGGTCTGCCGAGAACACGGCTTCCGTTTTTGGTAACAACAATATCATCTTCAATTCTGACACCGCTAAAATCTCTGTAACTATTAACCTTATCATAATTGATAAATTCTGTAAATTTTTTCTCGCCTTCCCATTTATCAATTAATTGAGGAATAAAATAAATTCCCGGCTCGACAGTTAGAACAACTCCGGGTACGAGTGGTTTAGCATATCGCAAATATTTCAGACCAAACTGTGTGCTGCGTTTCAAATTGTCGTCATAACCAATATTATTCTCCCCGTAATTCTCCATGTCGTGAACATCGAGTCCCATCAAATGTCCCAGTCCATGCGGGAAGAAGAGAGCATGTGCGCCGGCTTCAACTGCATTTTTAACATTTCCTTTCATCAATCCAAGAGCTTTCAATCCTTCGGCAATAACTTCGGCGGTTTTAAGATGAACCGACTTGAAACTAACTTTTGGCATTGTTTCAGCGATTGCAGTCAACTGTGAGATGAGAACGATTTCATAAATATCTTTTTGCCGCGACGAAAATTTTCCGTTGACAGGAAATGTTCGTGTTATATCACTTGCATAGTGTAATTCTGTTTCTGCACCGGAGTCATTCACAACAAGATCGCCGTCTTTAAGTTTGTTGCCGTAAGAATGATTATGAAGCGTCTCAACATGTCGGGAGAAAATTACAGGAAAAGCCAAGCCGCTTCCCATTGACATTGAAAGACCGGCAATAAACCCCATCACATCACGTTCTAACATTCCGGGTTTTGCAAAACGCATAGCGGCGGTTTGCATCTCATATGAAATCTCAATCGCTTTCTCTATCTCTGCAATCTCTTCTTTTGACTTTACCAGGCGCTGTTCGGCAATTGCTTTGATAAGGGAAGTGGATGCATAATCGTTAGCATGCTTTGGAGCTGTACCGAGAAGTTTATGGAGCTTCAATATATTGTCGTAGCGGTACTGGGGCACGAAATGGATTTTTCTCCCCTGTTTTATAGCATTCAAGCAAACGCTTTCAAGTTCCATCATGGAAGCGGCCTGCTTCACGCCGCATTTTAATGCCAGCTTTTTTATAATTGGCCGGGGCCCCATCCAGACAATATCATCAATCGACAAGTTATTACCATATATAACTTCTTTGTTCTCATCGATATCAATCACAGCGGCAAGCTCAGCCCGATCTAATCCGAAGTAATAAAGAAATGTGCTGTCCTGACGAAAATGGTAAGTATTGTCTGTGTAGTTCATCGGTGCTTCATTATTGCCGAGGAAAAGAATCAAACCGCTTCCGATTTTCTTTTTTAATTCTGCTCTGCGCTGAATGTAAGTTTTTGAGTTGAACATAATTTATCCTCTCTATTAAAATTATCTGTGTTGATCTGTTTAATCAGTGTCATCCGTGTGCTATTAGTTTCAATAGAACGCTGAGAACACAGATGACGCGGTTTTCCGCTGATTAATATCCGGTATGTTCCGTTCTTTTAATAATTTCATTCTGCAGATCCTCACCGAGATCAACAAAGTAATCGCTGTAACCGGCCACACGAACGATCAGATCGCGGTATTTCTCGGGATGCTTTTGTGCTTCCTTCAGCAATTCCGCATTCACAACATTGAACTGCATATGGTGCCCATCTAATCTAAAGTAAGTCCTGATTAGCTGCAAAACTTTTTCTATCCCTTCATCTGTCTCTAAAAAGCTCGGAGTGAATTTTTGATTTAGCAAAGTACCACCCGTGCGCAGATGATCAATCTTTGAGGCGGACTTAATCACTGAAGTCGGACCATGAATATCAGCACCTTGTACTGGAGAAATTCCCTCGCTGACAGGTTCTTTCGCAAATCGTCCGTCAGGTGTTGCGCCTAATACGCTTCCGAAATAGACGTGGCATGTTGTAGGGAGAAGATCAATTCTAAAATGGCCTCCCTTTGTGTTGGGCCTTCCGTCAACAGCTTTGAAGTACGTTTCGAATACCCTTCGTGTTATATCGTCTGCGTAATCATCGTCATTGCCATACTTTGGAGTTTCAAATAAAAATTTATCACGTATTTCTTTCTTATTATCGAAATTGCTGTTGAGCAGTTCGAGCATTTCTTTCATCGAAAAATTCTTTTTATCGAACACATTATACTTTATGGATGAAAGTGAGTCGGTAATCGTTCCTAGACCAACGCCCTGAATGTAAGATGAATTGTATCTTGCGCCTCCTGCATTATAGTCTTTTCCTTTTTTAATGCAGTCATCAATAAGAATAGACATGAATGGTGCCGGCATATACCCGGCATAAATTCTTTCTATTATAACATTGCCCTTGATCTTGATATCGATAAAATGATTGAGCTGTTTTTCGAACGCGTCATAAAGTTCATCGAACGATTTAGAATTGTTCGGTTCGCCGGTTTGAATACCAATCTGCTTTTCTGTCCGGGGATCGAATCCGTTGTGAAGAGTTATCTCAAAAACTTTTGGAATGTTGAAGTAACCTGTGAGAATATAACTTTCTTTTCCAAATGCACCGGCTTCAACGCATCCACTTGCACCGCCGCAACGGGCATCGATGATTGATTTACCTTGCCGTGTTAATTCCTGAATGATCGCATCTGTGTTAAATATTGATGGCTGTCCGTAACCCGTTCTGATAATCTTCAATGCACGTTTCAACAATCTGTCCGGATTCTTTTTGCTCACCTGAACCATTGAACTCGGTTGGAGTAACCGCATCTCTTCAATTACATCGAGAATCATGTAAGTCATATCATTCGTTGCGTCTTCACCTTTTTCATTAACACCGCCAACGTTGATCAAACAAAAATCGGTGTATGTGTTGCTCTCCTGTGCGGTAACTCCGACTTTAGGAGGAGCGGGTTGATTATTAAACTTTATCCAGAATGATTGAAGCAGTTCGCGGGCCTGTTCTTCCGTGAGCAATCCGCTTTCAAGATCGCGTTTGTAAAAAGGATTCAGATGCTGATCGAGCCTTCCCGGATTGAATGAATCCCAGGTATTAAGTTCTGTGGTTACACCGAGGTGGACAAACCAATAGTATTGCAGCGCTTCCCAGAATGTACGCGGTGCATTTGCCGGAATGCGTTCACAAATTCCGGCCATTGTTTCAAGTTCATTCTTGCGTTGAGTGTTTTTTTCACTAACGGAAAGTTCTCGGAGACGCTCTGAATATCTTTTCGCGAAAGCAATCAATGCATCGGCGGCAATTTCCATCGCGTGTAGTTCTTCTCTTTTTGCGAATGCATCTGCGTCGTTATAAAAATCTAATTTGCTTATCGATTCTTCGATCTCTTTTTTGAAGTCGAGCATTCCTTTTCTGAAAATTTTATCATCACCTACAGTATGACCCGGTGCGCGTTGTTCCATAAACTCAGTAAAAATTCCGGCCTTGTAACAATCACGCCATTGTTCGTCAACCTCCTCAAGAATTTTTTCGCGAATGCTTTTACCTTTCCAGAAAAGGGCTACTTCTTTCAGAACAACATTGCGGGTGTCTTCACTGCTTTTGAACCATACCTTAGCGCGGTTGTGGAGAATTTCCAAATCCTGTTCTGAGTGAATACATAATTCCGGATAAGTCGGCGTAGCTTTCGGCTCTGGCCCCTTTTCACCAACGAAAAGTTCTCCATCGTTTACACAAAGAACTTTGCGTTCTAATATATACTTGAAAGCTAATGCGCGTGCGACAGGCACAGAATGTCTTTGTGCTTCTCCGTTCCTATAGAATTCGGTTAATAACTGTGCACGCTCATGCGAAAGTGTTGGAATTGCATCCAGCGACTGTTGTCTGAGTTTTTTTATCCTTTCGTTCATTTATCCTCCGATTCGAACCGGAATGCCGAGTTGTGAAAATCTATTTTTTAATTCGTTCATATATTCTTTTTCAGGAGGAATAAGATTGATTACTTTGTTCTGAATCTTCATCCGTTCGTATTTTGATTTTGCCGTAGTGTGAAATGGAAGCAGATCAATTTCACATATGTTTTTCAGTTCTGAGATAAATGAAATTGTCTGAGATAAATTATTCTCTGTATCGGTAAGAGTGGGGATTATTGGAAGCCGTAGAATAATTTTTTTGCCACGGTCCGAAAGCATTTTTAAATTTTCGTGGATCAGTTTATTGGAGACACCGCAATATTCAAAGTGAATTGCATCATCCATCAGTTTCAAATCGTAGAGAAAAGTATCGGTGACATCATAGATCTTTTCGAAATCTGAATATGGCGCGTAGCCTGTTGTATCAATCGCAGTGTTAATGTCTCTCTTTTTGCATTCGGTAAGGAGCGAATGAAGAAAATCTACCTGAAGCATCGGTTCGCCGCCGGAAAATGTTGCCCCGCCTTTCGATTCTTCATAGAAGGGGAGATCTTTTTCAATTTCTCGCGTCACTTCATCAACCGAAACCTGATAACCAACCATATCGCGCTGAGACGAATCGTGCCATAGATTCCACCTGAACGAACAGTTATCAATTTTTTCCGGTTCGCCGCGCTGGCTTTCCGGATTATGGCACCACCAACAAGTAAGCGGACAACCTTTTAAGAAAACAGTTGTACGAATACCCGGTCCGTCATTGACCGAATATTTTTTTATGTCGAAAATATAGCCCTTATCTCGCACTGTGAAATCAAGTAATGATAATTTAGTGGAATTAATATAAATGAATGGGGAGTAAAGATAAACTGATTTAATCTGTCAAAATCTGTCCGATCCGTGTCATCAGCGTTCTATTGTGGTTATGTTTACGCAATATAACCGGAGTGAGATTTTTACGAAGTTAGAGTGAAAGTCTGTCCAATTTCATCGAGCCCGATTTGCAGATTATAATTTGGCGCAGAACTTTTCATCCACCTGATTGCCTCGTTGAACGGCTCCTGGCTTTGATTGAAAGTTTTTGTGTGAATCGGAATAAAATATTTTGCATTGATCTCACTTGCCATCTGCAGTGCCTGTTCCGGATTGCAATGATTGCGTATCCACGGATTATAAGCACCAATCGGCATGATAGCCACGTCGGTATTTTCTTCTTTCAGAGGACGGAGTTTATCATGAAGGGACATATCGCCGCCGAATAAAATTTTTTTGTTTTTGTATTCAATCAGGTATGCATTATAACTTCTTCCATCTTTCATGTATCCTCTGGAGCGGTCCTTCTCCCAGGGATAGCGCCAGCCGAAATGTTTTACCTCGTTAGCTCTGAATCGAATATCCTGAAGAATCAGTTCGTTATTCCAATCCATCACGTGAAGAGATTTCCAGGGCAGTTCATCAATTACATCTTTAGTAAGATACGCGGTTATTACATCGATCTGGTCCGGATATTTTTTTGAGAATGCTTTCAATGTCGAATAATCCATATGATCCATGTGTGCGTGCGATAGAAGGATAATATCCGGCTTTGGAAACTCTTCTATCTGCAATGCCGGAGGCGTAATGCGGGTAGGTCCAATAACCCCGCCAAAAAATGAAACACCAATCCGATCAAATAAAACGGGGTCAGTTAAAATCCATTTTCCGAAAAAATTGATGAGTATTGTTGAATGACCAATCCATGCGAGTGTTAACTCATCTTCTTTCCACTGCATTGGTTCGGGCTTGTAATTGAGTTTTACTGTTATATTCGCTTTTGAATCGGAACTTATGAATAAAAGAGTAAGCACAGTTGCAGCCGTTGCGAATAAACTTTTCTTTATAAAATCTTTTCGTTTCATGAAATTCTAAACAATGAAGTAAACTAAAAAATTCCCGAGCAGCTTAAAGCGAAGGATGGAATGTTTACGGAGCCTACATTATCGATCTATAACAATCTTATTGGAAAGTTCATTCGTGTCGCCTGCTTTAATCGGAAAATGTTCGGATAAAATTTTACCCACTCTATCAATACCCCATATTAATCCGTCGCAGAATTTTCCATCTTGAAAACGGACCTGAATTTCATCGCGGACAGAATCCCATGTAGCCTGACCGACTATCTTATCAATTCCGCTATCGGCGAGAATATAAAATTGTCTTTCGCCTAAAAGCAGATAGAGAAGAATGCCTGTTTTATCCCTTGTAGCATGCATGTTGAGTTTATAAAACTCCTTCACCGCCAGTTGCCGGATATCTTTTCTGAAGTCAAGAAAAATTTTCTTTTCTTTAACGGCGATTCGAATCTCTCCTGAGGTTGTTTTCTCAGTCTCTTTGATTTTGTCGGAGATCCGCAGAAAATCATCGTCGGAAAAATATTGATAGATTAATTTGTCCATAGCTTTCGTTCCTTTGAAACAAAGATAATAGATGAAGCCATCAAATGAAACCATCCTCTTTTCGAAATTTATTATATTTGCACGGGCAATTTTCAATTAAAAACGGAAAACAAAAATGTACAAAGTAGTATTATTGAGACACGGAGAAAGTGAATGGAACAAACTTAATCTTTTTACAGGATGGACAGATGTTGATCTTTCCGAAAAAGGATTGGAAGAAGCAAAACAGGCAGGAGTAGTTCTCAAACAGGAAGGTTTTATTTTCGATATCGCATTCACCTCAGTTCTTAAACGCGCAATAAGAACATTGAATATTGCGCTTGAAGGATTGGATTTATTATGGATTCCTGTGGTTAAATCATGGCGTTTAAATGAAAGACATTACGGCGCACTGCAGGGATTGAACAAAGCAGAAACCGCGGAAAAATATGGCAATGAAAAAGTTAAGATTTGGAGAAGAAGTTACGATGTTCCGCCTCCGGCTCTTGAAGAGAATGACGATCGTTATCCCGGAAAGGATCCACGCTATGCTGATATGGAGAAAAAGGATCTTCCGTTAACTGAAAGTTTGAAACTTACTGTTGATAGATTTCTTCCATACTGGCATGAGACTATCGCACCGACAATCAAAAGCGGTAAACGTGTTGTAATAGCCGCCCATGGAAATAGTTTACGCGCGCTCGTAAAATATCTAAATAATATTTCGGAAGCAGAGATTACAGAGCTGAACATTCCAACGGGTATTCCATTGGTATACGAGCTCGATAAAGATTTGAAGCCGATTAAACATTATTACCTCGGGGATCAGGAAGCTATCAACGCGGCAATAAATGCAGTTGCTAAACAGACCGAGAAAAGAAATAACTGATATGAAAAGGCCAAGCTCTCAAAATGCTCTTTTGGAAAAAATAGTCCATTACTCAGCAGGATTTTCAATTCTGATGAAAGGGATAACTAAACTCGAGCATCCTGAAACTTTATTCGTAGGAGTACTTTTTTTTCTGATCGGACTGGTGATTATCATAGGGACAATCATTCACGATTATGTTGAAAAAAAAATCGGTCACATAAAACCATATATCTTTCTGTTCGAAGGAATCGTATTTATCATCCTAGGATATGTTTATATAACGGAAGGAAAACATTACTTACAATACGGTTGTTTTATTGCGGCGATCGGTTTTATGACGGCATTTTTTGTGCGTAGAAAAAAATTGTCCCATGCCCGCGGAGAGAAATAGGATTTAAATCAGACTGATAAGGCAGCAAAAAAGTTTTGGTATATCTGGGCTTAGTATCATAAATTGTTCTGCCTGAAGTGTCGGCAATTTTATACTATTGCATACTAAGTAGAGAAAATTTATTATTGCATCAACTAAAGGAGAAAGCATAGTTATTTCTACAATAACTAGAACTAATCAGAAGGAAGATTTATGAAACGGACAACTCTTGTTGTTTTCTTTCTCCTTTATTCGCTTACCTCGATTTATTCCCAAACGGTGATAGGCAAATACGCAGGAGAATTTTTAGCCATTGGTGTAGGCGGCCGTGCCCTTTCAATGGGTAGTGCGCAGGTTGCAATTGTTAATGATGTCACTGCCGGATATTGGAATCCTGCCGGACTCGCACGCATCAACTATCCTCAGATTGCGCTGATGCATGAAGAACATTTCGGGAATCTGGTTAATTACAATTACGCTGCAGTCGCAATTCCATATGGAAAAGATATGAGTTTTGGACTGAGCATAACCCGCTCAAGCATCGATGGTATTCCCGATACGCGCGATGCAGGTATTGATATTAATGGAGTTCCGGTACCGCGCGGTCAGTATCAGAATTTTTTCAGACTGGATAATTCTAAAATCTCAGAATTTAGCAATTCAGATTGGGCCTTTTATTTGACTTTCGCGAAGCGTCAAACGGAAAATTTTTACTGGGGTGCAAATGTTAAAATTATCAGAAGAGATCTTGCGGAATATGGTGCAACTGGAATCGGATTTGATCTGGGCGCTGTTTATGTGCCAATGGATAATTTATTTCTGGGTGTGAATATTCAGGATGTAACTACAACGCTTGTAGCCTGGAGTACAGGACGTAACGAATTGATTTCACCAACGGCAAAAGTCGGTGCCGCATATGCAATGCAGTTTCTAGGCGGCACAATAATGCCCGCTGTTGATTTCGATTTGAGATTTGAAAACAGAAAATCCGCTTCAACATTTGCTGTGGGTCCTGTTAGTTTTGATGCCCATGTAGGATTTGAATATAAATTCAAAAATATTTTTGCCGTGCGTGCCGGATATAATGATGTAAAGCAATTCACCTTAGGTGCAGGAATATTCTTACCTAAATTGCAGATCGATTATTCATTTGCACGGTTCAGTCAGTCAGAGACAGAACGCTTGCCGGATTCGCACCGCATCTCGTTAATTCTTGCTCTCGAGCAACCAAAATTTATGCGGGACGGAATGTAATTTTTTGTAGAGACGCACTGCTGTGCGTCTCCTTGCTAATTGAGACGATTGGTCAATCGTCTTTACAGATATTAAACCATTCCAATTCTTTTTGTATTTTTCACCCACCAGGAATTTCAATCACAAAAAGCACTACAGGAGAAAAATAATTTGTTGAAAATCGGTAGGCATGTTCCTGTATCTGAATTCGTATTCTTCGTTACGCTAGTTATAATTACAGTGTCACTCAGTCATTGCTCATCCAGCTTATCATCAATTTATTCTGACGATTATCCACTCACAAAAGAGACTGCCAGATCAAAATTATCGCAGCTGACAGTAAAAATTCCCCAGGGCTGGTTTAGCGCCGAGGACAATAAGAACAATGTAATTGATCTCTGGCTGGTGAAAGCGGATTACTCCGCTTCATTGAATTTTACGGTTCTAAATGTTGATTCCATGACCAGGAATAAAATTCAGGGCGATGACTTAAAGAACTTGGTCTGGTACAGCCAGGCATTCAGAAAAGCCAAGTATGGAAAATCCATTAAGGAATTTATTAATCAGGAAAATTTTGAGATAGGCAATAAACATTTTTCGGCATATGAATATGCCGATGACTCAAAGCGTATGATACGTGTTGTTCTGTTCAGATTCGGAAATAAATATTATGAACTTTCCGCCATTCCATTCAAATCCGATAATCCGCAGGAACTATACAAGATTCAGAATTCGGTATTAAATTCTATAAATTAAAATTCGCCTGTTCAGCAAATTGTGTTTTCATTCCCGCGTGTTTAATGCCTTCCTGACGGCATAAAGGCGGGAATCCATTTCTGGATGCCCGATAAAAGCATTAGGGCATGACAAATGAAAATCGAAAAAACTAAAATACCAGGCAACATTTCTCCATTTAAAGCATCTTTAAGTATAAGAAAAGGCGGTCTTGAGCGATTCTACAAAAAATATCGTTGAGTTTTCGCTGGTTTACAATCAGCATAAAACTAAGATCTATAACTATGCAAGAAAAATGCTTAGCGACAGAATGATTTGCGAGGACATCGTTCAAAATGTTTTTATTAAGTTCTTTCAAAACATGAATTTTATAAAAAATAGCGGGCGGATAGACGTATGGCTCTTTACAACAACGCGAAATGAGATTTACTCATTTTACAGAACCAAACGTTCACATGTAGATCAGTTTGGTGTGCAGGACATTGATGAGATTGATATTGACTCATCGACAAGGATTGAAGATGAATTTGAACTTCAGGAGATGAAGGAGATGATAATGAAGGAACTCGATAAACTTCCCATTGAGCAGCGCGACGTTTTTCTCCTTAAGGAATATGGAGGACTTTCATACAAAGAAATTTCCGAGATAATGAAAATTGATGAGGATCTTATTAAAAGCAGATTATACAAAACGCGTCAAAAATTAATTTACAAACTTTCAAAGGTCGTGGGATATTAAGAGGGGAGAGAGCATGAAAAAGAAAATTAGTGCTGTTAAAATCTTTGTTATACTGTTTATGTCTCTGAGCTCAATCCGGGTGCAGGCCCAAAATGATTTAAAACAGGGTAATGATAGTCTGTTAACAATCTGCAAAAAATTTTATAACGAAGGATTGTACAGAAACGCAATCGATGTTTATAAAGAAACCGCTTTTGAAAAACTTTCTGCCGAAGAATCATTCTATCTCGGATTGTCATTCAATAACTTTAGGGGAATTCTTAAGGCGGCACAATATTTCAAAAGAGCTGTTGATCTCGCACCGGCTCATAACGGATATAAATTAAATCTTGCGCGAACCCATTCCCAGCTTGGAAAGACTAATGAAGCAGTTTCCAATTACGAAATGATTTTAGAGAGCGACTCAAACAATGTGGCTGCACTCTATGAAGTTGGACTGATCTACTTTGACAAAAGAGAATATGCAAAGACCATAAAGATCTTTGATCGATTGGTGATGCTTAACAATAATGATTTCCTGAGCAATTACTATCTGGGTTATGCAATGCTGTTATCGCCGAATCCACTTCTCGCAGAGAAGGCGATGAATTATCTTCAGCGGGCAGTTTCTTTCAATTCGGAATATGTTCCTGCTGTTAGTCTGCTTGCTTCGCAGAATTTCAGTCTGCAGAAATATTATCAGGCGAATTCTTTGTACAGCATCGCAAGAAAACTACGTCCGGAGAACGCCGATTTCAATTACAGATCAGGTATGTGCTATGAAAGGCTGAAACTATTTCAGGAAGCTACAAATCTTTATTCCAAAGCGTGTGAATTGGATTCAAACGATGCGAACTATTTCGATCATCTTGGCTTTTCATTCTTCAATTTGGCAAAGTATGATTCCGCCGCATCGGCATACAAAACCGCAGCAACACTTGATGACAATCCAACCTACTATGTTAATCTTGGTTTTGCCTACGCAAGAATGGATTCTGTAACTAAATCTGTCGAGTCGTTTCAGAAGGCGGTGCAGTTATTGCGTCTCGATAAAATCGGCTACATCTACAATCAGATTGGGGCGGTTCATTACTCAAAACAAAATTTGAAGCCGGCTAAAGCTGCTTATGAAAAATCGCTCGTTTATAATCCAGGCAATATAGATGCACAGTTCTACATAGCAATGATTTATGAAAAGTTTCTGGATTGGCGGAATGCATCGCTTGCCTACAGAAAAGTTATAGAACTTGCCGGAGATGATTCAGCACGGACAGAGAGAAAAGAATATTCACAGAAAAGAATTAAAGAATTAAAAAGAAGATACTAGAGAGGAAAGACATCATGAACACAAACGAAATTATTCAGATGATAGATCAGTACTTCGACGATGAACTTAAAAAAGGGAGCGAACCGATTATGTTCACTCTTCTTGCTCAGGACGCCGAGGCCCGCGAGTACTTTAAAAAACTTAACGCCCTGAAAAGCGGAATGATAAATACCATGGAGGAATTTCCTTCTGCGCTTGACGAAAAAATTTTACGCACAGTTGGAAATATGGAGGTAAATCAAACGCCATTTATACTTAATAAAAAAACTTTCTCGGTGATAACTTATTCAGTCTCGGTGCTGCTTCTAATCTTGACAATCTTCTTCTATTCAAAGTCGGAGAAGTATGAAGTTCAGTTTACGGACTTAACGCGCGAAGTCAAAAAACAGAACGACAGACTGGAACTTATTATGAACGCATTGCCGCAGGTGGATGTATCGGGAAGTTATTATAGAACAAAACAAATAGTAGTCAGACCAAACAGCTGAGGATAAAATGAAAACGAAAATAATTTTACTCGTATTACTTTTTTCTTTTGCCGGGTTGCTTGCCCAGCAAAAAGTAAAGCTGCAAAAAGTTGATGAATCTGGATTTATAGAAGTTGATGAAGTTCCAGTATTGAAAACACAAATAAAACCGGCTTACCCGCAAATAGCAAAACTTGCGGGAATAGAGGGAACAGTTTATCTAAAGTTGCTGATTGACGAAAAGGGAAATGTTGTTAAAGCGAAAGTTGAGCAGGGTGCAAAAGAAATGCTGGACAACTCTGCTTTAAAGGCAGCGAAAGAAGCAAAATTTTCTCCGGCAATGCTAAATAATAAACCGGTTAAGGTTTGGGTAATTTTGCCGGTTGCTTTTAAGCTGGCTCTTGATAAAAATGCGGAAGGTAAATTGATGAAGTACGATGAGCTGGGACCGCCTCCATCTAATGTTTCTGGTGAAGATCCCGATCCGGACGCATTTGTACAGTTTGAGAAAATGCCGGAAATGACAGATGCGGCAAAACCATATTATCCCGAGATCGCAAAACGTGCAGGGATTATAGGCAAGGTTTGGGTAAAAGTTCTTATCGATAAAGAAGGGAGGCCAAAAAAAACTATAGTAGTTAAGAGTGAATCCGAACTATTTAATGCTTCCGCAGTCGATGCCGCAATGAAATCAAAATTCTCTCCGGCAATGAATGGAGATAAACCATTTCCCGTTTGGATTGTGATACCATATAAGTTTGGACTTGACGCGACTGGTGAATCAAAACCTAAAACAGAATATATCACGATATCTGTAAACTCCGTAGATCCTACATACCCCAAAGAAGCGATTGATAAGGATCTAAGAGGAGGTGTATTAGTGAAAGTATTTTTTGAGGGTGAGAAACTTAATAAGGCAGAAATATTTGTGAGTAATAATGAAATACTTGACAAAGTAGCTTTGGAGATTGTGAAGTATCATTTTTCTGAAATATATGACCATGTTGTAAAAGGTGTGAAGGAGCCTAGATTAAAAGATGATGAAGAATTTAGAAAAAATATGGTTTCTTCAATCAGTTATTTACCCGATTCGAAACTAACTTCTGGATCGATTATCAGAGTAAATTTTATTCTGAATAAATGAGTGCCAAGTTAAGCTTGGACAAATCTAATCGGGTGCGGTGGGAAAATGC
>CAYTUV010000035.1:0-37508 GCA_964441505.1 uncultured Melioribacter sp. | reverse complement strand
ATATGCACCTGCAAAGTCTGTGAGACCTTCTTTTCTAATTTACCGCGTTTAAGCGGCGCCACGAAGTGTCCGCTACCAACAACATGATTTATTGTTTATAAAATTCACTTGCACAAATACTGAACAGACAATCTCAACTATAACGATTAACACCACGACCGACTTCAGCGTTGCGCTTGAGACGGGGTTAGGGGCTGTGTTTTGTTATTTAATAATGTAAATACCATCACTAGAACCAATCCAAATATTATTATTTTTATCAACAGTCATCTCGTACACCCAATTTTCTAACCTTGTGTTTGATTTTTGGTAGATCCACCTCTTTCCGTTATAAACAACAATTCCATAGTCTGAAGTTGAAACCCATAGATTACCCATCAAATCAACAGCAATCTTGTTAACATAACCCAATGACTCGCCCTTTTCATCCACTGGATTATTAACTGTCCAATTGCTACCATTAAAAGATAATATATGAGGACGATTTTTATCAGCAACACTTGACAAGCTATAATCAATTGAAGCATAAATATGATTATTTGGACCACTTGCAAGATTGCCAAAATAATAAGGACGAATTCCGATTTCTTCCTCTCCATAAATACGTAAGCTGTTCCCACTTATTTTAACAATACTAACACTATTAACCCCCTCATTTATCGTTGCCCATTTATTATTCTGATTATCTTGAATAATATCACTCATTAAACTTCCTGGTAATGCAGAGTTCTGTGGAGTGAATGCTGTCCATTTCATACCATCGTATTTTATAATTCCACCCACTCTAAACATGCATGAAGTAAACCAAATACTATTTTCTGCATCGATGGTTAGAGCGAAAACATTGTTTGTAAACAAAGGGGCGTTTGATTTATTATAGATAATAAATTTTGAATGGTCATATTTTATTAGTCCTTTGTCGGAACCAATCCATACATAATCATTTTTATCTATTGCGATTGACCATATTATAAGACTATCAGGTAGACTTGAATTGGTTTTATCATAATGAGTAGTTGTTCCATTGTATTTTATTAGACCTTTATTAAATGTTCCGATCCAAGCATTCCCTTTACTATCAAAAGCGATAGACGTAACGAAATGTTTATCTAAAATGTGATCTGATATTTCAATATTAATCAAAGGAGATGTTAATTCATCATTACATGAGCAACAGACCAATAGAGGAACAACTATTAAAAAGATCAAATATTTTTTCATAAATTTATCTCGTATGTTCATGCCCCTAACTATTAATTATACTGCCATAAAGCCGTCTATCATTCAGGCAGTTTGCGTGATAGATTCCATTAAAAAATTCTTTTTCATATCAATTCCTAACATTCCTGCCGGACATCATTCATACTATTAAGACCTGTTATCCAGTCGTCTTTTTGCCCGACGCACATAAATTTGTGCACACGCGGAACCGCACGGGAAAAAATATTTTGTTATATATATAAAGTCTTACGACGAAGAATTTCTGAGAGTTTACCGGAAAGGACTATTTGAATTTTCTCCTCCATTTCGGGTCAGCCATTGTTTCAATTGCAACTTATGTGATTTATTTGTGGGTGTCAAGAAACGGGCGTGAAAGGTGACGGAAGAGGTGAAATGGGAAGCCTTAACGTCTCACGTTTCCCTTTTCACGGTTTCTATTTCACTACCAGTTCTTTTAAAAGAACAATTCAAAGCTGACAGAGAAATTTCTAATCGGCGCAATATTCCCCATGAACTCAACATAATTATAATTGAATATATTTTTCGCGTTCAAATAAATTTTAGCGGGCGCACTGCCGAATAAAAAATTATAACCCGCGGTAAGATCGGTAACATAAACCGGTACTCTCAGACTGCCATCCTTTACAAGCGCAATTGGAGGTTCGGTAAGATTGAAATCGATCTCTTCAACTTTACTCATGTAACGGAAGTCAATTCCGAAATCGAAAGGATACGGAGAGTAACGCGCCTGCGCCGAAATTGAATTAAGAGGCCGGTATTTCATCGCGATATTTTTTTCAAGATCACGGGCCCACATGTAATTATATCCGGCTATGAATTTCAATTGTCCCTGTATAAGCGACCAGCTTGTATTCAGCTCAATTCCCTGAATGCGCGCCTTGCTCAAATTCAGAAATTGAATCTTCGCTTCCTTCGTTAAAACGGGTTCGATGAAATCTTTGTAGTCCGTCTGGTACAAAGCCAGATCAAATGAAAGGTCACGGGAATAATTATAGATAGCTCCCGCTTCGAATGAGAGACTGGTTTCAGCTTTCAGATCGGGATTTGATTTAACATCAATGCCTCCGCCTACACCCAACGTTGTAAATACCTCCGAAGGAGTTGGGGCGCGAAATCCCGTACCGAGTGATGCCCGAATTATAAAATCTTTTGAAAGTTTATAATTAATTCCCGCCTTCGGTGCGGCGGCATTGGCAGCGTTAAGCGTATCGAGTTTCATGTAGTCATAGCGCAAGCCGAGAGTTAAAGCAAAATCGGAATGGGCTTTCCATTCCCCCTGAACATAAACGCCTGTACCGAAGAAATGTGGATTCATAAAAATATTGGAAGATACTTTAGAGTAAGAGACTTCGATGCCGGAAGTGAGCACGAAGGAATTCGATAGATTAATATTTGTTAGCAGTTCAGTACGCAGCAGATCGGCGGTTGAGGTTGTAAGTTCAATTCCAATTCCGTCAAATTTTGAATGATAAAATCCGGATTTGAATTCTGCCGAAATATCTTTATTAAAGTGATGATGATAAACCAGTCCTGTAAATAAGCGGTTCGATTTAACAATATTACCGTTGTCTCCATCTTTTGGTACAAGAGCGTTCCTCGAATCTTTCCACCAGAGAAAATTTCCGCGGTTCATATTCAGAAAATCGGCAAAGAATGTAAGATGATTCTCCGGAGTGAAATCATAATTCAATTTCATGTAACCAAGATAACGTTTTGAGAAAGAATTCTGGCGGTAACCGAGATCGTCAAATTTTTTGAATGATAATGTGTAGCTTAAATTTTCTAATGAATTGGAGTGCGTCAGTTCAAGTCCGTAAAATGTTCTGATATTATTGCTCCATTTCCAGATATCGTATGATGGGTTGGAATATCCTCCGATGTAGGAGCGGAAATGTGTAACCGGATTTTTCGTTGAACTCTTTGTTATAATATTAATTACTCCGCCGATAGCTGTAGAACCATAGAGCGAACTAGCCGGACCTTTTATAATCTCAACACGTTCAATGTCGGCCATTGGAATCAACTCCCAGACAATATCGCCCGTGTCGCCGGAATACATCGGTATTCCATTTACCGCCAGCAGCACTCTTGCGCCCGCGCCCTTGCTGTATCCGTTGGATCCGCGTATGCTTACCTGCTCAAGATTCATCTGTACACCCGGCACAAACCTAAGAGCCTCATCAAAAAGTAGATAGTTCTTTCTGGAAATATTGTCGGAAGTTAAAACAGCGGTGCTGACTGAAAGGTCCTGCACTCTTTGCTCATACTTGCTCGCGCTTACAACAATCTGTTCTCCCTGAATTGATTCTTCTGTTAAGACTAATGTAACCGGTTTGGCTTCGGCGGATAATGTAATTGAGTTTTTCTTTTTGGCATATCCTAAAAGGGAAATATCAAGAATGTATTGGCCGAAAGGAACATTTTTGATTTCAAAAGTTCCGTCGGATAAAGTTGCCGTGCCGAATTGAGTGCCGGTTACCAGAACATTAACATTCACCAGCGGTTCATTTTTGTCTGTTATGACTTTCCCTTTTATTGATCCGCTTTGCGCAAATAAACAAACTGCAGAGAGAAGAAGAAATAATATTGTTAGTTTTTTCATGTCTACTCAAAATTTATTTTTGTTTCAGTTAACAATTCTGAAAATAGGTGTTGGTCTTAATATAAATCACATTGGCGGCTGTGGGGGCAGATTATTGAAATCAACCGCAATGTCAACGCCCGTAGTCATTTTTCCGGTTTCGATTATCAGTTTTTTCGGTTTTGATTGATCTCCACCAATGCTGTAAATACCAACTATTACCCAATCGGCTCTGGCAAATGAAATTTCTGCGCTTTTTGACTGCGCTACAATTACATATGCATGTTCTCCTGTCTGGATTTTGAAATCGGGAAGAAAACTGTGTTCAATGTAATTCATATCAACGGAGTTGTAATTAAATTCCCTACTCCCGTTCGGTACAGGATCAATAACTGCGCTCAAATTTAGAAATGAAAAATCGTTGTTTGATTGAATTGCATTTTTGAAAACAAATAAGTGAGTTCTTGTTATTCCGGAGGGCCAATTGCCCACAAAAGTTATTTTTCCGCTAAATCCGGTTGTTCCCGGCGGAAGATAATCTGCCGGCTCAATGCCCTTATCGCAACTGCTTATAAAGATCAAAGGGGCTAAAGCAGCAAACACAAAAAATATTTTTTTCATTTTCATCCCGTTCTTCCTTCTTACACGTCTAATATAACAGAACTTGAAGAACAAATCACCTATTTAAAGTATCTGCCGATGTGATGAAATTGGTTCTTTAATTGAGTAGATTTTTGGGTGCACAATTTATATTGTGAATAGTAAATTCAATTAAAATAAGAATCAGAGTGAAATTAACCTCGGCAAAATATCTTTTTTCTGTTCTATTTATTTCCTTAGTCATTTCGTTTTCAACATCATCACAATCAGCTAATAATCCGGAGGCTTTTCAGTTTAGACAAATCAAAGTTGAGGATGGACTTTCTCAAAGTTCAGTCAACTGTATGCTGCAGGACAGAAAGGGATTTCTATGGTTTGGAACAGCAAATGGTCTGAACCGTTACGACGGATACAATTTTTCTGTTTACGTAAATGATCCGCTGGACACCACAACAATTTCTGATAACGGGATACTCTCCCTTTTCGAAGATAACGACGGATTCATCTGGATCGGAACTGCCGGTGGAATTCTAAACAAATATGATAGAAAGAAAGGAACATTTATTCGTTATTATTTTACCGATGCAATACAAACAGATGAGGATCCAGATGAAAAGTATTTCGATTTTCCGCTCCCTTATTCCCGTATAAACAACAATTCTATAACTGTTATAACGCAGGATGAAAAAGGATTTTTTTGGATTGGAACGTGGGGCAAGGGACTGGTAAAGTATGATGCCTCCAACAACAAATTCGAATTTTTCCATCACACAAAAAAACAATCCTCAGGATTTCATTCCAACAGAGTAAAAGCAATTCTTCCGGATGAAAATGGAAATATCTGGGTCGGAACTCTCGGCGGCGGAATTTTCAAATTATCATCCAGCGGAGATCAGACAAGGATTCAGAATTATCTGAACAATTCCAATGCATACAGCCTGAGCGATAATAAAGTGCTCTCGCTCTTCAAGGACAGGGGCGGAGATCTCTGGATTGGCACATACAACGGTGGATTAAACAGGCTCGGAAAACAATTTCTGGAAGAGGAACCTTCGAAAGCAAGATTTGAAAGATTCGTTAACATCCCAAATAAAAACAGTCTGTCGAATAATATCGTCACTGCGATTATGCAGGACAGAAACGGAATGCTTTGGATCGGAACTTTCGGCGGAGGAGTTAACCGTCTCAATTTATCGAACAAAATTTTTACTGTGCTAAAAAATGATCCGCAGATTCAGACGACTGTTTCGAAGAACGATATTCTCTCTCTGATGGAGGATCGATCGGGCACTCTGTGGGTTGGAACTCATCTTGGAAAAGGGCTTAGTATTCTTGAACATAACACCATAAAGTTCCGACAGATAAGCAGAGATATTCATGGCGTTAACGGTTTAAATGATGATGTAGTTTGGTCCTTGTATGAAGACGACAATTCTGTTTTGTGGATCGGAACATATAACGGAGGGCTGAATAAGTTCGATCGTAAAACCGGAAAATATACTTACTACAGATTCGATCCGGCCAATCCAAATTCAATTAGCGATAATCACATCAGGTCCATTGCCGATGATGGAAACGGAAATTTATGGATTGGTACTTATGGCGGAGGACTGAATAAATTCAACAAGTCAACAGGACTTGCCACCAGGTATTCCTTCTTATTTAATGATTCAACAAAACGCGGCTCCAATCAGGTGCAAGCTATCCTGATAGACCGGTCAAAAAATTTGTGGGTCGGCACATTCGGCGGGGGATTGAATAAAATTGATTCTGCGGACCTGAGAACAAACCGAATTCGATTCGAACGGTTCGAGCATGATGAAAACAATCCATTCAGCATCAATGACAACAGAGTTTATTCCATAACCGAAGACAGCGATGGAATTTTATGGATCGGAACTTTCGGCGGAGGGATTAACAAATTCGATCCGCAAACAAAAAGATTTATCTCGTATAAAAATATTGCGGGTGATGAATCAAGTATCAGCGATAATCGCGTGATGACAATTTATAAGGACAATTTCAGCAATCTATGGGTAGGATCTTACGGCGGCGGTTTGCAAAAATTTGATAGACGGACGGAAAAATTCACCCGCTATAACCGAAAGAAATTAATGAACAGTTCAGTTGTTTATGGAATTCTAGAAGACAATAATAAAAATTTGTGGATGAGCACTGATAATGGTTTATTCAAGTTTAGTTTGACAACTGAATTTTTTACACAATACGATATACACGACGGTCTCCAGAGTCTGGAATTCAGCGGCGGTGCTTATTTTAATTCGCGCAAAGGGGAGATGTTCTTTGGCGGCATTAACGGGTTTAATTATTTTCATCCAGACAGTGTTAAAGACAATCTTTTCGTTCCGCCGATAGTTATTAGCAGCGTGAAAATATTTAACGATCCGGTACTGGGAGAGACGGATTCTTTGGAACTTTCCTACGCACAAAATTTCTTTTCATTTGAATTTGCCGCCCTGGATTTTACAAATCCCCTTGATAATCAGTATGCTTATATCTTGGAGGGATTTGATCCTGACTGGCATTATGTTGATTCTCGTAGAAGAGTAGCTAATTATGCAAATCTTTTGCCCGGTGAATATATCTTTAGGGTAAGAGGTTCTAACAATGATGGCGCCTGGAATAATACGGGGACAAAAATTTACATTAGAATACTTCCTCCGATCTGGAGAAGATGGTGGTTCATAACTTCTTCCTTTCTTCTTGTAGCATTTTTAGTGGTTTATTTAACGACCATCCGCCTTAGAAGTTTACTGGCAATAGAAAAATTAAAAGGAAAACTTGCCGCTGATCTGCATGATAATGTCGGTTCCGGTTTAACAGAAATTTCAATCCTAAGTGAACTTATCTCACAGAAAATAAAAGAAATCTCTCCCGATTCTTCCAAGAATTTAAATGTAATCAGTGATAAGGCTCGTCATCTAATCGACAGCATGAGCGATATTGTGTGGATGGTTAATCCTCACCGTGATTCTTTTTATCATCTTATCCTGCGGTTGAAGGATACATACAGCGATCTACTTTACTCGGCGGGAATCTCGTTTAAAACATCTAATCTGGAAAAATTAAGTTCACTCAAACTTCCTATGGAGTACAAACAAAACCTGTATCTGATATTTAAAGAAGGCATTAACAATGCAATTAAACATAGTAAGTGCAAAAAAATATTTCTCGAAGCTTCGCTGAATAAGGACATTCTTGAACTTGTTCTAAAAGATGATGGAACTGGCTTTGACAAACAAAAATCGGGACTTGGAAACGGAATAGTTAACATGAAAAACCGTGCATCTATAATCGGGTGCAATTTAATTGTTGATTCATCTTCTGAAGGTACAACAATTAAATTTGTCGGTAAGATGGGCGGTATCAAAAGGGCTTTTCGGTCATTAATGAAATCATAACTGAGGCCGTATTGTTTTACGCTGCAAATTTTCGAAAGTAATTTTAAAATAAAAAAGGCTATTTTGCATTTAAGACAAATCGAAACGAAGTTATGATAATCAAAGTTGCCATAATAGAAGATAACAATACAATCCGCGAAGGATTAGCTGCTCTAATTAACGGAACAACAGGATATAGTTGTGTCGGATCATATGGCGATTGCGAATCGTTTCTTTCCAAACTTTCAACACTGGATGTTGATGTTGTTCTGATGGATATTGGTCTTCCTGGAATGAGCGGAATTGATGGAATTGCAAAGGCTAAAAAGATCAAGCCGGAACTGAACATTTTAATGCTTACAGTTTATGAGGACAGTCAATCGGTGTTCAAGGCGCTATGCGCGGGTGCTTGCGGATTTCTGGTAAAGAAAACTCCGCCCAGCAGACTGCTCGATGCAATAAAAGATGCTTCTGAAGGGGGAGCCCCTATGAGTTCGTTGATCGCCCGTCAGGTAATTAATGTCTTCCGTCAAAGCCAGGGCAAAGCGCCTGAAGAAAAAACAAATTTATCATCTCGCGAAATTGAAGTATTAACTTCTCTCTCCAATGGCAATAACTATCAGGAAATTGCCGACCGGCTATTTATCAGTGTGGATACAGTACGTCATCATATCAGAAATATATACCGCAAACTTCATGTACATTCACAATCAGAAGCCGTTGCTAAAGCTATCCGCAAGGGGATCATCTAATTAGAAGTAAAAAATCGCTTCAAATGATTTTTCGCCGTTCATCATATGTTTAATCCTTTCGTCCTTCAAAATTACCGCATAAATATGCAGGTCGATTCCCTTTTTTGTCTCTTTTTCCGGAAATACAGCACACTTGTGCAGTTTACAAACCACCCTCAATTCGCTAAATAGACAACAGAAATTTAGTCTTAGCAAAAAAATAATAAACTCATCAACAGGAGACACAATGGAAAATCTAAATAGCGCTGATGGCCGTAATCCTATCGCTGAATTAATTAATGATGATGTTTACACTCTTCTTACCAGCAGAGGGTTGATCGACGAAAAGTCGGTACGCGACTATCTGATAAGAAAGAAATTTAAAGACCTGAGAGCAAAAAAGATAAGTGCCAGTAATGCTATTGAGGTTCTTAGAGAAGAATATCCGTATCTGCAATTCGATACAATCCGTAAAATCGTTTATCAGCCAAGAAACTAATATAAATCCCTCATAGAAAAGCAGCCGGTGAGCAATTTCATCTGTTCTCCGGTTTTTTTATTAGGCCATTCCTGCAGATTTACAAAGGCAATTTCTATATTTTAACAAGGGAAATAAAATCTTTATCTTTTCGAATGTAGACATCACAATTACAAATGTATGAGGCCACAGCAATGAAGAAGTATTTTGTATTAATTCTTATATACGCTTTTGTTTTTCCGCTTATAGCTCAGCAAGAAAAAGAACATGAAGTAAGTTCAGAAATTAAAGAACTTACTCAATTTCATGATGTAATTTATCCTATATGGCACACCGGGTGGGCAGAGAAAGATATTAAGCTGTTAGTTTCTCTAGTACCGGATGTAAAAAAAGGATATGCGGCAATTAAAAAAGTTAAATTGCTGGGAGTACTTCGCGAAAAAAGAACAAAATGGGATGAGGGATTTAAAAATTTTACCGTTGCGGTAGATTTGTATAAAAAAGCCGCAGCAAAAAAAGATTCCGTAGGAATTTTAGATGCTGCCGAAAAACTTCACTCGCAATATGAGGCTCTAGTTAAAATAGTAAAACCGCTAATGCAGCAAATAGATAATTTTCACCAAGAGCTTTATATGCTGTATCATTATTATCTTCCAAATTATGATTATGAAAAGATAAAAAAATCAATTACTATGCTAAGAGCCAGAAATGAAAGTGTCTTTGTTTCTAAAATTCCGGAAAGATTGAAAGCAAGACAAGAAGAATTTACTAAAGCAAAAATTGAGTTAGATCAGACAGTTCAGGAGTTATTCGAGTTGGTTCTTATTGTTGATGATAAAGCCAAGATCACAAAAGCCGTTGATGCGGTTCATTCTAAATATCAGCAATTAGAAAAAGTTTTTGAGTAATCCGTTTAAGTGGCAGCACTAAATTCAAATCTGCGCTGCCATTTTTTAATTATACTCTTCGCACCCACAGTTTTTACCAGTTCTTGCTTTCTCAAATGCCTCTCTTCCTTCCTTAAAAGAAAAATAAGCAATCAGTATTGCGCCCAATGAATCAAATCCCCCGATACCGGATAGTTCATACCCGACACTTGATACGAGCAGGACAATTGAAAGATATAGGCAGGTTTTTGTACAGTTGGCATCTGCAATCATCGCTTGTGAATCAAGAGCATTTCCCACTTTTAATTTGTAATGGATTAATAAACCCATAGTGCTTATGGAGATCAGAGAAATTACAATACCCCCAAAAGTAGTTTCCGGTTTGTGAAGCGTCAAGGCATTATAAAGAGCTGAAATAATTAATCCGGCGACCAAAATATAAAAAGCGGTTCCGGTAATTTGCAGAGCCCGTTTCTCAAACTCATCCCGCTCTTCACCGTTAGCTTTAATCCTATATAGCATATGCCAAATGCCGATTCCCGAGATCACCTCTACAAACGAATCAACTCCAAATCCGAACAAAGAGAGAGTCTCATCTTTAACGCCAAAGTAAACAGATACTAATCCTTCAATGATGTTATAGAAGACGGTGAAGAGGGCAAGTATTTTTGCCCATCTATACAAGCCGGTTTTCTCTTCACTTAGTATTTTGTCAATGGCCATGTATATCTTTCTTATGAAGTAACAGAATATTGCATTATGGTACTCATAAAGTATGAGATGAATAGAATGAAAAAGATTATCATGAAAACGATTAGAACTATTTGAATAATGATCAGGATTTTTAGGATGTGAAAGAATTTACCTTGAAGCTCAAATCCGGAGCGCATCGAAGCAGCATTATTTGTAATTCGAAAAGCAGAAAACTGATCGGCGGCTTCTCGCATGCGCAATCCAATGAAAATAATTGGAATGCCAATGAGTGCGCCGATAATAGATAAACATGTTAATGCACCGTAAATTATTGCAAACATTCCGACAAAGCGCATATCATTCGTCATCTTTTCAAATTGGATTTGGAACATTGATGGCGGCATAATATTCGTTGAACCGGAATCAAGATTTAGATTGTCGATACTTTCCATACTTTTCTCCTTTGAAATTGCAAGAGCTTGAAATGAAAAAATTATGTGGAGCTAAGCGGGCTCGAACCGCCAACCTCCTCGTTGCGAACGAGGCGCTCTCCCAGTTAAGCTATAGCCCCGAAAGACAATGACAATTTACGATTTTTAAACAATCAATTTTTGTATTTACGCTATAATTTTTCCTATAAAGGTCTTCGCTATCGCTGAAGGAATGTTAATTTTAGACAAAGTCTTTATTGACTTATACCAAACAGTATCTTTTCTGACTGAATCTTAAAAATCATGTCCCTTTTGTGTTAGCTTTAGTGTTTCATAATTATTTTTTTATTGATTACACTTCTATGTATAATTCCTTCAACAAGTTCAACCTTATTTGAAAAATATATGTGGTAATCAATCGTTGGTTTTTTGAAGCCCAAAATTTAGGGTCATAATAATTGTTGGTTATGGAAGGGGCGAATTCTGGACGGATGCATATTATGTGAATACAGTAAGCCGTTTTGGTGACGAATCAACAATATCAAAATATGTGAAAGAATAAGGACTTGAAAAAGAATACAAGGTATTGCACAAAGAGACACAACTAACTCTTTTTTAACAGGCTTTTGATACCCCGCTGCTCTGCGGCGTGGAACTTCATTAAGGATAGATGAGTATGCTTAGAAAAATATTTCTTGAGACGTAAACTTCTATTTACTATGTTGTAAACAATTCATCCTGCGGATTACAATCTCAGTAATAAATTAATTAAATCACTTAGAGGGCAGACAAATTATTTTCTGTTCTAATTAATAAAAAAAGGAGAACAACATGGTAGGATTAACCTCACTCTGGTTACCCATCCTTTTGTCGGCAGTGGTTGTATTTATAGTTAGTTCAATAATACACATGCTTTTGCCATGGCATAAAAGCGATTACAAAAAAATTCCGGATGAAGCCAAAGTATTGGATGCGCTTCGTCCATTCAATATTCCTACTGGAGATTATATGGCTCCACAGGCATCTAGCATGGGAGACATGAAGTCGTCTGAGTTTGCTGGGAAAATAAAAAAGGGTCCGGTTCTTATTCTAACAGTAAGGCCAAATGAAATGTGGAAGATGGGACCAACATTAGGTCTTTGGTTTCTTTATTCTGTAGTGGTTGGATTTTTTGCCGCATACATTGCCGGACGAGCGCTACCGGAAGGTGCACACTATCTCCAAGTTTTCAGATTTGTCGGGGCAAGTGCTTTCATGGGTTATACATTTGCTCTTTGGCAGTTCTCTATATGGTACGGCCGCTCATGGAGTACAACGATAAAATCTACCATTGATGGCCTTCTCTATGCATTATTTACTGCAGGTGTTTTCGGCTGGCTCTGGCCGTGATAGTGTTATTAATTATTTAGACATCCTCTGTGTCCCCCTCCTAACTAAGCTTGCATACAGCCAGGCAGAGAGGGGGAATTGAAGGGGATGGTTCAAATCATTTGCTTATCGCAGCAACCCAACCGCCACCAGGTGCAAGATGTATATCTAATTTTGTATTCTTATTTCACTGTTTGAGAAATTTTTTTGTTATCATTTACGTTTCCGTCCACATTGATACCGTCTTTCCAGATCTCAATTTTGTATTCACCATCCAGTAAGAAAGGAATATCGATTGTTATATCAAGGTTGTTTAGTTCATTATGGCACCGAGGACTCATCTTTCACGGTGTCTTCTTACGGCTAAAGCGTATTCAACAATTATCGCATTTAAATTTTTTGTATCGTACCACACAACCGGAATGGCAGAAAGAAAGTCCATACACTAATAGAAATATTAATTATAGAACTTGATGATTCTCGTCACGAACGGTTCTTGTCTTTATAGGTATAATTGCGTAAACAAAAAATCAGTGAGGAGTTAAAATGAAGTTCAGGATTTTTTTAGTCGTAATTTTATTTACCGCTTTTCTTATAGCGAGCTGCAGTAACTCAACAGAACCTACAACTACCGGGAGCTTATCTTTTTCAACAAAATATAGCGCGACAGCATTAGCAAAAATCAACGACCTACTTGCTGCGGATTCAATAAAAATTACAAAGGCAACCTATATCTTACGCGAGATTAAATTCAAAGCCCAAAGAGACAGCACAGAGGGATTATTTAAAGCAACACCCCTTCTACTGGAACTTAATTTAAATGGTAATATTCAGGATATTGGAGTACTGAGCGTTCCCTTCGGAACTTATACCCGTTTGGAATTTGATATACACAGGGCAGAAGCAAGTGATACAACTGCAATGTCCTCCGATCAAAGAGTAAAAATCCGCCCCTTCTTTGTTGGAGATAAATATAGCGTTATCATTGAAGGAAAAGTCTACGAAGGTACAACGCAAAGAACATTTGTGTACAAATCAAAGATCAATGCAAAACAGAAAATTGATCTTGTCCAACCCTTGGTTGTATCTGATGCGAATCCCGCCGTCAACGCAACGATGTTAATCAGCTCCAACGGGTGGTTCAAAGAGAACAATACTTTGTTAGATCCGGCCGATACAAAGAATGAGACGAAAATCAACGATAATATCAGAAGGTCGATCAAAATAATAAAAGACAAAAACAAAGATGGAATAACAGACTAAACTTCTTTCCGATAATGAAGCTCCCCGCTGCTTGCGGCGGGGACTCAGTCAACTTAGTAGAAGTTTATTATAACATCACTCTGCGTAACTCCAGTTAATTAGTCGATCCTTAACAAGTATAAAAAGTTGGGTAAACAGAAAGTAAAAAGCATAAAGGGAGAAAAAAGAGTTGTCGGATATTGCAAGATTTAAATAAATTGCGATCAAAGCCTTGCAAAATAATACACAAAAGATGGGATCAACTCTTATGAGAAGCAGCTCACCCAATCACGATCAACAAAGCTTTTTATACCAAGGACTCAAAGAAATACTGAACCAGAAAGAGCCATTGTATCAGCTATCAGAAAAGATTCCATGGGTAGAGTTAGAAAAAGCATTTACAAAGTATTACATTGATTTTGGCCGACCAGCCAAACCAATAAGGCTGATGTTATCACTGATGCTGCTTAAACAGATGTATAATTTGGGAGATGAAACAGTGATAGCACATTGGGTTCAAAATCCATACTGGCAATATTTTAGTGGAGAAAAAGAATTCCAGTGGAAATTCCCGGTAGAGCCAAGTGACATGGTACTTTTCAGAAAAAGGATCGGTCGGGAAGGACTAAATAAGATACTTAAGATATCAATAACCATACACGGCAAGGCCGCTATGGAAAGAGAAGTAGTGGTAGACACGACGGTTCAAGAAAAAAATATCACGTTCCCGACGGATATAAAGCTTCACAAAGAATAATCGAACAATGTAGAAAAATAACTGAAGCAGAAGGAATTGGACAGCGACAGAGTTATAAACGAACGGGTAAAGAAATTAATAATGGCACAGCGATTTAGAAATCATCCGAAGAATAGGAAAAAAGCGTTACAAGCAGGAAAGAAGTTGAAGACGATCGCCGGTTGGATGGAACGAAAATTAACATCGGAGAAAAAAGAGAAGTACTCATCAAGTCTAGATATTTACAACAAAATATTAAGGCAAAAGAAAAGCAATACAGAAAAAATCTACAGTATCCACGAACCCAAAGTATATTGTATTTCGAAAGGCAAAGAGCACAAGAAATATAAATTTGGATCGACGGCGTCATTAGTAATCACAAAGAAGAGCGGAATAATAGTAGGCGCACAGAGTTTAGAGAAGAATGAATACAATGGTCATAGATTACCGAAGGTATTAGATCAATGCGAACAGCTACGTGGATCAAGGCCAACTGTAGCAATAGCTTACAGAGGTTATCAGGGAAGTTCAAGAATCGGAGATTTTTTGTTTGACTTGTTCGCCAACTCTTTTCAAGGGATAATTTGGCTGTGTTCAAAATAAATGACTTATTCAGCGACGACTAAATAAACGGGTGAGTGAGCGAAGAGAAAAATTATCCGACTGCATAATGCGGCCGGATTGAAAATTATTCAGACAGTTTCTTTTCTTGTTTTCCAATACATAATGCCGCCAAAGATAAACATTACGGCTCCCCACCAGATTGCGGGATGAATTTCTGCTAAAACAGTTTTGGTCTCCGGCGGATTTATAAACTGATAAATTCCCGATAGAAAAATTATTCCGCCCATCACAATTAATATCAATCCCACAAAAAACCAGATTGGTTTCATTTTATGTTCTGTCATTTCTCAAATCTCCTTTATAGTGTTCCGTCCCCGGCAAGAATTTTCAGAAAAACCGGAACGACTATATTAATTTTTACCAGAAACAGATATTCAACAATACTAAAATGATCAGCGAAATAATTGCAACAAATTCCGGGCGTTTTATAAACGATAAATGCTGATCATGTTTTTCGTCTGTTAATCCCTTCACCAATCCCACCAGTTCCTCTTTCGCTCTTCTTTTCGTGAACAGACTTATCAGTATTGTTACGACCGCGCAGATTGACCATGCCCACCATGCACGCCAGAAGTTTGCAGCCATATCGCTTTGAGTAGCCGACATTGTTATAATACTCTCGCTGAACCAATGGAATTTTACCGCAAGCCACATAAAAAACGAAGATGACATTCCTGCGACCAGTCCCCAGAATGCGCCGTTGGGTGTAATCCACCAGACAAACATTCCAAGAAGCATTGTTGCAAAAAGAGGTGCGTTAACCCAGGAAAAAATTGCCTGCATGTAATCCATTATACTTGGAAAACTTTTAGCCCAATATGCTGTGCCGAGAGAAATGAAAACTCCAACAATTGTTGATGCTCGTCCCATCCAGAGCAGATGAGAATCCGAGGCATTTCTTTTGAGAACAGATTTATAGATATCGTAAGTCCAGACTGTGTTGAAAGCGCTTATGTTGCCCGCCTGTCCCGCCATAAATCCCGCAAGCAATGCTGTAACACCAAGTCCAACTAATCCTGATGGATAATATCTCGCAATCAAAAGTGGAAGAGCCGAATCGTAATTTATTTGTCCGCCGTCTTGTAAAAGTTTAAACCCGCTCTTCGGATCAATCGAAAGAGCAATCGCGATTAACCCGGCAACAATTACGAGAAAGGGTAAAGCCATTTTAAAAAATGATGCAAGAATCGGAGTCATGCGAGCGGAGCGTAAATCTTTTGCAGAGAATGCGCGTTGAACAACCAGGAAGTCAGTTGTCCAATAACCGAATGAAAGAACGAATCCAAGACCAAGAACAATTCCGCCCCAATGAATGAACATTCCGTTCTGAATGGGATCCGAGGCTGTGGACCAGAGAGTTGTAAAGGAAACCTGAGAACTGTATTCATTTATGCGTGCCAGAATTTCTTTCATGCTACCGATCTCGATTATTCCGAGAATTGAAACTAGAAAGAGGCCGAACCAGATCATAAAGAATTGAATTATCTCTGTAAAAATTGCCGATAATAATCCGCTTAATCCCACATAACCGGCAACAGTAATTGCAGAGACCCACATGCTTACATCCCAGTTCCACCCGAGAAAAGTATGAAGCACTAGCGCCATTGCGTAAAGATTAATTCCGGAAACAAGAAGCGTCATTACGGCGAAAGCAATTCCGTTTAGCACGCGTGTCTTTTCATCGAAGCGCAGTTTAAGATAACCCGGCACAGAATTGATTTTACTGCTGTAATAGAAAGGCATCATGTAAATGCCGAGAAAGAGCATAGCCGGTATTGCGCCTATCCAATAAAAGTGCGCAACATACATTCCGTATTTAAATGTATTTCCAGTCATTCCAAGAAGTTCGAGTGCGCCGAGATTTGCAGAAAGAAATGCTAATCCGGCAACCCATGAAGAATTTTTCCTGCCTGCAAGAAAAAAATCCTCGTGACTTGTAGTGAATTTACGGAGATACCATCCGATACCTAGAACAAATGCAAAGTAGATAAGTATAATAATCCAATCTACTATTGTTAGTCCGATTGCTTGCATAAATATTCCTTTTGTTAGAATAGAAGCATCGTTTCGTATTGGGGATTTGATTTTTTCTTAGCCCGTCTTACAACTTTTTCTTTTTTGTCGGTTAAAAAGTAAAGACGAATTTCTGCGGAGGGACCATTGTTGACGACCTCTAATTCAAAATTGGAGGCATTGTAAGGATGCTTTGGGAAAAGACTAATCTGTTGTTGAGGTTCAAGTGTTATTGGAAGCATGATTCCTAAAAAAAATAATTTAGCTGTGTCCTTAACCACGGACAAAAGTTATTAAAATTGATTTTCTATTCCAACAAGAATTAAAAAAATATTTTTAATGAAAAAAATTAATTTGTTGACAATTGTTATCTTATTTCAACCACAATTTTGTGTTTGATAAAATCATCTCCAGAGCCGGGAATATTCACTATCAGATTACCATCATTTAGCACAGCGCCTGATATGGATTGAATCAATTCGTAATTCATAATTCCCAATTCATATTCGTGGTTTGGCTTTCCATCGCAATGAATAGTTAATTTTTTCCCATCCAGACTTTGTGATACGATTTTCAGTCCTTCGTTTGTTGCCCCAACCGGCGTAACGCGATCTTTAAGAAAAACCGAGACACTTGGTTTATACATCAGGACAACAGAGGACTCGGTTTCCAGATCCAGGGTGATCTTTAACTGTTCGGCTTGTTTATGATGAACCATTTCCGGTTTAACAAGTTGTCCGTTTACATGCAAAGAGTTGCTCTCTGCACCAAGCGGAAGATCCGGAGAGAATTCAATTTGAATTTTTCTTCCGGATATTTTCTTAGCTAATAATTCCATTCTGCCATTCTCATTTATTAAATCGAGGTTAACAATTGCGCCGCCGACATTTACATTGTGAACTTTCAGGAATTTCCAGTCCGCCGGAATTTTAGGAGAAAATATAATTTTGTAATTCAGAGCATCTACATCTAAACCAATCAAGCCGCGTACCATCGGAAAGATGTAGCCGCTGACCGAAAAGCCCTGATCGTGATAAGCTTCGCCAAGTTTTGTGTTAATATCACCGGAAAAAACTTCCGGCACAATCCCGATACCGTAATCGAATGCATGCCGTGCTGTCTTTCTTACTGTTTCTAATCCCTGTAAATTAAAATGAGTATAAAATTGCGCCGCACCGATAAAATAAGAAGTGAACGGCCAGATTGTACCATAGTTATAGTTTGTCGGTTCGTACAGAGAAGATTTGTTTGAAAGATTGCGTACGCCCCAATCTGTAACCATATCGCTTTCGTTAAACTTTTCTATTGTGCTCATCCCCCTTTCATTATTCATCAACCCCAGAAGAATAGATGCAGACGAGTAGATGTTTTTATCACGAACCTGCTTTCCGTCCTCGGCTGCACCGAAGCTGTAGAATCCAAGGTCATCTATCCAGAATATTTTTTCCAGTGCCTCTTTTGCTTTTGGAAAAAGTATTTCAGTTTCTCTTTCGATAGCTTTATCACCGGTATACTTTGCCATCAGATTTACTTCTTGAATTCCTTTCGTCCATAAACTTTGAGTGTAGTTATCATTGAAAATTTTCACAAGTGCGCCGAATTCCAGTACACCAAGCCCTGCACCTTTAAGATCCATCAGACCATCACCATTACTGTCTTTGCTTTTACACCAATTGTAAGCCTGCACGATTGATTTCCAGCTTTTCTTGATGAATTCAACATCGCCAGTTTTTCTAAAATAATCTCCCATGGCAACAAGATACCACGGGGATGTATCCGCGTGATTATATCCGTAGTGATAATCGTTCCACCAGTCGATAAGTCCGTCGCTCTGAGAAAGTTCGTGCGATATTTTTCCAACATCATTATTTATTTCATCTTTTGTTTTTTTTCTTATCGGGTAATTTTCCTGCCGCTGCCATTTTTGTGCGAATTCAAGTGCTGTGCGAACAGTGGAATAATCACCATAACTATTCATGGCAAGAGAGTTGATGAATGCATCGCCGCCGAAGAACCATGCAAAACCAGGTCGACCGCCTCCTCCGCTTAAACCATATCCGGCAACCAATCCTTTTCCTAAAGTTGGATTATCAACCATCAGATTGTTCAGAGCAACTTTCCCATATTCAAATGCGAGGTTTAATTTTGAATCTGGGGTTATCACTTCAACTGTTGAGTTGCGGAGATTATCATAATATGCACAATTCTTTTTGTACAGATTTTCAATATTGCCGAGAAGATTTTTATAAAGAGCTTTCACAGAATCATATTTTGTTTTAATGGGACTGCCTGCAATTACAATAGGTATAAAATTATTTTTTGTACCGCCCGATTTAATATCAATCTTAAATTGAATTGGATTATCTGCAAACATGTGTGCCGGTGGTGCCGCCATTTGCTGCGCAACCGGAGAGCCGCATAAAAATAATCCTCTCTGCTGAGATTCCGAAATTATATACGCTTTTACATTGTCATCCCAATAACTATACTGTCCGCCTATACCTGCCGGCCATTGCGGCTGCATAACTGGCATGAATCCCGGAACAATTGTAAGAGGAGTTGTTGTATTCACGTCAAGTAGAATGATCGCACCCGGTAAATCATGCGGTACAAAAATTATTTCTTTCACTGTGAAAGATTCGTAAACATAAGTAAGTGTTGTGGCTTCCGGTGTTACAGAGATGTCACGCAAAATATCTTTGGCCAATATTGGCTGAGTTGTTGTGCCTACAAAAAATTGTATTTCGAAATTACGCAGAACTTTCCAAGGCCAGATCCACATTTCGAACGAACCGCTTTCAAATCCCAATAGCGCGGCTTTGCTGCCGATTTTATCCATGTATTGATTTGATTGTGCGGGACGTGTGAGAGTGAGGTCGTTTTTTTTCAATTCGAATTTGTGAATCAATCCGTTTTGTGCAAAATTATTTAGTGTAAATACAAAAATGATTACTAAAAAAAATCTTAATTGTTTCATTGTCCTATTGCTCAATTGTTTTAAAATTTTTAATGGAATACAAAACGGCTTACAGCACGCAAGTTTTTTATAGCTATTATGATCTATCATTATTAATCTTAAGCGATCATAATAATCAGCGTTCTATTTTCTTTTATACTTTTCTATCAGCACTCTCGCCATTATTGAATCCCAGATATAATTTGGCGGTGAGTTTAGCACTTCGTTATCGGGGCTGTATGACTCCCAAAAGTTGTGATTCTTCTTTAGCTGAGTTGAAACCGCAAGCATCATTTTGTCTGCGAGCTCATTTGCAATTTTATTGTATCCATATTTTTTCAATCCATCAAGAATCATGTAATCCCACAAAAGCCAAACCGGACCATTCCACTTGCAGCAATAATCAACATAGGGAGTGAACCATGGATCATCTGCGGCAAGTGTTGGAACACCATACTTACGCCAAAATTTTTTCGGATCGAGTAGATGCTTCACAATTTGTTTCGCTCTCTCCTTCGGCGCGGCTTCAGCCCACAATGCAAGAAATCCGATTATCTCCATTCTTCTCAGATCGCGCGTGAGATATTTAAACGAATGATCTTTCTTATTGATGGAGTAATAAAATTTGCTGCTGTCATCCCACATTTTTTGATTTACAAGTTCAGAAGTTATATCTGCAATCTTTTTCCAGGCAACGGCGGCATCATTCAATCTAAGTTCCTTCGCCATCTTTGCAAGCGAACGTGTTTCCTTAATCATCATGAAAGTCAGATCCGCGCATTCGAGTTCATCGGAGATATCTTCCTTATCCACATTCAAATATCTTTCGGCACTAACCTGAAACACTGCGTTATACCAATCACGAACATTCTCAATTATTCCGTAAGGTCCCCATTCATATAAACCGTCTTTATCAAGATCTCGGTTCTTCATCAGCCAGTTAATATATTTCACTCCACTGTAGTATGCTTCGGTAAGAAAGATTTTATCCTTACTCGCCAGATAAACTTCCCAGTTGATCCAGCTAAAGAATGGTGCCGAAGTAGTTGACATATCTTTGTTCAAATCTTTGCTGAAGTGCGGATAGTCCTGCAGTCCGCGCGGACCGTGACGGTATGCGATCAATCCGTCATCTCTCTGCTGTTCAATGTAAACTCTTTGTGAACCCTGCGCGGATTTAGGATCCAGATAAGCATAAGCAAGCATACTCAACGATTCATGCAGAACCTGATGACCGTGTCCCCATCCCCATAGCGGCTGTCTGGAAAAAACATAGAAATTGTAATTTGTTTTTTCCGACGGCGGATAGAAAGATCCCCGCGCAAGATTGAACGATCCGAGATAAACTAATTTTTCGTCCTGAGACTTGAATTTGATTCGAGGAATCTTGGAAAATAATTTCACGTTCGCATCAACATATTTTTGAAGCGGTTCTGTTTTTAAATATTCAATTTGATCTACCAGTTTTTTCCGGTCTTCATTCTGATCCTGCCATCCTCGAAAATATTTCACATTGATCTCCTCACCCGGTTTGAGGGATATTTTTCCGTGAAGCGAAACGAAATTTACTAAACCCTCTTTCTTGTTGTTGAGTGAATCGTTTTTCTTTTCCTTGTAAAAATCTGTCTTGATGGTGACATAAAAATCTTCAAGCGATTTATTATAACCGCCTGATGAATAGGGAGCGAAACTTGCAGAGAAATAATCGCGCGTGTCTGTTGGATACGGCGCATTCTTGTAGAGAGAACTGATTAATCTGTATTTCGATTCGTGATGTTCCGTTATGTATCCGTTGCAAACTTTATCGTAATCTTTTATTAGTAAGGAATCGTTTCCCAGCTCAAGAACAGGATATAGCTCTATGTTATGGTTTATCTTGTCTGTGTTTTTGATTTGCAGGTTTACCAGAGCTATCGAAGAGCTGTAAACAAAAAACGTTTCCTGAACTTTTATTCCTTTAAACGGAGAGTATTCCATAATAACCATATCGGGGAACGAGGAAGTTACAACAGATTTCTCATAGAACTCGCCCGTGTTCATAATGACTACCTGGTCAACTTTCCAAATGCAATAAAACCTTCCCGCTTGATCACCGGAATAATTTATGGGAAGGTGCTCAGAGTAGTAATCCATCTTATAGCCTTTGTCGCCGTATAGCTGAGATCGTTCCATTGCCGCAGTGTATGTCGTATAGAGAGGATCGTTTTGCTTTGCGCTGAACACAAGGTACGGATCAAAGACTTTGAGTGGTTGGGCAAAAATTGGAAAGGTCATCCAAAAGAACATGATGATTTTTTTCATAGCCACACTCCTAATAGCACACGGATAACGCAGATCAAAAAGATAACCGCAGATAAATACAAATCAGCGTTCCATCATTAATTTTATTGTTTTATTCAAATATTTTGATGAACTATTCTCAAACTCAACCGCAATCGTATAGACCGATTTATCAACCGAAATCACTTTTCCATTTTCAACGGAAGAAATTTTTCCATCGGTTAAATAAACTTTCATTTCATTTTTAGTTCCGCTTTTTCCCTGAACTTCCACAGAATAAACACTTCCCTCAAGTTTATCAGATAAAATCCTGAATCCTTTTGAAACATCATTTGGTTTTGGAAAAACCACATTCGGCAAAACTGAAATTCCTCCTGAATGTTCAAATTCTATTCGGGATGATTTGTTGAGCGAAAACGTTAAACGTATTGTTGAGTCTTCCATGGGCATAATCGAAAATGATTTACTCTCTATAAATTGTGACAGAATTTTTGTTCCGGGTGGAAATGAAGGATTAAATTCGATATTAACCGGTTCATTTGAATCGGTCGAAAATTTATAGCTGGTTTTTCCTTTTACCCGTTTCATCACAAAATTCACAGACGCATTTCCAATTTTAATGTGTTCAACTTTCAGTGAATCCCAATTTGCAGGAAGACGCGGAGCCAATATTAATTTATGGCTCAAAGCGTTGGTTTCTAATCCAAGCATACCTTCAATAGCCGGCTGCAGAACCATTGTTTCGCTCCATGCCTGCTGAGAACAGACGCCGGAGGGTTTATACTCCGCACCATTCAGGACTTCCTCAACAAAACCGAGCTGCCAATTTTTATAAACCAGGAGGTTGTTCATTATGTGAGTATAGCCCTGTGTGTAGTTTCCGCTATTATATTCAGCAAGCGAAGACCAGCCAGTGAACAGCGGCCACACACTCCCGGTATGATAACCGCGTGGATTGAATATGGGACTGTCTTCACGTAAAATTCTAACACCCCAATCCGAAGAGAAATAATTTTCGGCATAAGTGTTAACAACTTTTTTCGCTTTGCTGCTTTCGAGCATATTAAAATAAACCGGTACTGCCGCAAGCACAGTTTTCTCCGGATTGAATTTTCCATCCTTCATTTTAGAGAAGCTCAAAAAATCTTTTTCTTTATTCCAAAAATCTGTGTTAATTATTTTTTTAACTCTTTCAAACTCATCACTATACATTCTACGTTCTACACTCATCCCTATTTGTTCTGCCATATTACTTGCTTCACGCAGCGCTGCCGACCAGCACGCCGCAAGATAGACTTCGGTATGTGCTGCATAAAGTCCGCCCCCTTCAACCCAACCGTGCCCGACATTTGTGTTCTCGATTAAATAATCTTTGTCTGTATCTGTTGAGTAACAGAAATCAATTGCTTTTTTGATATGTGACCAATTTTGTTTTATGAATTCAACATCGCCCGTATGACGCAGATATTTTCCCGCAAGAATAATGTAAAGCGGCGTTGCATCGGATGCATCGTAATGAACAGCGCCTGAAGTTGTTAATTCATGAAATATTTTTCCGTTCAGGTCCTGATACTTATTGAAGAACTCGAGGACCGATTTCACTTTGCCGAAGTCACCGTAATCAAGAAGAGCAAACGAACTCCACACTCCGTCCCTTCCGAAGTACCATGCATAACCGGGCCTTCCGTTAATTTTCTGACCGCCGTCCCATCCCTTTGCTGTTGTTGAATAGCCGGCAACAAGAGATTTTCCGATTCCCGGTGTGTTCACAAAAAATCTGTCCGTCCCTATTAATGCCCACCTATATCCTTCGTTAAAATCTTTGTCGGGGGTTGAAATCAATAAAGAGCTATTGAAAAACTTTTGAGTGTAATTAATGGCAGAATCATAAATTTTTTCTGCATCTAAGGATGCGAGGTTATAAGATTTTATAGCTTTCTGAATCCCTTCATTCGATGCAGATATGATAACATCTAAATTATCGTTCGAGTCGAGATTGAATTCTGAAATTGCACTTACCTGATGTTTCTCAGTTACGATTCCCGCCAAATGAGAATCGAAGTTTTCATAACGACCGATACTTTTAAATATTGGTTTCTTGTTTGAACCTACGACAGTTACGAAGTCTCCGCTCTCATTTTTTATCAAGAAGGCATTTAAAGATTCGTTCCAATCATAATAGATAGAACCGGTTGTTTTTTCGGAGTAGGGCCACATATAACGTAAATTGCTTTTAAACTTCACAATCAAACGTAGAGGCTTGCTGCCGCGCAGTTCGTAATGTACCACCGCTGTTGGATCTGTGATTGATGTGGTGATTATTTCGGTGAGAGTTGAATTGTCTAGTTGATATGTTCTGGTAAAGGATTCCGGCTGAACATCAATCTTCGGCAGATTATTTCTCAGCCAGGCAACAGAATCACCCGCAGCAATACCTGCCTCGTAATCGCGCAGCGCCATGAATGGATGAGCCCAGATCTCATCAATGCCGGCTTTCTCTTTTCCCATCACAAGCATTCTTTGTCCCGCCACGTTCCAGAAATTATCACCCGCAATTTCGTTTGTCATCTTCAATGAACCCGGATTCTGTTTCCATTCTTTCGACTTTGCCAGGCCGGGCTTTTTCGATTTTTCAATTTTTATTTTAGAAGATAAAATCTGCGGTTCTTTATAATTCCAGTAATATTTTTTCTCTTTTTTAAATTTTCCGGCAAGATAGTCCAGACAATTTTTTACAAACAACTTCAGATGATTGCTGTTGTTATTTTTTATGTCAAAGTAAGTGTAGGCGCCAACGGCGAGTATTTTACCATTTCCGGATTCGTATTCAACCACAAGTTTTGAATCTTCTTTCAGATTTATATAAGCCCAATCAACTGCAACAACTTTTCCGTTCTGCGGGACTGAATTTTCGAAAAACCCGATTTGGCGTGTTCTCATATCTTTAGTCGGGTTGAAAATGTACGCACCACCGTTTAGCTCATCGAACACCGGATGCGATCGATAGGCATGCAATCCGAGCCTTCTTCCGTAACCGTCATCTGTAGCCTCAACATATTTTGCCTTTGGCTGCTCGGATTCCAAACCGAGAACATTTAAATATCTCATCGCATCCAACGTTAAAAATAGTTTGCCCCCATTCTTAACATAGTTTTGCAGCGCAAGGATAAACCGAGGATTGGTCTCCGGTTGTGTAAATGCGGTAGAGTCGGGACGGTGAATCCAGATTATTTTATAATTACGAATTGAGAGTTTAGAATTGACAATAGAACTATAATTAATAATATCTACATCAAAAAATTTGTTTTGGTTTTTAAAAAAATCATAAGCGGCTTTCATTTCAGGATTTTTATTTACCGCATCATCAACATTTAGAAATCCGACTTTAATCTGTGCAGATAGAATGAATGGCATGAAAAAAAAAATAGCAGAGGAGCTTATAGCGCATCTAGTTACTCCCGGAAATATTAGAAATGACCGAATGTAAATTGCTAATCTTGGTAGGAAATTCCAAAAGAAAAGAAGGACTAGTTACCGCCATCCCCCCTTCTGATTAGGAAGGGGGGAATTTGGTTAAAACTATTTTGCACCGGCAGGTAAATTATCGTAAAGATATTTTGTCAGCAGATTATACAGATGCAATGTTGTTCCTTCGCCTTCATAAATTCCATGCGACCGGTTTGGGTAAGCCATCATCGTAAAATGTTTGTTGTGTTTGATCAGTTCATTGATAACAAGTTCAGCTCCCTGATAGTGAACGTTATCATCACCCGTTCCGTGAACTATAAGCAGATTGCCTTTCAGATCTTTTGCGTAGGTAACAGGTGATCCTTCATCGTACACTTCTGGATTTTCGCTGATCAACCCCATATAACGTTCCTGATAAATCGTATCATACAATTTTTCGTGACCGACAGCCGCGACAGCCATTCCGGTTTTATAAAGATCCGGATAACGGAACATTGCGTTTAAAGTTGCGGAACCGCCGCCGCTCCAGCCCCAGACTCCGATTCTGTCTGCATCCATAAAGCTATACTTCTTCAATAATGCTTTTACTCCTGCAGCCTGATCTTCGGAATTTAGTATTCCCATTTTTTTGTAAATCGACTTTCTCCATTCACGTCCGCGCGGTGCGGGTGTGCCCCGGTTATCAATGCTCATAATAACATAACCATTCTGAGCAAGCATTAAATTCCACAAGTAGCCTCCTCCGCCCCATCTATCAACGACTGTCTGTCCTGCGGGTTCTGTATAAACATTGAAAAGAACAGGATACTTTTTTGAATGATCGAAATCGGCCGGCTTTATCATCCAGCCGTCAAGCATTACACCATCGCCGATATCCACTTTAAAGAATTCAGTGGGTACTTTCTTCAATGCATTGATGTTTTCTTCAAGTTTTTTATTCTCTATTAATTTCTTAATCACCCTATGATCCGTAAGAGAGATTAAATTGCTGACCGGTACAGAGTTCGATGAAGAGAAAGAATGAATCGCGTAATTAGCGCCGTCGGAAATCTGGTAACTGTTGCTTCCGCTGAATTCTTTCGGCGTGATGCGTTCCAGCTTTCCGTTTCCGTTTAATGAAACCCTATACAGATACCGTTGTGCCGCGTTATCGGGGGATGCCATGAAGTAAACCCATCCGTCTTTCTCGTCAACACTTTGAACATCTATTACATCATATTTACCCGGCGTTAATAATTTTGTATTCTTTCCGTCTCTAGATACTAAATAGATATGACGCCAGCCGTCCCGTTCACTCACCCATGTAAATTCTTTTCCGTTATTCAGCCAGTTTAAATCGTTGTTAATGTCAATCCACGCATCATCGGTTTCAGTAAAAATTGTTTTCACTTCTCCGTTTTTTACGTTGCCGAGCATGACTTCATTCTGATTCTGCTTTCTGTTCAGATGCTGAATTACAATTTCATCTGAGTTCGCCGCCCAATCCATTCGCGCGATATAATTTTCACGCGGATCGTCCGGAATTTTCATCCAGACTGTCTCTCCACCGGTCGCATTAACAACGCCGACTTTAGATGCAGAATTTGTTGTACCCACCTTCGGATATTGAACAGGAATTAATTTTGAGTAAACTGAATCTGTATTGTTAATCATGTAGAATACGCCGATGCCGGATGCGTCAAGCTGCCAGTAAGCAATCTTTTTGCTGTCGGGACTCCACCGGAAACCATCCCGAAGATCAAGCTCTTCTTCATAAACCCAGTCGAACGTTCCGTTAATAATTGTTGTTGATCCGTCGAACGTAAGTTGTGTGATCTTTCCATCTGAGAGATTTTCCGAATAAATATTATGTTCTCTCACATAAGCCACATTATTTTCATCCGGAGAAAATTTAGCGAACATTAACGTTGATGGTTTGGCGGCTCCGCCTAACTTGTGAAGTTTTTCCGTTTTCAGATTGAGAACATAGTAATCCCCTTTTGTATTTTGACGCCACACGCGCACCGTATTTGTGAAGATCATCAGCATATCATTCTTAGGCGACCAGATATAATTGCTGATTGAGAGGGGTTTGGTCTCTCCTTCAGGAATTAAAAGTTTAGCAAAGACCAGAATTTCTCTTTTGCCGGTTTCGGTTTCATATTTTACAATGTCTCTTCCGCCGGGTGCTTCTTTAGATGATTCCAGAGTTGTATAATATTTCCCTTCTTCAATGAAACGTGCGGGACCGAACCTCTCGCCGGAGAAATCGTTGCTATTGAAGATCCGGTTAACTGTTAAAACAGATTTATCTTCTGTCTGAGCCGAATAGGGATGAACATAAATCAGAATAAAAACTAGAAAAAAATATTTTCTAAGACTTGTCATGAATACCTCTTTAATTTCGTTTGAGGAAATATTGTCACACGGTTTGACGTTTGCAAGTGATTTTATGTTTGGTATCTGTTTTTGAAAGGAGGATTATTTGTAAGATTTTTTAAGCAACGTGATTTTGTGTTGTGTTCCAATTTTAAATTCTTGCTTTTCGCCTCTGACGTTTTACCTCTTCGTCTTACGTTTCACGTTCATTGTACCCCCGGTGGGAATCGAACCCGCATTGCAAGCTTCGGAGGCTCGCGTTCTATCCATTGAACTACAGGGGCAAATTAATTTTGATTTATCATCGCCGAGAAATAAACTAATTTCAGATTGATTCGAAAATATAATAGAAATTAGAAATATTTTTTTTCTCTCGTTTAAAGTTATATAAAAGAATTATCTCATGGGAACAAAATAATTTTTCCTAATTATATTCAAAATTGATTTCCGCATATTGATTTTTCTTTTTATTTACTAATTTATAAGTGTAATTATTTGAAAGGTATCGACGTGCCGACTTCTATAAAGAAAATCGTGACCGAGGTAGTTTCCTCGCTTAAAAAACTTCCCTCACCGGAAAAGAGAGGACAAACTTTTTGGGATTACCTAAAAGAGCAGCTTTATTCAGAAAGCACCTGGGATAAAAACGACTTGAATGTGATTGAGAAAGAGATTAATTCGCATCTGAATAAACTCGAGAAAGAAGACCTTACCGAAATGTGGAAAAGCACAGATAAGGGATTTGAAAAAATTGACGCGGACAAAAAAATTGAAGCGAAGGAGATGAAGGAAGATTTGACTGATGAAATGTTGGGACAGGTTATGGATAGGATGGATGACAACTATTCTTCCAAAGAAAGTTACTTCGCGCCGCCTGAAACTGCTTATGTGGCCGAGAAAAAAACTAACGGCTCTGATGAGGATCTGGATGATGAAGTATTACCTGGTAAACTTGATGACGAGGATATTGATATTGACAACAAAGATCTATTTGAGGACGAGGAATTTGACGATGAGGAAGACAGCAATTTTTAGCTATCTCTTTTTCTTACTTGTTGTTTCTCAGATTCCCGCTCAAACAAAGATCGATAGTTTAAAGAGAATTGAAGAACCGGTCCCGTTCTCAAGATATTTCAATCCAACCTTTAACTTTGATGATTCCTTTTTCTCGAATGAATTAACCCATATCAGATTTAATTCAAAATTATTGAGCGACTCTTCTTCCCTCTGGCTTAGAACCCGCATGCAGTTGAACGAAATGATTTATAGGGAAACTTCAGCCGGTAATTTACAATCGAACATTCTTAATCCGTTAAGTCAGCAGTACAGTGCAACTCAGAATATGGAATTATTCCGTTCAGTAGTTGGCGCGGTGGGATATCTCGCATATCAGCATTTGAAAAAATATGGATTCCTGAAAAGACGCTGATTATTAACTTTACTTTGTAAAATCGTTTTTCCGATAGATGTAACTAACCAATCTCTTTACGAGTCTAAATGGCGTCTGAAATAATTATTAACAGCCGGGAATTACAGCCATGAAAAAAATCTTTATACTTTTATTTGCGATTTCTCTAAGCTCAATATGTTATGCACAAATCGGAATATCCGATGACGATGATTCTACAAAGATTGAGTGCAGCCACAAAAGTTTAGATCTTGGAAGTCACAACAGCGGTATCAGTTTCGGTAATTCACAAAGATGGAATGGATTGCGTTTCAATTTCTCCGATTGCGGCACTGAAGAGATCAATGGTATCAACATTACTCTTTGGAAGCCTGGCCGTAATCCCAATTCTGCTGTTAGTGGTTTATCGCTTGGATTAGCACCTCACGCCTCGAAATTAAAAGGTCTCTCAATTGGTCTTGCCGCAGTTGTTGCCAATAGAGAATTGAGCGGAATTAGTATTGGCGGACTCGCTGTTGTATCCAACGGATCCGTAGCAGGAATGAATCTGGGCGGATTGGCAGTTGTTGCAAACGGAGACCTTAGAGGCATCAATTTCGGAGGATTAGCTGTAGTTGCAAATCGCGATATGCTGGGTGTTAACTTTGGCAGTCTGGCAATAGTCGCAAATGGTGATTCAAAAGGAATTAATTTTGGAGGACTGGCAGTTGTTGCAAACGGATCGATGACGGGATTGAATATCGGCGGAGCCGCCGTTGTTTCTAATCAGGATATGCTGGGAATTAACATTGGCGGTTTGGCAACAGTTGCAAATGGAGAATTGAAAGGAATTAATTTTGGCGGTATTGCAGTTGTAGCTAACAAAAATATGTCAGGAATTACAGTAGGGGGAATAGCTGTTGTAGCAAATGGATCGATGACGGGAATAAACATGGGTGGGATCGCAGTAGTAAGCACAGAAGATATTACTGGTTTGTCTGTTGCTATTGGTGCAATCGTCAGTAAGGGATTAATTAAAGGAATAAACGTTGCCGGTTACAAAACCGAAGCTGATGAATTTGTGGGAGTTAACATTGCAGGCGGCTGGAGTGAAATTACCGATTTCACCGGAGTATCTATTTCGGGATATAACCGAATAACCGGTGTTCAAACAGGACTTGTCATTGGCCTCTTTAACAGCACCGATGAACTGCATGGTATACAAATTGGATTGATAAACATTGCCAAAAACAATAGAGGAATTGCTAAAGTACTTCCCTTCTTTAATTTTCATTTCGACTAGGATAAGATTAAATAAGAATACCTGCTGCCAGCAGGTATTCTTATTTAACAAATTTATTTCCGGATTAAAACTAGCTTACTTCACTCTTGTATATTCAAGCTGCATATTTTTTATTTCTTGACCACCTTCTATCATATACATCACCATGAGTTGATGATCATCATCAATATTCTTTAATACATTTTTTGTCATTGCGTCTTTACCAGTCATCGGGTCAACCATGGTTCCTGTGTAGATAATTTCTTTGGTCTTTTCATCCATCTTTCCTTTTAAATTCATGACTCCGGTTCCAAATGAATCAATCCAGACATTAATATATTCCTTTGTTGCGTTATCATACGCATCAAGACTCATTCCTTCGAAGGGCATTCCCATCATATTTCCCTTGAAAGAAGATTTTAAATATCTTCCGCCAAGAAGCATTTCGCAGGAAGCGCTGCCTTCAGATTTCGATTCTTGACCACCCATAAAGGATGTAACTACTACTTTCCAATTACCAACTGTTTTTGCAAATTGCTGATGAACTGCCCCTGGAGTCATATACTCCTGCCACTTTTTCATCATCTCTGCTTGGTCACTCTGTTGTGCAAAACTTACCGATGACGAAATGAGAATAGCGGAAAACATCACTAAACTTAATAATGATTTGAACTTCATTGTGGTGCTCCTTTCTGATATGATTTTTGATTTGTGACTTGAATATAATAGTTATCATAATAGATGGAAAGAATGGCAGTGATTTTTTTTGCTTAACCGGCTATCCCTGTCCGCATAAAATTATATAGCCGCCGTTTTTTTTACCGAATATTTATTCAGCAGCAGGAACGAAATTGTAGATATCGCACCAAAAACAAAAGAACCTCCCCAGAGCACTGATGAATTAAAATAATCCAGAACGAGAGCCCCCAACCATGGGCCAACCATTAATGAAAAACTAAAAGTCATCTGGAAGTATCCCATATATTCGCCCCGTCTGTGTTCGGGAGATAATATTGCTGTGTAAGATGTGCTTGACGGGAAAAAAATCATCTCGCCGAAAGTCCAGACAATTATCGTTGCAATAATCAGCACGATGTTTTCAGAAAATGCCATAGCGCCGAAACCAATGGCACAAAAAAAAGCACCCAGAGCCAAAGACTTCCTGTCATCCCAATGCGCCATCGCATTGTTGAGCGGAACTTCAACAATTATAATCAGTACTGTGTTTACCGCCATCAGTATTCCAAATGTTGAAGTAGAATATTTTAGTTCATGCACAATGTAGAGTGGCAGTCCGCCGAGGAACTGAAAAAAAACTAATTCAACGGGAATAAGCGCAAGCATGAAAAGTAAAAACCGCTTGTCTTTAAAAATAGATTGCGAATTATTCTGCTTACTTTCCGATTCTTGTTCCGACTCTACCTCTAACCTCTCATTTCTAACTTCTTGCTTTGGATGAATATTAGCAGTCATTAAAAATATTCCGGCAAGTATGGAAGTTATTCCATTCACATAAAACAGAAGAGAAAAATTATAAGCCGAAAGAAATCCGCCGACCACAGGACCAATACTCATTCCGAGATTTATTGCAAGACGGTTCAGAGCAAATGCGGTTTTACGTTGTAACGGTTCGGTTTCATTCGAAATAAGAGAAAGGTTTGCAGGACGAAATGCCTCGCTGATGACCGACCATACGAGAGTAACACCAAGAATAGCATAATAATTTTGGATGAATGAATACAGAATAATAACTACGCCGGTTAGTATTAAAGAAGTTTTCATGACAAGCAAGGAACCGAGCTTATCGCTCAATTTTCCCACAAAAGGTGCAGTAAACAGAGCCCCCGCACCATAGGATGCAAGCACCAAACCAGCCGCGCCGGCACTAACATTTATTCTGGTCGTCATGTAAATAACAAGAAAGGGGAGGACCATTGTCCCGCTTCGATTTATAAGTGTTGCAGAAGCAACCAGCCATACATTCCGCGGAATATTATTAAGTCCTCGCCAAGGATTCATTTTTCTATTTCTCTTTGTTCCTTTAACTGAAATCTTTTACAAAAATAGGTAACCTCTATTACAAATGAGAATCAAAATAACTAACTTTAATCAGTTAATTTTCACCGAGGAGATTCATTATGCGTTTTTTGAAATATTTTTTTGTTCCGTTTCTTGTTCTAATTATTGCAGCCTGCTCATCGCTTATGCTGAAACCGGCGGATTTTTCATGGCCAATCGAAAACGCTTTGAAAGTTGACGGCAAGGGATTTATTGAAGAGCAGCGATATGCATTTACTCTTAAAGTAAAGCCTCTTTTCTTTGAGGAGTTTGCCGATTCAAATAATTTTGCTGGAAAGGAGATCAGAATAATCCGCGATAAACTTGGTTATGTTTATCTCACCGCAAAAAAATTCAAAAATGTATATGTTATGATGACCGTTGAAGGCGGAATGAAGCTTGAAAACAAAATTTTAATCAGCGAGACCGGTTTAAATTCTCCCGTATTCAATCAGAAATCACCTAACATTGAATTGCTCGACACACCTAACAAATATTTGTTGAACAACAAAGGCATAGTGAGGTAAAAAATGAGAGCAAATAAATATTTATTCCTGATAATTCTACTCACAGCCATTGTCCTGAATCAAACTACGTACGCTCAATCCGATCTCGAAAAAGTTAACAGTTTCGATTCCCGGTTTAAACAATATGAAGCCGCAATCAAAAACGCTTCTTCATTGGAAGAGTGTAATGTTATTGGCGAAAATATTGAGAAATTAAAAACGGAATACTCTTCATCCAGAATCCTAATTGAAAAATCTTTACAGATCAATTACGATGATGCATTTTCAAAGATTGAGCGGGCGCTCGAAGTACGCAAGGAAGATTTCACACAGATCGTTCAACTTACAACAGAAGTCGGTTCACTTAAAGATAAAGTTTCCGAATTAAGCCAGCGGAACGAGGGCTTGATTGCTCAGATTAAAGTGCTGAATATTAAATCCGCAAAAGATGCCGCCACCATCGCATCGCTTTCAAAGTTAGTCGCTCAATTAAAATCCAACATTGCCCAGCGCGATGAATTGGTACGCGGTATTGTTGACAGTCTGCTTCAGGAATTTGTTAAAACTCCCGGAACTCTCAATGAGGCAGAGAAACAAGCCGTCTTCAAAAAAGTTGACAGCGGAAATCTCTTCTATAATATAGAACGTACAATCAGCGACAACGTTCAGTTCATGAAAGTAACACAGACTACTCCCGATGATCTTTCTAAAATGAAAGAACAATTTAAGGACTTCAATAAAGTCTGGCGCCAGATCGGTCCAAAGCTGGGTGAAGTTTATTTGAACCGCCGCGATAAGACCTTGCAGATAGCAAACATTGATAATATGTTCACCGATTGGAATTCGCGGTTAAACGAGGAGATGTGGGGACAGGTAAACAGACTATTCAGAGATCAGAAACTTGCAGTACTTCCATTCAGAAGCGGGGATCAGTTTGTTAACAGTGTTAACACTTTCGTTGACGATGAGATAAAAAATTACGGTGTTAAACGCTCATCCGAATCGGAGAGCACTTATTATTCATTCACCGACAGTGTTTATTTCAAAACTGTTCAGCCGGTTTGGATTCCTTTGTTAATTGAAAACAATATGATGACTGAAGCAAACAAAGACTCCGTCGAAAAACGAATTGCCGTCTGGAAAGAAAAAATAGCACCTGGTTCAAAGATGAATTGGGTTTACATAGGCGGCGCTGCAGTAATTATTTTTTTGGTAATTGCCTACTTAATGAAAGGAAAGAAAAAAGTAGCTGTACAGAATGAAGAAAAGTCGGAATGAAGAAAAAAGAAAAAATGAACTGAAAGGAAGATTAAGAAAAGCCGGTTTATGCCGGCTTCTCTTTTTTAAAATCTGTTCGAACAAAACGCTTTCCCGCCGCAAGTTGTATCTCGGATTGATTAATCAGGAAAAGGCCACACTTTCCAGCTTTACTTATGAATGTCCTGGGCTCTACGAGATTTATAAAAGGTATAAGTATCTTCACGCTCGGGTAAGAAGTTTCCGAAACAGGTGAAGAGGAATCGGACGGCAACTGCAGAACTACAGTTAATACTCCATTCGGTTTAAGCCAGTTCGCGATTTTTGTGAGTAGTATATCAACATCCACGTACTCAAAAATCAAAGCCGCATGTATGAGATCGAACATTGGATTAATTAATTCCAGTTCATTCAGATCCGCACAGATTAGCTGCAGGTTCCTAACATCCTGTATAAACCAGTTTCTACACTCGCCGACATATTCCCTGTTAATATCAATCCCGACGACACGGTCAAAATCACGGTTGACCAGATGCTGAAAACCATTACCTGCAGTACACCCAGGCACACAAATTGACCGCGGTGAAAATTCGTTGAGTACATTCTCAAAAACCTCGTCAAGCATTTGAAGCTGCATTACACTCGGTGCCGACATATGCCCTTCATAATCTTCAACGGGAATTTGCAGCCAAGGATTTTTTGTTTCATTATTCAATTTATATCTTCCCACATAATAAATTTTAGTTAACTATTCCTTCTAGCGTTTCACCTCTCACTTTTCATGTCCGGCATAAAATCCCGCAGTAAACCAGCCGCACCAGTGTCTGTAAGAAAACACAGCAGTTAAACCCATACTTGTTTTTTTAACCGGTAAAACTTTTTCTGTAAACGTGTCGGAGTATTTGAAAAGATGTCCGTTTAATCCGGTTCGACCGGGTTCGGTGAGAATCTTTGTAATAGTAAGAAGGCCAAAAATTATCGGATATCTACCGCACCAGATTGGAACTGAGTTCTTGTTCGCTGAATCGGGCCAGATTTCTTTTGTAAATTTTTTTATACCAGCCCAATTAATTTCACCAACAAGATTCTGATCGATGATTCTTTGATCATTTTCAGTCGCAAGCTTATGCGCATTGACGTCCAGACCATAAGGAGAGTTGTTGAAGTCTTCTCCGTAATGATTCGCATCATTTGAAATAAGAAAAAAAATATCTTTACCGGCTTTGAGTTTGTTGGCTTTCATATACTCGCTGATGATGTTCTTGAGCCGGTTACTTATTTCATCCATTCTTTCAAACGGCATCTGGGTTACCATAATCGGGGTGATCTTGATATCCCGATTATAATATTGAAGAAACGGAATTAATGCCTCAATTGAATGCTCGAGACTGTGGGCTTTATTACTTACTATAAACTCTTCTTTTGGTAATTTTGATTTGATCAATTCCCGCAGCGGCGAGATCTCTACATTTTTATATAGGCCGCGCCATTGATCAAATTCATCGAGGATCAAAACATTTGAGAGGCTTCCCATCTCTTTGCGTACCGATCCGTGCGTAACGCCGAAGATTACAACTTCTTTTGTCCTAATGTTTTTATATAAAGGATAATAAACTTTTCCCGCATAGAGATAATCATCATGGACAGAAATTGCAGCAACAAGGTTTTTTGATTTTTGATCTGATTTGCAGTCATTTTTTTTTGCAAGGAATGAAATGAAGTTGTCCATTTCCTCGGCATTCCAGCAGAAACCAATATTATCTTTTATTGGGCGAACGGTTTGAGAATTGAGAATTAAGAATTGAGAATTAAGAGTTAGAAACAGGATTAAGTAGAAATTGAGTTTCATCATTAGTCCCTTTAAAAACTAATTCAATCTAAATACTATATTACATATCGGCAAATAGAATTCTTTGGAGATAAAATGGGATTTAAAATTTCCAGACTTACACTTGGTCTCTGGCGCGCAAAAGCATGGGATTACTCTTTACATCAACTCTATAGTTTAGTAACTCAATCGCTCGAATTAGGAATTACATCTTTCGATCATGCCGATATTTATGGCGGCTATGAATGTGAAAATCATTTTGGAAACGTGTTAAGAGAGAATCCTTCGCTTAGGCAATCGATGCAGTTGATCACCAAGTGCGGGATAAAACTGGTATCTCCAAAATTCCCCGCGCATACAATGCATATTTATGATACGACAAAGCTACATATCATAACATCTGCAGAACGATCTCTTCGAAATCTGAGCACGGATTATATTGATCTGCTCTTGATTCACCGCCCCGATCCACTAATCAACGCAGATGAAACAGCCGAAGCATTTTATGAATTAAAAAAATCAGGGAAGGTGCTTCATTTCGGTGTATCCAATTTTTTGCCTCACCAATTTTCACTGCTTGAGTCACGGTTGGATTTCCCACTTGAAACAAATCAAATTGAAGTCTCCGCTCTGTGTACCGAACATTTTGACAATGGAAACATTGATTATCTTCAGGAGAAACGTGTATCACCAATGGTGTGGTCTCCTTTTGCGGGAGGAAAATTATTTTGGGAAGACAGTAAGCAAGCAAATCGAGTGAGATATGTTTTGAATGAAATTGCCGACAAGTATCAGGTCGGGATAGATGCCATCGCAGCAGCATGGCTTTTGATTCATCCCGTAAATTTTAGTGTTGTCTTTGGAAGCGGAAAGATTGACAGGATTAAATCCGCAGCAAAAGCCTTAGAAATAAAATTAACGCGTGAGGAGTGGTTTAAAATCTGGGTTGCATCAAAAGGAAACGATATACCGTAAATCTTAGTTTCATCTTTTTCTCGAATCGAACCGGCACTATAACCATGGAGAAAATGAGAAATGATGTATAACACTTGAATTAAAAGTTTCGGTCTTTATTTTGCAGAGTTTTTCTTTTTCACTAAA
>CAYTUV010000034.1:0-38094 GCA_964441505.1 uncultured Melioribacter sp. | reverse complement strand
GTTATAAAAATATTTTTCATCTCATGTTTCCTTTTTTATTTTTGAAATACTGTTTAGCTCATTACTATTAAATTTATTTCAGGGCTATTCTCCAAAAAGTTCAGGTTCTATACCACACCAGTACACTCACTCTGGAAATAAAAGGTGAGAAGTTTATATCTCCTCACCTTTATGTTTCAATTATTTTCTATTAATTCTATTGATACCAATCTTGTTTTGCTTTCATTTCAAATGTCTGCCTTATAAGCCAGGTTGTGTAATAGTGCAAGTAGTACCAAAAGTTACCGCGGTCTTTGCCAACAGTCTGCTGATCGCTGTTACATTACCACCGAGAGTAATAAATGTATTAGATAATACAATTCCTTTAAAGTTCGAGTTAGCCCCAAGAGTCACACCACCCGCACCAGCGACCTGCCAGTATACGTTCTTCGGATTTACGCCGATGAGAGTCACACTCGTATTGGAACCCGTGGTTAAAAATCCCGTTATCTGGAAGATCCAGACATCATTTGGGCCACCCGTAAGAGTAAGAGTCGTGTTGTTTGAAATTGCAACGCTGGCACCATTCCACTTGTAAACACCAGGAGGAGGAGTTTGACCGCCAAGATCGTTGGCGAACAGGTCAACATTGGCACCAGGAACTGGCCGTGCTGCGGCAAGTGCGTATGCATTTTCCATGTCGTCTTTAGCCGTCGTTAGCATAGTAGGAGTAGGAGCCAAATCGTCCATTGCATAAACCTTAAATCCGAGGTTTAGAGGCGATGTAGAATATGTACCCCCACCAGCAGGTACAAGTGTAAAGTTAGATATCGCAGCTTTGTTCCCCCACAATCCAACATCTCCCGTCAAGACACCATTCGAAGCTGAACTAGTAATTGCCGATTCTGCGAAGATCACAAAATTGCCAGCCGTTAACAAAGGTATTCCGCCTAGCACAAAACTCGCGGTGATTGTATGATTGGCCGTGACATTAGTGAATGTGTAGCTCGTTACAGCACCCACCGATATACCATCGACTAGCACATCTGCAACGTTGTAGCCAGCATTCGGTGTTATTGTGAAGCTCTGATTGGCTCCGAAATTGACGTTGACAAGTCCCGATGGCGAAATTGAGCCATTCGCTCCCGCAGTAGCTGTAATTGTGTATTGAAGTCCACTGAAGTTTGCTACTAGCGTTCTGTTACCGTTTAAAGTAAATGTGTAATTCGCATTTGTTGAAACAATATTTATTCCTTCAGTCCAGCTCGTAAATGAATATCCTGCATTCGGAGTTGCAGTTACTGTTACCGAAGAACCAAAATTAAATGTACCGCCTCCAGTTGCAGTTCCGCCTGCTAAGGGATTCCTTGTTAAAGTTACTGTATATGGTATAGGAGCGAAGTTTGCTACTAATGTTCTGTTTCCACTTATTGTAAATGTATAATTTGCATTTGTGGAAACTACTAATGCGTTCTCTGTCCAGTTAGTAAATGTATATCCAACGTTCGGTGTAGCAGTTACTGTTACAGAAGCGCATGAATTAAATGTACCGCCTCCGCTTGTCGTTCCGCCTGCTATTGGATTTGATGACAGCGTTACTGTATACGGAGTAACCGTTGTGAATCTCCATACATAGTTGCTTGCCATTGATAAACCTGACAAGTCTTTAGCACCGGTTGTAATTGTGCCTATGTATGTTGTATTCGGTTTGAGATTGATTAATGGTACAAATGTAGCAACTGTGCCTGCATAGCTTACAGTGCCCGAAATAAATGTGTTGCCTTGAGTTTCCATTATGGTGAATATTGCTGTTGTAATAGTAGACGCATCCATTGGTTTACTAAAGGTTGCTGTAACTTGTTTATTTATAGGAACACAAATTGCAAGATCAATTGGGTCTGTTGAAATTATTGTTGGAAGATTGACCGCTCCTGAACCTGTTGTAAAGCTCCATACATAATTATTTGCAAGAGCATTGCCTGCAAGATCCTTAGCTCCTGTTGTAATCGTAGCTGTATATAAAGTATTAGGTGTAAGGTTGGCTGCCGGTGCAAAAGTGGCGGTTGTACCTGAGTAAGAAACAAATCCTGAAACCGGTGTTATGCCTTGCGTTAAAGTATATGTAGATGTTTGAATAGTTGTGGCATCCATAGTCTTACTAAAAGTTGCGGTAAGTTTCTGGTCCAAGGCCACACCTGTAGCTGCATTAGCCGGGACTGTAGAAATTACTGTAGGTGGAATGATTGCCGTTCCTGCGCCCGTTGTAAAGTTCCATTCATAATTATTTGCCAGAGCATTGCCTGTAAGATCTCGAACACCTGTCGTAATCGTGGCTGTATATAATGTATTTGCTACAAGGTTGATTGCCGGTGCAAAAGTTGCTGTTGTGCCTGTGTAGGACACAAATCCTGCAATTGAATTAGTACCTTGTTTTAATGTAAATGTTGCAGATGTAAAAGTTGAAGCATCCATAGTCTTACTGAAAGTTGCAGCAATTTTCTGGTTCAAAGGAACACCAACTTCGGCATTAACCGGAACTGTAGAAATTACAGTCGGCCGAATGACGACAATTCCTGCGCCTGTTGTAAAACTCCATGTATAGTCGTTTGCAAGAGCATTCCCTGCAAGATCCTTAGCGCCTGTTGTAATCGTAGCAGTGTATATCGTATTTGGTGCAAGGTTGCTCGCCGGTGCAAAGATTGCAGTTGTGCCGGAGTAAGATACAAATCCTGAAACTGGAGTTGTACCCTGCTTGAGTATAAATGTCGATGATTGCATTGTTGAGGCATCCATAGTCTTACTAAAAGTTGCGGCAAGTTTTTGGTTCAAAGCCACACCAGTTGCAAGATTAAGAGGATCTGTGAGACTTACAGTTGGTGGAGTGATTACCGCTCCGGCACCTGTTGTAAAACTCCACACATAGTTATTTGCCAGAGCATTGCCTGCAAGATCCTTAGCCCCGGTTGTAATCGTAGCTGTATATGTTGTATTTGGTAAGAGGTTGTTTGCCGCTGCAAAAGTGGCAGTTATACCGGAGTACGACACAAAACCTGAAACTGGGGTTGCACCTTGCATTAATGTATATGTCGATGTTTGAATAGTTGTAGCATCCATAGTCTTACTAAAAGTTGCGGCAATTTTCTGGTTCAAAGGAACACCTATTGCCACATTAGCAGGGTCTGTAAAACTTACTTGAGGTGGAATGATGACCACTGCCGCGCCTGTTGTAAAGTTCCAGACATAATTATTTGCCAATGCATTGCCTGCAAGATCCTTGGCACCGGTTGTGATCGTAGCCGTGTATATTGTATTAGGTGCAAGGTTAGCCGCCGGTGCAAAAATTGCAGTTGTGCCGGAGTAGGACACAAAGCCTGTAATTGAAGTTGCGCCTTGCATTAGTGTAAATGTTGGTGTGGTAAAAGTTGAAGCATCCATAGTCTTACTAAAAATTGCTGCAATTTTCTGATTCAAAGCTACACTTGTAGCGGCATTAACCGGGTCTGTAGAACTTACAATTGGTGGTGTGATGACCGCTGCAGCGCCTGTCGTAAAACTCCATTGATAATTATCAGCCAAAGCATTGCCCGCCAAATCCTTAGCCCCGATTGTAACGGTAGCTGTATATCCGGTATTTGGTGCAAGAGGGCTTGACGGCGCAAATATTGCGGTTGTACCCGAGTAAGAAACAAATCCGGAAACTGAATTTGTTCCCTGCCTTAAAATAAATGTTGCTGAGGTCAAAGTAGAAGCATCCATAGTTTTACTAAAAGATGCGCTTATTTTCTGGTTAAAAGGTACGTTTGTGGCTCCATTCATAGGATCTGTAGAACTTACAGTTGGCGAAGTGATAACCACTGCTGCGCCTGTTGTAAAGTTCCATACATAGTTATTGGCCAGAGAATTGTTTGCAAGATCCTTAGTACCAGTTGTAATAGTTCCTGTATATACTGTATTTGGTGCGAGAAAACTTGCCGGTGCAAAAATTGCCGTTGTACCTGAATAAGATACAAATCCTGAAACTGACGTTGTCCCCTGTTTTAAAGTAAATGTTGCTGAGGTCAAAGTTGCAGGATCCATAGCCACACTGAATGTGGCTGCAATTTTCTGATTCAATGCCACGCCTGTTGCGGCATTAACCGGGTCTGTTGCAGTTACTGATGGTGGAGTGACTGCCGCCGCTGCGCCAGTTGTAAAGTTCCAAACATAGTTGCTTGCCAATGCGCTGCCTTCAGCATCTTTCACTCCGGTTGTAATCGTGGCTATGTAGGTTGTACCTGGCGCAAGATTACTTGAAGGAGAAAAAGTTGCAGTTGTGCCCGTGTAGGACACTGTACCCGATACAAACGATGTACCCTGCATTAAAGTAAATGTTGCGGTAGTAATCGTTGAAGAATTCATCGCTTCGCTGAAAGTTGCGGTTATCTTTTGATTGAATGGTACGGCTGTTGCACCATTAACAGGATTTGTTGAACTCACTGTTGGTGTTGTTATAACCGCGGGAGTGATGAGTCCTAATCTATCATCGCAACTGATAATGGCCATAACCAGCAGCAGAGACATTAACCACATCTTAAAATAGTTTTTCGTTTTGTTCATAATAAATTAACCTCTGTTATTGTGAATAATTTTTTCGTTATTAATCGTTGAAAAGGTACGCTGTTATTAAGAGTGTGTAAATCGGGCGAAAGGATGAAAAAGGAACTACATCCTATGGTGGAGACCCTCTTCCGATTTTGTTCAATTTATTGCGATGATTTTTTTGTAGAATATTCAACAGGATACCTTCAATAATTTTTGTTGCATATACAAATCAACTGCTTGAAAAATTGCCCGTTTCATTTTTCTAACCGGGCAATGAACAACTTTTACTTTAGAACAAATAAATCCTTTCCAATAAGAATTACTTAATAAGAACCAATTTCCTTGTTGAAACAAAAAACCCGGTTTCGAGACGGTAGAAGTAAACACCACTGGAAAGACTTTGTATTCCTTTACTGATACCGAACTGAACAGTATAGCTTCCTGCTTCCTGATGGCCGTTTACTAGCGTGGCAACTTCAACACCCAATATATTATAGACCTTAAGTGAAACCAGAGCGGCTTGCTCAAGAGTATACTGAATCTTTGTAGTTGGATTGAATGGATTTGGATAGTTCTGCATAAGAGCAAATTCTTGCGGCACCAAATTATTCTTCACACTCGTAACTGCTGCCGGTTTTACTACTGTATTAGCGATCAATGTAACTGCGGTCTGCGCAAGTGCCCTGCCGTTGAGTGTCGCACCTGTATTCATTGCAACTGCTGTTTGAGATAATATGATTCCCTTCATGGCTGCTGTCGTACCAAGAGTAACTTGACCTGCAACCTGCCAAAAGATATTTGACGCAACTGCACCACCAGCTAGAGTTATAATAGCACCGTTAGCCACTGTGAGGTTTTGAGCTATCTGGAAAATCCAGACATCGTTTGCTGCACCGGAGATAGTGACACCACCAGCAGCTACTGAAACTCCAGTACTCCACTTGTACAGACCGCGAGTCAGGGTCTTGCCGGTAAGATCCCCTGTGTACAGTTCAATAAAATCAGGCAATGTTCTTCCGGCCGCATTTGTGTATGCGGTTTGCATATCTCCAATAGCCGCAGTCATTTTTGCCGGAGTTGGTGAACTATAATTTGCAGCATATACCTTTCCGGTAATTAACGAAGATGTTGAAAATGTATTTGTGGCATCAGCTATTAGCCCAAATCCTGTTATGAAACTGGCGGCGGCTGGACTAATTCCTATATCACCGGTAATACTTGTGGTTCCGGTGGTTGAGATTCCTGTTTTTGCAAGAATCACAAAGTCTCCAGCTGTTCCAAGATTGACTGGTGCAGGTGAAGATTGAGACATAGCAAGGGCAGGCATTATCAAAGCAACAATAAGCATCGCTCCGAAGAGGTGTATCCACTTTACTAAAACAATGGTTGGATTTTTTGTATTAGTTTTCATTTGAATCTCCATATGGTAAATGATAAAAAAAGTATCCGTACAAAATCGTATGCATTTTTTCTTTACAAATTATTCCGACAGATGAATTAGTTTTCGTTATTTTCTTTAAGAAGGTACATCCGTATTATGAATTTAGATATCGGGCGAAAGGATGAAAAAGGGACTACATCTAATGGTTGAGCTTCGTTTCAGATAACTTCGAAATTCCGATTTAGAATTGATTGCAAATTAATATTAGGTTTACTTAAGCCAACTTTTGTAGAGTTCCTTCGCAATATAAATTGGCAACTCGCAACACACTTACACTTACACCTTTTAGCAAATTCACAACTATTTTTCGATGAGCACCGATGGTGGTTTGCCTGCACTCAAGACAATTGTGTAGTTAACATTATTGGAAGCGAGAAACGATATCGACTCATTGTGTGTAACGTCTGTCGCAGTAATATTTCCTTCAGAGACTTTTTGATATGCCGTTGTTCGCCCTGGTTCGATATCATTAACGTTGGATAATTTACTTTCCGGGGCCTGTATCTTAACAGTGACTTTATTCGACTGTTCATTCCTGATGCGGAATTGAGGATCAGCGCTACCGGAACATCCGTTGATCAGAACAAATAATACGATGCTAAGAATACCGATGAATATTTTTTTCACGTGTTCTCCTAAATGAATTAAAATTTGACCACTCTAATTTTAGAAGTGGCATCTTGAGTTATTATAATTGCGGATACCTTAAGAAGCAACTTCCGAACGAGTATATCCCTTAAGTTGTTCAGATAAAAAATGAACAGATTTTTACCGGATAGAATTTGAGAATTGTATAACGGGGTATCAATAGAGCAAAGGGATGAAAAAGGGACTACATCTTTTGGATAAGTAAATAATCCGACTCAGATTGTATTTTGTTGATGGGTTAATTAATGAGCGCAATTAAACTTTCTCAAGAGAAAATATAAAATACTTATAACAAACTTGCGATGGCAATAACACCTGAGATAATTATTAAAATACCGGCAATTTTGTTTACCCATCGCAGTCCTACTAAGTCCAGCTTTTTTCTAAAAAGTATAACACCGGAACTAAGAATCAGAAACCATAAGCATGAACCAATAAAAACTCCTACAACAAGAGCCGCTGCAGAGAAATAACTGAGCCCGGTTCCTAATCCTAGTGCAGCAAATATTGCAATAAAGGCAAAGACAGTCATAGGATTAGTAAGTGTAAGAAAAACAGTAGTTAGATATGATCTTAAAATTCCACTGCTGCTTTTGATAGGAATTTTAGGATCCGCCGGGAGAGCACGAAATGTTCTAACTCCTAAAAATAGAAGAAGAGCTCCTCCAACTAACCGTATCCAAATTTTTTGACTAACAAGCGTGTTTGAAATAATCGTAAGTCCAAATGCAGCAACACAACCGTAAAGCATATCTGCAGTTGCAGCTCCAAGACCTATAATTAATCCGCGTAATCGCCCCTCGGTAAGTGTCTTGCGGATACACATTATTCCAATTGGTCCAACCGGTACTGCCATCGCAAAACCAATAAAGATTCCTTTAAGAAAAATAGTAAGTACCATATTATAATCTTTCAATTAGGTTGTTCGTGTAAATTAAAAATTAATTACCGGTTAATCTTTCTTTGCGAATAAATCTTTGAGTGCTTTTCCAACAAGATCCATGTCATGATTAAACCCTCGTTTGAATTCTTCCCATTTATCTTTTCCTTCATACTTATATTCACTTATCTTTTTCTTTAGCTCGATATTTTTTTGTTCTAAAACCGCAACTTCTTTTTCATATTTAGCTTTGAATTTTTTACCCGCTGTTTTAATCTCCACTTTGAGTTCATCAATACTTTTCTCGTTGGCGCTGATTTTTAATTCAGCATCGCTCTTGAATTGCTGCCATTCCTTTTCATATTCAGCCTGCGCATCTTTCAAATCTTGATTTGCTTGTTGAACATTTTCTTTAGCGTCTTCAACTTTTTTTTCTCGATTGGTGTCACAACCGGTTAATACAGATCCTGCAATTAACCCTATAACTGTTAGGATGAAATATTTGTTTTTCATAATTCTCCTTGTAGGTCGTTTAGAAATATTTATATGCTTTGTTCCAATATGCCGAAAACTTGCGCAACCGGAGCGCGTTATATTTCCGGCGAACTAACTGTTGAGTCAACTCTAAAAAGTCTAAATAAAGATAGATGTCATTCTAAGCGAAGCGAAGAATCTTAATTTTTGTTATGTAATCGATAGATTCTTCAGTCGCTTCGCTCCATCAGAATGACAAATTGATGTTATTAGCGCGAACTCAACAGTTATAATTTTGAAATTATTTCGCGTAATTCTTCCTTGGTTTTTCCAAGCTTTCGCTGAAGTCTTCCCAACAATTCTTCTTCTTTACCTTCTATAAAAAGTAAATCATCATCAGTCAGGTTTGCGAATTGTTGTTTGAGTTTACCTGCGAGTTCATTCCAGTTTCCTTTAATTATTAGGGAATTCATTTGATAACTCCTTGTTAATAGTGATTGACAAATATTTCATGTACGAGTTTCTTGATTTTCATAATATGATATGGAGGAATTTAGAACTGTTCAATTGGTCAACGGGATGAAAAAGGAACTACCTCTTTTAGCTGAGGAGCTTCTTGTTTTTTAGAAATAAACCGAAAATAGCTAATGCTGAATTTGAAAAATGCATTGTTCATTAAGCTAATCAAAACCGTTTTTAATTTTTACGGCTATAAATTCCATTTATCTTTTATTCTTACCTTTATTGTGCTTCTCAGATTTTTTCCCACTGTTTTCATTTCTTTGTTGCTTAATCCAGTTATTATGTTCGGGGTGGTTTTTATTTACAAAATATTTTGAATCCCGGCTATCGCGGATTGGCTGCTGATCGTGACGACCTTTGTATGAGGAATATTTTTCTTTATAAGATTTATGATTGCGCCACGGTGACCTTTCATTCACCACTACTTTGTAAGAATTATATAAGTCATAATCACGATAGTGAGAAGGCAAGTAGAGTGAATATCTCCAACGTCCTCTATCATTATAGTAATAACGATGTGTAGAGACATTGTAGTAAATATCAATATCCGGTAAGTAATAATTTTCAGCATAATCATAACCAGTGGGACCCCACGCTGGCTGGCTATTTAAATTAAAGCTGATACCAAAACTTACCTGTGCATTTAAAGTGCTTGCAAAGAACAATGCTACGATTAACACAAAAAAAATACGCATAATGTTTCTCCTTTAATTTATTTCACTGTTTCATCCAACTGCTAAGAGGATGTTCGTGTAAATGGTCATATTCAAATACGATAAATATTTTGCTTACTTTAACTTGTACTTAAACTGAGTAGTTTTGTAGCCCGCACCAATATCGAGATTAATAGTGAAGAGGTATTCTCCTTTTTCAACTAGCGATACACCACCGCCGAAGTGATTCATCAGTGGCTGGAGATGCACTGAAGATATTTTCTTCAACGGGGATACAATTTCTACCTTGGCACTAGAGTCTGCAAATTCTTTTCCATTCATAATATTTGTTACGTCAAAAATAAAGTAATGTGTACCTGCAATGATCGCATCTTTTGTCTCCTGATCCATCTTAATGTCTTTATTTTTCATCTTACTCATCAGCTTACCCATAGTTGTCTTCATCATTTCCTTATATTTCTTCTGACTTAAGATCCACACTTTGGTGTTTAGACTATCAACTGTTGATTCATAAACCGGTTTACCCATCACGCTCGAAACATCTTTTTGCTTTATGATGGTCTTTGGTTTCACGCTGCGGATGGATTGTCCAAACATCGTTAGTGTCAAAACGACTATGATAATCGTTGAGAGAAGTACATATTTTATTTTCATAATTTTCCTTCGAATTAGTTTAAAGCGCAATCCTTAGAGATAATGGGTAAGTAGAAGATATTTCTACTATTGATTTATTATTATTCTCATGCAGATCAACGACCCAGGTTGCAATAAAATAACCGAGCGCAGCACCTAAAAAATCATCGGATGTCCAATGTTGATCTTGATAAATACGAGATACAAATGTTAGCGCAGCCGGTAAGTAAGCCAATACTTTTAACCAAACTGGCTTAGCATTTCTTGAAAGAACAGTGGATAAGACAAATGCAGCAGTAGTATGCCCGCCCGGAAGTGCATGATAATCCTGATCAAAAAATGCAGAGAATGGTTTGAATGATTTGGATCCTTCACCAACATAAGGTCGTGCCCTGCCAATTGTTAGTTTTAATAAATAAGTAACTGCGCCGGCATAGAGAGAAGCCTGCCCTATCTCATAAGCAATTTTTCTAGTTCCAATGTCATCGGCTATTATTGAATGGATTGCAAAACCGCTAAAGAGTACAACCGGCGCATACAGTTCTCCCCACATTCTGCCAAATTCAATCGGAACACTTTTGTAATATCTTTGATCTTTTAGAACAACATCGCGGATAGGTTGATCGGCAGTTTGCAAAATTAAAAATGTGCTTGCAGTCATTATTCCTATTTTTAGCCAATCACTTCCTTCCCATTTAGTCGGTTGTTTGATGAACTCCCAGCTCTCATTCCCGAACTGACTAAAAGTATATTTCAGTTGTCCGAAGAGAGAAGATCCATATATCGTGATTAATAGAAGAGATAAATAAATTTTACGTTTCATTTCACAAAACCTTTTCTATAAATGAAGTGTTAATCCAAGTCCATATGAATCGCCAAAAAGAAACGGTTGAATATTAATGCCGCGTATACCGATTTGAGATTTCTTAGTATCGTTTTCAACGGGTTTCTCATGTTGATCAACTACCCAAGTGGCAATCAAGTAACCGATTGCGCCACCAAAAAAAACATCAGAAGCCCAGTGCCTATCCAGATAAACCCGGCTAATTACACTTAGCCCTGCCGGTACATAAGCCAATATTTTTAACCACAATGGTTTGGCATTTCTGGAAAGAACAGTTGTAAGAGCCATCGTAATACCGGTATGTCCTCCGGGAAGTGATTGATGATCGGGGTTATCGTATCGGGAGAATGGAACATAAGTTTGATTCCCAACTTCTAGATATGGTCTTGCTCTTCCAATTACATATTTTAAGGAACCGTTAACCAAAAAAGTATAAAATGTAGCCTGCGCTATTTCAAAGGCGATTTTATGGGATGTCTTATCACCGGAATACAATGCATACACTGTAAAACCGCCAAAGAGAATTTCGGTAAAATATAATTCACCCCACATATTCCCGAATTCAATTGGATAGCTCTTAGCGAATCGTTTATCAAGTCCGTATCTTTTATCATTATTGACAAAATTTCGGATGGGATTATCGGTCTGCATAACTAAAAATGTTCCCGCACCTAATAATCCAAGTCTGAGCCAATCGCCTCCATCCCATTTAACAGGTTGCTTGATGAAACCCCATGTCTCCTGAGCAAACTGAGTAAAATTATATTTATTCCGCTGCATTGAATCCTGCAACACAGGATTTTGCGCGAAAACAGAAGATCCACATAGGATTATCAGGAGGATTGATAATAAAATTTTCTTCATGGTTGTGTCCATTTTTTATTTATACATTTTTAAAAACAGAAATTATTATCTTATCTCTTGAACTTAAACTCTTCTATAAATAATTGAAGGAAAATTTTCTGTTCTGTTCTTACGGAATGTACACTTTGAAAATCACGCGGATATCTATCGCTGTAGTAAATCAAATGTTCAAAGCCAATACTTACATTGTTAAAAAGTCTGAATGCAATTCTGGGTTTGATTAATGCTATGTAACTATTTCCTGCAGTACCGTAAAATGTATGAAACCACCAGTAATAGCCCACAAATGTAATTCCAACCCATTCGGTAATATTGAAAGTGCTTTCAAGTTTTGCTTGCGCTCCTCCGGCATAATCATAATGTCTAACCTCTGCAATAACAGGTCCAAATCGACTGCTAAGTGCGCCGAAAGGCACAATATCAACATGAAGATTAGTATAAAGACTTGAACCCTTGCTCATTGGCAGCTTAGATATTATTCCGAGTCCAAAAGCTATTGTACCTAATTCGAAAGTTTTATTATTAAAAAAATTCATCTGTTGAAATAATCCGACTAACATTTCCATATTACCGCTTTGAATATTGCTGCCGAATAAAATTCCATACCCGGTTACATTGTCAAGAATTTTTCTCCCAACTCCGAAATCAAAATTTGTTCTGATCTTGAAATAATCGAAAGGTTTCCGTGATCTTTTTTCAAATGGGTTTCCGTAATCGAGATGAATGTTAAAATTAAAGCTGTTACTTCCTTTTTCGTCAATTATTCTTCCTTCATTAACCCTATGATACCCGGCTTGTAATGTAATGTTCAGCGGTTCTTTCTGATATACTTCCTCGGATGTTAACCTGGTAAGACTTCCGTTCAAAAGCCTGCTAAAAAATCTTGTGGGTGTCAATATTGCAACCGCCATTTCCCTGAAAAATCTTTCTGCTCCGGTAGTTTGATCATCCAGAATATTTGAGCCCAACCGGTAAAACATTTCGCCAAGAAAAATGCCGTTAACCGGAGTATTGATTATATCGTTATACGATGGAAGTGTATTTTCCGCGAAATACTCCCATTCTAAACTACCCAAAAATGCAAAAGGTACGGATTCGAAGAAAGTATAACCGTTTGAACGCGGTACATTAAAATACATTGACCCTGAGAAAGGATGGAAAAAATAATTCATACTAAACCTGTCTATATCCCATTCCCATCCCGTTTGTATGTTATGTTTCCATGAATTAAATCCTACCCTGGCAAATTCATAATTAAAGATATACCTATCAACTGCGAAGGTTGTTACATTAACCATGGTAACTCCAAGAGCAACCATCCCCAAAGAAGATTTCTTGTTATATAACGGATTATCATTCCGTAAATCACCATACATGTTGTACTTCATAGTATCCGTTAGAGATGTATTAATAGTGTCAGGGAATGATATTCTGTTGGAACTAGAAACCAAATCGGAATAACGATTAATCCCATTCATTGAGATCTGCTGACCTGCTTGTCCGGCAAGTAGGTTTAACCAGCTATTTTGGTTTAAGAACATTTTATTCTTAAATGAAGATTTAAACTGTGCTTGATGTAATGTTGAAAACAAAATCATAAAAACTAAAGTGTAAACAAGTTTCATTTAATTTTTCCTTACGGTTAAGAAACTAATCACCGTTTAATCTTTATTGCCAAATAATCTTGAAGCGTTTTTCCTTCTACATCATATAATGATTAAGACTATGTTGTAATTATTTCACATCTATAAGTAATAATTTTAGCAGAAACATTTAAGGGTTTATTATTTACTAAAGTTACGCAGAGTGGCGTTTTTAAGGACGACACGGAAGAAATGTCATTCCCGCGAAAACAGGAATCCACAATTTTAGCTTAAATTATACAAATAGATTCCCGATAAAAATCCCGCTGTACGGGATGCCGTAAAGCGGCACACTCGGGAATGACATAAATCTTGTTTTGCGTAACATCAGTTATTTGCTCATTTTAACAGTTTTTGTGTTTTGTTGTTTACCTACCGAAATTCCACCGCTAGCACTGCAGCTATAAATAATAAGTGATATAGCAAAAATTAGAATTAAGAATATTGCATTTATTTTTTTCATGGTGATTCTCCTGTTAAATTAATTTTATAAGTAATTAATACATTAAATTAATACTTACTAGTAAAAGGTATGATTACGAGTTGTGGAATACTATAGAGCAAAGGGATGAAAAAGGAACTACATCGTTAAGGTGAGTTTGCCCGCCATATTCTCACAAGAAATTATTTAGTGATCTAATAATAAGCCGTCTTCTTCACTACAAAAAGTAAATGAAAATATTGATTACTTATTCGGAACATATTCTCGAGGAAATCCAACTACATCGGCAACGCCGCCTCGAAGTGCAAACCAAACAAACTGGAGAAAATAATCTTGCGGTTTCCGTGTGTATTTTATTTCACCGATCTTCATTAAACCTTTTTCGTCCGGCATGTTGGTTCCGCGGATAACAAATATTTTACCAAAGAAAGAGAGTATCCGATTGAAAATTCCCTTTTCGCTGCCTGTGTCCTTGTCGAGAATGGCGATGGTTAAGTCTTTATACAAGACTCGCAAGGTACCGTTTGCATGCCCCGAATTAACATTGATATTAAACGCTGCAGACTGTAGGATTCCGGATTTAATACGATGATGTTCACCCGGTTCAATAAATGCATTTAGTTTCGTCACATCCATCTTGCTAAGCGAACCGGAATATCTCAAAGAAAAATTCTTTGATGTAAGTGGAATTTCCATAAACAGTTTCATTGTGCCGGAATTCAAAAAAACCCCTTCGCCCTTAATAACCGCGGTGTCAGGGTAATCTGTATGATTGGCAATTCCACTTACTGAAACATTGACTTTATCAAATGTAATCACTCCGGGTGTTGCTCTTACAGCAAATCTCTCGCTATATTTTAATCGTCCATTAGTGATTTTCAAACTATCTACTTTGACTATTTCCTTCATCGAAGATAGCACTTCGTTCGGCATCTGTGGATTACGGGAGTTCTTATCATATGGTTTATCCATGTTCACCAAAATATCAGCATAAACATCATCAATATTAATGCTTCTGGCATTATAGATTTTCCCTTGAAGCAATGCGGGATAATCCAAACCAATTATTTTTAACTGAGGAATATCAAAACGAAATCTGGTTTGTCTGAACTTACTTTTTGCAAAGAATTGTTCATCATCAATTAAAGAATAATATTTAATTGAATCAGCAGTCATTTCTGAATCAGGTAACGATATATGCAGCGTTCCAAAACGAAATTCGTTCTGAGACTTTTGAAAATTTAGTACAATTTTTTGTGCATCTATTACTGAGCTTGAAAGAATATTAGGAGTAATATCTTTTTGCAGAAAAACTTTCACCCAACCGATTCCGCCAACTGAGAATGAAGCAATACTACATGTAAATGTAGAGTCGCTAGTCTTTAGCGTTATAGAATCACAGGCTAAACGATTCTTCCAGACATTGTAATGCAAGTCGCCAAACTGTAATGAATATGCTGGATACGAATCATTAAAGGATTTCGTAATTCGGTCTTTAAAGAACGTGTTGATAATAGGATCGGGAAAGAAAATGAATGTCAATACACATATGAGTACGACAGTACCAATAATAAAACTTACATACTTCGCGACTTTCAGCCAGGATTGTCTCCCCCAATTAAACGAAACATTTTTAATTGGTGGTGTCTTTATCATTGTTCTTTCTTCTTCTTCGAGATTGGTTTAGAAATTTCATTGAACTTTTCTGATCCGAGCAGCACAGCAATCCACCGTGTGCTTTCATTGCTTTCAAATGCAAACTTCAGTGTCATCGTAAGCGGTATGCAAAGAATCGCACCGATCAAACCGAGCAGGCTGCCCCAAAAAATCAGCGAGAGAAAGACAACTAATGTAGAGAGCCCAAATTTCCTCCCCATAAGCCGCGGTTCAATCACATTACCTATTATGAATCCAACGAGAACATTACCGGCAACTACAAGCAGGGCGCTGCCCATTCCGAGTTGGACAAGTGCCAGAAGTGCTGCAGGAATAGCGGCGATAACCGAACCGATATTTGGTATATAATGGAGTACAAATGCAAGGAAACCCCATAGAATGGGAAATTGTACACCGAGTATTTGCATCCATACTGCGATTAAGATTCCGGCAACCAGGTTGATTATAGTTTTGATAACCATATAGCGTTTCATATCAACGACAAACTTAGTGAACTGGGGAAATGCCTGTTTAGGATCACCGAGAACAGCCCGGAGTTTAATAGGAAAGCTTGAGACTTCAAGCAAGATAAAGGTTACTGTGAGAAGGATCAGCACAAGATCGGAAAGTAGAGAACTCAATCCCGATAGTAAGCCGGCGGTAAGTTTCATTACTGCTTCCGGGTTAACATATTCTAGAAAAAATTTTTCTTTGACAACAATACCTTTGCTTGTCAACAGTACACTAAGCTCCTTGACTTGTTCTCTAATGCGGGATTGCAATGAAGGCAGTTCATCTGAAAAGCCGCTAACGGATGTGCCAATTTGTGCGCCAATCAGAATTAGAATAATTATCATACCAGCCATAACGATCAACACTGCAAATCCGGATGGAATACGTTTTTCCTTTAACCAGAGTACAGCCGGGGTTCCAAGTAGAGCAAAGAAAACAGAGACAAGAAACAGAACAACAACTGATTGCGCAAGATTAATCCCGGCGATGATTATTACAAACGCTGCCGCACCAACAAGGATGTGTATTCCGCTAAAAGAATTGTTTTGTTCAGTCATAAATCTAATTATATTTTTTTTAGTCTTAAATCAGAAATCATTGCAACTGCCGAAACAAAATAGAATATTACAAACCAATCCACATGTGCCGGGGCAAATAGATATCCAAGGAGCGCTATCGTAGAGACTGCTGATGCAGCTAATACTGTCGGAATACCTGTGAAGCCCTTTTGTTTATACGCCGTGAAATACGCCAATCTTATTGATGCTGCACCAACATTTAAAAATCCGGCAATTAGCATAGCAATACCGTTTATCCCAACGAACCAACCGAATACTACCGAGGAAGCAACTGCCATGAAATCAGTAAAACTATCCAGGTAAATACCAAGCGCTCCTCCGCCAATTGCTCTTGCTAACTTTCCATCGAAATAATCTAAGATGAATTGCATCAGGATAAGAACGTATGCAATAACTAAAAACCCTTTGAAAGAAAAATAAACCGAAAAGGAAACACACAGAAGACCAAGAAGAGTAAACACGTCCGGCAATCGAAGAGTTCGGAGTTGTTTAAATAACATTGCAATATTTCCTTACAAATCATTTAGAATGTAATCTTTGTCTTCAATTAGAATATCGCCACATAAAATTTTTTGTATAAAGATATTTAAAGTGATTTTCCCATCATCCATCAAACATTGCTGCTTGTTAAAAAAAAATTCTAAACATACGTTCAGAGTACGCGACGACCGCTAATGACTCTAAGTAAGATCATTACAATTGCAATTACCAATAGTATGTGTATAACACCACCCATGGTGTAAGACGTGATGAATCCAAGTACCCACAATATTATTAAAATTACAGCGATAGTGTATAACATAGGATAATCCTTTTCTTTTTTAATGTTTTTCAAATGTTGATTTATATAAGCAGTCGTTAATGATCAATATCATTTTTGTTGGAAATATATGAACATGTTTAGAGTACGACAATCGAGCGAAGGGATGAAAAAGGGATTAGTTCTTTAGTGTGTTTTTTCAGTCTGACAGTTTTGTCGAATTTCTTTTTAAAGTGTCGTATAAACGATATATGGAAGAAATTTTTATTCAAAAAGAAAGGCAAATTTATTTTTAATCTTTTTAGAGCGGACTCAATATTCATTTTCTTGTTTTTATTTGGTTACTAAATTTTTAACATGATTTATTAATTCTACTTTGGTAAATGGTTTTTGCACGTAATCGTCAAATCCTTCTTTTAACAATCTTTCTTTGTCTCCAAACATAGCGTAAGCCGTTACAGCGATGATTGGCACTTTGAAATAACCGGGTATTTTTCTTATTCCATGCATGGTCGCAATACCATCGATGCCGTAGCCTAAATTTATATCCATTAATACGAGGTTAAAAAGTTTTTGAGATGCGAGTGCAATTCCCGTAAATCCGTCTTCAGCTTCCTTTACTAGATAATCTTGCGCCAGCATTCTATTGACCAACATACGGTTAGATGGATTATCTTCTACAAGTAAAACTGTTGGCACTGCACCGGTTTTCTTAATTGCCGGTTCAATTGCAATAGTTTTTATTTTCTCTTCAACTATTAGATTTAGTGCTTTTTCATCCAAGACAACTGGTAACCAAATAGAAAAAGTTGATCCTTTCCCGACTTCACTTTCAATCTCGATTTTCCCATTCATTAACTCGATCATTTTTTTCGCAATCGAAAGACCAAGTCCGCTGCCTTCGTGACTTCTGCTTAAACCTTCGCTGCTTTGCCGAAACTCAACAAATATTTTATCTAAATTTTTTTTTGGAATTCCAATACCGGTATCCTTAACTTGAATAACCGCCCAGATAACTTCCTCTTTTTTGATCTGATTTAATGAAATGAAAATTCCTCCTTTTGCAGTGAACTTTATTGCATTGCGTATCAATTGAAAAAGTGCTTTATCGAATAACCCGGCATCAATAGATGCTATAATATTTGTATCGCTAAATTCCGATCGAATAAATAGCTGCTTTGCTTTAGCCATTGGCAAATAGAGAGCGATATTCTTTTGAATTTCTGCTGCTAAGTTAGAGGGAGAAAGTTTTAAGGATAGCTTTTCAGATTCAAGCTTCGACCATTCTAAAATATCATTAAGAGTAAGATTCAATCTTCTTCCACCTTCTAAGACTTGATCCACTAATTCCAATTGTTCGGGGTTAGTCAATTCGAGCTGCAGCAACTCCGCAAATCCGAGTACGGAAATTAACGGCGTGCGTAATTCGTGACTCATATTAGCAAGGAAAATAGATTTCAATTTATTCATCTCTTCAGCTTTTTCTTTTGCAGAGATCAATTCTATGTTTGTCTTTTCAAGTTCAATGGTTCGTTCCTTCACCTTTTCTTCTAAAATCTGATTCTGATTTTCTATTTGTTGGTGAAGATAGCGGGCTTTAAGCAGATTTTTTATTCGAAGGTCAACTTCCATCAAATCAAACGGTTTTGTAAGAAAATCGCTTGCGCCGCCAGCAAGTGCTTTTTGTTTAGATTCCGGTGTTATATCGGCAGTGAGTACTAATATGGGGAAGTAAGTATTGGCTGGAATAAGAACTTTCAATTGTATCATCACTTGAAAACCGGTTAAATGCGGCATGTATAGATCAAGTAAAAGTAAATCCGGTTTGAACTCTTCGAACAACTCAATAACTTTTCTTGAGTCTGTTGTTGCTATATAGTTTGCATAACCTTCATCATCAAGCAGACCTGTAAGAACATCAATGTTAGCTTGTTGATCATCTACAATTAGTATGTTCGCATTTTTTAGTGTTGAATCAATCATTGTTTATTTCCAGTATTTTTCTTTGTGCAGTAGGGAGTAAGGAGTATCTTTAAGTTTTTCATTTGCAAAATTTCTCCGGTTGATTGATTAAACTACTCAAGTTGACCGCCATGTATAAAAACTGTTAAAACAGTTAATAATTCTATCTTTTGTTTTATTAACACCTCGATTAATCGAGGTGTTAATAGAAAAGTCGGTTTATTTTTCAACCGTTTTAACGGTTTATTAAATTAAGCGGTCAACTTGAGTAAACTATTTAACATTCTTCTTAACATTTTTCCAACTTCATCATATTGATCTAGTTTGTCATTTCGAATCCCGACGTTTTTTGTGGGGATGAGAAATCTATTCTCTATACTCTTTACTCATTTCTTTATACTAAAGCTTTCATCCACCACTTTCAAAAACTCTTCCACATCCAGCGGTTTGGTTAAATAATTCTTCGCTCCGTTTTTCATTAATTGCTCTCTCTGATAACTCATTGCATCGGAGCTAAGGATTACAACCGGGATAGATTTTGTTGCAGCCTCTGTTTGAAGAAACTTCAACACTTCACTACCGTGAATATCCGGAAGATCAAGATCGAGCAGAATTAAATCAGGTTTATAATCAGTCGCAAGTTTAACCGCATTTTTTCCATAGATATCACTTATCAAACGGATTAACGGGCGGTCAGTTTCTAATATTTGTTCAACTAATTGTATGTTGGAAACATTATCTTCTATATACAAAAGCGTTCCGCTTACATTTGCTGTTTTGGTTTCCGGCTTTATGAAATCATTTTTTCGGTTGTGGCGGTCAATCTGACTTTCACTCTGCGGCAGTTCAATCCAAAATGTACTTCCATCACCTACTATGCTTTCTACTCCAATCTTTCCATGCATAGCTTCAATTAATTTTTTAGCAACTGCTAACCCAAGCCCGCTCCCTTCAATTTCTGAAATTTCAGATCCGATTCTTTGGAAAGGGTTGAAAAGTTTTTTTATCCCTTCGGGGGCAATACCCATACCTGTATCTGTTACACTAATCCGCATCATCTGCTCACTATCGTAGTGAAGCGAAGATCCCGCTTCGGCGGGTTTGCCTACCTGCCCGTCCGGCAGGCGGGCTGACTCTTGCCTCTTGCCTATCTCGCATTCCACCTTCACCGAACCACCAACACGGTTAAACTTTACTGCATTGTTAATTAAGTTTAGAAGTACTTGTTTCAGCTTTTGTTTGTCTGCTTTTATAAAGAGATCATTGTTGGGTGAATTTATTAGTTCGAATTTTACAGTACGTTCTTCTGCAAGGGGATGGACAATATCCATCGTTTCAGAAATAATTCTGCTAAGCTGAATCGGTTCTATAGAAAGCGAAAGTTTTCCCGCTTCAATTCGTGAAAGGTCTAACACTTCATTTATTAAATCTAGAAGATGTTTTCCGCTTTTTAGAATGTGATCAACACGTTTCTTGTTAGCCGGAGCGAGTTCCCCCCTGTTCATTAATTGTGCAAAGCCGAGAATCGAATTCATTGGTGTTCTAAGTTCGTGACTCATACGGGAAAGGAATTCGCTCTTTGCAACATTTGCCCGTTCGGCTTCTGCTTTTGCTTCTGAAAGTTCGTTCTCGTTTTTTTTACGTTCGGTAATATCCTCAATGGCAAGAAGTATTATCTGTTCTTTTCCCGATCTTCTTTGAATTTGCCGGGCATTCAAAAGCATAATGCGCTTGCCGATTGTAGAAAAATCGTGTTCAACTTCATAGTTGTCGAATGCTGCTTTCTGGGGAAGAATTGTCTCCAGCAGTTCTCTCAGTTTTGGAATGTTCCATTGGTGATTTCCCAAATCATATATAAGCGTTCCAATTGTTTCTTCGGAACTTACTTTGAAGAAGTCAAAGAATGAACGGCTGGCTTTGACTACTCTTAACTCTTGATCCAGAGCAATTAAAGGTTCCCGCACAGTGTTGATTAAGTTCTCGGCGAATTCACTTACTTCATCTGCCGATATTTTAATTACCGCAAGTTCTTTACGGGTTTTTTCCAGACCGGCTTCTATCTCCTTACGTTCGGTGATGTCCTCAATGGCAAGAAGTATTATCTGTTCTTTTTCCAATCCTCTCTGAATTTGCCGGGCATTTAAAAGCATGATGCGTTTACCGATTGTAGAAAAATCGTGTTCCACTTCATAGTTATCGAATGCTGCTTTTTCGGGAAGAATTGTCTCTAACAGTTCTCTCAGTTTAGGAATATCCCATTGGTGATTTCCCAAATCATATATAAGCGTTCCAATTGTTTCATCGGAACTTACTTTGAAGAATTCATAGAATGAACGGCTGGCTTTGACTACTCTTAACTCTTGATCCAGAGCAATTAAAGGTTCACGTACAGTGTTGATTAAGTTCTCGGCAAATTCACTTACTTCATCTGCCGATATTTTAATCACCGCAAGTTCTTTACGGGTTTTTTCCAGACCGGCTTCTATCTCTTTACGTTCAGTGATATCTTCAATGGCAAGAAGAATTATCTGTTCTTTTCCCAATCCTCTCTGAATTTGCCGGGCATTCAAAAGCATGATGCGTTTACCAATTGTAGAAAAATCGTGTTCAACTTCATAGTTATCAAATGCTGCTTTTTCGGGGAGGATTGTCTCCAGCAGTTCTCTCAGTTTAGGTATATTCCATTGGTTATTTCCCAGTTCATATATAAGCGTTCCAATCGTTTCTTCGGAACTTACTCTGAAGAATTCATAGAATGAACGGCTGGCTTTGACTACTCTTAACTCTTGATCAAGAGCAATTAAAGGTTCACGCACAGTGTTGATTAAGTTCTCTGCAAATTCACTTACTTCATCTGCCGATATTTTAATCACCGCAAGTTCTTTACGGGTTTTTTCCAGACCGGCTTCTATCTCTTTACGTTCGGTGATATCCTCGATAGCCAGAAGGATGATCCGTTTTTTTGTTTTGGACGTTCTTTCAATTTGCCGGGCATTCAAAAGCATGATGCGCTTGCCAATTGTAGCAAAATCGTGTTCCACTTCATAGTTATCAAAGGATGCCTTCTGGGGAAGGATGGTTTCCAGCAATTCCCTCAGCTTGGGGATATTCCACTGTTTATTTCCCAGATTATAGATAAGCTGTCCCACAGTTTCTTCAGGCTTTACCTTAAAAAATTCATAGAATGAACGGCTGACCGCGACCACCCTGAGATCTTGATCCAGAGCAATTAAAGGTTCCCGCACAGTGTTGATTAAGTTCTCGGCGAATTCACTTACTTCATCTGCCGATATTTTAATCACCGCAAGTTCTTTACGGGTTTTTTCCAGACCGGCTTCTATCTCTTTACGTTCGGTGATATCCTCAATGGCAAGAAGTATTATTTGTTCTTTGCCCGACCCTCTTTGAATTTTCCGGGCATTCAAAAGCATGATGCGCTTGCCAATTGTAGAAAAATCGTGTTCAACTTCATAGTTATCGAATGTTGTTTTTTCGGGAAGTATTGTCTCCAGAAGTTCTCTCAGTCTGGGTATATTCCACTGGTTATTTCCCAGATCATATATAAGGTTTCCAATTGTTTCTTCGGAGGTTACCTTAAAGAAGTCAAAGAATGAGCGGCTGGCTTTAAGTACTCTTAAATTTTTGTCCAACACAAGTAAAGGTTCACGCACAGTGTTGATTATGTTTTCTGCAAATTCACTTACTTCATCTTCGGACTTCAATTTGCTTTTTGATGGGGGCAGATTATTAACTGATTTTATTTTTTCTTTTTTATCGATCTTTGCCATCATACCACCTTATGACCAACAATGGTCAGAAATTATTTTTCTTAATATGTATTGTTGTTTGGAGCTCGAACTCAATTCAAACATAAAATCGTACATCATAAATAAAAATTATTCACTTCAAACTTGGCCTCTTGTAAAAGAACAACTAATAGCATTTTACTAATAGAGATATCTGAATAATTCAATATTTGTCTTTGCGAGTCCGGCAGAGCCGGACGAAGCAATCTAATTTAGCTAGAAAGTAAAAAGGAGATTGCTTCATCCCGCTAAAGCAGGATTCGCAATGACTATGGAGAAATTATTATTCAAATGTTTCCACTAATTATTCATCGTTGAGGTACTCTTGGTAATTGAATTAAGAGTTTCATCAGTGTAAGAACAGTAGCTTTTACATTTCCATCTTGAAACTTATACACTGCCTTCAAAATTGTTTCTAAGTCACATGCATTTCACACGCCAGCAAGCTATGGCAACAGAGTAATCTCTATCCTACGATTCTGACTACGACCATCAGGCGTTTCATTACTCGCTACCGGATGATATTCCGACATGCCGATGGGCTGCAAGAACTCCGGTTCAATACCAATCTTCTCCTGCAGAAAGCGCACTACATTCGTTGCGCGTGCCGTAGAAAGTTCCCAATTGGTTGAGTACTTTTTTTGCAGTCGCGTATTTATCTGCTCATTGTCGGTGTGTCCCTCGACGCGAATAATTTTGTTTTGGGTGTTCTTCAAAACGCTGCCGACCCGCTCCAGTACCTTCAGTCCTTCAGGCGTGATTTCTGATTCGCCCGAAGGGAACAAAATTTTATCAGCCATAATAACCGACAGTCGATCGCCTAACTGGACGATTTTGATCTGGCCTAGTTCAATTTCCTTTTTCATGTCAGCCAAGAGTTCATCATAAGTGCCCTTCAGCTTTGCAATCTCTTCTTCCTTTTCCTTGGAAATATCGGCGAGTTTGTTTGCAAGCTCGCTCTGCGCTTTCGTGTTGGCATCATAAAAATAATAAGCAGCGCCGGCAAAAACCAAAACAATAACGATTAAAATTGTTTTCATTGTCCTTCCTCCTTGGTTAGTTATTCAAACTGTTAGAAACCTTGGTATAATATGGAGAATCGAAAGCTCAATCAATCGAGCGAAGGGATGAAAAAGGAACTACATCTTTTGGTAAGTAACTCAAGTTGACCGCCATGTATTCAAAAACTGTTAAAACAGTTAATAATTCTATTTTTTGTTTTATTAACACCTCGATTAATCGAGGTGTTAATAGAAAAGTCGGTTTATTTTTCAACCGTTTTAACGGTTTATTAAATCAAGCGGTCAACTTGAGTAAGTAAATAATCCGGCTCAGATTGTATTTTGTTGATGGGTAAATTGTTGCCCATAGAAATACTTTTGGAAATTGTTTTAAGAGTTTCATCAGTGTAAGAATAGTTATATGAAGTCTAACCCAACCAACACACGCTCTGTATTAGAAAGATCGCCAATGATGTTTCTCACCAGCAGGGGTTATTGCAATGCTGCCAGGTTAAGAAGAGAAACCGTTGAAACGGTTAACAATTTGTGTTTATTGTTTGTCTTCACACGGATAAATCCGTGTGTTAATAAAATAACACCTCGATTCATCGAGGTGTAAAAAAGGCGCTAAAATATAATCTAACTGTTTCAACAGTTTATAATTGACGTGCTAATGCCGGGACGGCGAGGATTTGGTCATCACGAGCAAGCTGTGGATTCTTCAAAAGGTTAATCACTTCTATTGTTCTTCACAAATTAATTTGAGATTGTTGAAAGCGGTGCCGGCTTTTGCAGTCTGCCCGGCAACATACAAACGAAAGACCTATTTGGCTTCCATAAAAAATTTCATTAAACTTTTCCTACCGGTTCTACTGGTTTTATCTGCCTTTCTACTCTCTGCCATTTTTTTCTGATCTTGTACAAACCGTTCAGTTTTTGCTTTTTCCATCTCGATAATCTTGATTGTTTCTGATTCCTCTTCCTTAAATTCAGATTTTAAAACAACAATCTGAGCTTCCATAGCTGCACGTTTAAGTTCTATTCCAGATTGTTTGCGTTCAATTTCTTGCTGACGCAATAATTGTTCCGCATCGTTTTTCGCTTCTTGTGATAATCGAGCCGAGCCAGTTAATACGCCTTCCGGACCAACATAGACATCAAGCAATTCAATTCCGTGGTCGGTCAGTATGAACTCACGGATCTGATTAGAATGCGCCATACCGCGAGATTTAAGAATATACAATCCTCTGTTACGCTCACCGCCAATTTCAATATCACGCAAAAGCAGCCATGTATCTATCAGGGATGAGATTGACATATCTGTAAGCTCCTGGTTATCTCCTGCGCTTGTAAGACTTGCAAAGAATGCGGTGATATTCCTCATCTTCAAAAAGTCCACAAGACGCAGCAACATTATTTTTACTTCAGTTTGGTTTCCTCCGATTATGAATGCATCTATAGGATCTAGAATGACTATTTGCGGTTCAACTTTATTAATTAATTTTATAGTAGTGGCTAGATGATGTTCCAATCCAAAGAGTGTTGGACGTGTTGCATGGAAGTGGAGCAATCCTTTTTTTACCCAAGGTTCTAACTTTATTCCAATTGAAGACATGTTGCGCATGAATTGACTTGGCGATTCTTCGAAAGCAAAATATAGAACGCGCTCGCCGCGTTTGCACGCTGCTTCAACAAATTGCGCTGCAACGCTCGTCTTGCCGGTACCGGCTGTACCCGAAACAAGCACTGTACTACCGCGGAAGTAACCTTTACCGGAGAACATTGTATCAAGACGTGGAATACCGGTGGATATTCTTTCACTGGATGAAATGTGATTCAATCCCAGTGAAGTAACAGGCAAAACAGAAAAACCATCTTCATCAATTAAGAATGGATATTCGTTCGTACCGTGCGTTGAACCGCGATATTTAACAATGCGCAATCGTCGTATGGATGATTGATCGCTAACGCGATGATCCAGCAGAATGACACAATCGGAAACGTACTCTTCCAACCCCTGACGCGTTAACGTACCATTGCCTCGTTCTCCGGTGACTATTGCTGTAACACCTTTCTTTTTCAACCAGCCGAATAACCGTCGCAGTTCTGTTCGTACAACAGTTTGATTGGGCAGCGCTGAAAAGAGTGATTCAATAGTATCCAGTACAACACGCTTAGCCCCGATGCTTTCAACAGCGTGATGGATGCGAACAAACAAACCTTTCAAATCATATTCACCGCTCTGTTCAATTTCACCCCGCTCAATGTGAATGTGTTCAAGCCAAATCTTTTTTTGTGCTACAAGTCTATCCAAATCGAATCCCAGCGATGCAACATTTGCAGTAAGTTCTTTTTCAGTTTCCTCGAACGAAATAAATACGCCGGGTTCATTGTAAAGCGTTGCACCGCGAACGAGAAACTCCATTGCAAAGAGGGTCTTTCCACAACCCGCACCTCCGCATATAAGCGTTGGTCTGCCTTTTGGTAGTCCACCGCCCGTAATTTCGTCCAATCCTTGAATGCTTGTAGGGGATTTAGGAAGAACTTTTCGATGTAATTGTGCTTCTCTTTTCTTCATGATATTTTATCTCCCAACATGTTTTTGTTTCTTACGTGTAATAATTTTTTTATGCCATAGGCATGGCTATGCCATAAATAATTTTGCTTTACACCAAATGTTCATCTGTTGGCAGGGCAGAGTAACCTCCCCGCAAAGTGTCCCTTTGGGAGTGGATGTCCATTAGAAGAAATTTTGGCGCTTTGTCTTTAAAATACGGTCAACTATAGAAAAATCCGGGGGATAAAACAATAGTCTAAAGGGATGAAAAAGGAACTACATCATTTAAGTAACTCAAGTTGACCGCTTGATTTAATAAACCGTTAAAACGGTTGAAAAATAAACCGACTTTTCTATTAACACCTCGATTAATCGAGGTGTTAATAAAACAAAAGATAGAATTATTAACTGTTTTAACAGTTTTTGAATACATGGCGGTCAACTTGAGTTAGTAATTAATGGAAAGAATTACTCGCCAATTAATGAAGTGGTATCAATTGCGGTTTTGTAAGAGTCAGAGAGATGAGCGTGCTTTGCAATCTGCACGCGCGTATGAAGCGCTAATTTTTCAAGTATATTATGGACGTGGCTCTTCACTGTATAAGTTGATATATGAAGTTTTTGTGCGATCTCTTTATTGGTGAAACCATCAGAGATCAATTCAATCACCTGCCGTTCACGTTTGGTCATACGAACCGATTCAACGATTGAAGAAGATTTAGCCCCCCCCCCGTTAATTGCATGTTCAACAATTTGAGAAAAAAGTGAGCCTGTTAAATGCGGTGGTAAAACTTGAGCGCCCTGATAAACTGACCGGATAGTTTTATAAAATTCAGCAACGTGCGCATCTTTGAGTATGAATCCCGACACTCCCGCCTGAACAAATTCAAAAACATCTGCCTGAAGCGGTATAAGATCCATCACTATTATTTTGGTTTCCGGAAAATGCTGCTTAGTTAATTTTACAACTTGCAAACTGTTTTGATTTCGTAAACCGAGATCGAGAAGCACAATATCTGGTTTGTGTTTCTCCATTGTCTTTAGAATGTTTTCGCCATTACTAATCGTGGCAACAACATGCATATCAGACTGCTTTTTGAGCATTAATGCAATGCCATCACGCAGAAGTCTATTATCTTCGATAAGCAGTATTTGGATTTTTTTCATTGCGTTTCTATTCATGAACATAAAAATGAGACACAACAAAACCTTTATTTTACTTTTAAGATAAAAAGAACAAAGATGATTTCCAATAGAAAACACCCGAGTAGGTGGAGTGTCCTCTTTTTATCCGTCACAAATTATTGTGGGTTTACAATTATATATCTATTTTAATAATGACACATAACACTGAGCTCATTCTAACGTCTAAAAAGCGCGTCAATTTTTTTTCTTTTGTTGAATTCCGGCTGTAAATAAATAGCAGGCTTAATCAATTTTACTACAACATTAATAGGAGAAATCATGAAACTGAATTTCAATATAATCGCACTATTTTTATTTGTTCTTTTATTCACATCAATTACACAGGCCCAGGACAAAAAGCCGCGTCCTAGTCCTAAGGCCGCTGTATCTCAGACAATTGGGCTTGATACGGATATTACTATTACATATGGCCGTCCGGGAGTTAAAGGAAGAAAAATATGGGGCGATGTAGTTCCATTCGGATTAACGCCGGGAAATAGTTATTCGAAAAATAATCCTTTCCCATGGAGAGGCGGCGCAAATGAAAATACAACAATCACTTTCAGTAAAGATGTAAAAGTTGAAGGAAATAAATTACCCGCTGGAAAATATAGTATTCATTTCATCCCTTCCGAGAAGGAGTGGACGGTAATATTCAATAAGAACAGCGCACTTTGGGGAAGCTATCTTTATAATAAAGACGAGGATGCGCTTCGCATTACGGTTACTCCTGTAAAGGCTCCGTTCCAGGAATGGCTGCTCTACGGGTTTGATAACCTAGCTGGTACTTCTGCGACTGCTTTCCTTCAGTGGGAAGAATTAAAAGTGGCATTCAATATCTCGGTGGCAGATTAAGATTGTCGACCAGAACTTTTGACTGAATAAAAATTTAAAAACTAAATTGTTTGAGGTATCAATCTCTTTAATTGGGATTCGGCAATATCCGGGTTCATTTCACTTGAAGAGATTGATACTTTTTATTAACTCAAATTGACCGCTTGATTTAATAAACCGACTTTTCTATTAACACCTCGATTAATCGAGGTGTTAATAAAACAAAAGATAGAATTATTAACTGTTTTAACAGTTTTTGAATACATGGCGGTCAACTTGAGTTATTTAACCTGAATTACGGAGTCAGATCAGTTACATTTTTTACCACTCATTAATTTCTTGATCGGAATCATTATGTATGAATTCTTAAAGAGAATCTGCTTTCTCTTATTAATTTTTTTTCACTTTACCATCTCCTTAAAAGCTCAACCGGTACGGACACAAAACTCGGCGGAAATACTTTTAGCGCTTGAAAAGCTAAATGTGCTGGGTAGTGTGTTATATATAGCCGCTCATCCCGATGATGAAAACACGGGATTGATGGCATACTTATCAAAAGGTAAAAAATATAGAACCGGTTATCTTTCACTCACAAGGGGAGACGGCGGTCAAAACTTAATTGGTTCGGAAAAGGGAAGCGAGATTGGAATTATCCGTACACAGGAATTATTGCAGGCAAGAAGCATTGATGGCGCCGAACAATATTTTACTAGGGCAATCGATTTTGGTTTCTCCAAATCACCGGAAGAATCTCTTAATTTTTGGGATAAAGAAAAAGTTTTATCAGACATCGTTTGGGTCATCAGAAATTTCCAGCCGGATATAATTGTTACCAGATTTCCGCCCGGCGGAAATGGAGGGCACGGGCATCATACAGCCTCGGCATTACTAGCCAAAGAAGCATTCACTGCGGCGGAAGATTCCAACAGATTTCCGGAACAATTAAAATTTGCGCAGCCCTGGCAATCCAAAAGAATTTTCTGGAATAACTGGCGTCCGGCTCAGAATGATGTAAATCAATTACTCAATGTTGATACTGGGGAATATAATTTCTTACTCGGAAAATCTTACACCGAGCTTTCAGCCGAAAGCCGCTCAATGCATAAGAGTCAGGGTTTTGGAGTTACAGCTTCACGCGCACCCCGTCTTGAATATTTTCAACTTGTGGATGGCGAGCCGGCAAAGAATGATATTCTCGATGGTGTCAACAGATCATGGAATAGAGTAAAGAACGGTGGAACTATTGGGGCTAAGATCGATTCAATACTGCAATCATTTGATTTCCGAGATCCGTCAAAATCTTTACCTAAACTTATAGCACTTTACGGAACTCTAAATAAACTTGAGGGCAGCAACTGGATCGAAGTTAAACGTAATGAACTACTGCGGATTATTCAATCGTGCGCAGGATTATGGATCGAATCTATTTCATCCGATTATTCGGCTGCCCCAGGCGATGAAATAATTATCAAAACTACATTTGTTAACAGATCATCGAATAAATTTAAAATCGATAAAATAGAATTTCCAACTATTGCATCTAACTCAGTTTTAAATATTAAACTGGAAAAGGATCAGCCCTATACTAACGAAAGTAAAATCCGGATTCCTGAATCATATCCTCTTTCACAACCGTACTGGCTTGTGGAAGAATCTTCTATAGGTTCGTTTACCTTCTCCAATCAACGGAGTATAGGCAAAGCTGAAAACCCATCATCAATGCCGGTCAAAGTTTGTTTCAATTATGATGGTGAGGTGCTGGAGTTTACAATTCCGCTTTTATACAGATGGAACGACAGAGTTGACGGCGAACTTTTCAGACCATTCGAAGTGCGTCCTCCAGTAATCGCAAATCTAACGGAGAAGGTTGCAATATTTCCCGATGAAAAAGTTAAAGAGATTCAGGTAAAGCTGAAAAACTTCAGTCCAAATGCTGCGGGCGAGGTGCATCTCCATACAAATGGAAATTGGAAGATTACACCTTCCACAATTCCGTTCTCTCTAAAGAATAAAGACGATGAACAGGTTGTTAACTTTAAAATAACACCGCCCAAAAATTCCGGTACGGCACAACTCGATGTAGAACTAAATGTTAATGGAAAGACTTTTAATAAATCTCTAGTGGAGATTTTACATCCACACATCAAACCTCAGGTTTATTTCCCCGAAAGCAAAATTAATCTGGTCAAACTTGATATTAAAAAATACGAAGGCAAGCTTGGTTACATAATGGGTTCGGGTGATGAAGTGCCGGAATGTCTGCGCAATATTGGATATGATGTTACACTGCTGAGCGACGAAATGCTTGAACAGTTGGATCTTTCACAGTTCATAACAATCATAACAGGTATAAGAGCATACAATACCCGTGAACGTCTCAAGTACGATCAACCGAAATTATTGGAATATGTAAAGAATGGCGGAACACTTATAGTTCAGTACAACGTGCAATCCGGTTTGCAGACAGAATATATCGGTCCCTATCCATTTAAACTTGGAGGCAACCGGATTACTGTTGAAGATGCACCGATCAGTTTTGTAAATCCGGATCATCAGCTGCTGAATTTCCCGAATAAAATTACTTCTAATGATTTTGAAAATTGGGTTCAGGAAAGGGGCCTGTACTTTGCTGATCAATGGGATAGCAAATACGAAACTGTTTTCACCGGTCACGACCCCGATGAAAAGGATTTACCGGGAAGTACACTGTTCACACATTACGGAAAAGGCATTTTTATATATTCGGGACTTGCATGGTTCCGTCAATTGCCGGCAGGTGTTCCGGGTGCATATAGAATTTTTGTTAATATGATATCGGCAGGTAAGTACAATGCAAAGTAGTGATATGAAGCCGGAAAAAGCGATTGAAGAAAAACCTCCATTTCTATCATCCTGGAAAAAGGTTTATTCAATTGTTTTTCTCAATCTTGTTGTACTGGTAATCCTGTTCTATCTTTTTACAAAATATTTTGGCTGAACCAGTTAATGAAAAATCACTGATAAATATTTATTGCCATTTCGACCGACCTACTTGCCGGTAGAGTCTGTTGCACAAGGAAGCATGTCATTTCGAAGGAGTTCCGTTTTGTGGAACGACTGAGAAATCTTACGATAATGCTACATAAAGATTTCTCACCACAAAAAACGTGGTTCGAAATGACAGTGAAAAGAGTTCTGCAACACACTCGGTAGGCAGGAGGGAGAAATCTAGGTTTTAGATAAGATTTCTCAGTCGTGCTGCTCTTTCGAAATGACATTTTAAAAATTATTCAGATGACTCTAATAAATTATTCTTGATCTAATTCGGATTGCCAAATGAGTGTGTTGGATTGGATTGTCCTTGGCGGTTTTCTTGCGTTTGTGGTTATATACGGAATGTGGGAAACGAGAGGCAAAAAAAATATTCAGGATTATCTTCTCGCAAACAAAACAACTCCGTGGTATATAGTTACACTCTCAATTATGGCAACCCAGGCAAGCGCTATTACATTTCTTTCAACACCGGGTCAAGCGTATGTTGATGGTATGAGATTCGTACAGTTTTATCTTGGCCTTCCAATTGCAATGATTATTTTATCTGTCACAGCCGTCCCGTTATTCCACAATTTAAAAGTCTATACAGCGTATGAATACCTTGAACAGCGGTTTGATCTGAAAAATCGGGTGTTGGGCTGCATATTATTTTTGATTCAGCGGGGTCTTGCCGCCGGGTTTACTATTCTCGCACCGGCGTTAATAGTTTCTATTTTGCTGGGGTGGGATGTTCAGCTAACCGTAGTAATCACCGGAGTATTGGTAGTTCTCTACACAGCATCGGGTGGAACAGACGCTGTTAACAAAACACATCTGGTACAGATGCTTATAATTACAGTTGGAATGGTTACAGCCTTCATTCTTATTATTTATTCTTTGCCCGCAGATATTTCTTTTCTAGATGCGACTAAGATTGCGGGCAAAATGGGAAAGCTGAATGTCATTACTTTTGATTTTGACTGGAGGGACAGATACAATTTCTGGACAGGATTGATCGGCGGTACATTCCTGGCACTTTCATATTTCGGTACCGATCAGTCTCAGGTGCAGCGATATCTTTCCGGTAAATCTATTGCTCAGAGCCGCATCGGACTCCTAGCAAACGGCGTTGTCAAAATACCAATGCAGTTTAGCATTCTTTTTCTTGGCGCGATGGTTTTTGTTTTTTATCAGTTCATTACTCCGCCCCTCTTCTTTAATTCTGTTGAGACCACCAACGTTAAGAAAAGTGTTTATGCCTCCGAATATCAAGTACTTGAAAAAAAATACAAGAAGATTCATGACGATAAACAGATTAAAATAAGGGAGATGTTGAATGCTGATAAGGCTGAAGATAAAATCAAATTCAATTCGGCCGTTGAGTCTGTAAAGCATTCAAAAAAAAATGAATTGGAGATTAGGAAAGAAGCTGCCGAACTGATTAAGAAGGCGAATCCTTCTGCTGATACAAATGATACTAACTACATCTTTCTGAGTTTTGTTGTAAATATTTTACCTGCCGGATTGATAGGACTCATTCTCGCTGCAATTTTTTCCGCATCGATGTCTTCAACATCGGCGGAATTAAACGCGCTTGCATCAACTACAGTCGTAGATATTTATAAACGGATGATTAAACCGGAAGGATCTGACAGACACTATCTGATTGTTTCAAAACTCGTAACAATCTTTTGGGGTTTATATGCAATAGCATTTGCGCTTTTTGCAAACAGGCTGGGTTCTTTGATAGAAGCTGTAAATATTTTAGGATCGGTTTTTTACGGAACAATACTGGGGATTTTTTTGATCGCATTTTATTTTAAGAAGATTGGAGGAAGCGCAACATTTTATTCTGCGCTCATTGCTGAGATAGTTGTGATGGCCTGTTACTTCTTTACCGAAATTCCGTATCTATGGTATAATGTGATTGGATGTGTACTGCTTATCATTCTGGCATATCTTATCAATCCGTTTTTCGAAAAATCATCTGTTGTATCGTAATTTATTTTGTAGGAAGCCGTCTCAAAAGTAATATTTAATCATAGAATAGCTCACGGATTACACAGATTAAACGGATTTTTGCAGATTATTTTTTTGAACAATTACTTTTGAGACGGCCTAGAAGCATTTAGGAAACGGTTGAAAACCGTTCCCTACAAAGAAGGAATAATAAAAACATGACTAAATAGAATTAATTATAGTAAAGAGTAATACCGTACATCTCCGGGTCTTTTGGTGGATCTTCATTCCAATTTCTATATGAATGAGAATCATCTGTTTCGTAATATAATATGTAATTTCCTTTAGGTAATTGAATTGTACCGTTAAACATTCTATTCTTTGTCGAACCGCCCGCACGATCGGTAGTTCTGTATGTCATTTCCCAAACAACTCTTCCATCATCCTTATTTTCAATCCATCCGTAGTCGGACATATCATGGCCGGATCCTTCGCCGATTGCATAGATTCTGATTTTTGTATCCTTATCAAGGCTAAAAGATTTTTTAAGATGTTCATCACCCCGAATTTTTATTATCTGAGCAATAACATTTTTATCCTTTATATCATCTTCTTTAAAAGTCTTTACTTTTTTCGCATCTATTTCATTTTCTGTCCAGATGGCAAGACCCCATTGTTCGGGATCAAAAGGTGGATTGCTATTCCAATCGCGGTAGGAATGTGAATCGTCGGTAGAGTAATAAGCTATGTAATTACCTCTCTCAAAATGAACTACTTGATCTGTCATTCTATTCTTGCTGGCTCCGCCCGCATGCTCGGAGTTACGATCTTTCATTTCCCACACCGTTTCTCTTGTATCTGCATTAATGATCCAACCGTAATCTGCCATATCTCTTCCGCCGGATTCACCGAGGCATACAATTCTCAAGTCCATCGGCTCATCAAGCCTGAATCCTTTAGATAAATATTCATTATCACGAACCTTTGTTAAATCAACCAGCGGTTTCACAACATCCTCTTCTTTGAAGGGTTTTACTTTCGCATAATCTTCTTTTGAAATAGCCCATAAAGTAACGCCCCAAAATTGCGGATCTCTTGGAGGAAGAACATTCCATTCTTCATAAGAGTGAGAATCATCCGTTACATAGTGAACGATATAACTTCCCGCCGGAAGGACAATATCTTTATTCTCATAAATATTTTTTTCTCCGCCGCCGGCATGCTCGCCCCATTCAGTATCCATGACCCATACGCGCTTATTTGTTTTCACATTAGTGATCCATGCATAATCCGCAGCATTATTTCCAGGTGATTCCCCGATAGCGTAAACTCTAATTTTGGTATCGCCGATTAAGGAAAATCCTTTTTTGATATGTTCGTTATCTCCAGTGCGGATAATAGAAACAATCGCGTTCTTAGCTTTCTGGTCAATTATTTCGGTTCCGCTGTTCGGTGTAAATGTATCGCTTGGACCTCTTGCTGTCATGTATAGCTTTTTGTTTGACCTTCTATCGGAATGTCGTCTCCCAAGTGAAAAAATATCATTCAGCAGATCGCCGAAATCATATCCATCGTTATAATAGTTATCTCCCGCAGCGTAGTAAACCTCATAATCACCCTTCTCCAAATCAAGTTCTTTTTCGAATTCAATTAATCGTCTGGATTTTTTAATGTCATGATCTTCAAGCAGGTTCCAGACAACTTTTCGGGTATCACTGCTGAGAATCCATGCGTAGGCAACTTGACCGTTCCCCCGTCTATCAGACGACTCTCCGGTTCCGAAAAGTTTTACTTTTGCGTCTGCCTTTAGCGAAAATCCTTTAACATCCACCTTGCCCCATCCGGGTTCCCACACTGTCAGTTCAGATGTTTGTCCATTTGCTTGCATCTGAAATAATGAGATTACAAAAAGAACAAAGGTTAGATTATAAATTTTATTTTTCATTTCGTCTCCTAAGTAAATTTATCGACTGAACTTTAGACTCTTCAGAATGGCCATTTGTTACGAGATTGGAGTGATATAATGTTTTACATTCCGAACTCTGATCCCGATTTAGTTTGCTTAATAATAGCCGATAATTAGCACTGAAGGCCAGTAAGAGCGTCTATCCCAAAATTTGTTTATGATAGAACAGAATTATTCTGTTCTTGAGATAGAATAATGTCAAGTAAAGAAATTAAATTGATTTTCATCTCTTCCACAGTTAAATCGGCAACGGATAAATTTACAGTTGATATGCAATTGATTTCTATTCGAAATAAAATACAGTTTGTCGAGTATCATTTAGAAATTATTGAATGATAAGGATCATACAATAAGGTAAATGATTTGGATAAAGAAATTATTTTAATCATTATTAATGATAGAATTTGATCCATTGTTAATCTCTAAACAAAGAAGATTATTTAATCTATTCATTAAAGTAGGGAAGGGAAATGGGTATAGTTGAGGAGGCTCTTCAAACTGTCACAAAATCAATGATTGTAAAATCGGTCAAGTTGGCAAGAATTGATACCCTGCATATTATTAAGCAGAAAGTGGGCAATAACCCTATTGAGAAATTTGCGGATGATAATATATATGATTCATGTAAAATTAAAAATGTAGATAAACTAATCATTGGGGGTTATGGTGAAAAAAATGAGGCCGGACTCGGGAGTCTGCGAGATATAGATCAGTCGAGTTATTATACAAAAATGGCTGTAGCCATTAAAGATGTTCACCTGGTCCGGACAAATGGCTATTTCTCGAATGTAACAAATGAGCTTCTCATGTTTTTAAATATTTGGAAAAAATATTATGGGACTAGGGTAGATCATCATAGAATTAGTGGGAATGAAGATGCGAAAAATCCTCTCACGATAATATCTGCTATGATTAATAAAAATGACAGGAGTATTCGTCTGGAGATGCTGATTGCTAATTGCAAATTAGTGGAAATGAATCCCAGTGAACTAAAATATTTTGGTGATTTAATACTTTTTGCTACAGAGAAATTAGGATATGGAAAGTCTTATACTCAACCGGAAAAATATAATGAGAATCCTGAATTTCGAACAACATTAAGTTCCCTTACAGGACAAAGTGAATACGGTCAAAAATTACTTAGAGCTGTGGAACAGTCTTTTGAAAATCTGGATTTCATTAAGCAAGAACTCGAAGGAATACGGTCGAATATCTCAATTATGCAACATATGCTTTGGGTGAGCAATAGCTATAAACAGAACCACATATAATGTCTTAATGCATAAGAGTGGTTACAATCACAAAAAAAAAGAAGTCAGGGTTCAAGGCTAATCAACATCTCATTAAATAAGTCTCCATTATTTTACAGACATAAATTATACCCATTAGAATAAATTGAATCCATATCTAATTAGTGCTACTGAATTAGAATATCTTTAACCTGATCCTGATTTACCTTTAACAATCCGTTCGGAAGAAGACGGGGGATTAATTCTCTCCAATTACTGTCCTTCAGAAATATCTCTTTGAACATAGGTAAAGCCTCTTTCATATTTCCTTTATTGGCCAGCGCTACGGCTGTCCAGAATTTCATCTCAAGATTGTCGGGAAACATTTTCATTGCGGCAGAATATTCTCTCATCGCGGCATCCATATCATTTTTCTCGACAGCCAGGTCACCATCATTCATGTGCTGGTATGCCTGGTGAACATTCAGCAATCTTCGAAGTTCGACTAGCGGGGCTTCGTTATCATCAACCCGCAGATCCACCAGACGGTCTTCCCAGATTTTTCCGGTTGATTTTGCACGCACAACAAGAAGCGCGGCCGATTGTTTTCCGCGAATATCCCCGCCTGCATTTTCAGCAGCTTCAAGTGCTGTGAGCATTCTTTCGGCTAACGATCCTGCTGATTTGTTAAATGCTTTTTCCATTGCAGGCCAGATCCGTTCGTTCGACATTAAATTTGCCTGAACTGAGAATCCTTTACCGACAATATTTCCCGCCGGCTGGATACATAATTTCCCTGTAAACGATGCGGCTCTACCCTTTGAATCAAGAATAGCGAGCTGCCGGAATTCTCTGCCTTCATCACTCTTGAGCAATTCATCAACTGTTTCCTGAGGAGATTTACCTTTTTTCAGGAGTTCTAATCCGTCCGGTCCAAATGCAGGATTGACAAACGATTGTGTTGCTACAACTCCGACTCCTGCTTCGCCCCATGCAACTATAGTTCCAACTGAAAACCAGTGGGATTGAACCGCAACGCCCATATCGCCGGTCTTTTCATCAAACGCAACGATCGAGTAGGTATGTGCGAATGGGGAATCTGTTTTGTACAATTGCGCGTTTAGAATTGAGAACTGTGAATTGAGAATTGCAAATTGCAGTATGAAAAATAGTATCAAGCTTAATTTCAGTTTCATTTTTTTCTCCATAATAAATCTGCATACAAATTAAAACTTTCTAATTGATTGAACAAACGTTCTGGATACTTGAGAATAAACGAAGAATTGTGTTGTTATAATAGTTGACAGAAATACTTATATTTCATTACCGAACCGTTCGTATCTTCTAAAAAACTATCTTTGTAAAAAAATAAGACGGAATTGTGAGACAAAAAACCATCAACTTAATTTTCAAAATTGCAAAAGAGAAAGACGCTTTTGATAAGTTGGAGA
>CAYTUV010000033.1:0-38748 GCA_964441505.1 uncultured Melioribacter sp. | reverse complement strand
CAGATAGCTGACATTTTCTAGCCATGTAAAAACCTCTTTGTTTCAATTTTTGGTGACGAAAAATAGTAAAAAATATCTTAACGAAAAAATATTTACTAAAAATAAAAAAAGGGATCAGAGGATTTTTAGAGGCAAAAGAATAGTTAAATTTACAGCATAAAGAAAAAAGAGAGAGAAAATGGAGAAAATACAAGAGTTGGCCGAGTTGTTATTGCCGGAAGGTATACTAGAATATTTTGAATATGCCGGCCATAGTAACTATAGCCAATAAATTGAAACCCAGCACATTGGAAAAGCAATACAAGAATGTACTTTCAGATTATCCTCAATTCAAAGAGAAAAAAGGAAAAGAGATAGAGGAAGAATCGTTTGTCTTTGCTGAAAACTTTGGCAAAGATATGGCAATAGATGAGACTGGCTTAATAGAGGGAGAACTCTATACGATAGTGATGAACAAGAAAGCTAGAGGTAAAAAAGGAGCGTCGGCAGCAATAATCAAAGGTAGGAAATCGTCAATAATAACAAGGGCAATAACAGATAAGGTTTCATTTGAGAAGCTGGTGAAGATAAAAGAGATAACGCTGGATTTGGCCAACAGTATGGACTGGACAGCTCGACAAATAGCTCCGAACGGATTGCATACATACGACAGATTTCATGTTCAGCAGATAGTGACAGAAGCAGTTCAAGCCATACGGGTAAACCTAAGATGGAAAGCAATAGAAGAAGAGAATGAAGCCGTAATGAAAGCAAAAGAATTAAAAGTTGAATTCCGACCAACACCAAATTAATATTCTCTCCCAGTGTTTATTGTGGAATAGATACTGTTAGAAAAGCTGGCGCACATATAATTAACTGAAGTTATGCAAAAGAGGAAAAACCAATTGTTATTTCCGTTCCACATCAAGTGCAGGATAAACTCGCGGGAATCTATAAAATGGATGCCTGATTAAAGTACTCGTGCATGACATCTTTTCTTAATAAGGTAATATTCCGTAATACGTAGTTTTAGTAAGTAAGAATAATTTTCATCCCTTACTCATATCAATGCAGTATTGGCAATTTGTGGATTTAACCTAAGAAAACTCTATGCAGTTTTCTTATTGCCAATTTTGAAATGGTTGAAAAATCGAATTACAGAAAAATATTTTCTCATATTCACAAAATTAAATAAACAATTTCTCATTATTCCGCTGGATAACTGGCTTTTTCAGTGACGACTAATTAAACTTCGGATAAGTGATGGGCTTGTATTTCTTTTATCAAAGATTCTTTTTGACAATTAATAATCTTTGAAACTATTTTACAGTCAGAAGTAATGGTTGAGCAGGGGAAAAATACAGGCTCCAAGAAACATATAACATAACATTCAAAGTTGTGGAAATTATAGTCGGGATAAACATTGCAATCACAAAAATTTTGAGACCGAGATGAACTTATTCAATATTCAGAAACCAATTGTTGGTATGATCCATGTGGATCCTCTTCCCGGAACACCAAAGTACGCAGGGAGTGTAAAAGCTGTTGTAGAAAAAGCAATATCAGAAGCATTGCTGTACCGCTCATGTGGTATAAATGTATTGATGATAGAAAATATGCATGATGTTCCGTATCTCAATCGGATTGTGGGGCCGGAGATTACCTCACTAATGAGTATCATATTATATGAGATTAAAAAGAATTACGAAATGCCAACCGGAATTCAGATTCTTGCCGGAGCTAACAAAGATGCTCTTGCAGCGGCACATTCAGCCGGCGCTGATTTCATCAGAGCAGAAGGTTTTGTATTTGCTCATATTGCGGATGAAGGAATATTCAATTCGGACGCAGGTGAATTATTACGTTACAGAAAACAGATTGGTGCCGAGAATATATTAATCTTTACTGACATCAAGAAGAAGCACAGTTCACATTCAATTACATCCGATACGAGTATTGTCGAAACGGCGAAAGCCGCGGAATTTTTTTTAAGCGATGGAGTTATAATAACAGGAAGTGCCACCGGTAAAGAGCCATCATTACCGGAAATTAAATCTGTGAAAGAAAATGTTGCAATTCCTGTATTAGCCGGATCTGGCATAACGGATAAAAACGTAAATCAGTATTTAGAGTATTGCGACGCTCTGATTGTAGGATCGCATTTCAAGAAGGATGGGATATGGTCAAATCCAATTGATCCTGAGAGAGTAAGTACGTTTATGAAAAAAATCCATTGAGATTAATTTTTTCGGGGAATAGAATAATCTTTATGCAAATAATCAAATTGCGATGTTAAAATACAATATTGCTTGAATCACTGATACAGAGATTTTCTTTAATATGAACCACACTAGAATAAAACGATTTTTCCTTTTAATGTTTGCAGTGATTAATCTGCTTTTAAATCAGGTATCTTCTCAGACTAATCAGATCTGTTGTCAGTGCAAAAAAAATATCACTGGCAGATATGTACAAGTTGATGGAAAGGCATTTCATCCAGAACATTTCCTCTGTGCAAGCTGTAATAAAGTTATCGGCGGCGGGTACCAGTCGAAGGATGGAAAGTATTATCATCCCGATTGCTATCTCTTGGTAGAAGGAATGATATGCGAGTATTGCCAGAAAATTCTTGCTGAGCAATACACAGTAAATAACGGGAAAAAATATCATACGGAGTGTTACGAAAGATTTATTCTTCCCAAATGCTCGATATGCGGATTACCCTTGAGAGATGTCTTTCGTTTAGATAATTACGGGAACAAATACCACTCTTCTCACAAAACAGAATTGAAACTGTGCGATAGCTGCGGGAGACTGATCTGTCAATCCCTCACTGGGGGAGGGAGAGATTATTCTGATGGAAGGCGCATCTGCAATCTATGTTATTCCACTGCTGTTACTGACAACCGGAAGATTGTTGAACTGCTTAAAAAGGTCATATACAAATTGAATTCCTTCGGAATACGTGTTGATGAAAAAACAGTTAGTACAACTGCTGTTGACAGAAACACTCTCAAAAGCAAATCTAAAAGTTATTCTGATAACACACACGGTTTTTGCGATTCACAAACCCGGACAGAATCTATAAATGACAGAGTAATAAAAAAAACAACAGGCCATAGTATTTACATATTAACGGGTATGCCGTTGGTTCTAACAGAGTCAACCATAGCTCACGAGTTAATGCATGCTTGGTTGAATGACAATACAAAAAGCAACCATACGGATCAGGTGCGGGAAGGGAGTTGTAATTTTATCTCATACCTGTATTTAAAATCGCTCAATCAGCTTGAAACTTCAGATTTTATCTTATTGCTAGAAAAAGATCCGAGTCCTATTTATGGCAGAGGATTTGTAGAGATCAGATCAAGATTTGAAGGGAAACCGATTGCAGAATTTTTAGATTATCTAAAGCGTTAAGAAGTTATTCAATACTTAAAAATGTTCACTTATAAGTCTGCAATTGCTTTCGGAATAAAAACATTTAAGTAAGTGCAAAACCACTTGGAAAATCAAGTTATAGTCAAAGCATGCAGGATATTACGCGCGGAAGATATTTTTATTTTACTATTTTTTATTGCAATTCTATTAAATTTTGATGGATATTTGCGATAATAAGACATGTATCAACATGCTATTCTGAATTAATAAAAAATCGGGATATGGATTTAACTCTTAAACACCATTGATTCTATTGGGAGCGCATTAGATGATTACCAAGATATTATTTGTTGCATCGTCACCGGAGACAGTCGGCTATTTAAGTGGATTACAGGAAAGTCAAAAGGAAAGTTTAGAATTTTTCTTCGAAAACAATTGCGTTGATGCACTAAAGAGTATTAGTGAGAACAATATATCAATAGTCATTACAGATTTCCGGATTCCAAAATTTAATTATCAGGATTTTTTTAACCTGCTTCAAATGAATTACCCTAGGATTTTCCGTTTGAGTCTCGCATCCTCACATGAGAAAGATAATGTACTCCGGTTGTCAAAAAGTATCCACAGATATGTAAAGCTGCCCCTAAGTAAGTGTGAACTTTTAAAAACCATCAATGATCTGATAAAACTTCTAAGTACAGAAATAGACGCAGAGTTAGTAGAAAAAATTAATGGTTTAGGCCCTATACCAATTCTGCCAGAAATATATCTACGCCTCGAAAAGGAGATTAGTCGTTCAACATTTTCAATGAATCGGATTGCAGAGATCATTCAGTCTGATCCATTGATGGTGGCAAGATTACTTCATATAGCACACTCTTCATTCTATAGTATTCCAACAGGTATATCGAATCTTTTGCAGGCACTTACCTTTTTAGGTGTTGATGTCATCAAGACACTTGTGCTCTATGTTAAAATATTCTCTCTTAAAAACGTTTCGCCCGAGACTCAATCGTTGTTAAAGGAGATTAAAGCGCATTCAATCAATGTGGCCAAGCTGTCAAAAGCTATTATGCAGAAAGAGACTGATGATAAAAAAATGATTGAACTTGCCTATATATCAGGACTGCTTCACGATATTGGAAAAATCATTTTGCTGCAGTTGAACGATAAAGAACAACACCAATCTTATTTAACAAACATCCGTAGTGGCGAATCGTACAGGATAGAAATGGATCTGTTCGGTGTCTCACATGTTAAAATTGGAGCTTATATACTACGGTTATGGGGACTCAATGATACGATAATAGAGGCCGTGGCTTCTCACCACGATAAATCACTGCTCGATGGAAATACTCTCGCTTTGAAAGAGATAGTCTACATAGCAAACGTTTTCAGCCATGAAATTGATGAACGGGCCTCATCAATATCTGAGTCTTACGGCACTCAAAGATTCGATCAATGGGACCAACTCTTCAAAGAAGATATAAGGCCGGCTCTCAATTTGTCTCTTTAGACAAGGTATGGTACTAAAATTATTTCGATTGAATAGTTTTATAATTGTCCGTTAGCGTCTTAATTACCTTTCCATCCCTCAAAAAAAATCTTATTTTTTACTGGAAGAAATTCTGAAAAAAATCTTTTTAACCAATATTAAAAGAATTGTTCGTTCAGGAATGTGTGTGCAATCATTCTTAATTCAGGAATTGACGGAAATCGTTCTCAACTTAATCATAGATAGCAGGGATTTATCAGCAATCATATGAACGGAAAATTTCGGTACATAATAATCGTTTTGATTGTAGCTGCTTTTTCATTCAACTCATTCGGTTTTGTTGTTTATTACTTGATGAAGAAAGAAAGTCTAAAAGAAAAAACATTTGACGAAATCAGCAGAAGTAAGTCGCACGAAAGAATGGAAGTTTTGACTTTCTCTTCATCTGATTACGAGAAAGGGAAGATCGTTCAGCAGATAAACATTAAAGAGATCAGATATGAAGGGAAGATGTATGATATAATAAAAACGGAAATGCATTCAGGTAAAATCGTTTTTTATTGTGTCCATGATGAGAAAGAGGATAAGCTTGAAAAAGAGTTTGCAAATAATGTACAGAAAAATTACAACACCCAAAGTCTTACTGTAGCACAAGTGAAATTCAATTCTCAGGTAGATTTTGTCGAGCTGGTAAAAAAAATCGGAGTTTCCTCACCAATCAAAAAATATATTTACCATGCTCTTACAAAAGCTAGTCAACCTCAAAAAGTCTCCGAAGTCCTCACACCACCCCCAAATCAGGCCTTGTCTGACTGACCCATAATATCTTGAATTCTATTCGTATCAGCCCGCGTATAATTGTAAATCGTTTCGACCTGCCCCGTAATATGCGTGCGAAAAGATATTCACCAGACAAGAATCAATAGCCTGACAAATTCTGAGGACTAAATATGAAGAAGTTAATTTTGCTTTCTCTTGTGTTTGTTTCATTTAATTTTGCACAACAGAAAAACAAACAAGACGACACACTTGTGGTCAAGCTTGACCAGATAACGGTGATTGCCACTCGTTATGCAGAGCAATTGCTGGAAGTACCATATGCCGTTACATTGCTTCAATCCCGTCAATTAAAAAATTTGCGTGGATACGGTTTGGATGAGGCGCTATCAGCCATCCCTGGAGTTCTGGCGCAATCCAGGTCAGGCAATCAAGATGTTCGTCTTGTCATACGTGGTTTTGGTGCTCGTGGGGCGGGGGACAGATCGAATTCCGGAACATCCCGCGGAATACGTGTTATGGTTGACGGGATTCCGGAAACAGAGCCGGATGGAAGAACATCATTCGATCAAATCGATCTAAGTATAGCCGATAATATTGAAGTCATCAGATCTAATGCATCTGCTATCTGGGGAAACGCAGCCGGCGGTGTGGTAAATCTTTCAACAGTCCCTTCCGGAACTGACAATAATATTTCGCTGAGGTCTCTTGCAGGGAGTTACGGTTTTAATCTGTTTCAGATTAATGCTAATACAAATTTTCAAAACGGAAAATTATTCGCATCACTTTCCAACAGTTATTTAGATGGATGGAGAAAACATTCAAGCAGTTATAGAACTCTGTTTAACTTAGGATTTGTCTCTAATATGAGTAATATGACTAAGCTCGGTATATTCATTTCTGGAACATCCAACATGTTTCATATACCGGGACCACTGACACAAAAGCAGTTTGACTCCGATCCCTCGCAAGCCAATCCTACATATGCGCAAAGGGATGAAAGACGATTTAACCGGCTCGGGAAGATTGGTGTTACATTGAATCATGAATTCGATACTTCAAATGGAATCTCGGGAATGGTATTCGTGAATCCAAAATATCTGCAGAGATCGGAACGAGGTACTTTCCGTGATTTCACCCGATACCATCTTGGCGGAAATCTGATATACAATAATTACTCCTCGTTTTCTTCGACAATTCAAAATAAGTTGATTGTTGGAGGTGATGAAGCATATCAGGACGGCGCAATTCTGTTTTACAATTTGTCGTCAACTAACTTCCGTGGGAATACTCTGAGTGACAACAAGCGTGAAGGCGCCAACACTCTTGGTGCCTTTATTCAGGACGAAATCATTTTCGATGACAAGCTCAGTTTAATAGTAGGCGCACGGTACGATAATATCTCCTACTTCAGCGAGAGTTTCATAACAGCCGGTTATGGACTTCAGACAAAAACATTTGAAAAAATTACACCGAAGGCGGGAGTAACTTACCGCATATCAGAGACTCAAAGTGTTTATGCAAACTATGGCGGCGGCATTGAAGTGCCCGCCGGAAATGAAACAGATCCAGCTGGCACTTACGGCCAAGATAAAATATTTCTGATCAATCCATTGTTAGAGCCAATTATCTCCACCACCTTTGAATTTGGCACAAAACATCAGATTGCTTTAGAAAAAAATGATTTTCTCAAATCGCTCACTTATGATCTGGCATTATATTATATCGATGTGCAGAATGATATTATACCGTACAGGGGAGGTAAATTCTATTTCACTGCCGGGAAAACTAAACGATTGGGAGTTGAATTAGGAACGTCCTTCCGGTTCACGCATGGATTTACTTTTAACGGCGCATTTACGTTCTCAGACAATAAATATCAGGAATACATGGTAGATTCTGTGCATTATGATTTAATTAAGGCCGGCAGGTTTGCCAACTACAAAGACAATAATGTAGCAGGTATTCCGGGATTTTTCTATAATTTAAATCTAACTTATGCATCAGCAGAATTAGATGGGGCATTTCTCTCATTAGGCGTTAATGGAATAGGGAAATATTATGTGAATGATGGGAATACTTTATCCGTTCCCTACTTCACTGTCTTAAATGCAACAATCGGACTGAACAAACCGGTGAAAATAATCGGAGATCTTTCTGTAACAGGATTTCTAACGGTCAATAATATTTTCGATCTGAAATATGCCTCTTCGGCATTTATCAATCCGGATATAGTAAATAATGAAGCTCTCTTCCTGGAGCCGGGGATGCCGAGAAGTTTTGTGTTATCATTTTCGCTTAACTATTGATTCTTAAAAGGTTGTCTTAAAAATATTTATTATGTCGTGCCGAGCGGAGTCGAGGTGTGTGAGGAGAAGTTAAAAGGCCATTTCTCGACTTCGCTCGAAATGACTTTAGAATTTTTTGAGACTACCTTTTATTTTAATTGTAACATTATTTATTATGACTTCGTCTTATATTACACAATCGAAAAAAGAAATTATGAGATCATTTTTTTTAATACTTCTTATTACATCAGCACTCTTTTCTCAAAGTCTTAAAATCCACGGCTTGATATTTAACGAGGAAACTAAAGAACCTATCTCCTATGTGAATGTTCGAATAGCCGGAACTACGCAAGGGACATCATCTAATTTTGAAGGGAAGTTTGTTCTTACTATCCCAGCCGGAAAACCCAAACTGATTTTCACTGTAGTAGGCTATAAGAGAAAGGAAATTGTCATTACAGACATATCGGCTGAATTGAAAATCGTGTTAAAACCGGAACCGATTCAATTTATGGAAATTGTGGTCGGATCGGATGAAGATCCGGCTTACAGAATTGTGCGGGAGGCGATAAAAAGAAAAGATCAGAATAGGACAGGTCTAAATAGTCTTGAATACGATTTATTTTCTAAAGACATTTTCCTATCAGCCGGGGAAGTGGCAATGGTATCCGAAAGATTTTCAACCGGATATTATCAATCCAATAAACCGGAAAAGATATTAACCCGATCGGTTCACATCTCAGAGAATGAAAAGAAAAACGCGCTTAGCTTTGATCAAAATATTCTGGACAAAATGTATGTCGATTTTACAGAAGATACTCTTACTATTATTGGCAACAAAGTATTTCTCCCCCTTGCCAAAAATGCATTTGATTGGTACGATTATAAATTGATCGAGGTCAAACAATCGGGGTCAGTCCATGAGTGTTACATCGAGGTGATTCCGAAATCCAAAATCCAGCCGCTGCTCTCCGGCACAATGGTAATTGAGGATTCCACTTACTCGTTAAAAAATATTCAGTTCAAAAATAATGATGGACTTAGATTTCCATATGTGAATGATCTGAAAATCGAGTTTATTCAAAATAGAGATCGCTTTAATAATTATTGGCTGCCGACATATTTCAAGGTGGAGTCGGGATTGAGATTAAGCTTTGGAGGATTGATCGGAACTGATGCGATATCAATGAATCAGGTAAGTATGTTTACTAATTACAAAATCAATTCAGTTATACCAGATTCTATTTACGATTTGCGTGTGACAATAAAACCTGATTCCAGTAAAAATCCAAAAGTAAAGTATATCCAGGCTGCTCAGTTGAACAGGATACAAATCGATTCACTTCGCCCGATTCCATTAACCGGTGCGGAACTCAAGGCATATAAAGAACTTGATAGCACAAAGACCGTTGTCACTCAGATCAAATTCACGGGGATTTTAAGCGGACTTGTTGAAAATGCGATTGATAATGATCAGAGACAGAACAGAGGTGACGGATTTTTTAATTATGTGGGCAATGCATTTAAATATCTGAACTTCAGGGACAACCGTGTTGATGGAATTCTTACCGGTGTTAGGTATAAGGATTCTTTCTTCGGTGGTATTTTGGCAATCAATTCTAATTTGGGGTATGCCTTCGGCAGAAAGAAAATGGAGGGGAATTTATTTACACGGGTTTATGTTAAGGCTGGATTAATCGACGCTATCGAGTTAGGGATCTTTAACGAGGCTCAGCAATGGCAGAGTCTCAATCCTTATTCGGATTTCATTAACGGGATAAATGTACTGCTCGGTTTTGACGATCAATTCAACTATTTACTGACCTCAGGTTTTAGTCTTGGTTTAAATGCGAAAATTGGAAAGACTATTTCATCATCTTTAAAATTTGTTTTTGATAAGCAGGAGTCACTTCCGGAACTCAAATACCAAAGTATTTTCACCACGAATAGACCGGTTAGAGTGAATCCTGAAATCGCAGATGGTAATGATCGGAAAATATCACTTAATGTTCTGATCGGTAAAAATCCCCAGGAATATCAACCGATGTTAAACGATGGTTTGGTTGCACAACTTGATTTTTCAAATCCTGCGATTGGCAGTGATTTTAACTATAAGCGGGCAAGGGTAATATCCCAGTTTACGACAAGTACTATCTACAAAGAGTTATTCTCTTCACCCTACTTCTTATTTGGGTTGGAAGGAGCAGCAGTGATTGGTGATTACGGGCCGCAGCATATACTAACTCCCAATACCGCACTTAATATCTATTCACCGTTTTTATCTTTTAAGGGTTTGGCTCCATATGAATTTATTGGTGACAAGCTCGTTGCATTACATGTAGAACATAACTGGCGTACCGTCCCATATCAGGCAGTTGGATTAAATTTTATGACCGATCTGAACATTGATGTAATAACAGGTGTGAGCATTCTGAAAATGTGGAACGAGAGCAGCTACTTCACAAACAGATCATTGGATAAAGTTTACTGGGAAGGATATCTGAGCTTTGGAAAAATACTCGGTGTTGGGCGGATTGATTTCTCATATAACACCAATAATAATTTTGTGGTTAGAGTTGGTTTGTCAACAGTGCTATAGCCTTCTAAAATTAATCAAATAAAAAAGGCGAATACTGAGATTCGCCTTTCTGAAAACTGTTTACTGTTAGCTGTAAACTATTTGGCAATCAATTCCACATTAAACGTCATCTCTTTACCTTCACGCAGGGCTACTATGTCAACTTTGTCGCCCGCTTTGTAATCCTGAACTGCGTACATAAAATCATAAATATTGCCGACTGTCTTTGGCCCAAACTTTACAATGATGTCGCCCGCTTTCATTCCAGCTTTAGCAGCAGGACTTCCTTCCGTTGTGCCCGAGAGTTTATAGCCGCTTCCATTGTAGCCGAACTCAGGTACGGTTCCAACTGTTACACGAGTCTTTCCGCCGCTTCCGGCACGTTGCGCAGGTTCTTCAACCTTGACATAAACAGGGCGGGTATCGAGTTTATCTAATGCAAGAGCAATATCAAAAACATAATTAGCAACTTTTGCTTCACCTTCGAAGTTTATTTTTTCAGCGTCATCGGATGGCTTGTGATAATCTGAATGAGTACCGGTGAAAAAGAAAAGAACTGGCACATTTTTGTTTGAGAATGCCTGATGATCGCTTCCGCCGGAACCACCGTCGCTCATACCTAATTTAAATCCGTATGTATTTTTCTTATTTAATAAATCTTTCCAGATTGAGGAAGTACCGGCACCGATTATTGTTAAACTGTTTTCCTCGTTCAGGCGGCCAATCATATCCATGTTGAGCATTGCAACAACATTTTTAATATCTACCGGGAAATTATTGGTCATATATGTGGAACCGAGAATTCCAAGTTCTTCACCGCTGAATGCAGCGAAAATTATACTTCGTTTCAGTAATCCTTGCATCGAGGCAAATTTTTCCGCAACTTCTAATACACCTGTTGCGCCGGAAGCGTTATCATCGGCACCATTGTGAATCTGTTTCTCCTTGCTCTTATCCATCGAAGCCTCTTTCAGCTGATCAATTCCGAGATGGTCATAATGTCCGCCAATCACAATATATTCGTTCTTTAAAACAGGGTCTGAACCTTCAATCATTCCTGCAACATTCCGCCCATTCTTTACTATCTCTTTTACTTCAGTTGAGAGTGAGGTTCTGGAATTTACTAAGAAAAATGAAGAAGGTTTTTTCGAAGCGTCAATCTGCTTTTGTATTTCTGCGAAATTCTTGCCGTCGGCATTAAAGAGTTCATCTACAAAACTTCTCTTGACTTGCTGTACCAAAATATCTTTCATCGCCGGGGCGCCGTCGTACCGGAGTTCCATTATCGGATCGTCATCATTCTTAGGAGCGTATCCATTAACTAGAATAATTGCAGCGGCACCTTTTTCCTTTGCAACTGTGGCTTTATTTCTGAAGGAGGCATATTTATCAAATTCTGATCTCGAACTGTCATGTTCCGGATGATATTTCATGACCACAACAATTTTGCCTTTTACGTCAATACCGGCATAATCATCGTAATTTATTTTTGGTGCTGAAATACCGTAACCAACAAAAACCAATTCCCCGGCAGCTTTTCCTTTGCCTGAATAGGCAACAGTTGCAAAATCCTTTCCGGCTTTTAATAACTGCTTTTTAGACTTCACCTCGAATGCGAGAGAGTTGGCTTTAGTCATTTCAACTTTTTCAACGAATGGGAATTCTTGGAACCAGCTCCCGTTAAAAGCAGGTTTTAGACCATACAACTGGAATTCGTATTGAATATAATCACCGGCTTTACGTTCTTCCGAACTGCCCGTGAATCTGCCCTTCATTGCATCGGAGGCGAGGTAGAAGACATTAGCCTTAATTTCCTGAGCGGTGATATCGGGACTATGAATTTTATTTTGTGCTTGTATTGATAACGCAAATAGAACTGCCAGCAAAACTGAAAATTTTTTCATGGTTTTCCTCTAGTGAATATGAATTCTAAAACAAAATTATACTTTTCGGAAACGTGAACCAAGAAATAATATATCCCTTCTTCCATTATAATTCTTCGAGAATGAGAAATTTCAAATTATTCAGGTCACCAGTTTCAATTAGGCTCTGCCTGGATGTTTAGGAGTTGATTTCGTTTAAACAAATGAGTCTGTCTGTAATTAGAAATTTATAGTTAGGTTCTTAATTGTTTTTCTGTTGCTTTAATCTTAGCGATGAAAAAGTTATTTTAATTCTGTAATAAAAACAATACATACTAATTGGAACTTTTCATTCATATAAAGAGGTTAATATGTCAAAGACATTCGAAGTAATAGAAAGAGTAGGAATATCAACCGAGAGTATAGCAGAAGCTGTAAAAGAAGTAGTTCTCGAAGCCCATTCTGAAAAGAAAGTCGGCTGGTTTGAAGTTATTGAACAGAGGGGCAGAGTCACTTCGGAGGGTAAAGTTGAATTCCAGATAAAAGTTCGAATCGGAAGAAAACTTAAAGACTAATCTCAAAAAGGAGAAATATATGTCGTTGAAAATTGGCGATGTAGCACCAAATTTTACACTAAGAAATACAAGTAACCAATCAGTCACTTTGAGTGATTTCAAAGGGAAAAGTAATGTTGTACTTTTATTCTTTCCGGCTGTTGGATCAGGCGTTTGTGAAAAAGAATTGTGCTCAACAAGAGACAGCATGAAAGATTATGAGAATCTAAATGCTCAGGTTTTCGGAATTAGTGTTGATTCTCCCTTTTCTCAGAAACTGTGGGTCGACAAACATAAATTCAATTTCGCGCTCCTCAGTGATTTTAATAAAGAAGTCGCACAAGCTTACGGTGCATTCTACGACCTATGGTTGCCTGGCAAGTGGGATCTTAAAGGCGTGGCGAAGCGTGCTGCTTTTGTGATTGATAAGAACGGCATTATCCAATATGCTGAAGTATTGGAAAACGCAGGAGAAGAACCGAACTACAGCGCGGTTCAGGATGCTCTGAAAAAGATATCATAATAATTAAGAAAGGGTTGTCTCAAAAGGTTCTAAAGTCATTTCGAGCGAAGTTGAGAAATGGACTTACACACTCTAATCACACTTCTCCGAAGGAGTCCTACGGACGACTCCGCTCAGTGTGACATAAAAAATACTTTTAAGACAACTTCTTTTCTTTTACCGTTATAGGAACTAGCAACAAACCGCTGCTGTTTAGCTCCTTTAACAAATTGGAGTAATTATAATGTTAGAAGTTGGAAAAAAAGCTCCCGCGTTTTCACTTCAGAATGGGAACGGGAAAAAAGTTTCACTCAATGATTTTAAGGGGAAGAAAATTATTCTCTACTTCTATCCTAAAGATATGACCTCCGGTTGTACACAGGAGGCGTGCGATTTCCGTGATTCAATCCCTAATTTTAGAAAGATGAAAGCGGAAGTTTTAGGTGTGAGTATCGATTCGGTTTCATCACATAAAAAATTTGCAGATAAATATGATCTGCTTTTCACATTGCTCAGCGATGAGAAAAGGGAAGTGGTTGAAAAATATGGTGTATGGAAAGAGAAAAGCATGTATGGCAAAAAATATATGGGTATAGAACGAACCACTTTTATTATTGATGAGGATGGAAAAATTCAATATATATTTCCGAAAGTGAAAGTCACCGGCCATGTTGCAGATGTAATCGAAGCATTAAAAGGGAAATAAATGATCTTAGTTACACGTCGTGAAGTCTTCAGCTCGTCGCATCGATTGTATAATCCGAATTTCTCTGATGAAGAAAACGAGAAAGTGTTCGGCAAGTGCAGTAATCTTAACGGACACGGACATAACTATGTTCTAGAGGTTGTAGTATCGGGAGAAATTGATCCACAGACCGGCTATTTGATTGATTTGAAAGTTTTGAAAGAGATCATTTTGGAAAATGTAATTAAGAGGGTCGATCACAAAAATCTGAATCTGGATGTTGACTTCTTAATAGGAAAAATACCCACGGCAGAAAATATTGCTGTCGGAATTTGGAATCAACTTGTTGGTAAAATTCCCTCCGGAAAACTTCACGCCATCAAACTTTACGAAACTGAAAATAACTACGTTGAATACAAAGGAAAGGATTTATTGTGAATTACGGTGTCATAGAAAAATATGTGAAAAATCTTCTTGAAGAAGTTGGCGAGGACTCCGCCAGAGAGGGATTAAAAGGAACTCCGCATAGAGTTGCAAAGGCGTTTGAGTTTTTCACTCAGGGATATGGACAGAACATTGAAGAGATTCTTAACGGTGCCATTTTCAATGAGAAATATGATGAAATGGTCATAGTCAAGGATATCGATTTCTACAGTATGTGCGAACATCATCTTCTGCCATTCTTTGGCAAAGTGCATATCGCCTATATACCGGACGGAAAAATTGTAGGATTGAGTAAAATCCCGCGTGTAGTTGATATTTTTGCACGACGACTACAGGTTCAGGAAAGAATGACACAGGAGATTGCAGACACACTTGATAAATATTTAAATCCCCGAGGGGTGGCAGTTGTTGTTGAAGCATATCATATGTGTATGATGATGCGTGGCGTGCAGAAACAAAACTCTATAACCACAACCAGTGCTATGCATGGAATTTTCAAAGAAGACGCTCGTACAAGAACTGAATTTTTAGACCTTATTGCTCAAAAAAGAATTTAATGGAAAAAAAACAAGCAGTCTGGATCACCGGAGTGAGTTCCGGCATTGGTAGAGCAATTGCATTCAAATTCGCAAGTAACGGAATTACAGTTCTCGGTACTGCGCGCCGGATTGATCTGATAAATGAAATCAAAAAAGAATTAGGCGAGTCGGAAAATCTATTGATCCCTTATCAGTTAGATATTTCCGATTGCAATGCGGTGAATAGTTTTTACAGCGATATATCTTCTCAATACGATATTGAATGCCTGATAAATAATGCCGGTACTACTTCTTTCAAAAACGCAATTGATAATTCCATTCAGGAGATCGAAGAAATAATTCGGGTTAATCTTCTCGGTTCAATCTATTCTATAAAAGCTGTTCTACCGGAGATGTTAAAAAGGAAATCGGGAACAATTATTAATATTCTTTCCGTTGTTACTCAAAAAATTTTTACATCAAGCAGTGCTTACTCCGCATCTAAGTCGGGACTGCACGCTTATGCAAAAGTTCTAAGGGAAGAAATACGGGATAAAAATATTAGAGTGATTAATGTTTCACCCGGTGCGACTGCAACATCCATCTGGCCGGAGGGTGTTCTTCAAAAATATTCTGACAGTATGATGAGTGCCAAGGCAATTGCCGAACTGATATATAAGGTTTATTCTGAGAAGAGTAATTTGGTCTCTGAAGAATTAGTACTCCGCCCAATTAAGGGTGATCTGTAAAGTATCACTTTTTTTAAAACCCCCGAGAGTGCCGGGGGTTTAATAGTTGATCTAAATATCAGCGGATTCCATGTCTACGCAAGTTCATCATTCCGTGTCCACGTTGCTGCATTCTTCCTCGTACTCCTGCTTTAATCCTTTCTTTCATTACGCCAGGATCAGTCAAACGGGAAAGATGTTTTGCAAAAATTGCCTTCTGCTCATCGTTCAGCATTTTATAAACGTCTAACCAATGTTTTGTAGCTGAGTATTTAATATCGCCCTGAAGTTTACTATTATCATCAATGAGTTGGAGAATCTTCTTCTCATCAATCTTTCCATCATCGATGATTTTCTTCAGTTCAAGACGATTTTTCTGAATTTTTGTACGGATGTCGATGACTGCTTGCTGATGCTGATACTTTGAGTCGTCGAACTTTTTCTCCTGTTCCGGAGTAAGTTTTAATGCTGTTTTTATTCGTTTTCCTCTAGGTTCACCCTGATCTGGTTGTGAGAAAATCGAAACATTGCCAAGTAGGAGCAAACTTAGGATAAAGATACTCAGCTTTTTCATAATGCCCTCTTTTTTTTGTGATGAAATATTTTCTTTTCGTTATTTTGACAACATGATATGACTCCCGGTTTAATGATAATTTGATTAAACCACATATCACTAATTTTTGTCTATTATATGAAACATTATGTGGGAACTGTGCAGGATAACGACTTCGAACTAATCAATAGATTTTTAGCCGGCGAAGAAGTCGCGTTCAATGATATTGTCAGGAAGTATCAGAAGAAGATTTACTGGCACGCTCGGCAGATGCTTGGTAATCATCTTGATGCTGATGAGGTAACACAGGAAGTGCTTATTGTTATCTATCAAAAGTTGAGGAGCTTTAATTTCCAATCTTCACTTTATACATGGATTTACAAAATTGTAAGCACGAGAAGCCTTAACCAAATCCGTAAGAAAAACATTAAGAGATTTTTTTCTATTGATGATGCCGAAAATGATTTCGAATTGGAAGACCGGCAGGATATTGTAGAAGATCTTCTAAATAAGGAGAAACTGGCGCACGTAAAAAAAATATTGGAAAAGATTCCTCCTAAACAGAGAGAAATATTTATAATGAGAAATTACGAACAACTGTCATATGAAGAGATTTCGGAAAAGACTGGAAAAAGTGTGGGCGGTTTAAAGGCAAATTATTTTCATGCTTTGAAGAAAGTACTGGAGTTATCAAATGAAAAAGAATGATGAAAGAATTCTCAAATATCTGTCGGAAATGATGGATGAGAATGAAAGAGTTGACTTCGAGAAAGAATTAATTAGTTCTACTGGACTGGCTAATGATCTAGCGTCAATAAATAGTAGATTAGAAAAAGCTACTCTGCCAAAGATTATCGATGTAGATGAAAGATATTTTGCCAACCTTGTGCCGAGAGTTCATGAGCAGCTTAGAAAAAAGAAAAAAAATATTTTTTGGAAGAGTGCTTACTATCTAACTCCTACCGCGGCGGCGGCGGCGGCGGCGGCGGCAGTACTCTTCATCTTTTTGTTTACGTCAAAAACCGAATTGGAAACGCAGTACAAAGATTTAGCCAATGAGGTTGTTAGTAATTTTTCTGATCAAGAAGTATCGGAAAAATATTTTACCGAATTGGAAAGTAATCCTGCGGATATAGTCTTAACTGCAGACACTGACGAACTTAGTTTTCAAATACCATCTGAGGTGGAAATAAACACAGAATCATACACCCGGTTAATTGATAATCCGGTATCGGAAGATTACAGAACTCTAAACGGTCTCTCTGAAAAAGAATTAGAAATTGTTTATGAAAAATTAAATTCGGAATCCTCACAAAAGGTGATAAAATGAAAAAGATATTTTTACCACTGTTAATCGTTCTCTTAATCGGGTCCTCATTAATTGCTCAGGACAGACCCCGCATGAATAAGGAAATGAAACCATTGCAGAGAGTAGAGCAATGGGAAAGAATTAAACTGATCGAAGTATTAAACATGGATGAAGAGACTGCGGTACGCTTTTTCACAAGAAGACGAGATCATCAAATGAAGGTCAAAGAAATTCTGGACCAGAGAGAAACTGCCTTGAATGAACTCGAGAATGAAATTAAAAATGGTTCACAATCCAGTGATGCAGGTTATAAGGAAAAAGTAAACAAACTCCTTTCTCTTGAAAGCAGAATAACATCTGAAAGGGAGAATTTTGTTAAATCGTTAGGCGATCTTCTTACTCCCGTGCAAATAGCCAAATTGATTGTATTCGAGATTAAATTCCGCCGAGAAGTTAGAGAAACTTTGATGGGACGCGGTAAGGGTCCGATGAATAATTAGTTTTATTTTGTTTCTTCCGTAAACGCTATTGCATTTTGATTAGTTCTGGGATATTTTTGGCTCGGATTTTTGCGGAAGTGGTGAAATTGGTATACACGCTACTTTGAGGGGGTAGTGCCCGTGAGGGCGTAGGGGTTCAAGTCCCCTCTTCCGCACCAGCTTTCTCTCATCATCCATTAGAATCACACCAAAGGAAAATCCCTTTTAGATAAAATCACATTTGATTATATTGATTCAGAACTTTCACAAAAATTTTCGATAGAATCCTGTCTATAACAAACCAAATAACGAGTTTAACCTTATCATTTTTCTTTAATCCTATTCGGGCGGACATGCTGTTTCAGGATCTATTAATGGGATTGTTCTTAGCTGCCATTATCGCTTATTTATCGTTCAGAGTTAGATTTTTAACAAGAGGAGGTGCAATTGCAACCTTTCTTTTGGCAGGGCTTATTTTCGGATTGGGTGGAATAAAGTGGTCAGTTCCAATTCTTACATTTTTCATTCTCTCAAGCATACTATCGAAACTCCGGAAGAAGAAAAATGCCAAAGTAGAAATATATTTTGAAAAGAGTGGTGTACGTGATCACTTTCAAGTAATTGCTAACGGCGGAATCGGTGGTGTGCTTGTGGTTCTTTATGCCATTTATTCCAATGAACTTTTCTACCTGATATATTTGGCTACATTATCGGCAGTATGCGCAGATACGTGGGCGACAGAAATTGGAACCTGGAAAAAAACCGCCACGTATAACATTCTGGATCTTAAACCAATAGAGCAAGGTACATCGGGTGGAATCTCGGTTATCGGTTCAATTGGTGCACTCCTCGGCAGCTTTGTGATTGCACTTTCGGGAATTGTATGGATAGAGATTTCTTATATTCAATATGTGATATTGATCTTATTGGCTGGATTGTTCGGAAGTTATTTTGACAGTATTCTTGGTGCTACGATCCAAAAGCAGAACAGATGTTCGGTGTGTAATAAAGTTACAGAGAAACAGATTCATTGCGGTACACAAGCCGATCATTTCAAAGGTTACTCTTGGATTAACAATGACATGGTTAATTTTTTTTCCGGTATTGCCGGGGCATTGTTAATTATCATTCTAAAAAGTATGATAAAATTTTAGACTTATATGAAAAAAATATTCTTGTTAATAATATTATTTACCATCTCACTTGCGGCACAGACTGCAGACGACAAGCTGGCTTCTGCAGTTAAGTTTTATAATGAACATAATTTTGGAACTGCATTCCGGCTGTTTAATGAGATTATTTTTGAAAATCTGCTTGACGAACAGAAACTCATCTCGGCAAAGTTTTATTCGGCAGACTGTTTGCTTCATCTCGATCAATTGGATGGTGCAGCAAGCGAATTGGAATTTTTCATAGATCAGTACAAATTTTCAAACTTTCGTGAAGCTGCCCTTTATAAACTTGGTACCATTTATTTTATAAAGGGTGAATATCGAAAATCGCGTGAGCGAATGAATACATTACTCATTGATTACAAAAACGGGGAATACACTGGTTCTGCATATTATTGGATTGGCGAGGCCTATCTATCCGAGAGTAAATTTGTTGAGGCCCAGGAAAGTTTTAGAGAAGGAATTTTACGAAAGAGAAATAATAAATTCATTGTGTATAGTTATTATTCTCTTGCTCAATCGTATGAAAAGACAAATGACTTCACGAATGCTGTTGCAAACTATGATGAACTGTTAGCTTATTATCAGGATGATCCCTTGGCTCCAAAATCACAGATGAGGATCGGGATCTGCTATTTCAATCTGAAAGAATATGATAACGCAATTCTCGAACTTTCCGATCCGTTGGTTAAGAAATTACCGCGTCAGGAATTAGTAGATGCAAAATTCTTCCTGGCAAATTCATATGTAAGGTTGAAGGAGTATAAAAATGCCGCACATGTTTTCAATGAACTTCTCTCAGATGCGCAAGAAGTATCCACTATTAATAAAATAAATTTTAGTTTGGCCTGGATATACTTCCAGCAGAATAACTATGACGAAGCATATAAAAAATTTAACGAGCTTTCCGGAAGTCCAAATGATACTCTTAGTATCTCATCATTATACTGGAGCGGTGAGTGTAAAAGGTATCTTGGAGATGAGAAATCGGCCGGTTCTATTTTCAAGCAATTTTTAGAAAAATATCCTAGTCATCCTCTGGCATCCAAAGCACAATTAGGTATTGGTTCTCTCTATTTTAATCAGAGTAATACGGCAGATGCCGAAAAAGCACTTCTTAATGCAACTATCTCTGATGACAAAGCGACACGTGGACGTGCCTATACACTACTTGGGGAAATGAGACTTAATAGAAAACTATTTGATGACGCAAAAAAATACTTTTTAGAGGCGGTTAAACTCACGCCCGTTCAATCAGAGCTAAACTACAGAGCGACCCTCGGTCTTGCTGTCTCTGAATATTATCTGAATAATTATGACGCCACAATAAAGAAGTTGGAAGATCTGAAATCGCGAACAAAAAACTTTGAGAATGACAAGATCAACTTTTATCTGGCTGAGTCATATTTTTCAAAAGGTCAGTACTCAGCATCTCTCAAAAACTACATAGCCATAAAATCATCTTCCGGGGATATTAACAAACAGACAATAATTGGAAAGGCTTACTCTTATTTCAATCTGAAGGATTTCCCGAATGCGATTTACTATTATACCGAGTTCCTTACAAAGTATAAAAATGATCAGTCAGTTAATGAGATAAAACTCCGATTGGCAGACAGCTACTTTGCAAGTAAAAATTTTGAGAAGACAAGCAGTATTTATCGAGATCTCTTTTCAAAAGAAAATATTGCCCTGAATAATGATCTTGCTTACTACCAGTATGGTCAGTCGCTCTTCAAAGCCGGAAAATCAGATGAAGCAATTGCTGCGTTCAAAAACCTTCAAGAGAAATTTCCTCGCTCGAAATATGTGGATGAATCGCAGTACGTAATCGGCTGGATAAATTTTCAGCAGAATAATTTTAATGAGGCAATTAAGAGCTATATAATACTTCTCGCGAATTCTCCCGGGTCAACATTGAAACCAATTGCATATTATTCAATTGGGGATTCATATTTTAATCTGGGTGAGTATGATTCATCAATCGTATTTTATTCGAAAGTCATGGATGAATTCCCAAATTCACAGTATATCTTTGATGCAGTAAGCGGAATTCAATATGCCTATGTTGCCAAAGAACAGCCGGAAAACGCCATAAATTTTATCGATCAGTTTATTAATGCCAATCCCGCTTCCAAATACAATGACCAGTTATTTTTTAAGAAAGGGGATCTGTATTACAGTATACAGAAATACGATCAGGCAATAATAATATATAAAGAGTTCGTTGCTGAATATACCGAAAGTACATTAATCCCGAACGCATATTATTGGATTGGGAAGAGTGCCGCTAATATGAAAAACGAAGGCGAAGCGATTGATAATTTTACACGTGCCAAGACACGCGCTCCAAAATCAGACATTGGAATTTCATCCGCCGTAGAACTTGCTAACATTTATTCGAATAGAAAACAATATAGCGATGCTGTAAATGTTTTGAAGGAGACCAGTGATGCGGTGCCGACATCGAACCGTGTAGCTGAACTTCTCTACCTTCAAGGTATCAATGAGGTAAAGGATAATAAGACCAAAGAAGCTTCAGCAACCTTCGAACAGATTATTAATTACTATGAAGGCTCTATATTCGTGGCAAAATCAAAAGTCGAATGGGGAATGCTACTTTTACAGCAAAAGAATTATGACGGCGCTCAGGTGCTGCTAAAAGATGTAGGGGAGAATAGAACAGACGACATCGGCGCACAGGCCCAGTATTATTACGGTGTATTGTTATTTAATCAGAATAAAATTGAAGATGCAATCAGTGCATTGGTAAGAGTACGTTCTGTCTATGCGGCTTATGATGAATGGTATTCCAAATCTTTACTGAAGTTAGGCGACTGCTACGTAAAATTAAAAGATACTAAGCAGGCACGTGAGATGTACCGTGCGGTATTGGCTAAACACCCAACAGGCGAGTTGGCAACCGAAGCTAAAAGAAAAATGAATCAATTATGAAAAAAACATTTGTAACAATTTTTATTCTCCTCACATCTTGGGTCTCTGCACAGACGGAACAGCAAAGCATAGAACTTCCGGATTTTGTAATCACGGGAAAACAAAATATCAGTGTTCCAATAGCTGTGAAAAAGAAACCTGATTTTATTTCAACACTATCACAGGAATTTTTTACGCCCCAGTTTGCACCAGATGAACTCCCATTGCTTATTTCGTCTGAACCGGTTCCAATCAGACCGGAGATAAGAACTTTCAATGATTATGTTAACGGAATGGTGAAAGTGCAAGCCAGCCGGTATGTCCTTCCTGCAGGAGAGTTAAATATCAGTCAGGCTTTTGGTAATGATCTTATAAACGCAAAATTATGGGGTTCCAACATAAGCGAGTATATTGACAACGCAGGGTATAATAACTCAGGCATATCACTAACCAATGAATATTTTTTCAGTACTAAATCTGATTTCATGCCGGGGGCCAGAATAAAAATTGGCGCTTCATATCTGAGAGATTCCTACAGATTATTCGCTTCCCAGACCCCCACATTCAAACGCGAGACTAACACAGGTTCAGGGATATTATCATTTACAAATTCATATAACCGCTGGGTAAATTTTAGCTTCGATTTAGGGGGAAATATACTTTCCTTAGCTGAAAATGAGCTTAAGGAAACAAAAATATTATCAAACGGGTTGTTTGAGTTCAAACTGGGTAGTTTTACTGCAGGAGTTAAGGGATTTTATTCTAAACAAATTCTTAGTCAAAACCTAAGCGGCAGCGATGGTGATGACTTTTTCTCGACTGATGGTTATGTAAAATTATCGCCGATGGCTGAAGTGAATATTAAGGTTGGTATTAATTATGCGGTCAATTCAACCAATTCATTTTTTGCCCCGTTCGGTTCTGCGGAATATAAACTGACTAAAGGATTAATTCTAAGCGGAGAGTTTAATCCGCACGTGAAATATTTTACGGTTGCTGACTTTATAAAACGGAATCTGTATTTTAATCCCGGACTGACTGATAACATCTTTATGAAATATAAAACAGACATCACTGGAATGCTCAAGTACGAATATGAAAAACTGTTTGCGATATCATTAACTGTAGGTTATGCAAAAATTGATAACTATTTTTATTTTGATGATGTGTTGAATGCCGGGAAATTTGATCTGAATATATTACCTGAAGCAAAAATACTTTCAAGCGGAGTCAATTTTATTTATTATCCGGCTCAGTACGGTCAGTTTTTTGGGGAATTAGTTTACAGAAATGTAAGTGATCAATTGGGTGAAACAATCCCGTACGAACCTAAAATCTCGGCATCGGTATGGTATGGATATAATTTCGATTTCGGGTTGGGTATAAGAGCAAAGTATTATTTAGCATATGATGTTTACACAAATTTGGTAACTGCTGACAGATTGAACGATTTCCATGATATATCGATTTCGCTTAACTATGAAATATTTACCGGATTTAAACTGACAGCTGACTTTCAAAACGTTCTGAATCGAACTAACTTTGTATGGAAACAATATCAGGAAAAACCATTCGATCTTCTTCTTGGTATCGAATATTGTTGGTAGATCTGAAATAAAATTAATTAAATGAAACTAGCCGAACTTCAAAAGAAAATTGCCGATGTACTCGGAGTCTCTGCATCTCAGAAAGAATTATCATTTGAGATTTTCGTGGATAAGCTTTCCGAGATTCTGCTTGAGCACATAACAATCAAAGTACCCCGCATTGGTTACTTTCAATTGAAGGTGGCCTCGTCAAAATCCGAAAATCGTCCATTAATCTTTTCTCCACTCTCAGAAGATTTTTCGAGGGAGTCGCGTAATCTTTATCTTACTATTGAGGTCTCACCCAAAATAAGGAATGCGCCTGAAGCTGATTCAAATATTTTCAGTATTGGTGTTGGGAAACCTCTTCTGCCTCTGTCTATTGATGAATTACCGGATACAGAAACATCATATGCAATGCTGAAAAAATCAATTGAGGAGAGAGTAAAAGAACTTTTAATGGAGTCCGACCAGATTCCGAATTTTAATATTTGGGATGACTATTACAAATCACCTGAAGAATATGAAGCGGCTGACGAAGCAAAATCACAGCTTTATAATCTCTCCTCAGATTTAACTTTCAAAGAAGAAATTATTCCGGATAAAATTCCGGAGAGTATAAGTGATGATTTCAATTTGTCTTCAACCGAGTCAGAGCAGACACCCGGGCTCGATTATGCTGATATGTTCCTTGAGGTAAACAAATCGACCGATGAAACCGTAGATTTTAACGACCCACTGATTGAATCCAAAGGGGAGTTGGAGCAGAGTTCACCAGAGGCATTGTTCCCTCCGGATGAACAGGAAGAGACAATTGATATTTTTGATAACAAAGTTGAAGAAGAAAATTATTCCGCATTGCATGATTTGCAGCTCGATGAAATATCTTCCGAGACTATTACGATCTCTGACTTATTGGATGATCACGCATCTTCGTATAGGGATGAGCAAAATATTCAGAATCATCAGAATGAAACGGATGAGAGTATTGTACCTTTTGAAGATGTGATGCCCAGAATGCTGACCGAGGATAAGGTTGAGGATGTAATTAAAGGAATGCCGGAAGAGGATAAGGTTGAGGATGCAATCCACGTAATTCCAGACCAGGATAAAGTCGAAGAGGCAATATACGGCCAGCCGGCGGAAGAAGAAGTCGAAATCCAAGAGCCCGGAACGCTGATTGATGATAAAATCGAAGAGGATGATAAAGAAAATATTGAGATCACCACTGAGTTTATGCCGGATAATAAAAAATCTTTATTTGTTGAGCTTGATGAATTAAGTAAAGAAGTTGAAACTCTCAGGGAGAGCGGACTCGATAATTTTGAGAAAATACAGAATGATGATGAAGGGGAAAAAATCGAATGGAATTGGGGCGATGAGCTAAAGGAAGAGTTCGGACTTAATATTTCTGAGGATGATAAAGAAAAATATGGAACGATGCCGGGGCCGACGGAAGAAAAAGAAGGAGACCTAAAATTAGTTGATGATTATCTCGATGAAGAAATGACTACTCATGATCTATTCTCTAAGCTTGAAAAAACTCTCGAACGTGAATTTGATTTTGAAGAAGAACCCAAACGAAGATTCACCATTGAGGATAAGAGACCAACTCTTGATAGAAATAAATTAAAAAAAGTTGTGATGGAATTTTCCGGTCCTCCTGCAAAATATGAATTCATCGAAGACCGTCCTTCCGAAAGAGAGCGGCGTATGGCCATCACTTTGGTAGACGATGGTGAAATTAAGAAGACAAAAAGGATTTCCGATACGGATGAAGAAATTAAAAGAGAAAGTAAAAATTCCTATTTCAGGAAAATGTTTCTGATAATTTCAAGCGTATTTGTTGTTCTTGCTGCAGTGGTTGTTTTCATAGTAATATACGGCAATAATTCTAATCAGGTCAGCAAGGAATCCTCTCCAAGTGCTCAGACGAATAAAAACATTGCTTCCGATTCCGGTCAGACCGGCATTCTAACCCCGTCCAATACAACTGCTAAGGAATCTACTGATGCACTACTGTATGATGAATTTACTGACTTTCCAAGAACAGCAACACCTCCGGTTCCAATAAAAGATGCTACCGATAAACAAATTCTCGAAACAATTAAAAACGAAACCGCAAAACTGCAGTCTTCACAAAAAGTAAATGAAAAACCGTTAACTAAGCAAGCTAATATGAAACAGGAAAATAAAGGTTTAGATAAAAGTGTAACGACAGACACTAAAGTTAGTAACAGAATATTCTCTGATGGGAAAAGTTTCTTCCTGCAGGTATCATCCTGGCCAAACCGAATGAGAGCCGAAGAAGAAGTAAACCGCCTGAGAGGACTCGGTTTTAATGGATTTATCATTGAAGCCAACTTACCTCAGAAAGGGGGCATCTGGTATCGTGTTCGTGTCGGTCCCTTTAAGTCCGTAACAGAAACTGAAGAATTTATGAAAAAAAATAAATTGTAAAAATTACTGAAGGTTATTATGAAATTGATTGATATGTTCCTAAAAGGCGGATTGGTAATGTGGCCGATTCTTGTCTGTTCCATTATTGCAGTAGCAATCTCCATTGAAAAATTTTTGGTGATACGAAAATCGAAAATCAATGTACCTGCATTTTCAATAAAGATTCGTGGAATACTGAAGAAGAAGGATATACCCGCCGCAATGGGATACTGCATGGAAGAAAAATCTCCAATAGCCAATATAATCCGGCGTGGGTTAAAGAAAATTAAATTCGGAAGAAAAAGAGTACTTGAAGCCATTGAAGTTGCAGGTAAGCAGGAGATAAGCAAACTTGAGAAAGGTCTTTCAACTCTCGCAACTGTAGCGGGTGCCGCACCTATGTTAGGTTTTCTCGGGACAGTTACCGGAATGATTGCAGCTTTCATGAAAATACAGGAACTTCAGGGTAGTGCGAGTCCGTCCGATCTTGCATCAGGAATCTGGGAAGCACTTCTGACAACCGCATTTGGTTTATTCATCGGTATCCCTGCCCTGGCATTATACAATTATTTTGTCAGTCTCATTAATAAAATAGTTCTCGATATGGAGAGAGTTGCTACAGATGTATTGGATGTCTTAGACGAAACTGAAAAAGATTTTTCGGATGAAGAAGAATTTGAGCTATAGGAGTAAAAATGAAAATTGAATCGTCACATAAAGTTATAAGCATGTTTAATTTTTCATCGTTGACAGATATAGTGATGTTGCTGCTGATCTTTTTCCTTTTATCCTCTCAGTTTGTTATGCAGACCGGTGTAAAAGTTAAATTACCGGGGGCAAAGAATAATGAACAGGCGCAACCGACAAATTTTTCTGTTACAATTACTGACAGGAATAAAATTTATGTAGGATATGAAGAAGTGAGTATGGCTTCATTGAGTGCAAAGTTATCGGCCGCAAGAACTCCCAACGTGAATGAAAATTTAACAATCAGATCAGATAAATCAGTTAAGATAGATTTAATCATCCGGGTATTAGACGCAGCCAAAGGGATTGGTGTTGATAAATTCACAATCCTTACAGAAAAAGTTTCGTTCTGATGCAGATAAAAGAACCAAGAAATATATCATACGTTGCTTCTCTAGTTTTCCATCTGCTGCTAGCAATAATATTTTTATTTGTGAAGATGTCTAATGATTCGCAGGCAGAAGAGTATTTGCTGGTTGGTTTTGGATCGGGGAGCGGAATGGGAAATCCGAGTACGCTTGGAACAACAAAGACAATAGAGGAAGAAAAACCAGCCACAGAGAAAATTCCTGATAGCAAAGAGAAATTGAAAAAAGTTGATCCGCCCAAAGCCCGTCAGACCGATGAGAATAATGTCATTACTAAAATTGACAAGAAAAAAGAGAAGGAAGATGTGGCTGATTCCAAAGTGAAGCCGTTGGTGAAGGAGGATGGTAAAAAGACAGGAAGTGATATTGGCGGTGAAGGAGATGGTGGTTTTGGTTTTGAATTAGACTTTGGAGGCAAAGGCAAAAGGAGAATATACAGTTACAACTTACCAGAATATCCGGAAGGGGTTGCTAAGGAAATTGATGTTAAACTAAGATTTACAATTTTGCCGGATGGTACAGTTAGCAGAATTATCCCACTCATTAAGGCTGATGCCCGATTGGAATTTGCGGCAATCAATTCATTAAGACAATGGCGCTTTGAGCCTATTCCTGCAAATGCCAAACAAATTGATCAAACGGTTGTAATCACATTTCCTTATCGGCTTCAGTAGGAACGCTTTTCTTGTCCTGATCTTTTCGGTAGTAAAACCGGTAGAAAAAATATTCTGCTATAGCAAGAATGGTTAGAGAAATCGCATCGGCATCAAACTGAATTCCAAAACCTTTGTTATCAATAACCAATTTTACAACTGATGTGGAAACTGACCAGCCGACAGCGAAAAGAACCACTATCAAAGCCAGATTAATGAATGCATGCGAAAGCGATTCATCCTGCCATTTCTTTGTAAAAATAACCGCAATAAAAACCAAGTGTGCGCTAAATATTAATGCTGAAATCATTTTCTAAAATTCTTTTTTTGAATTGTTCATCCGACTGTTAATTATTTGTGTCCCTATTATTCCGCCTACAGCACCGAAGATTGTATTTACAATAAAATTATTTACCAGAACTGAAAATGTGTAGAGTACCGAAAATCCGTTTGCTATTATATCCTGACGAACTTTTTGAAAAAGATTTAACACCTCGCTTTTAATCTCCTGGCTTACGGGAAAATTATCGACCATTCGTTGTAGCTCGGGAAATGTGGAAATAATATCGTTGTGTTTGGTAATGAACGTGATCAAAATCTCCAGGAAACTTCCAAAAAGGGCTGCATAAATTCCAGTCATTACTCCAAAAAGTAATGCTTCCTTTGTTGATATCTTTGCTGTATTCTTGGTTGCCCGCTGATTTAATAACAGAGAGAGAAACGCGGCAACCGGCAAAATAAAACAACATGAAAAACTTCGTAGAAGTGGTACTATCTGTAAGACCCCGGCTCCGAAACCGCAGACTAAAGAGGATAAATATTTTTTCACAAGGTGCTCATCTTTTCAGTTCTCGTATTAGATTATTCAAACCCGCGTAAAGATATAAAAATCCCACTGAACCTAAAAGAAATCCAGTAATAAATGCAATCATTTTAGAATAATGGTAAATATTAAATGAGTATAGAATGACATCTAGAAACATTGGTGCAGCAGCCACAAATAAAAATTTAATGTGCAGTATTTCTTTAGGTGTTCTGAATAGAACAAGAAACGATATAAAAAGTAATCCAAGGTAAATACCTGTACAGCGTGCACATGTTAATGTTTCTCCATGATCAAACAGAATTAGTTTGGCCTTCTGCTGATGACATACGAGGGCATAAGTCTTTTGAAGAAAAGGAAGTCCAAATAGAAGATTATCATCAAATTTCAGAAACCACTCTAGGAAGATTCCGCCACTCCACAAAAGTAGAATAATGAAGAGAATGAGCCTATACTGAATACGCATGGGAGTTTCTCAATCTTTTGAAACTTTTGTATAAATCATGATGTAATTCTTGGTCAGAAGATAGAGTTTCTCGTTAAAGTAAGAAGCATCAATAATATCCTCCTCGATCTTTGAGATAAAATTAACAGGAGTAATATTTATGGAATCAAGATCTGTTTCATCAATCAGAACAATTTGAGACTTATCGTTAATACATACATTTCGAAAGAGCGAATTTATATTATCAGGTTCAAACGGCAGCTTAATTTTTTTAATTCCGTTCCCATAGGGATCAAAGATGAAAAGAAACTGTGAATCAATTACAAGCAGGTGATCATTGGCAATGGTAAACTGTCTTGGATTCATCAAAGAGAAAGTCCCGGCATCATAGCCGCCAATCGCAGCTTGAAAATCTCCGCCTGAATTAAATTTAAGAATCCGGTTATTATCCGAATCAAGTATGAAAAGATCACCTTGTGTAGAAACAACTGAACTTGTTGGGTAACGGAATGTTATTTTCTCATTGTCTGAATTCTGTGTGGAAAATTGGGAGAGGAAATTTAAATCCTTGTCGAACAACTGAACACGGTTATTGTTTTTGTCTGATACATAGACATTCAATGTGTTTGCAAAAACATCCGATGGATTGTCAAACGAGGATTCAGTCCAGCCATAGCCTCCAATGGACCTAATTACTTTTCCGAGAGTATCGAGTTTTGTTAGCTCATTGCTTCCAGCGTCAGCTACATAAATATATCCGGCAGGATTAACAGAAAGAGAATTTGCAGAGCGGAAAGCGCCAATTAGCCCGGATTGTACAAAAGTTTGAGCAATTGCTGGCTGAAGCGCCATTAAAAGTAAAAATGACAGGTAATGTTTTAAACTCATTGGCTCCTCACTTCGATAATAAGTTGAATTCCGGTATAAAGTTAGGCATACTTTCTGAAAGAATTTTCTTAATAAAAATAGTGAAATTTATTAACTTTGCTTAGGACAGAATGTTCATATCAAACCAAACTTCGAGGAAGCGATGCGAAGACAAATATTTATTTTAATTACTGCCTTAATAGTTTTTTCCTCATGCAAGTTGAAAGACGATACTTCTTCAAATATCGTTGACCCCGGAACCTCAACTGTTGCAGTTACAGTTTTAGCACCGAATGGCGGCGAATTACTGTCGGAGGGTTCATCTTATCAAATTCAATGGAGTGGTACCGGAACACCTCTCGTCAAGATTCAGTATTCGGTTGATAATGGTACAACCTGGGCATTAGTTGTTGATAGTTTGAAAAATACCGGAGTATATAATTGGTTTCCTGTTCCAAATACAATATCCAATCAATGCAGAATTCGGGTTGCCAGTGTTGATGGAGTAACCTCCGATGCGAGTGACAAAAGTTTTGCAATAATAAAGAATTCGAACGAAAGTCTAAAATTAGTTTCTCCCGTTGGAAAAGAAGCATGGGAAGCCGGTTCGGCAAAACAAATAAAATGGTACAGTTCTGGTCTCGATTCCATAAAAATCGAGTATACAACTAATAATGGGCAACGCTGGAACTATATAGCTGTCGACAAAAAAAATACCGGCATCTATTACTGGGAACCAGTACCAAACACTCCTTCAACTCTTGCCAAAATAAGAATATCAGACGCAAAGGATGGAGCTCCTTCAGTTGAGAGTTCAGATGTTTTCGAAATTTTACCCGAACCAAAATTACGTGTGATAGCTCCTAACGGCGGGGAAAGAATTCTTGCAGGTACAAGTCGTAAAATTGAGTACGTCTCGGAAAATGTTGAGAACGTAAAAATTGCATATTCAACAAACAATGGATTTAACTGGACCACGATTACAGAATCTATCTCTGCAACCGGATTTTATGTCTGGGAACCCGTTCCGAATTTAAATTCACAATTGTGTAAAGTTAGAATTTATGATGCTAAGGATGGAGAACCTTCGGATGTTTCGGATGACAATTTTGCAATCATGAATGCCGGAGCCCAGCAGATAAAAGTTACCTCACCTAACGGTGGAGAAAAATGGTCACTTGGTTCATCGCAAAATATTACATGGGATGCCGGTGGAATAGCTAACGTAAAAATCGAATACACAATTAATAACGGCAATTCCTGGGTTACTCTTATTGCCAGCACACCGAGTAATGGTTTTTATACCTGGAGCCAGATTCCGAATACTCTTTCAACAAATTGTAAAGTCAGAATAAGCGATGCCCAAGATGGAGCTCCGGTTGACGAAAGCGATCTGTTCTTCTCAATCGTACCAGCACCGGATATTAAAGTTGTAACACCGAACGGAGGAGAGACGGTTCAAAGCGGGACTAATTATGAAATCCGATGGACATCTGAAAATGTCGAAAACGTAAGGATTGAGTACACTTTGAATGGAGGCGCAGTTTGGACTACGATAATAAATACAACTCCAAGTATCGGTACTTACCTTTGGACAAACGTTCCTAATACAAATTCTCTGCAGTGCAAAATAAGAGTAAGCGATGCTCATAATGGGACTCCATTTGATATATCCGATCAGAATTTCCAAATAACCAATCTGGTAGTTAAGTCAATAAAGGTTATTAGTCCAAATGGCGGAGAGGATTGGGAAGCCGGAACCCAACAAAATATTACCTGGAATTCTTCTGGTATTGAAAAGGTGAAAATTGAATTATCTTCAAATAAGGGTGCAAGTTGGAGCGTTCTGGTTGACAATTACACCGGAGGCGCATACCAATGGACGATTGGCGAGACGTTGAATTCCAGCCAATGTCAAATTCGTATCAGTGAAGCCCCTATTAATACAATTTCCGATATCAGTGACGGCGTATTTATAATCTCACCGAGAAAATTTATTAATGTCATTTCACCGCGTGGACCTGTGACTTATAAAGATAGTGACCCGGTGGAAATTGTATGGGAATCCGGCGGTATTAAAACCGTTGGAATAAAATATACCTGGAATGACGGGGTGGCTGTATATCCTGATATTCCTGCATATACTGTTTTGGTAGATAAGATAGCTAATCAGGGACATTTTACAACCAGTTTTTCTATTCCTTCCGATAAATATCATGTTGTGGTATATAATGCCGATGAAGGAAGCAATAATACACCAAGCGCACGTAATATTGGTAGTTTTACGATCGTTAAAACAGAAATTCCTAAAATTACTATTATAGCACCAAATGGAAATGAACAGTGGCTCGTTAGTAAACCAAAAGATGAAATTCACACACATCAAGATTCCATTAATTATTACCATCCGTTTGAAATCAGATGGAACGCTACAAACATGGAAAAAGTTAAGATCGAATGGAGTACAACCGGCGGCGGCAGTTGGAATCCTGTGCCTTATGCCGATAATACAACAAATGATGGCATATTTGTTTGGGCCCCTGGATACCTTGAAAAATCTTTGGGTTATCCTATACCAGATAGCTCGGATAATTGTTTGATAAGAATCAGCAAACCTGACGGTCCGACTTCTCTATCAGATCTATCCGATAATTTCTACTCATTGCATAAGAGCAAAAAAATAAGGGTTGAATTCCCTAACAATGGAGAAGATTTTTGGACACCGCTTGATTTCTCTGTCTCTACAATAAATTGGCCAATGGGTATAAGATGGACAAGTTATGCAGTATATAGTGTAAATATTTATTATAGTCTTGATAATGGTGTAACTTGGGAGCCATTAGCTACTAATTACCAATCAACTGGCGCATTTGCTTGGGACTTTGTACGTGGCCCAGTAGTAGAAAATAGAATTTCAACGCTTGGAAGAATTAAAATAGAAGATGCAGCTTTAGAAAATCCATCACTACCGCCACATAGAAGAATTTGGGATGTTAATGATATTCCATTTTGGTTGCATTACAAAAAATCCAGTTCAATAGTTCCGGATAACAATCCGATAAAGGTACAAAAAAAGAGGTAAGATTTTTTCTTTTAGAAATAGTGTTCTATATTTGTGGTAGATAAACTGCCCCGTAGTGTAATTGGCAACACGCCTGACTCTGGATCAGGAGACTTCAGGTTCGACCCCTGACGGGGCAGCACTGAAAAGCTTGATTATGAAATATAATCGAGCTTTTTTGTTTTTGCCTTCAAAAAATTCGTCATGATCTTTTCTAAAAATGGGTATGGAGGTGGTATGGACATGGGTATGGACTTCCATTTTGTTTCATTCCGTACAGTGAACAAGGAGAAAAATCATGTTCATTGTGAAAAACAGCAAGTCTTCTTTTTACCAAATTGTTTATAAGACTAACGGTAAGAAAACTACCCGCTCAACAAATACGAGTAGTAAAACTGAAGCTCAAAAGATTCTGGAAGAATTCAAAAAATCTTTTGCCAGTTCAGTTCAAGAAAATATTTCAACTTTACCTAAGGAGGATATTCATTCTCTCTCAAAGTTTAAAAAAGAATACCTGGAGTATCTCAGTCCGATCAAGTCAAAGAATTATATCGAATCAATTGTTTTGTCTTTTAATCAGTTCATCTCTTTTTGTGGTAATGTTTCGCTAAAACAAATAAACACTCAAATTCTTGATAGATTTATTTCCTCAACATTCGCAAGAACTCAAAGAGGTGCACATCATTATTATCGAACACTAAAAGCCGCGTTCAATAAAGCTGTTGAATGGAATTACATCGAATCAAATCCTTTTACTAAAGTAAAGTTTCCACGACTCACAAAAGTTTACCCTGTGTTTCTAACAGAAGATGATCTTCTCATTATCTTAACTAATACACCATATGAATATCTTAAAGATATTTTCTTAGTTGCTTTCTATACCGGTATGCGTCTTGGTGAGTTAATCAATATGCGGTGGGGTTGGATCAACTTTTTAAATAATCAAATCACTGTAAAATGTTCTGATGAGTTCTTAACCAAAAACAAAAAAGAAAGAATTGTCCCTATGAGCGAGAAAGTTAAATCAGTTCTAACTAACCGTTTTCAAAATTCAGCGCATCAATTTAATGAAGTTGTCTTTTATAGGATAAAAGGGAAAAGGTTGCATCAAGAAACTATTAGTAAACAATTTAAAGATGCTGTACGGAAATCAAATCTGAATGAGCAAATCCACTTTCATTCTCTCCGTCATTCTTTTGCTTCGCTGCTGGTCCAGCGCGGAGTTTCCCTTTATGTTGTTAAGGAATTACTAGGTCACGAAGATTTGGCAACCACTCAGATTTATTCACATCTTCAGCAACAAAACTTAATGGACGCAGTAAATTTATTGTAACTATTTAAAAACATACTCACGGTTATTCCGTGAGTATGCTCTATTTTCTATTTCTTTGAAATTTTTTCCACTTCAGCATTTATTTTCAATGCAAACTGATCCAGCAGATACTTATCCACTGCCTTTTTCAAAACAAGTTGTTGAAGCGGTATTTTTAGGAATAGTGCAACCTTTCCTGTTTGGATTGGAACCGAGACGGTAGAGAAATAGCACACAATCTTTTATCATACATTCCCGTACCTCTTTTTTCTCATACCCGGAACATTCCAAACAATGTTTCTTAATAGCTTTCAAAGGAGTAAGTTTCATTTTGCCTCTCCAATAATATTATTCAAGTTGGACGATTTCATATTTTAACTTGTCCACTCGGACTATATTTCGTTTCAATCTCGTCCAAATTTCTTCAATTCAACCAATTTCACAGTGAAGTGTCCAACAACTCGTCCAGTAAAAACTCTGAAAATAAACCGGATTCAAAGAATACTGTCGGTTTGGACAAGTTGGACGACATTTATTTTAGTTTTCCCTATGAATCGAAAAAAGTTGCGTCCATCTCGTCCACTTTTCCCGGATCGCTCAATCTGACGTACCTATCGACACCTGATTTTCTTTCCGCAATTTTAATCCCCCTTATTTTTGCCGACTCTTTCAACCACCTGGTAAATCGTACTAATTGCATCTCGGAATATTCTTCATACTCTTTTTTGAAACTCTCAAAAAGGTCTTTCTTCAAAAATTCCTTTCCTATTTCAATTTCAAAGAAGAATTCAACAAACTCCTCGCATGTTGAATCAATCATCTTTTTCTTTTCCAAATTAACATGATTGCACTGAATCAATCCTTTACTCAAATAAAGCTTAAGGCAGCCGATCATGTAATTTAGAAAACAATTCCACTCCTCATTACTCCATTCGTCATAAAATCTATGTCCAAATTCGTCGATTGGTCGATGTGCTTTGTTGTAATGGTCGGAAAATTCAACTACAAATTGCCGGTCCAAAGTTGAATCGTCGGATCCTTCAATAGTGTAGTTTGTGGAAATAATAATCTTTGGTGACTGATGAAACGGTATGATTATTTCATTCTGGTTTTTCTTCTCAACTGTGATATCATCAGTAATGATAGAAAACAATTTATCGAAATTGAATTTTTTTGTTACATCGTTAAATTCAATAATGGCTGTATCAAGTGTAACAGATTGAAAACTAAAACTCTTCGAGAAATTAAAATTCCTACCATCCAAGCGAATTGTTTTTCTAAGTTTACCTATTGCCTGAGCGACTAAACCTTTCCCGCTTCTTCCATAAGCACCATCACTCAATTTCTCATCGAGAAAGATTACCGCTTTGGCATTTGTAGAATCTTTATAGTTATGAAGTAAATAACCGATAGCACTTCGCAGAGAAAGCATCCTTTGTTCATCATTTTTGCAAATATTCTTAATGAAAATTTCAAACTCGGATTCTCTTTTATCGAGCATCAATCTTTTATTTATTACCTGTCTATCCCAGATGAATCCTTCCAAATCTTCATATCGCTTCACCGAAATTTTACTAGGTGTAATCTCAACAAAACAATTTGAGAAAAAGAGAAATCCTTTCTCTTTTGTGTCCCTCAAAAACTCTAATTCTTTTGTTTCTAAAAACTCAAGGAATGTCTGTACAAAATGTTGCGGCGCTCCTTTAATAACAGCATCAATAATTTTTATACGAGGGGTTTCTTTGAAATGTTGGTCATCTAATCGCTTCAGATAATCAATAACAAAATCTTTGATATTGAATATTTCAACTTCGCGAACAATATTCCTACTCACCTTCAGCAATATGTATCCACGCTCCAATTGCAGTTTACAGAAACCATTCTCTTCAAGAAATCTTTTGAAGTTCTGTTTCGATATTTTTCTTGACTTGTGCCAAATTTAGAAAGGAAGAAAAAAGCAGCGATTATAAAGTAAAAGATGGATTATTTTAGTAATATGTCATACCAAGAAAAACGAATTACTCATAAATCGTGTTATCAAGTTGAACATTCTTTTTGAATGGCAAAGACTGATCTTGCTAGCTATCCAACATTTCACCGTAAAGAATAAGTTGTTAGCTCATATATTCTTATTTGTTTTATGGCTTTAACTGTGCGAAAATATTTAGAGATTACAACGAAACTATTATTAAAGAGGATTATTGCGGATGCTAAAATTTATGATGTTGCCAACGATAGATATTTCTCTGTTCAATCCGAAATAAATCGGCAGTCGCTTTATATAATAAGCACTATAAATAAATCCTTGTCATACTAAATGGCACAAGTCAGGAATAGTTATTATCCACAGAAAAGACGAACATACTTTTTCATTACATTTTCTTTGATAAAAGATAGTCCCAATTCACCAACAGCCAAAAATATGTGGTTCTAAATCAAGGTATATTCATTATATTTACCTTGTAAAAGAACCACAGTGATATTCATGGATAAAATCATAGAAATATTTAAAAAAAATAAGGGTTACTCTCGTATGATTGAGCTAAAAAAAGCTCGAATTCATACTAGATCGGTAGCTCAAGCAGTAAAAGCCGGTATAATCGAAAAGGTAAAACCCGGTCTCTACAAACTTGTGAATTACAATTGGGATGAACACAGCAGTTTTGCCGATGTATGTAACTCTAATAAGAAAGCCGTTATTTGTCTCCTCTCGGCGGCATCTTATTACGAACTAACAACGTTTAATCCATCAGAAATCTATGTTGCGGTTCCAAATAACACCGATAAATTTGTCCTCGAATATCCGCCGATAAGAGTTTTCTATTTTGCAGATAGTTATTATGAACCTGGTATTGAAACACTTGAAACAAAAAGTGGAGCTGTAAAAATTTATAATAAAGAAAAAACAATCGGCGATCTTTTCCGTTACATCAACAAACTTGGGGAAGATGTTGCTGTCGAATCGCTTAAAGAATATCTGCAAAATCGAAAGAAAATGAATATCTCAAAACTTCTGGAATATTCAGAAATTTGCGGTGTAAAGAAAAAAATGGAACCGATGATAAAAGCAATTCTATCATGAAAGAACGTAAAGAAATAAAAAACATAGCCGCTTCGGTCAAAGAACGATTGAGGAATATCGCAACTCAAACCGGAAAAGAATTCCAGAGTATTATACGTCAATACATTCAAGAACGGTTTTTATTTCGTCTCTCAAAATCAATTTATTCGAATAACCTAATACTTAAAGGTGCATTGCTTTTTATAGCCCATGATATTAGTCGTACACGGCCAACAAAAGATATTGATTTCCTGGGTTCTTCTATATCAAATGGAAAAGATGAAATTGCAGAAATAATAAAAGAGATTTTAAAAATTAGTTGCGAAGATGGATTAAGGTTTGAAATCAACAGCATTGAATCGGAAAACATTGTTGAAGATGGAGATTACCATGGTGTTAGAATAAAATTCAATACTTATCTGGAGAATTCAAGAGAAAGAATTCAGATCGATATCGGATTTGGCGATAAAATCACTGGTGGTCCTATAGAAATTGATTTCCCAACCTTACTCGATTTCCCCGCGCCGCATCTTAAAGTTTACTCAATTGAAAGTGCTGTGGCGGAAAAATTTGAAGCAATTGTTTCACTTCATCTAGAAACAAGCCGCATGAAAGATTTTTACGATATTCTTTTCTTTGCAGAGCATTATGAATTCAAAAAGGATTTGCTGAGGGAAGCCATACTAACAACATTTAACCACCGTGATACTGATATAGAAGGACGAAAAATAATCTACGAGGATAAATTCAAAGCAGATGAAAAACTTCAAAAGTATTGGATTGCATTTCTTGGACGAAACAAACTAACGGCAGAAAATAGTTTTATGGAAATTGTGAATAAAATAAATACCTTTATTGAACCAATCTTTTCTAGCAAAAAATTAAAATGGAATCCTCAAAAATTTATTTGGAAATAGTAGGGAACGGTTTCAAACCGTTCCACATTATTATTTCCGAATCTTCTCAACAATTTTTTCGCCAGTTCTTCCAACCACATAACCACCCAAACCAATTTGTAATAATGTCCAGGCCTCATTACTTAAACGAAATGCAAGCCAACCAAAAGAATCACAAACAACAAGAATCAAAAAAGTAAGCATCGTAATTGGTCTCCAATTCCTCTGCAGCCAGCTTTGTCCTTTCGCTTC
>CAYTUV010000032.1:0-39153 GCA_964441505.1 uncultured Melioribacter sp. | reverse complement strand
GGAAGAGTATTCTCAATGTTAGTATTATAGAAAGTGATCAATTGAGATTTTTTTTTGGATATTAAGTTTTAGTTTGATGCTTCCCCTATAATAATCCACTGTTTTTTTACTAAGAAATAGTTTTTCTGAAATCTCCTGGCTGGTTAGTCCATCCGCAAGTAGTTTTAATACATCTATTTCTCTATCGGTCAATCCATAAACAATAGGTTTTAATTTTTTCCGGGCTAATTCCAAATTGTTATTGTTTAATGGTATTCCGTTTTCAGAAATTTTTACGTTCATTTTTCGAAGAAAGAAAGAAGGAATTTTAATTTTCTTTTCCGGACCGGCTATTGCAACCGGAATAAGCAACGCAATATTGACAGCCAAAAAAACTGAATGGAATAACAAACTTGGTACTATTGTTTCTAACGTTATAAATTGCAAAATAGCATCACGGAGAGCGATTAATGCCAGTATAACTAAAAAAATACTCCCTTTACCGTCATTTTTTATTTCATTTACAAAATATTCAATTAAACCATAAATTATGAATACGCTCACCAGCTCAATAAATATTAGAGAGAGCAGTAAACTATGATCAAAATGAATTAAAGAAATCAAAAGAGGAATAGCTAAAAACAATTTGAATCTAAATCCTTTATAGGGAAATGCCCAGAGAAGTATTATTGAAGCAAATGAAAAGTAGACTTCATTGTTTAACTGTCTAAAGAATGATAATGCAATAGTATATAATATAAAGGATCTATTGCGGCGGTGGTAATAAAATATTTTATGAAATAATGTTTTCTAAATCTGAAAAAAGGTAAGACACCTGCTGCAAAATATATAGCAAAAAGAATCATGTGGAAGGACATTATTTTACTCCCTATTGTTAGTGAGTAACATTATTTTTTTTGATAAACAAGAAGACTATTAAAACATTAAGTTCGTATACAAAGTAAAAAGTTTTTTATCAGAAAAAAACTCTAATTTAATACCAGAGATCAAAAACAGTAATATTCTTCTATCTTGTTCTAAGTTATTCTTTTCAATAAACCATTACCTTCCGAATTATTGTAACTTAATAAAACTAATGGAGCTCCAACAAATAATTATTATATTGGTGTAGTTTTTATAAACGTAAAATGAATGAAATATAATGTGTGATACGCATTGAATTTATTCTTCACAAATAATCTAAAAACTAATGACTAAAAACTTATTAAAGATAGATTACGAAAAATATTCACTCGCAAACGGATTGCAAGTTATACTCTACCCCGATCAATCGTTTCCATTAGTTGCCGTGAATGTTTGGTACAGTGTAGGCTCAGCGAATGAGAAACCCGGTAAGACCGGTTTTGCGCATCTCTTTGAGCATATGATGTTTCAGGGTTCGGAAAACATTCCGAAGGAAGGACATTTCCGTTATGTGCAGGAAGCCGGCGGAAGTCTGAACGGCTCAACAAGCATCGACCGTACAAATTATTATGAAACTGTACCGGCAAATTATTCTGATCTCCCTCTTTGGCTCGAATCGGACCGTATGGGTTTCATGCTCCAAGGCCTGACACAGGAAAAGTTAGATAACCAAAAAGATGTTGTGATGAACGAGCGCAGGCAAAATTATGAAAATCAGCCGTATGGATTAGCCTGGGAAAAATTATTTTCCAATTTATTCTCTCCTGATCATCCCTATTCCTGGCCTACAATCGGTTGGATGGAGGACATTGCAAAATTTGAACTGGATGATGTTAAAAATTTCTTCCGCACTTATTACTCTCCGAATAATGCTTCTTTAGTTGTGGGAGGCAATTTTGATATTCCGAGAATGAAAGATCAGATCGAAAAATATTTTGGAGGAATAACAAAGAGCAATTCTGTACCGGATATTGTTGCGCCGAAACAAATTCTTTCCGAGACAAAAAAAATTGTAATGGAAGATCATGTTCAACTGCCCAGAATTTACCTTGCATGGCATACTGAAAAAGTTTTCAGCAAAAATGATGCGGCTATTGATATCCTTTCGGACATTTTAAGTTCGGCAAAAAATGCGCGTTTGCAAAAATCGCTCGTTTTCGAAAAACAGATTGTGCAGGATGTCTCCTCATTCCAATATTCCGCCAAGCTTGATGGATCTTTCATAATCATGGCCACCGCAAAACCGAATGTTGAGTTGGAAACAATCAAAAGTGAAATTGAAAATGAAATCAGAAAACTGATCGGTGATGGAATTACGGAAGAGGAGATGATTCGGGCAAAGAACAGCCTGAAATCAAATTATATCTATTCGCTACAGAAATTAGATCTGATTGTAGATCATCTGAATCATTACAATTTTTATCTGAACGAACCGGGCTCATTTGTATTTGATCTTTCAAGATATGAAGATGTAACGCGTGAACAGGTTATTGAAGCAGCAAAAAAATATTTACTTAATGCACATGTTGAACTAAATGTAATTCCAAAAACAAAGTGATAAAAATGATAAATAGATCAGTTGCACCATTACCGGAGAAAAAAGCATTTTTTAATTTACCTGATATTAAAGAGCTTACTTTAGCCAATGGGTGTAAAGTATTTTTCGTGAGAAAGAAAAAACTACCAATAGTATTTACGGAGGTTCTTGTTTCAGCCGGCAGTAAATTTGATCCTGCCGCAAAAAGAGGAACCGGATACCTAACTTCACTCTTAATTGATGAGGGTGCCGGTGAGTATGATTCCCTTGCATTAAACGGTGAATTTGAAAAATTGGGTTCAATCTCTTCGGTTTCATCAAATCATGATCTTATTTCCATGACCCTCCTTTCGCTAAAGGAAAATTTTAACCGTTCACTTGAATTGCTTTCAAAAATAATTTTAACTCCCCGTTTTGAAGAGAAAGATTTTGCGCGCGAAAAGAAAAAAGTTATGGATAGGATTCTTCAATTAAAAGATGAACCCTCATTCATAGCCTCTTCCGCTTTCGATAGAAAAATATTCGGAGATACTTATTATTCTTCTCCTGAAATTGGTTATGAGAATTCTGTAAGCGAGATTTCCAATAACGATATTCAAATGTTCTACCGGGATAATATTACCGCTGCAAACACCAAGTTTATTGTGGTCGGGAATTTAACAGAAGATGAAGCAGTCGATCATTTTAATAAATACCTGGGCGGATGGAATACCTCTCTTAATTCCAGTCCAGCATTTGAAATGCCCGAACGGAAACCGACAAATTTTTATTTTGTCCATAAGGAAAATTCGGCTCAGAGTGAAATTCGTGTCGGACATATTTCTAAGAAACGTAGTGCCGCAGATTTCATACCGACAAAAATCATGAATTCAATTCTCGGGGGACAATTTTCAAGCCGAATCAATCTAAACTTACGCGAAGCTAAAGGATTTACTTACGGAGCGAATTCTTCCTATCAGTATTATCAGGAGGCGGGTTCATTCGAAGTTTCGACCGCTGTAAATATTGAGAACACCGGTGCTGCCATTTCTGAAATAGTAAAAGAGCTAAACGGCATACGGGTTAATATTACTCCAGAGGAGATTGAATTTGCCAAATCATATCTTATAAAACAATTTCCATCGCGGTTCGAGACATATTCACAGATAGCAAAAAACATTGAGCAGCTTCTGATACACAACCTTTCACTTGATGAACTTAAGAATTACACCCAAAGTATAGAATCGGCATCTGATGAAGATGTTAATAAAGCCGCTTCGGATAATATTTTTCCTGATGAACTTGTTGTTCTGGCAGTTGGCGACCGTTCGAAAATAGCTTTACAGCTGAAGGATTTGTCCGGCAAAGAAGCAGTTGAATTAGACTGCAACGGAAACGTGTTAGAATAGATTAGTTATTTTCTCTTTTGAGAGAGAAATGTTTTTGAGATTGGTATGATCTTATTACCTCTCTTTTTAAGCCCTTCTAACTCGGGTAGTATCTTCTGGAAATTCTCGAAAGAGATAAGAAATTGTTTCTGATGAACACCCGTTGTATCATTGCAATAAAATCTGAATTTAGAATATAACTCCGAATCCTCGTTAGCATTTAACTCAATAAAGTTGGACTTTACTAATAAAGTTATACCATACCGTTTAAAATCATCACGAACAAAATTATATATTGGCGAATAGAACAATGTTGATTTTTCATCCACGATATAAAAATGAGAGTCTTTAAAAGAATTAATGATATTCTTTATCGATCCGCGCAGTATCTCTTTCTGATATTCCTGTTTTAATTTCATCTTTGAATCGCTAATCTGATCATCCAACAATACAGCATACTCCTTCCGGTAATTTTTCAATGTATCTGCTTTAATAACCACATTTTCATTCGGAATAATTGAACCCGCAATAGGATGAGATACACTTAAAAATTTATTGAAATTATCATCCCCTAGATCGAACACATCGTTTATAATGAAGGATAGATTGTTTCTTGTACGGATAATGCTCTTATCAGGAGTCAATGTTGCCCGTAGTTTTAGTATCTCGTTTGTGTAGATTCTGATTTCAGTAGAACCGAATATTTTTATCTCTTCGGAGACAAATCCGGTAATGTCTTTTTGAATTACTTTATTTATGTCCCTGATAACAAGAGGAATAGGAACATCTGCCGGAATTTTTACAGAGTATTGCACACGGGTTGAATCATCATCTGCAGGTTTAGCTTTTTTCTTTGAAATCCATTTTAATTCTATTCCGTATTCATCAAGTACTTTGAAAAACACTGTCTCGATTTGCTGAACCGTTAATTCGTTTACAATAGCAACCTCTTTAGGCTTTCTCGAACGATCAATAACAATCTCAGCAACTAAAAGAATGATTGCTAAGACAAGAAGATACTTGATAAACTTTTGCTTATGAGTTGTCAACGGGAATCCACAGAGGGTGACTAAAAAGTAAATTTTCTCTGTGTCTTTGTGCCTCTGTGGTTTATTTTTTATTCATTCTCAAATCTTTTACCACAGAGACACGGAGTCACAGAGACTTTTTGGACTACCTCTAAAAATTATTGTAATACAGAATACGATTCCGTGCTACATGTTTTTAAAATTTGGTTTTCTTTTTTCAAGAAAGGCTGAACTCCCTTCTTTAAAATCTTCTGTTCCGCAGCAAACAGCGAATAAGCTTGATTCAATGTTTTGCCCTTCAGTTTCAGTAATATCATCACAGGAAACAATTGCACGTAAAGCCATTTGTACTGCAATCTGCCCTTTTGATGAAATTTTTTCTGCAATTTCAACTGTCTTGGTCATCAATTCTTCTGCAGAAAATATTTTGTTTACCAAACCAATTCTCAATGCTTCGTTCGCATCGATAATATCGCCGGTAAGAATCATCTCTGCGGCACGACCGGAATTGATTAGTCTGGTTAAACGCTGTGTACCTCCGTAACCCGGGATTATTCCAAGATTAACTTCGGGCTGTCCGAATTTTGCTTTCTCATTTGCGATGCGGATGTGACAAGCTAATGCTAATTCGCAACCTCCGCCGAGTGCAAAACCATTTATTGCGGCAATAACCGGTTTGCCCAGTTTTTCAATAAGGTTGAATACTTCCTGACCACTCTCGGCAAACAGTTTGCCTGTAATAACATTCAACTTATTCAATTCCGAGATATCGGCGCCTGCAACGAATGCTTTCTCTCCCGCTCCGGTTAAGATTGTAACATTTATACCGCTGTTGTTTTTGATTCCGGTAAAACAATCTTTCAATTCAGCTAATGTATCACCATTAAGAGCATTAAGTTTGTCCGGTCTATTGATTGTAACGAATGCAATCTTATTCTTTATTTCGAATAATAAATTTTTGTATTCCATTAATGCCTCATCAGAATTTTACAAATATTGGAATGTTGGCTCTCAGGTTGAAGGAGATATATGTGTTTTTGGGAAAGTAATTGTAGTACGTAATTACATCCAGAATAAACATTGAAAATCCGGCGCCAACATGAAAACCGAACTTGGTAACTTCCTCAACATAATTATTTTTTCCGCTTTCAATTTTGAATTGATGTAATTTTTCAAAGAGTGCCCAGTTTACACCCACATCGACAATCGGCATTAAAAGAACTACACTTTCCAGAATCGGTTTAAAGTAATAACGAATGCCCGGTGAAATAGCCAGTACATTACTGGAGAAAGATGAGTAATCGCTCGCTTTGTATAAATTCTGCCTTCCCGGAAAGTGATTGTATTCAATGGTGGAGTAGAGAAAAATGGGAATAAATAGATTGTCTGTGTACAGTAGCGTTACATCCGTACCAACGCCAATATTTTGATTCTCGGACATATCCCCGATTGGAAACCGCGGGCCTACACTTATTGCCATAAACAAACCTTTTGCCTCACCAAATTTAAATTGTGCCGAGGTCAGAGAAACAAAAAAAAGTATCAACAGAAATATTTTTTTCATTCTATACTATAAAGAAAATTATTTGCCGAAAAATTGTGTGCCAATACCATGTTTAAAAACTAAATCACCGCCGTGAATTCCGGTAGTATAAATTAGATAACAGCCTATCAATCCCAACAGAATAAATAGATATCGAAAGTTACCCTCAAATTTTTTCTTCGTTACGAGATAAATACGAAAAAATAGAAGAGCAGAAAAATAGAAAAGCGTCACAGTTGCGTATTCCTCATGAAGTTCTATGAGATTATTCAAATCGCTTCCGTTTATATCAAGTAATCCGGCGGCTGCCTGTGCTTGATTACCTGAAAGCACAGCCGCAAGTGAAGTCAGCACACCTGCAGCTAATATTACTAAAGCTGCTTTTATTAAAAAATCTTTCTTAAGCATTACCCCAAATGATTCAAAAAAGAAATAGAGAATAAAAAATGCTATTGGAAAGTGAACAATACGCTGATGAAGTTGTGATAAAAATTCCATCTATAATTTTTCTATTTATTCGTTGGAGAGTTTCAAACCGTTTCAAATATAGGATAATGAACACAATATTCAAAAAACGAATTATCCGCAGAGCACGCTTCCGCCATTTACATTTAATATTTCTCCATTGATGTGTCGTGCTAGATCCGATGCCATGAATAATATTGGTCCGGCAATGTCTTCTGCGGATGCAATTCTACCAACAGGAATCCCTTTCCTCACACTTTCCTTGTACTCTTTATCTGAAAAAACTTCGCTGCACATTTCCGTATCAACCCAGCCCGGTGCAACAGAATTGACGGTAATATTAAACTTACCTAACTCAACTGCAAGCGATTTTGTAAAAGAAATTACTCCTCCCTTGGATGCTGCGTAGTGAGAATGGAATGCTTCACCGCGTTGACCGGCTGTAGATGAGACTAAAATTATTCTGCCAAAATTATTTTTCTTCATATGGGTTGTTACGAATTTGCATAAGAGGAACGTTGAAGTCAGATTTATACGCATTAACTCATTCCAATGTTCAAGAGTCATTGTGTCGAGTGTGCCATCATTCCAGATTCCGGCGTTGTGTACGAGTATGTCAATCCTGCCAAAATCTCTCACAACATTATTTACCAAATCAAGAATTTCATTTTCAGATTCCATATCAACACGGTAAGCTTTCACTTTATTTCCGTATTGTGTTTCAAGGCTTTGCGCCTGTTTTATTGCACTTTTGTATGTGAAGGCAACTTTTGAATTAGCCCGCACAAATAATTTTACACATGCTTCGCCAATTCCGCGTGAACCGCCCGTAATAATCGCAACTTTGTTTGAAAGATCTATCACTTAATACCTCACTTTAAATAAGTATAGCCCCTTAGCGGGAACAGACTCATCCGCTTTTTCTCTCTCTTTTTTGTTTAGAACTTCTAAAAGATAATCACCGTTAAGATTTTGCTCAACTGTGTGGAGTAACGTTCCGATTATAGTTCTAACCATTCCATGCATAAAGCGATTTGCCGTAATATAAAATGTTGAGAGATCTCTTCCCTTGCGCCAGTGAATTTCAGAAATGTTGCAAGTCTTATCGTCAACATCAGGATTCTTCCTTGCGAATGAAGTGAAATCATGTTCACCCAGCAGCATTTTAGAAATTTCGTTTAAATGGTCGAAATCCATTTTACTTAGCGACGGATAGTAATGAGCATATTTATAATAGAATGGTGATTTGCCGTGAACAAACAGATAGAGGTAACTTCTGCTTCTGGCGTCGAAACGTGCATGAAAATTTTCGGTAACTTTTTCTATTTGAGTAATCGAAATATCATTTGGCAAGATCGAATTGAGCTGATATCTGAACTTATAAAGATCTAACTCATTTTCGGTTCTGAAATTTGCGACCTGTCCAAGCGCGTGTACGCCGGTATCCGTTCTGCCGGAGCCGATAAGATTAACGCGTTCTTTTATTATCACTTCAATTACGTCAACAATCTTTTGCTGAATGGTGATGACATTCAGTTGCATCTGCCAGCCAGCATAATTAGTGCCGTCATATTCTATGAGCATTTTGTAATTATTCATTTTTTCAGTTAATTATTCTCTTAAGCATAAATATGCGGGTTAATTTTCATAATGCTAAGATAAAGATTGTTTTTATTCCAAAAAAAAATTATGTTGCCAATGCATTGAAGATATAATGAATTTTACGTTTTACAAAATATAAAATTATTAAACAGCTGCACATCATTATTCAAATTTTGTTCTGGATTATTTTATTTAATCCTTGGAATATTTCGTGAGAAAATTAAATGCATATAATACTGTCTCCATTTTTTTCACACTCATCAATTCAATCAATTATTTATTCATTAATAAAAAGGACAATGTATGAGAAAAGTTATACTATCTCTGTTCTTCCTTGTAATTCTTCCAAGTTTTATCTTGGGACAAGGTACTTTCAAAGTTAAGGGAAAGGTCACCGACTCTAAATTAGGTGAACCCTTAATTGGTGCGAGTGTAGTACTCAAACCATCTAATCTTGGCGCCATGACAGATATCAATGGCGATTTTAGTTTTGAAGTCCCGTCTAGTTTAGCTAAAGGACAAGCAGTTGAACTGACGGCTTCTTATATAAACTATAAGAAGAAGACCATTAAAGTAGTTCTTGATGGAGTTAATATTACTCAAAATTTTGCTTTGGAAGAAGATATTTTCCAAAGTGATGAAATTGTTGTTACAGGTATCGCATCAAAAACATCAAAATCCGTCGCAGAAATTGCAGTTGGTAGAGTATCGGCAACAGATCTACAAAAAGTAAACACATACGGATCTTTGTCTCAGTTAGTACAGGGAAAAGTAGCTGGTGTTCAGCTAAATACATCCTCCGGAAACGTCGGTTCAGGTTGGCGTTTTAATGTCCGTGGCGGCGGCGGTAGTCTTTCCGGCAGCGGTCAACCAACTATTTATATTGATGGTGTAAGAGTTGATAATTCGGAAATTATCGGTTATGGAGTGGGCGGACAAGGAATGAGCGTTCTTTCCAACTTCAATTCAAACGATATTGAAAAGATTGAATTCCTTAAAGGGTCTGCTGCTGCAGCTATGTACGGAACAAGCGGTTCTAACGGTGTGGTATTAATTACCACAAAAGCCGGCGCCTTAGGTACTGGTGGTGGCGTACTTCCAATCTCAGTTGATTACAAATTTAATTACGGTTTCAACGAAAGACTTGTTAAATACTCAACGGACGATTTCGTTTCTGCGAACGATGCTAATGCAAACTGGCAAAAAGGTCCCATCAGAGATAATAATCTTAGTGTTGCAGGCGGTTATGCCTCCTTAAAATATTATGCTTCTTTTTCAAGCAGAGAAGAATACGGTATTCTGCCTGCTACTTATGGAGATAGAAAAGGAACTAATGTTAAAATTAGCGCAGTTCCTACAAGTAAACTGAGTGTCGTTTTCTCAGCAGGTTATTCTGTTAATAAAATGCGCAGACCAACAAACGATAATATTATTTACGGATGGTTAGGCAACACTTTACTTAATCCAACTTCTTATTTATATATACCGGAAATGTCATTAAGAGCTATCAACGATGCTCATGATATTAAATCTTTCCGCGGTTCTGCTAATGCTACATACAAATTATTACCGCAGTTAGAGTTATATGGTTCTTTTGGTTATGAGAACAGTCAATTCCAGCAACAAAGACTTTATCCTTATGGATATAACTTTGGCGGTTTGGTTGGTACAAAAGGTGAAAAAGCTATCTATAATAGGTCTAATAATTCTTATACTTACGATTTTAACGCGAAATATTTTTGGGAGCCGATTGACCAACTTTCGATTACTTCCATTGTTGGCGGACAATTCTTCGATAGATATTTTGCCGACCAAAGCATTATTGGCCAGCAATTCGGTTCCGGTCTTATTACAAGCGAAGGTTCGTTATTAGATATCACAGGTTACGGTGAATCTTCATTCAATACAAGAGAAGGAGGATTTTACACTGAACAAACAGTTAATTATTTAGATCAATATTATGTAACAATCGGTTTGAAGAGAGAATACTCCAGCGTAATTGGTAAGAGCGCCCCATCAATTTTCTATCCGAAGGGCAGTTTTGCTATAAGATTGGATAAATATGATTTCTTACCTTCATTCGTTAATCTTGCAAAATTCAGAATGGCATATGGTATTACCGGAACACCGCCTGGATTAACAGATGGTATTCCGATTAGCTGGACATTCCAAAAAGGCGGATACGGCGCCGGTGCAATAATCAACAGCCTTGGCAATCCGGATATTGAACCGGAAAGTAGTAAGGAACTGGAAGTCGGATTAGATTTTGAGTTATTCAAAGAATGGTCATTTGAACTGACTTATTACAATAAGAATAATAAAAATTCAATAATCTTCTTCCCATTATCCTCCTCAACAGGAAAAACCAGAGCCAATTTACCATATAATGTTGGTGCAATGAAAGCATCGGGTTTTGAAACCATGATTCAATACTTTCCAATTAGAGGGGTTGATTACAGCTTAGATTTCAGTTTAATCTGGAATTACCAGAAGAATGAAGTTACAGATCTCGGTGGTGCTCAACCGATTTATGCCGGATTCAATTCATCAAACGTTATTAAGGAAGGTCTCTCAAGATCTGAATTCTATGCCCCGAAAGTTTTGGGTGCTACTTTTGACGCAGCGGGTAAATATTTTGGTATTAATGCAACAACTGACAACCAAAGCCTTGGAAATCCAATACCGAATCACTCCGGTTCAATTACTGTTAATTTTAAATTCCTCAAAAATTTTGTTCTTTATGGCTTTGGAGAATTTGGTTTGAACAATAAAGTATATAATTACACTTTAGCATTTGGAGCCAGAACCGGCAATAATCCTAAACGAAACGATCTATCTACCCGACTTGCGGCATTGACACCGAAGACCCAAGAATATATTGATATAGCGAATCAATATGCTAAAACTGACGGACGTTATGTGGATAATTACCTGGAAGATGCCAGTTATTTTGCAATCAGAGAACTCAGTTTAAGCTATGATTTTACTGATCTACTCGGTGAGTTTGATTTATTGGGATATGTTAAATATGTAACGCTTGGTATTTCTGCGAGAAATGTTCTAAGAATTACTAAATATTCCGGACCTGATTTTGAGATTAATAGTTTTGGCGCTCGATCAATTGCACAGGGTACCGATTTTCTTACACTTCAAACTCCCAGAACCGTCAACTTCTGGGTAAGATTAGGATTTTAATAAAGGAGATATGACATGAAAATATATAAAAAACTAATAGTACTTTTTATCGGTGTCATAGCAATTGTAGCGTGCAACGATTACATCAACAGTGTAGAAGCGCCAAACGATTGGGTTGAAGATTTCAAACTTACAGATGAAAACCAACTCGAATTTCTTATCACCGGTATTCTTCAAAGAAACTCTCAAACCGCACCTTATATCTCAGCCATGGGAGATCTTCTTGCTGATGCGATGATATATGAACCTGATAACGCTTTAGCTTCGTTCCCTACTTTTCAAGATATTGATAGAGGAGATATTTTATTAACAAACGCTACCGTTGAAGGGGTTTACAATTCGATTCATGAAGTACGGTTCTATGCAGATTCCTTAGTTGAACGCGCAAATTTGATCCAGTTCCAAAATGAAAGTACAAAAAAGAGAGCCTATTACTTCGGTTATTTCTACGGCGCATTAATGCGTTTCTATCTTGGAGGCTACTTTGGAAACCCGACATCCGGGGAGTTTGGCGCAACTATTAATAACAGTCCTTTTATATCACAGGCTCAGCTTTATGATCAATCGATCAATCTCTTCAAACTTGCCTTAGCCAACACAGCAACTGCGGCAGATACACGCATTGTTAATTCTTATCTTGCTAAAGTCTATTTGGCAAAAAAAGATTATGCAAATGTTGCAACTTATGCTGCCTTAGGTATGAAAAGCGGGGATGCCGATTTTCTAAGTTTGAACAGTCTGGTAAGTTCTGCATGGTACTGGGGTTTTGCTGGAGCTGGACGCGTTCAAATAATTGTTGACAGCAGATTTAAAAATTACATTACTCAAGATCCCAAAGAAGCTGGAAGAATTAAACTTTCCTCCCTCTTAGGAAAATCTACCCCTAAAAAAACCTATTACTATCAAGCTATGTATGATAAAAAAGAATCTCCTTTTGTAATGATGACATGGCAGGAAAATAATCTGATGCTTGCTGAAGCGATTCTAAGAGGTGCCGGAACCGGCAGTGCTTTGACTTTAGTAAACGATGTAAGGGCATCTCATTCATATAATGGGGAAGCTTTAAGTCCTTTGGTTAGCGTCAATCTTGATGTTCTTTATGTAGAAAGAGATAAAGAATTATTTGTCCGCGGATCAAGAATGCTTGATCAATACAGATTTGACAAATGGACACACTTAGCGGCAGGCAGAGCTAAATTCTTGCCTCTACCAAAAAGGGAAGTTGACGGAAATCCTAATTATTAATAGTTAGGATTTATCTATAAAAAAAAGGCTGTCTCAAAAGGGCAGCCTTTTTTCGCGTTTACAGAGGAATACTTTTGACTTTCAACATTTTTCAAAAGATAGTAACAAAATGTTAATTTGAGGAATTGTTAAGACTTCCAGAAGGGTAGTTTATTAAGAATAATAGATCATGGGAAAAGTTTTCGAGAAACTTTGATTTGAAATAACCTTATATGTATATCTCAGATATAATCAGTATTAATTGATTGAAAATATTTTAACAGTTTTAGTATTGCCAATTTTGTAAATGTATTTCGTTTTAGAAGTAAAAATAATAACTTTCATAAAGTTTTTAATTTATTAATATACTTTTAATAATTAATGAGTCTTTGATGAAAAAAGATAATCCTTTTGGAAGCATCCTAAAAGAGTTTATAAATCATAAATTGATAAAAGTTATTAAAAAAGTAAGAGACTTAATTTATGGCACTAAATTTCAAAAACAGGCAACTAATAAATATATCCTTGTCGGAATTGTATTACTTATTTTGATCTTTGTGATAATATTTTTTCCGTCTATTGCCGACCAAGGGAGTGACATTCCTATTTATAAAGTTAAGATGGAGAACTTTCTTATAACAATAACCGAAAGTGGTGAAATACGAGCAAAAAATTCAATCTCGATAATGACACCAAGAATTAGAGGGAGCTTAAAAATAATTTACTTGGTACCTGAAGGGACATATGTTAAGCCCGGTGAAGTAGTTTGCAAATTTGATCCATCAGAGGCTTTAACTAGTTTGAAGGATTTGGAAGCACGGTTAGAAATAGCGAAAATGGATAAGGAAAAATTAATTGCAAATAATTTGGCCGCAGAAGCACAAATGGAAACTCAATTGAAAAGCGCCGAGCTAAGTTTTGAGTTGTCAAAGATGAAACTTGATCAGGTAAAATTTGAGGCTCAAGCCGTCCAGCAACAGACTAAACTTGAACATGAGAAAAATAGGCTAAGTTTTGAACAAACTAAGCAGGAATATAAATCAAAAAAAGTGATTAATAAATCTGATCAAGAAAGAATGATGGTCGAGTTCAGACAAAAAGTAAATGATTTGAATAAAGCACAAAGCGACTTACAGCTCTTGACTCTCAAAGCACCCTCAGAAGGATTGGTTGTTTATGGAACTAACTTTGCTAATCAAGGGAGAAAATTCGCAATAGGAGATACGCCTTGGGGTGGGGCAGAAATATTAACATTACCAGACCTATCTGTAATGGAAAGCAAAACAAACATAAACGAAGTTGATATTAGCAAAGTAAAAGTAGAGCAAAAAGTGATTGTAAAATTAGACGCTTTTCAAGATTCAAGTTTTGTAGGAGAAATATCGGGCATTGCTTCGATAGGAAAAAATAAAGAAAGTAATTCTAACATAAAGGTTTTTGAAGTTCTCATTTCAATTAAAGGACGTTCCGATATTCTTCGTCCAGGTATGACTTCAAGTAACAAAATAATTATAAATGAAATACCGAAAACAGTATTTATTCCGCAAGAAGCTGTATTTGAAAAAAATGGAGAAAGAATTGTCTATCTTAAAAATGGTTCTAGTTTTGATGAATGTAAAATCGGATTAGGCGAAAAAGGTGAAGACTATATTGTGGTCAAAAAAGGATTAATGGACGGGGATGAAATTGCTCTTGTTGACCCAACGATTGAGCTTGGAACAAATTCTTCCAAACAAAAAAAAGAAAATTCTAATGTCCCTCATTTTTGAAGGCAATGATGAAAGAATTTGAAAATTTTTTAATTGGTCTTAAAGAGTTAAGAACAAATAAGCTTCGAACTTCTCTGACTTTGCTCGGCATTATTTTCGGAGTAGGAGCTGTGATTGCAATGATGTCAATTGGAGAGGGTGCACGTCAGGAAACCTTGGAGCAAATTGAGTTGATGGGGACAAATAATATAATAATAAGAGAAAGACCAATTACGTTAAAAGGAGGAAAATCAAAAGCTTTCTTTTCCCCTGGTCTCAATCTCAAGGATGCCATTTCCATCAAAGAACTAAATCCTTTTGTAGAATCGATTGCACCGCAACGAGAATTATTTAATAGAATTATTTACAAATCGATTATGATAGAGACAAAAATAATCGGGACTTCTCCTGATTTTATTCTTATAAATAATTCTCAGGTAGCTTTGGGCGAATTTTTTAAGGATAGCCAAGTAAAAAACTACGCAAATGTTTGTGTGATAGGCTACGGCATAAAAGAGAAGCTTTTCAAATTCGAATATCCTATTGGAAAACAGATCAAAGTGGAAGACTTATGGTTCACCGTTATTGGTGTTATCTCCCCAAAAAATATTACTTCTTCCGGTATGGAGAGCCTGGGATTAAGAGATTTCAACGAAGATATTTATATTCCTCTTACAACGATGATTTACAAAATCAAAAAAAACTCCTTTAGTAATATGCCTCCCTCCGGAATTGGAAATAATAATGTTTTCTTTTCCTTAAATAATGTAACTCAAAATTACGACCGAATTTCAATTAATCAAATCACCATTAAAATAAAAAAAGATGCTTCAATAGCGAGCTCTGAAAATTTGATATCAAGAATTTTAGAAAGGAGACATTACGGAGTTGCGGATTATGATATTATTGTACCCGAACAGCTCCTTGAACAGAAGCAGAAAACACAAATAATATTTAACATTGTTATGGGTGCAATTGCAGGCATTTCGTTACTTGTTGGCGGAATTGGAATTATGAATATTATGCTTGCAAATATTTTAGAGAGAACAAAAGAAATTGGAATACGTAGGGCAGTAGGGGCAACTAAACATGATGTTCTTTATCAATTTATATTCGAAGCTTTGATTATAAGTGTAGTTGGAGGGATATTGGGCATCGTAACAGGATTTGGCCTGACTTCATTGATTACTGGATACGCTGAGTGGAGAACAATAATTACTCCATTTTCGATTGTTCTGGCATTTTTTGTCTCAGTTGGTGTAGGACTAATATTTGGGATCTACCCTGCAAAAAAAGCTGCTGAAAAAGATCCGATAGAGGCTTTACGCTATGAATAGTAAATAGAATAAGTTGAATTCATAAAATATTTTATTTTTCTTAACTAACATGGGCGGCGGAGAGATGAAAAGGTTCATCTATTGTGCGGTTCTTCTTTTTATATCTTATGTTTTGAATAAGGCTCAACAAGTATTAACAATTGAAGACGCTATCTCAATAGCATTGGAAAATAGTTATAATATCCAAACCGCAAAACAATCCCTTCTAGGCTCTCAAAAGAATTTGGAAGCATTTAAGATGGGATTACGCTCCTCTGTAGATATGGAGTTTGATCTACCTCGCTACAATAGAAGTCTATCCAGTCAATTTAATCCGGTATCAGGAACTGAACAATTTTTCTCTGTGGGAAATACAACTATTGAAAGCAGATTATATATTAATCACCCCATTTTGTTTACTAATGGAACAATTTCCATTGTTGGTTCAGTCCTCGGACGGGATCAATTCAGCCAAACATATGGAACTACCCGGGATTATTTCTCTAATGTCAGCATAAGATTAAGACAGCCCTTGTTTGTTTATAATTCTCAGTTGGGAAATTTAGAGCGTGCTGAGATCAATTTTAAAAAAACAGAGAGAAATTTTTCACAATCGGAAAGAGATATTATTTACAATGTAACGGCATCTTTTTATAACCTTTATAAATCAAAAAAAAGTCTTGAAATTACTGAAGAAAAAGTGAAACAGATTGAAGTATCATTTAACACTGCTATGAATAAATTTAAGGCCGGATTAATTGCCGAAGTTGAAGCTCTACAATTAGAAGTTGATTTTGCAGGAAGTAAAAACGATCTTTTAAATGCAAAGCAGCAATACGAAGAATCAAGTATTGAATTTAAATATTTGATAGGATTAAATATAGAAGAGAAAATTGACGTTTCTGCTCTACTTGAGTTTACACCGGTAGAGTTAAATATTGATGAGGCAATCAAAACAGCATTAAACAACCGTGCCGATATTTTGAATGCCCAAGCAGATCTTGAATTAAATAAATTGAGTATTGAGGAAATTGATTCCCGTAAAACTATAAAAGCAGAGATAAACGCAAATTACGGAATTAATAAAAACGATAATATTTTAGAAAATATTTTCAACAATTTTGCAGATACACGCAGTGTTTCATTCACATTATCCGTTCCCATATGGGATTGGGGGAAAAACTCGCTTGAGGTCCAATCAGCTTCCGCAAATTATAAAATGGCAGAGCTTTCAAGCGAAAATTTAAAAAAACAAATTATTAAAGAAGTACAATCTGCTATTAATAGAATTAATTCAGCTAAAGCAAGAGTAGAGATTTTGAAGAAAAGTGTTGAAGTGGCAGAGAAAAGTTATGCTATAAGTCTTGAAAGGTTCAAGTCCGGAAACATTACAAGCTTTAACCTTTCTCAAATGCAGTTAAAGCTAACCGATTCTAAGATAAACAACCTTAACGCGATTATAGATTATAAACTTGCGGTTGCAGATTTGGAAAGAAAAACCGCAAAGAAATATTAGTTAACTAAAATTCTTTCAGTGAAATACAATACATACAGTTTTTATTGATAATTTATTTACTACTAACCCGTTGTGTGAATTAAGCAAGCGCATATTTAATGTGATTAACGGGTTTGTTGTTAAAAAATTTGTTTAGAAACTGTAAAATAGTCAGAGCCGTAAGTTTTGAAAGTATACGGGTTCTAAAACCATCAAAAGATTTAGCATAATTTCTTCGTATCATAAACTGATCGCAAAGTTGAGAAAATAATGTTTCAATTCTTTTCCTTGCTTTACGAAGAAGAAAAGGTTGTTTTTTATAATCATGTTGATTGCTTCTCATTGGAGTATTGAGTTTAATATTGGCATGAGAGAAAAGATCTATCTGGACTTTCTCTGATAGATAAGCTCTGTCTCCAAGCAAGTGAGCATTACTGATTTGTTCTTTTACATCTTGCAGATAGTGAATGTCATGAACTGAAGCTTTTGTTAAGTCGAAAGAGTTAAAAATACCATTTGCCGAACAAATACCATGAAGTTTGTAACCATAATAGTAACTGTTTTGTGCTGAACAAAAACCTTTGTCCGGAGCTGTTTCAAAATCTTCTTTACACACTTTGGAACGCCTAGAACGAGAAAGTTTACAGACTTCTACCGGCATGGAATCAACGATGAATATATTTTCTTGACTTATGAGTTTGGTTGCCATTTTATCTCTTACAAATTCTATTCGTTGCAACAACTTTCTTCTTCTGACATTATATTGGCTACGGTCTATTAAGTTTGGGAATTCATCTCTGTATTCTGTCTTTAGTTTCCCGAACAAATAATTTTCACTATCAATCGATAAGCATTCACTTGCAAGGCTTAAGGCAATAATTTCTGTGTCGGAAAACTTCGGAACGACACCTGGTTTTATGAAATTACCTTGCTTATCGATATCTGGTTGAAGTATTTCCAAAATAATTTTGTGAAATTTATCAAAAGTGTTTTTTATATTATGCATAAACGGCCTCGTGAAAAGTTGTTGGTGTTTGTTTGCTACTTCACTAACACTTTTCTTGCCGTTTTCGTTTAAATTATTTTTTCTAATTCACACAACTGGTTTACTACTATTAATATTTTACTTAAAATGCTTCTAAACACCGGATGAAAAAATTCCAATAGATTACAATTTTTACATTTGACTTTAAGGATCTTATGTATATATTAAAATAGATTTACTAAATAACTGGGCAATACAAAATCTGCAGGTGGTCCCGAGCAGAAAATTATTGATTAGATGTATTTTTCAGGCAAGGTTGCTCACCTTAATCGTCTATTTTTATTAATTCTAAATAACTTTTATTAAAAAATTATTGAGAGGTTCTGAGCAGTAAATAATTTGCTAATTGTTTTTCTGGGGAAGGTTTCTCACCTTAATATTCCAATCATCTTTACAAATAACAATTTTGTTTAAAAGAAAAATTATTTTTATCAGTTCAAAATGGGAGTTTAATATGAAAAAATTGTTGATTTCATTCCTGCTAATATTTGTAATCTCAAATTTTACTACATTTGGCCAATTCTATTTTGGCCCCACATCTATTTATGTTGGATCGTCACTAAATGGTGAGTATTGCAGTATTCGATTAACAGATTTATACCCATGTAATACATCAAAATGGTTTGAATATTTTTTAAATGCAGGCAATACTTCTATGACTGTCGACCAATATACTGGAGTTTTATCTTGGATTCCTGGTGTCAATGATATTGGTTCTCATACATTTACATTTACCAAAAAATTAATGATGATTTATTGTGGCCAAACTACTCCTTCAGTACATTCCGAAGGAGCTTTTGAGTTCACAATTAATGTACTTCCACCGCCACCCCCTACAATAACAAGTGGCTCATATTATTCAAACCAATGGGTACACTTTTCTTGGAGCAGTGTACCGGGCGCAGTTAGCTATAGAGTATATAGAACTGGTATGATACAAGGCACGCTTAATGAAGGGGCGAATAATGTTGGGAGCGCAACCGACGTTTATGATTACCCGTATTTGCTGCCAACATTTTCAGAATTCTTACCAGGTCGTGTTGATTTTGCATCTTATTATGTTACAGCAATTTTTTCAGATGGCAGTGAAAGTTCTCCAAGTAACAGTATTGCTTGGGGTGTGCTCTATCCTGGAGATGTAGTTCCTTTGTAAAATTATTTTTTTATCAAGGGCTGCGCGGTTGCAGCCCTTTTTTGTTTTAAAATTTATAATGGTATCAAAATGATTTTACAAAATTAAATGTAATGGAAGTAGGTAATGTAGGATAATTATTCAAACCAACAGAAATATTCCAGCTAATTTCTTGTGAAATATTTTTATTGTATGCCGAGACCAATCTAACTGCGTTTATCGCACTTATAACCCGATTCAATAACAAAGCACCCACAACAAAACGAACATTTGTAAATGCAGATTCACTTGATCTTCACGTTAGCTATTTTTTCTTGAATAATTTTGTCAACTTCTTTTACAAAATCTTTCATGTTCATTAAATATTCTTTTATCTCAGATTTCGTAACAGTTGCAAAATCATGATAATCAAGAGCATTTCGTCTTTCATAAGAATCGTTTAATATTCCCCCTAACTTTCTATCAACAAACGCGCTTTTCAAATATTCTTTATTAAAGGGCACTTCTAAAAACTACAATTTTCTCTGCGCTCTTTGCGTTTTCTTTGCATTCTTAGCGTGAAATTTTTAAGAACAAAAGTTTTTAGAAGTGCCCTAAAGTAACCAATAAGCATTTTGTGTTTTGAAAATTTTTTCTTATCAAGTAGAGATAAAGCGCTGACGATATAAAATCTAGAATAATAAACTCTATTCATTGCGAGAGCCAACATATTATCCTTTAATAATTTTTGAACATCCTCTAAAGTTTCAAAAGCTTTGTCTCTCCTGTAAGTGATAATTTCAATGATATTTCCATTTATCTTCATATTATTATTCCGGTTGCCTTAACATTTTGTACAAAAGGCAGATAGGATAATTGATTTTCGAACTGATATAAGCTGAAAATCTTTGGATCGAATACTAGATCATTTTCAATCCCAAAATCATATACCTCATTTTTTATTTTTCTTTGGTCTTGCCAGTTTAATGTTTTTTCAGTTAGAATAAGGATATCGAAGTCACTGTCTTTGTTCCCTTTCGTAACTCTTGAACCGTAACAATAAATAGAAGTTATTAAGAGACCATATTTTTCTTTGAGTAATTCTTTTAGCTTAATAATTAGATTAAGATCTTGTGTGTCTATTTTATTCATTTTATCAATTCCTTACTTTTCATACGAAATATACTTTTAATAAATCAATGATGGTATCAAAATGCTTTCACAAAATTAAATTTAATGGATGGAGGTAAAGTGGGATGATTCTCAACTCCGACAGAAACATTCCAGCTCATTTCTTGTGCGAGATTTTTATTGTAGGCAGACACTAGTCTTACTGCATTGATTGCACTTATCACACGATTCAAAATTAATGCGCCAACTACAAAACGAACATTTGTAAATGCAGATTCACTTGAAGTCCACATCGAGCGGTATTCTTTTCTCTGGTCATCACCAGACCATTTCCAATAATGAGTTGATGCCTTGTAAGTATTTTCGAAGCGGCGGTTTAATTCCATCGAAGTGTTATAATCATCCAGATTTAAATAGGCACCAACATTAGCAAAATAATCGGCATCCTTTCCATCAAGTTTAACACTGGCTTTGGATTCAGCAAAACTCTTATAGTTACTCTCCTGCTGATTTCCGTAAACTGTGAATCCGGTAAAGACACTCCATAAAACACCATCGGCAATTGTAAAATATTTACCACTTTCGTATGCATTTGCATACAACTCACCCATGCCGGGTAGAACCATAGAATACAAAATTGCAAGTGCGGGATTCTTCTTGATACTAGGTACTTGATACTGGATACTTGATACTGGATGCTGGATACTGGAGGCTGATTGCTGATAGCTGACCGCTGATAGCTGTTTCAATTCGATGAGACTTTTAGATTCGCTTGTTTGGGCAATTAAAACTGATGACATAAGTACAACAAGAGAGATGATATTTTTCATTTTAATCCTGCTGATAGTTTTAACGATTCATTAATTGAGATGTTCTCTGCCGTACAAATGTTTTCATCAACCTCCAAAATTTTTACCTGAACAAATTTATTAATTATTTCCGAATTGTATAGTGTTTTTATTCTTACATAGTTCGAGGAGAAGCCTTTCATATATCCATCGTGATTTTCATACTCAAACAGGGTATTCAGTTTTTTACCGATCATACTCCGATAAAACTCGTAGCGTTTCTTCTCACTTAAAATCCGCAGCATGTTCGCACGCCGTTTTCTCTCAACAACATCAACTTGATCCGGCATTTCAATCGCTTTTGTATTTGGCCTTTCCGAGTATGTAAATACGTGCAGATACGATATTGAAAGATCCTTAAGAAAATTATAAGTTTCTAAAAAATCATCTTCCGTCTCGCCGGGGAATCCTACAATAACGTCAACACCTATTGCAAGATCATCAATCCGGTCGTGGGCTTTAGAAATTAAATTTCTGTAATCGTCAGCTCTGTAACGTCTCTGCATCAATTTCAAAATTTTTGAACTACCGCTTTGCAATGGAATATGAAAATGATTGCACAGTCTACTATCGTTTGCCGCCAGATCTAATATCTCATCGGTCAATAAATTTGGTTCAATTGAACTGATTCTAATTCTGTAATCTCCTTCAACTTTAAGCATCATCTTCAATAATGAATAAAGATCAATTTCCATTTCTTGCTCTTCTTTTCGATCAAGATTAAGATCAAGAGCATGATCACGAGAAAAAGAATTTCCGTAATCTCCAACATTTACGCCGGTGAGTATAATTTCTTTGTATCCGGCTTTCAATAAATCCTTGAACTCGCTTAAAACTTCTTCCGGTTTGGCGCTTCTACTTTTCCCTCTTGCTAATGGGATAGTGCAGAAGGAACATTTGTAGTCGCATCCGTCCTGCACTTTGAAGAATGCACGTGTACGGCTATCAGCATCTGTTGAGAAAGATGAGTTGAAGGAATTCAAATCTTCAGTTGGCGATACATGGATACATGATAATTCTTTTTTCTCAAAATTTTCCAGATAGGAAAAAAGATTAAATTTTTCGTTACTTCCTAAAACAGCATCAACACCTTCTATCCTGGCAATTTCATCGGGACGAAGTTGGGCGTAACATCCTGTAACAACAACAAACGCTTTCGGATTATTACGGAGCGCGCGCCGGACAACTTGCCGACATTCCTTATCTGCATTATCTGTAACAGTGCAAGTGTTGATTACATAAACATCCGCCTTATCATCGTAATCAACAATATCGAAACCACGTTTCAAAAATTGATTACCGATTGTGGAGGTTTCCGCGAAATTCAGTTTACAACCTAATGTATGGAATGCAACTTTGGATGACATTACTACCTTTACTCCAGTTCTTGCTCTTGATCATAATCTTAATCCTGATCTAGAAACTGATAGCAAAAAGAGTAAGTTCAAGAGCAAGAGCATGAATACAAGCAGAAGCATAATCTTCAAAAACGGTTAATAAATCTCACAATAAAATGGGCTGCATCTAATTCAAACATAATAACATATTTGATTAAACACAGCCCAATATTTTTACTGAAAGCTAATAGCTGAATGCTGATAGCTTAGACAGTTGTTTCTTTCTTTTCGTCTTCAACCGCTACAGGACGATTACTTTCTCTCTGCGACTGAGGTTTACTATCTTCATACAAATTAAAATCAGAAGAATCGAACTTACCAGCATCGGCAGCCTGAACCTCAGCAACCGTTACTTTTTCCAACTTAAAGTCGGCAATGTATTGCGCGATTTCTTCATCAGATTTTTCTTTCAAAGCTGCAAGTGCGCTGAGAACAATTTTCTTATTCTCTTTGTCGAACTCAACAACTTTCATTTCCAACTTTGTTCCGATCGGGAAACAGAAAGAAAGGTTTTTAATCTTAGCCGGAGAAAGTTGTGTAGCAGGAATAAATCCATCAACACCAAGTGAAAGTTCAGCAATCAATCCTTTCTCTATGATGCGGACAATCTTACCTTCCGCTTTCTTTCCAACAGCATATTCTTTCTCAAAATTTTCCCATGGGTTTTCGTTGATCTGTTTATGACCAAGAGAAATTTTTCTCGAATCAGTATCAACTCCAAGAACTACAACATCAATTTTATCCCCTTTTTTAACAACTTCACCGGGGTGGCGGATTTTCTTGGTCCATGATAAATCGGAAATGTGAACTAAGCCGTCAATACCTGGTTCAAGTTCAACGAACACGCCGAAGTTTGTTAAGTTGCGCGCTATACCCTGATGCTGTGAACCGACAGGATATTTTTTCAATAAATCTGACCATGGATCGGGCGTTAACTGTTTCATACCAAGAGAAATTTTCTTGTCGCTCTTATCCAGGCTTAATACAACTGCTTCAACAATTTGTCCCATAGAGACAAACTGGGATGGATGACTGATATGCTGTGTCCAACTCATTTCAGAGATGTGGATCAATCCTTCAATACCCTTTTCGATTTCTATAAAAGCGCCGTAATCTGTTAGAGACACAACACGTCCGGCAACTTTATCACCAATTTTTAATTTATCCTCGATCTTTTCCCATGGATGCGGTAAGAGTTGTTTCAAGCTAAGTGAAATTCTCTTGCGTTCCATTTCGAAATCTGTAACAACAACTTTAATTTTCTCATCAAGTTTAACAACTTCGCTAGGGTGATTAATTCTTCCCCAGCTTAGATCTGTAATGTGAACAAGACCATCAACACCGCCAAGATCGATGAATACACCGAAATCTGTAATTGCTTTAACGGTACCTTCAAGAATTTGTCCCTTCTCGAGTTTATCAAGAATTTCTTTACGTTGATCGGAAATTGTTTCTTCGATAAGCACTTTGTGAGATACAACGATATTTTCTGTAGGAACATTTACTTTCACAATTTTGAAATCCATTGTTTGACCAACGAATGCATCAAAATCGCGCACGGGGCGAATATCAATTTGCGAACCCGGTAAGAATGCTTCAATTCCGAGCAGGTCAACAACCATTCCGCCTTTAATACGCTTAAGAATTTTTCCGGCAAGGATTTTTTCGTTTTCGAATGAGTCCATAATTCTTCCCCAAATCTTGAGGAAGTCCGCTCTCTTTTTCGAAAGGATCAGATTACCATCTTCATCTTCAACACTTTCAATAACGATATCAACGCTTTCGCCGATCTTAATTTCGTCTGTTGAATTGAATTCTGTTTTTGAAATTGAACCGTCTGATTTGAAACCGACGTCAATTATTACGTTATCTGCGTTTATGCCAACTATCTTTCCGGTAACTATTTCACCTTCTTTAAATTCACGAAATGAATCGGCATAAAGTTTTGATAACTCTTTTAGATCTTCGGGAGAGTATTCATCTTCATTAATGAATCTTTCCTTTTTTACTTTAGATACTTTTTTGGGAGTATCTTTTTCTTGTTCGAACATCTGAACTCCTGCTTGTCTTACTCTGCTTCGATCATTCCACCATCAGGGAAGTCTTTGCAGTTTTGGTTTAGTTATACATCAGTTTTTTGTGATGGTCTCTTAAAGCTATTAGCTGTTAGCAATCAGCATTTAGCTAAAATTTTTTACCTCAAGCACTCAGTTCTTTTGTCACTCAGTGATTCCTTCACTTATTAAGAACTTCTTTAATTTTTTCCAGCAAATAATCAAAATCCTGTTCGGGAGTAAGAGCGGAATTATCAAATTCTATAGCATCCTCAGCTTTCCGCAAAGGAGAAACTTCGCGACCGCTGTCTATCTTATCTCTCTTTTCGAGATTCTCTTTCACTTCATCATAAGTAATTTGAAAATTCTTATCCTGGAATTCTTTCAGTCTTCTTCTGGTTCGCACATCAATTGTCGCTGTAAGAAAAACTTTCAAATCGGCATTTGGAAAAACGACAGTAGTAACATCTCTTCCCTCAGCAACAATATTACCTTCATCACCAAGTTTCTTTTGAATCTTTACAAGTTCTGTACGTACTTCGGGAATTTTGCTGATGTCGCTTACTTTTGCATTTACCTCTGCACTTCTAATCTGTTCTGTTACTTCTTCATCATCAACAAAAACTCTGGTAACACCATTCTCGAATCTTAGCTTTAAATTGATCTTTCGTGTCAGCTCAATAATAGCTGATGTATTTTCGGCAATTCCGTTACGGAGAGCAAGAAAAGTGATTGCGCGATACATCGCACCCGTATCCAAATATATGAATCCGAGGTTTTGTGCAATGTTTTTAGCAGCAGTACTTTTGCCTGAACCGGCGGGACCGTCTATTGCTATAATTATTTTCTTTAACATTTGGCTTGCAAAAATAGGAAAACAAGCCCGATGCCGCAAATTTAAATTGGTAGAAAATGACCTTTAAGCCAGTATATCTCTTTAGGGTGGTTCTAAAAATTCCTTTTTTATTGAATTTAACTATGGTATTTCAGTCCTCTTGCCGTTTCATATTCATTAAATAGGCTCTGTATAAACCACTCAAAACTAAAGTTGGTATAATATCGTTAAAGAGATGAGTGTTTTCAAATAAGCGCGAAAAGCCCCCTGTTCCAATTACAATTGGATCTTCATCCTGAAATGCTTCATTAACGATTTTTGTTTTCAATTCTCTGACCATTCCAATTTGCCCGTGGTATAATCCGGATTGGATACTTTCCACCGTGGATTTTCCTACAACTTCATCAGTTTTTTTTATTTCAACGGTAGGAAGCTGAGCAGTTTTGCTTTCGAGCGCTTCCATCGAGATTCGAATTCCCGGAAGTATAATTCCGCCAAGATATTCTTTTGCTTTACTGATTACACAAAATGTGGTCGCCGTGCCAAAATCCACAACAATTAAATTTTTATTTGGATAGAGATGAGTTGCGGCAATTGCATTCGCAATTCTATCAGCGCCAACCTCCAACGGATTACGATACTTTATTTTTAGACCGGTCTTAACTCCCGGTCTTAAAAAGAATGGTTCTGTACTGAAATATTTTACACATGCACTGCCGAGTGAATGATTTATATCGGGCACGACACTGCAAATGGAAATATCTTTTATTATTGCCGGATCAATATCATTTTCTCTCAGTACACCACGAAGAAAAACGCCAAATTCATCGGAGGAGAATTGCTGGCGTGACGTTTTTCTGAATTGAGTTATAATTTCTTCCCCTTTAAAAACGCCTCCATGGATTTGTGTATTGCCTACATCCAGACAGAGAATCATTTAACTTTCCTTTCGATTTTTTATTAAAAGTAATTCAATTTCTTTTGCTAAATCTGCAGCGTTGCCGCATGAAGCTACTTCATTTTTACTGCTATAAATCTTAAAGTTGGTTTGAATATCATTCTCGGTGCGGTCACTCAAATCATTCAGAACAACTAAAGAGCAATTTGAATGTTGGAATAGTTTTTCAACAGCTTCGGCTTTTAGTTTTTCATCGGTTGTATTTGTGAATTTGAAAGCAACAAGAGAGAGATTTTTATTTTTGGAATGTTTGATTATACTATCCACCAGCTTTGGATTTTTTCTAAGATTCATTTGCATATTATCGCTGCCGGAATCAATTTTTTGAGTTATCGGAGCGGGATACTTTTCCCCATCAATCTCAACAGAGTCTAATGAGTAATCGCTCACTGCAGCTAAATGAATAACCGAATCATATTCGTTTTGATTTAGGAGAGTCCTTAATTGATCTTGGAGATTCTCGAAAGAAGAAAATTCTACACGCTCACATTTATGTTGAGGTAAAGATGAGCCCGCAGCGTGCAGATAAGTCACATTATGATTCTTAATTAAAAAATGATCTGCCATTAATGATGCGGTTTTACCAGTGCTAAGATTAGAGATAAATCTTATTCCATCAATATTTTCTCTTGTGGCTCCGGCCGTAATAAGTATTCTGAGTTTTGCGGATAAATCCTCATATCTATTTTGAAGAGCCGCGCGGATATGCTCAAAAATTTCATCCTGATCAAGAAGTTTTCCTCTGCCGATATCGCCGCAAGCAAGGTAACCTTCAGCAGTTGGCAAAATTTTAACACACCACTCTTCAAGTTTTTTTAACGAGCTTTGAGTTGCCGGATGTTGGTACATCAACGTATTCATAGCAGGTGCAATGAGAAACGGCTTTGTCCAATCGTGTGCTAGAAATAACGAAGTCAGAAGATTGTCTGCAATTCCGTTTGCCATTTTGTTTATTGTATTTGCCGATGCCGGACAAACAATTGCCAAATCAGCCCACTTTACAAGATTGATGTGATCCATCATCCCGCCTTCGGCGAAAGAATCGGTATAGACAGAATGACCGGTTAACCCTTCAAGTGTTGCCTTGCCGATAAATTTTAGTGCGTTTTCTGTAGCAATAACTTTCACTTCAAAATCATTCTGCAGAAGTTTCGAAATCAAGTATGCACTTTTATATGCAGCAATAGAACCTGTGATACCGAAAAGAATTTTATATTTTGACATTATCAATCAACCTCACTTTTCCAAGGTGAACCGCACCAAATCTTCTGCCTTCAATTTCTTCAATGTAGTCTACTTTGAAACCAAGATTTTCTAACTCAGTTTTGATTTGCTGCGGCGATTTATTTGATTGTAACAGCTTTGGAAAATTAACTGCGTGCGCGCGCTCTTCAGATTTAAGTAGAAGATTTCTGGAACTCATAGCAAGACCATCGTCTTCACGCACAGTAGGACAAGGAATAATTTCAACGTTTAAGAAGAAAACTCTGCACATTCCGTCAATTAATTTGTATTGCTGATAGTCTTTCTCTCCAAAGTATGCTCGATCCGGTTGAATAATATTTAACAACTTCAACACAACCGTTAGTACTCCTTCAAAATGCCCGGGACGAAAAGCGCCGCATAGAATTTTACTCAGTTCATTTTCTTCTATACGGTAAGAAAAATTATCCGCATAAATTTCATACGCGCTTGGATAAAAAAGAAAATCGGCATTTAGTTTTTCTATCAATTGTATATCTTCATCGAAAGTAACCGGATAGTTTCCAAAATCTTTCGGATCATTGAATTGAGTTGGATTAACAAAAATGCTTACAACAGTCCTATCGTTTTCTTGTACGGATCTTTTTATTAAAGATTCATGCCCGGCATGTAAAGCACCCATTGTTGGAACAAACCCAATTTTCTTTCCTTTTAACTCTGCCGATTCCGCAATTTGTCTCCACTCACTAACTGATTTTATAATTTTAGTCATCAATAACTCTCTTTTAAATCTGGAAATCTTTTCTCTTTGACATCAATATTATAATTGTTCAGCGCTTCTTTTAAAATATCAAAACCGTTTAGATACTTTCGTAAAAACTTTGGATTAAATCCTTTCGATAAACCCAGCAGATCCATAAGTACCAGAACTTGTCCGCTTGTGTGTGGACCTGCGCCAATACCTATGGTAGGTATATTAATAGTGTCTGTAATTCTCTTTGCCAATTCTGCAGGAACCATCTCCATGACAATGGAAAAACAACCGGCTCCTTCAAGTAGACGAGCATCATTTAAGAGTTTTTCAGATGAAATCTCATCTTGACCTTGCAGTTTAAAACCGCCAAGTATATGTACAGATTGAGGTGTTAAACCGAGATGCCCCATCACGGGCACGCCGGATTTAACAAGATGTTCAATCATTTCAAGATTGCCATCGGCTCCTTCAATCTTAACCGCTTGCGCACCTGCCTTCATAAATCTATCAACCGATTCCATCAAGTAACTAAGATTTTTTCTATGAGCAAGAAAAGGTAAATCTCCAATGAGAAATTTATTTTTCAATCCGCGTTTAACTGCTTCAATGTGGTAACACATCATTTCTAATTCAGCGTTCACAGTAGTTTCGAAACCATGCATAACCATTGCAGCGCTGTCACCAACTAATACCGCATCTATATCGCTTTCATCAATAATCTGAGCAGACCAATAATCGTAACACGTAACGAGAGAAATTTTTTTCTTCTCATTTTTCATTATCTGAAAATCTTGAATTGTTTTCATCGCTTGCTCTTCTCAAAAAGTTTTATAAAGGATTTATAGACGTCTTCAAGCGGAGAATTTTTCAGTTGACGCAAGTGTCGTTCGATTGTTTTTGCATCGCCTCTTTTTAACGGACCGGTAAGCGGATTATTCGACTTAATGAGATTTTCTGAAATAGAGACAAGGAATTGATGCGCAGCCTGGCTCGGCAAGAGTAAATCATCTTCTAGATAATTAAAAAAATTCTGCCACAAGATCGTTGTAAAATTTCCGGCAATACTGCACCATGCATGATAAAGTTCTTTTTCCTCTTTATAAATCTCGAAGCTGGGATTTTGTAATTGCGGAAACAATTCGTGGAAATTTTTCCTTCCCTTTTCAGTTACAAAGGGAATTGATTTGTAAAACCGGAGGTCGAATAAAACTTCTGAAAAACTTGCAAGCGGATGAGCGCTTTCTGCTTCTTCAATTGATAGAACGCCGGAACAATGAATCCAAATTGATTGAGGCGCAATCTTACTTTTATACTCGCGTATAAAATTTTCTATCTGATCGTCTCGAATCAACAACAAAATTCGATCTACCGATCCATGCTTGTCAGACTGGTTAGAAAGTTTAACGAACTCATTTAAATTTTCGCGGACACATTGAATATAAGATACTCCGAGTAGATCAAAGTAATGGAGGAAATGTCTGGCAAGCCGTCCGTTGCCAACGATTAGGTATTTCGGTTTGTCTATTTGGTTAGGTACCTGTCCCACGGATCAAGTCCTTTAAAAAATTTACAATTAAAAGTAACCGTCCGAATCTTGGATCAGTTCTAAATGATAAAATTCTCTATGGAGAAAATAGTTTTATTTTTTCAATCAAGCAAAAATTGTTAGCAAGTTTATAAGAATATAATAAATCATATTTGATTCGTTAATAATGAAAATGTAATTTTGATTTTTAGAGAGCAGAATTTAGTTATTTCATTCCGAAATTTTTTATCATCATCAAAGGTGTAAATATGAAATTCAATTTTACTGTACCGGACATTCTTGAAATAAAAGAAAAGTATGTCAAATCAGAAACAGTTTATCGCAGAGGACAAAGTTTAATCGACAATGAAATGTGCACACTCACCAGCGAGTCCGGCAATAAATTTAACTTTATGGTGGAAGACCGCTTTGATGATTTTAATGTAACAATTTCACAAGCGGAAAAGAAATCTGCTTCGCAAGGCGGGCCCGCTTCGCCGAGCGAAAGATCTAATCTCAAGCGAGGCGGGCTGTCGTTTCAATGCAATTGCACCTCACATTTGGATTGCTGCCAGCACTCTGCCGCTGCACTTATTATGCTTAAAATGAAATTTGAAGAGGAAAAAAGTAAATCATCTTCCGGGAGTAGTCAGTTTACAAAAAAGGAGATGATAAAACGGGTATTGAAGGAACGGCAGGAAAAAGCTGCTAAAGAGAAATTTGAAATCCGCTTGGCTGAAAATATTCACGGCTTTCATAAAATCAAAACCGGGGAAGGAAGAATTTATGAAATTACCATCAGAGATTTCGCAACAGGCAACGGCTACTGCTCGTGTCCCGACTTTAAGACCAACAAGCTTGGAACGTGCAAGCATTTGATTTTTGCCTCTGACCACTTGAATAAGAAATATAAAAACTCAAAAGCGTTAACCAATCAAGATTATCCTGTAGTTGAAATTTATTGCGACCCACATTACAATTATAACATCACTTATTATTATGAACGGCAGCTTTCGCCGGAAATTGATTTGTTGATTCATAAATACTTTGATGGCAGCCAATATATTATGCCGGAAAAATATTCTGAATTCTTAAAGTTCATTGATCAAGCGGGAGAATTCAAATCAATTTTAATCCGCCCGGAAGTAAATGAAAAAATTGATAAATATTTTGAGAAGCAGTCGCTCAAGCATCTAAGTGAAAAGATAACTCCGGATTTTTCTAAAATTAAAGCTAAGCTGTTCGATTATCAAAAGGAGGGTATTTTATTTTCTTTATTTAAAAAGGGAAATATTATTGCCGATGAAATGGGCCTCGGAAAAACTCTTCAAGCAATTGCCGTTGCTATGTTGAAAAAAGATATTTACGGCATAAACAAAACTTTGATCATCTGTCCGGCATCTCTAAAGTACCAGTGGAAAAAAGAAATCGAACGCTTTACCGGCGAAAAGGCAGTTATCATTGAAGGTATGCGAAGCGATAGGCAATCCTTTTACAAAAGCGCCGATGGGTTCTTTTTCATTGCTAATTACGAAGCCGTAATGCGCGATATTACCGTTATTCATCAGTACCCGCCCGACATGATAATACTTGATGAAGCGCAAAAAATAAAAAACTACGATACGAAAACATCCTACGCAGTAAAATCAATACCGAAAAAACATTCTTTGGTAATTACCGGAACTCCGCTTGAAAACAAGCTGCTGGATTTGTATTCGATAATGAATTTTGTTGATCCCGAAGTATTAGCTCCCCAGTGGGAATTTTCAATGAACCATTGTTATTTCGATAAGGAGAAGCAGAACCAGATAACCGGCTATTATAATTTACAGGAGCTAAAAAATAAATTAGCCGATCATGTTATCAGACGGGAGAAGGCAGATGTTTTGAAAGAGCTGCCCGCAGTGCAAGAAGTGATGGTGCCAATTGAGCTTCACGCTGCGCAGGCGGAAATTCATGCCGGGCTTGCAAGATCGCTGGCTCCGATTCTGCATAAAAAGCATAAAACTGTTTACGACATGCAGCGCATCCAGCAAATTCTTACCAGCATGCGAATGGTATGTGACTCAACTTTTCTGATCGACAAGGAAACAAATCACTCTCCAAAATTAGAGGAATTAGAGACGATACTTTTGGAAAAGTTGAATATTAAAAATCGGAAAAGGAAAGTGATAATCTTTTCTGAATGGAAAACAATGCTGCATTTAATCGGTAAGATGTTAAAGACGAACGGCATTCAATACGTTACTCTTTCGGGAGATGTGCCGGTAAAAAAAAGAGGTCTGCTGATAGATGAATTTGCAAATAACCCGGACACGCTTGTGTTCCTTTCTACGGAAGCGGGCGGCACAGGATTAAACTTACAGTTTGCCGATACGGTTATCAATTTTGATTTGCCATGGAACCCGGCAAAAAAGAATCAAAGAATTGGGCGAATAAATCGCATCGGTCAGGTAAGTCCAAAATTAACGGCGGTTAATATGGTTGCTCTTAACAGCATTGAACATAATATCGCAAACGGAATAGTTGTTAAAGAAGCTTTATTCAATGCGGTATTAAATAATGCCAACTTAACGGAGGAAGTAGATTTTGCATCCAAGGGAAGATCTACATTTATTGAGCAAGTTCAAAAGATGATCCAGCCTACTGAAGTATCTTCTATATCAATTGAAGAATCAACGGCGGAAACTCCGGAGGAAATTGTATATGCAGTTTGGGAATCCTCCCCCGAAGGGACGGATTCCCGCGAAGGAGCGAATCGCAATCATTCGGAAGATGATTCCGATGAATTGATTGATGAAGCTGTACACACCGAAGAAAAGGCTACTAACAACATTGCAAAGATTGCTGCTAAACAACCGGTTCCCGAACCTCAGGAAATTGAAACCACTTTAAATCAAGGGATGCAATTTTTGAACGGCATATTTAAAATGGCTACCGGTAAAGAATTAATTACGGAAGGAAAAGGAATAACCGTAAATCGTGAAACCGGCGAAGTAACTATGAAATTCAAGCTTCCCGGGTTTTAAGGCTATTTGATTTGATCATGATTATAATAGAAAGATTACTTGTTAAATTATTTTTCTAATTGTAAATTAGAAGAAGATCAGACGATGATAAATGTTTTTAGAGTATAAAAAATAATCACTTTTATTTTGGAGACCATTATGAATTGGAGAGAAAGAATAACTGTTGACACGCTTGTATGTCATGGTAGAGCATGTATTAAAGGGAGTAGGATAATGGTATCTATAATACTTGACAATTTAGCCGAAGGTATGAGCAAGACAGAAATATTAAAAAGTTATCCTTCACTAACTTATGAAGATGTTAGAGCAGCAATATCGTACGCAGCAGAATTATCCCGCGAGAGATTAGTTCTTTTATCAGCATAAAAAATGAAATTTAAAATAGACGAAAACTTGCCAATTGAAATTGCTGAATTGCTAATTAAAAACGGACATGATGCTAAAACCGTAAATGATCAGCAATTGCTAATTCATGAATGATTTATCTCTTTTAAATAAATATCAGTCCTTACTCATTGAAAATGATAAATTAAAAGCTGAGAATAAAAGATTAAAGGCACAGCTTAAAATTCGTAATCCCTCTTTCGAAATCACAAGCGAAATCACAAGCAAAATGGAGATACCTGCTGCTGTTATTGCAGATGATAAAGGGGAAATCTCATCAAAAAACCTTTTGGACATTCCAAATCAGTCGAAACATATTTCTGCAATTAATCAAAACAGCAAATCCAATGAAAGAATAAAACTGTTCGCGTCACTCTTTAAAGGGAGAGATGATGTCTATGCTAAAAGATGGCAAAATAAAGAAGGCAAATCGGGATATGCGCCAGCCTGTTCAAATGAATGGAAAATCGGAGTATGCAGCAAACCAAAGATAAAATGTTCTGAATGCACCAATAAATCTTTTGAGATTTTAAATGAAAAAGTTATTGAAGAACATTTAAAAGGAAACATAGTTGCAGGTATTTATCCAATGCAACTTGATGAAACTTGTTACTTCTTAGCTATCGATTTTGATGATGAAGGATGGGAAAAAGATATTTCCCTATTGAGAAATGTATGTAAGGAGTTTGATATTTCTTTTGCAGTTGAACGTTCGCGTTCCGGGAATGGCGCTCATATTTGGTTCTTCTTTGATGAGCCAATATCCGCCGCTTTAGCTAGAAAATTTGGGACATCTTTACTTACCTATTCAATGAACAAAAGACATGAAATCAAATTCAAATCTTACGACAGATTTTTTCCTAATCAAGATACAATGCCAAAAGGCGGCTTTGGAAATTTGATTGCTCTTCCTCTGCAAATGGCGGCAAGAAAAAAAGGTAACAGCGTTTTTATCGATGAATATTTTAAACCGTATTCAGACCAGTGGGAATTTCTGAGTTCAATAAAACAATTATCAGAAGATAAAGTCGGAACATTAATAGCAAAACTGTCTACTACCGTGAATGGAAACGAATTAGGAGCGCTGAGAAGAGATGATGAAGAAAGTCCGAAACCATGGGAGAAAATCCCGAAAGTTTTTATTACAAGAGATGATTTCCCGAATAAAGTTAATCTTGTAAAAGCAAATATGTTATATGCTTCAAAGACCGGCATTTCCCAAAGAGCGTTAAATAATTTAAAACGGTTAGCTGCTTTTAAAAACCCTGAGTTTTACAAAGCTCAAGCGATGCGTATGCTTACTTACAACAAGCCGAGAATTATCTCATGTTCTGATGAAACAGATGAATATCTTTGTTTGCCAAGAGGCTGCGAAGCAGATGTAGAAAGTTTATTAAATAAATTTGATGTTGATATAGAAATCGTGGATAAAACTAATTATGGCAGAAAAATTAATGTTGAGTTTAATGGAAATTTAAGAGACGAACAGCTTACAGCAATAAATGAATTGATAAAATATGATAACGGAGTATTAGCCGCTGCCACAGCATTCGGCAAAACCGTAATTGCTGCAAAGATGATTGCCGAACGAAAGACAAATACACTTGTGTTAGTCCATAGGCAGCAGTTGCTGTCACAATGGATTACTAAATTATCAGAGTTTTTAATTGTAAACGAAGAGTTGCCAATGTCAGAAAAAAAGAGAGGGAGAAAGAAGAACCAAAGCTTAATCGGGCAACTCGGCGGCGGAAAAGAAAATTTAACCGGTATTGTTGATGTTGCTATCATGCAATCTTTAAATAGAGAAAATGTCCGAAGGACTCCTTACGGAGAAGTTAAAGAGTGCGTTAAAAATTACGGGATGGTGATTGTTGATGAATGCCATCATGTTCCGGCTTTTAGCTTTGAACAAATACTTAAAAATGTTAACGCAAAATATGTTTATGGACTAACTGCAACGCCGGTAAGATTAGACGGACATCATCCAATTATTTTTATGTATTGCGGACATGTAAGATTCAAAGTTGATGCAAAAGAACAAGCAGAACAGAGACCTTTTGAACATTTCGTTATTCCAAGATTTACAAATTTTAGAATTCCTTTCGATAAAGATGCAGCAAATTCTGCTTCCGGTGAAAAACAATTTACGATTCAAGAACTTTATTCTGAATTAACAGTTAATGAAATGCGCAATCAACTTATTACTGATGATGTAATAAAAAATTATGAAGGCGGCAGAAACTCTCTTGTGTTAACAGAAAGAACCGCTCATGTTGAATTGCTTACACAAAAGATAAGTGAGAAAATACCGGATGTAAAAACTCTGACAGGAAAAATCGGAGTAAAGGCAACAAGGGAAACATTAAAAAGAATATCTGAGATACCTCCGGAAAAGCAGTTAACATTGGTCGCAACCGGTAAGTATATTGGAGAAGGTTTTGACGAACCCCGTCTTGATACTTTGTTTTTGGCGATGCCCGTTTCATGGAAAGGCACTTTGCAGCAATATGTCGGCAGGCTTCATAGGTTATATGAAAATAAAAATGAGGTTCAAGTGTTTGATTATGTTGATACACATGTGAGAATGCTGGAGAAAATGTATAACAAACGACTTAACGGTTACGCTTCCTTTGGATACAAAACGAAAGGTGAAATAATTGCAGCGGAATCTGCAAATTTTATTTTTGACAAGAACAGTTTTTTCCCGGTTTACAGCAACGACATTGTAAATGCACAGCGGGAAATTTTTATAGTCAGTCCTTTTGTTACAAGAAGACGCGTTGAACAAATGCTTCAATATATAAAGACAGCGGCAGGTAATAATGTTAAAGTAATTATTATGACAAGACCATGTGAAGACTTCAAAGAAAGAGACCGCTTAATTTTGCAACATACTTTTGATGCTTTGAAAAATGAAGGCGTCAATTTATTATACAAATCAAATATACATCAGAAATTTGCAGTGATAGATGAGCGAATTGTTTGGTACGGGAGTATAAATCTTCTAAGCTTCGGAAATGCTGAAGAAAGCATCATGCGGCTTGAAAGTTCCAATATCGCAAATGAGCTTATGAAAAGTATTGATATATGAATAATAAGAAAAGATAGTGGAGCGCGGAAAGTTTATAAGACCGGCCCCGAGAACAGATATTCCGCATAGAAGGAAATATATGAATTGAGGAAACAGGTATCGGTCGTTTGGCAGGAGTTCAGTATTATTAAAGGAACTATGTGGCAAAATCTAACCCTTGGTCTCGAGAACGTTGATGAAAAATTTGTTCACGAAGCAGTTAGAATCTGCAAACTTGATGAACTGATCGAGAGTCTTCCGGAACATTATGAAACCGAAGTTTCGGAATGGGGAAGCACACTCTCAGGTGGACAAAGACAAAGAGTATCAATTGCACGTGCCATTTTGAGGAACTCTCCAATATTAATTCTCGATGAAGCAACTTCAAATATTGATATCAACACGGAATCAGAACTGCTTAAAAATCTATTCGATTTTATGAAAGGAAGAACTATTATATATGTTACTCACAGAATGACTTGCGCAAATATAGCCGACTTAGTCTGCATATTAGAGGCGGGTAAGATTCAATCTACGGGAACGCATGACGAACTATTAAATCAGAGTGATTTATACAGACAGATGTATTTCTCCTTAACTGGAAATTTAAGAGAGATGTCATTTAAGAATCTAAAAAAATAAGATCAATATGCTGACCGAACAAAAACAAAATAGAAACAAGAATATTTACGAACTGCCGGATATTAAATCAAAATATTCTTCCAGTATTGTTTCTAAAGTTATTACTATAACATTCGGCATAATTATATTTTTATTTTTAGCAGCGCTATTGATTATTACTACTGTAAAAATAGACATTACTATTGATGCCGGCGGTTACCTTGAACCATCCGGATTAGCATATATTCACAGTCCTTTGAGCGGAGAGATAAAAAACATTTTTGTCAAAAGCGGTTCTAATTTTAGAAAGGGAGATCTGCTCGTCCAATTCGACTCGGTTAAAGTGACCGATCAATTAGAAAGATCGATTGATGATTTAGCAAAAAAAAGAATTGAATATGAAATCAAAGAGAAATCACTCCCTATTGAACTTGATCAAATCGAATTAAATAGAAAAAAAGCCGAAGCTCAATTATTAAAGGCAAAAGCTAACCTTCGTCAGAAGGCCAATGATTATTTCCCCGGTTCTCAAACGGATTCCTTAATCAAAAATTATAAACAAGGCACTCATATCACGATGGACTACGCAGTCGCTGAAATAATATCAGCAGAAGCAGAGTTAGATAATTATAGATCGAGAGAGCAAAGCACTCGGTTAAAAGAGTTGGAATTACAATCTGTTAGATTAGAGCTGAAGCAACTTGAGAAATTAATACAAAGGCAAAAAGAGTATTTAACAAAAACAAAGTTCTTCGCTCCGTTTGATGGGAAATTACTTACAGAGAATCTGGAGAATATGATTGGAGCTATTGTAAATGAGGGGAGTTCTCTTTTTGAAATCAGTGAAACAAATAGCTGGAAGTCGGTTCTGAATGTAAGCGAAAAAGATGTTTATGAACTTTCGATTGGTGACTCTGTTAAAATTGAAGTGAAAGCAATGAAGTTAGCCGATGAATTCTTTTCGATACCGGGTAAAATTACAAATATCGCAGCGGAACCTTCTAAAGAGAAAATAAGTCAAGTTGCAAATGGTTTATACCGGGTTGATGTAGCGGTTAATATCCACGATTATGAAAAGAGCTTCGATAAATTAAAACGGGGTTTTACAATTGAGGCAAAGATTATAAAGGACAGCGACAAGATCATAAATGTTCTAATAAAAAATATAAGGAAATGGTTGTAGCCTAATGCCGATTACTGAAGACAAAAAATATTTTAACGGTTCTTTTTCTTTGATAAGACCTGAATGGTTGAAAACTGAATTTGGTCCCTTATCCGGTGAGAAGATAAAGATTGCAGTAATAGATAGCGGGTGTGATAAATTTATTGCTGAAGATTCACGAATTGTTAAAGGGATCTCATTTATAGGTGACGAAGAAGGATTTGTGTTTGAGAAGGGCGATGATTATTTCGACAAGTTAGGACATGGAACAGCCTGTATAGATATAATTTTACAAATTGCGCCGGCAGTTGAAATAATACCGATCAAGGTGTTTAATTCAAGCTTAGAGACGAGTATAGGAATAATTGTCGCCGCCATTAATTATGCTATTAACTGCGGGGTTGATTTAATAAATCTCAGTTTAGGTACGAAATTATCCGAGGCGCTATATCCATTATATGCCGTATGTGAAAGAGCAAAGCAGAAAAATATTATCATTGCTTCGGCAAATGCTAACTTAGACAATAATAGTTATCCGGCAATATTCGAGAATGTAATTAGTGTTAGTTCAACTCATACTGAGAACAAATTTGATTTCTTATA
>CAYTUV010000031.1:0-41478 GCA_964441505.1 uncultured Melioribacter sp. | reverse complement strand
GAAAGGAGAGAAACAGTCGGTGCTCACAATGTCTGTACAGCGATGCGCTCTTGTCCTACTCTACAACTATAGAGTATTAACCTTTCCAGTTTAGTAAGAAGAGCGAACTCCGGTTCGCTCTTCTTTTGCAATGCCTCTATCAGTTTTACAATTGCTAATCAATCACTTCGTCTCTAACTTTGCCATGAAAAGAACAGGTCATTCCGAGCGGAGACGAGGAATGTGAGTTTATGCTTCGACTCCGCTCAGTGTGACAGCGCGTCTTGGAGTTTGTACTGTTTAATATTAGACTCAACGTGACAATAAACAGCCTCCAGACTTCATTCCTGGTGTTTTCGCTTCCTCAATATTAATATTTTACTCGCGTTGATAATTAATCGATCTGTCTATAATTTTGCGCATAAACAAAAAGTCATTCCGAGCGTAGACGAGGAAAGCTATGCCACACTTCGACTCCGCTCAGTGTGACACACTTCTTCAATTCACATTCAGAGTAAAACAAAAACCACTAGTTTTCTATGCTACATTAATTGTTTTATCATTGAATCGAGTCATTCCGAGCGTAGACGAGGATTGTGTCTCGACTGGCTCGACAGAGCTCGCCACAAGTTCGCTTGACGTGACATGTGCTTCGACTTTGTTTATCCGTGCCTGTTTTGCAATTGCTAATCAATCACCCCCTCTCTAACTTTGCCATGAAATTTTTATGAGACTGTCCAATAGTTGACTTCCGGAAATCAAAATAATGTTTACGGCGCCTTCGAGCTAAAGAGAATCTACAATAAAAATTATCTGACCGGGATGGTTTCAGCAATACTGCTGCATCTGGTAATCATCATTGTTTTTGTTGTATGCATGCCACGTGAGAAAGAAGAAGAAACGGTACAGGTTAAAATACTGAAATACGCCGAGCTTGGTCCGCCGCCATCGATTACAAAAAATATTCCTCAAGCGGAAAAAATTGAAGCGGTAAAATCGAATTTTGGTAAACCGATTCCCGCGAAGAAGGGGGAAGCTATAGTTGAGTTTGAGATTCCGAAAGAATCTGCGTCTCTCTCGGGAGAAGTAAGAGTGGAACCTCCTAAAGTTGAGGTGAAGAGAGAAATTATAGACGAGACATTTTACGTAGCAGTTGATATGATGCCCGAACCTAGCGGTGGAATTGAATCGATCCAGCAAAAGTTAGTTTATCCGCCGGATGCGCGCAGGGACAAAGTTGAAGGTAAAGTAATAGTAAAAGCATTTGTGGATGAAGCCGGATCGGTCAGAAGAGCGGAGATTGTTAAAGGTATTGGCAGCGGTTGTGATGAGGCTGCAATTGCCGCCATCAGGAGTTCAAGATTCCGTCCGGGCAAAATGAACGGTAAAGTTGTTAAAGTTCAGTTAACGATTGCTCTCGTATTTAAGTTGTAAGTCGATATTCTGTCATTTCGATCCTGATTTATCAGGAGAGAAATCTTTTAGCAGAGAAGGGTAATAAGATTTCTCAGTCACGGAGTTTATCCCGGTTTCGGGATTCCTTCTAAATGACGATGGAGATTACGCTCGAATTACTTAACGGAAAATTTCAATCCCGCACTAAGCCACCTTCCCGGTAATTCCACACCGGAAAAATCGGAATAGACCCGGTCGAAAATATTTATCGCTCTGAGAACTATTTCGAAGGCGCCAATTTTCTTTTGAACCTGTGTATCAACCGTGAATTGAGACCCGAGATTTAATCTATGCTGAAAACGGAAAGACCAGTTCTGAGAAATTTCAAAAGGCAGATCATTTGTTATGCCCGCAATCAGCTGATGCCTGAGGTGATCGAGAAGATATTTCGATTCAAAGCTGCTGGCTGTTCTATCGGCCGTGAGGTAAGCATAACTCACTTCCAATTTTTTGAATGCTGAGTTACCGAGCCAGTTTATCATATTGACAGAAAAACTAATATCCGCACCGTAAGTCTTAACACTGGTTACATTTTCAACCTGCCATGGCGAGAGATTATTCGGACGCACCCAATCGATCAGGTTCTTTCCATCCTTCAAAAAAACGCTTATGTCTGTCTGAAAAACTTTTTGCTGAAGTGAAAATCCCACTTCATAGTTTGTTGTCTCTTCGTAGGTTAAATTAGGATTCCCAATGTTAGCGGGACTCTTATAATAAAGATCGGTATAGGTTGGCATTCTAAAAGCCTTGCCGGCGGAAGCGAATATTTTAGAGCGGTCGCTTAAACGGTACGCGATATCAAAGCCGGGCCAGAATTTCCATCCTATTCCGGAATAGTTATAGACAAAAAAGCCGAAGGAAGAGGTGAAATTTTCGAACGGCGCGAAGACCTGTTCTGCAAAGACACCGCCTTTATTGCGTGAGTGCTCTCCAAGGTTTGAACTTGTAATCTGATCATTCCCGATTTCCCCGCCAAATGAAGTTGTTCCAAATTCTGTTTTGATGGATGATTGAATCTCGGCTCCATATGAATTTGTCTGGTGAATATTCCTGTTCCAGTCGGGTCTATTATGATCAAGGAAAAAGTCATCGTCATTTCTGCGCCAGTAAATTTTAGGAGATAATGTAAACTCACCAAGAGAAAAATCCACGGACCCGTTTAAAAATTTTGTTGTTGTGTGTTCCCACTGATTCGGAAATAGATTGCTGTAAAAACTGTTCGCGCCGAATTTTTTATCATTATAGCCGAAGAACAGATTTACATTATATCCATTGGAACTAATATTATTCTGCAGAGAAAAATTTGTAATATCAAAATCCGTGTTGAAGCGGTAACCATCTGATTTCTTCCTGCTGAAAGAGATGCTGTTGCTCGCAATTCCAATTGGGTAGCTTGCGGCAATTCCTGCTTCATAAAGACTATTATCGCCGCCAAGTGCCGACAAAGAGAAAGAGGCTGGGTTTGATTTTTTAGTTATGATATTTACCGCACCACTGAAAGCATTTGGACCGAAGATTCTGGAACCCTGACCTTTCAGAATTTCAATCCGCTCAACATTATCCAGTGATACCGGAATGTTCAGATTATGATGCGCCGTTTGAGGATCGCTCATTTTCATTCCGTTAAGAAGAATCAAAGTCTGTTCAAAGGTACCGCCGCGTATTGAAACATCACCCTGAACTCCCTCAACACCTCGTGACTTTAAATCTACTCCTCCGAGATACTTCAATAAATCCTGAATGTTATTGACGGGTACACTCTTAATTTTATACTCATCTATAACAACAACGCTTCTGGCTATACTTGAAAAAGAGAGCGGTACTCTACCCGCAGTTACAATTATTTCGTTAAATCTATATCCCGGTGAATCCTGCGCCGTAATTGATGAAATAGATATTAAAACAATCCCAACCAGTAAAATGAATTTATTCAAAACGTAAATCCTTTCTGTTGTAAAAAAAAGCTCTTCATAAAGAAGAGCCGATTAACAATTTAAATTTTGTTTATTAAAGACTAATCACATCGTTGTAGATAATAAAAGCCATAAGAAGAAGAAGAAGAGCAAATCCAATATTCTGTATTATCATTTTAACTTTTAGCGGAAGTTCACGTTTGAAAATTCCCTCAAGCAGAATAATTACAATATGACCGCCATCGAGAACAGGGAATGGAAGAATATTGATGATGGCCAAATTCAAACTGAGCATGGCTAGAAAATACAAAAATGAAACGCCGCCGCTGTCTGCAGAACTTGCAGCATATTGCGCAATTTTAACCGGTCCGCCGAATGCGTCTTTAAAAGCAATTTTGCCTGTGAAAACCTTTTTCATCATGCTGAAAAAAATGACGGTAAAATCTTTAGCTCTTGTAATAGCCAGCGGGATAGATTCGAAGAAACCATAAGTGCGGTACTCAATTTCACCAACATAGGCTACAGTATGGCTGATTCCTATCTTTCCATCCATAGCTGGTTTAACAGTGGTGCGTATTGTGTCTTTATCTCTCAGAAGAACTATCGGAATTGATTTATCTGTGCTTGCTGCTATGACCTCTGTTATTTGTCCGCTCTCTTTGATACTGATTGAATCGAGAGATAGAATCAGATCACCGCTCTTCATGCCCGCATCCTGCGCCGGTGAGTTTTTTAAAACTTCCTTTACCATCGCTTGTATGGGATACGGGAAGAGGAAAAATCCCTCTCGGGAATTTTCTGTAATAAATTTGCGGGGAATATCGAGAGGTTGAACCGTACCGTTTCTTTCAATGCTTAATTTCACATCACTAGAGTGAGTGTCAAGTAAAATACCCTCAGCAACCTCTTCCCAATTTTTTACGGGAACATTATTTATTGAAAGAATTTTATCAAGGGATTGAAAGCCGGCTTTTTCAGCCGCTGTACCTTTATCAACCATGGCGATAGTGGTGGATTTGGCAATTTCTTTACCCTGGAAAAAATTAATACCCCAAAAGATTAGAAGTGTGAGGGATAAGTTCATCATTACGCCGGCAGATATAACAAAAAGCTTTGGTAACGTTTTCTTAGCTCTGAACTCGTACGGCTTCGGTTCTGTATCGGCAAATTTTGTATCGAAACTTTCATCGACCATACCGGCGATTTTTACATATCCGCCCAGCGGAAGAAGTGATAGTCTGTAATCTGTATTTCCTTGTCCGTCAAAATCCTTTGGCAGATCGCCGAATGTGAATCCGCTGAGTTTATTGTAGCCAAATAATCTTTTTCCGAATCCGATTGCGAAAACGTCAACGCGCATTTTAGAAAGTTTAGCTGCGGCAAAATGCCCAAACTCATGCACGAATACTAATATTGCGATCGTTATAATAAAATAGATAATATAATCCATTCAGGTCCCTAGTTATATTTTTTTGTGAGATAGTCTCTTGTCTTAAAATCTAAATCAATAATTGTTTCAAGATCAGCATTATGAATATTTGTGACGGCGTTTAATGCGTCTGTTATTATTTCCGGAATACGTGTAAATTTAATTTTACCGGAAAGAAATTTTCCAACAGCAATTTCATTCGCGGCATTCAGAACGCATGACGCACTCCCTCCTTCGCCAATGACATCATAAGCAATTTTAAGGCATGCAAATTTATCAAAATCCGGCTCAAAAAACGTCAATTGATTTATTTTCCTGAAATCGGTCTGGACGGCATTAAAATAGTACCTTTCCGGGAAAGAGAGAGCATAGATTATCGGAAGTTTCATATCGGGGGTACTTAGCTGTGCTTTTATCGACCCATCAATAAATTCTACCATTGAATGGATTATGGATTGAGGGTGAATAGTTACTTCTATCTTCTCTTTGGGCAGATTAAATAACCAGAAGGCTTCAATAACTTCAAGACCCTTATTCATCATTGTAGCAGAATCAATTGTTATTTTACTACCCATCTTCCAATTAGGATGTTTCAGCGCATCTTCAATAGTTACATTCTCGAGATCCTTCTTGGTTTTGTTCAGGAATGGCCCACCGGACGCGGTGAGGATAATCTTATTGATCTCAGATTTATTTTCACCGTTCAGACACTGAAATATTGCGCTATGCTCGGAATCAACTGGTATTAATTCGGCACCATATTTTTTGCATAGATCAATTACAATTTCTCCGGCAGTTACTAGTGTTTCCTTATTAGCAAGCGCAATTCTCTTTTTCAGTTTGATCGCTTCAATGGTCGGTGCAAGTCCCGCAAATCCAACGAGTGCAGAAACAAGTATGTCGTAATTATCACGTTGTGTTATTTCGAGTAATCCCTGATCACCGGTTAGAATTTCACATTGATTACCAAATTGCTCTTTAAGTATTCTTGATTTTGCTTCATCACGCAGAACAACAACTTTAGGATGAAATTCGTTGATCTGTTCTCGGAGTAGTTCAATATTATTATTTGCTGTTAATCCGATAATCTCAAACTTTTCCGGGAATGCTCTCACAATTTCAATTGTACTAACACCAATTGAACCAGTTGATCCTAAAATCAAAATTTTTTTCATTGTTGCTCTATTTTAGCCCGTTGCTTTCCAAGAGAGTATGGCAAAAACAAAAATAAGGCTCATTAAAACCTGATTGATCGGTCCGGATTATGCGCCGAAGAATCTATGTGTAATTGCAAGAAGAAAATTAATCAAGACAATAATGTTAATTGCTCTATTCAGCTTAAATAGTTTTTGAAGATTCTTATAGTCATCCTCGCTTAATGCATCCTGATTTTCCAAATCCTTTCCGATTATTGCTCTAACTTTCTTAGCAGTTGGAATAATAAAACCGCCAAGAATTACCAAAAGAACAACCATCAGAATCTGTTTTGTTGCAAGCCAGTGGTTAGAACTCATACTGAAAAAACCATAAGCCGGATTTTGGGTGATCATTGTAATTCCGGTTGTCAAAATACCAATTGCTCCAATCATACCAAACAAATTTGCGAACAGAAGATAAAGGTGAATGAACTTTTTCTCTCCAATTTTGTTCTTATTAGTAACAATATATCCGCGCAATATGGAATCGGTAAGAAAATTGATTAACCAGATGCCGGCAAATACAACATGCAATTTTGAAATCAGTAGGTAATCCATTAAAAATATCCTTTCAAGATTAACGTGGTTAAATATAACAAAAGAGTGATAAAATAAGTTTTAGGCCGTACAACTTAGGTGCAATATTCTAACGGAATATCAAACAAGTAAGTTCACAAATTCATTATTTAGTTAAAGGCGTAACATGGAAAAATCTTTTCTTTATGTACTCGTTTTAATAACCGTTTCAACAACAGCTATCCTGATTTCGAGAGACTTCCGAGTTTCAAAAATTCCAAACGGTATAAAATTTCAATGTGCTAATTGCCATGTAGATCCGGGCGGCGGCGGGGCGAGAAATGCTTTCGGTCAGGCTGTTGAAGCAAGAGTTACATTTAACGGTCAGGAAAATTTTTGGGATGCACAATTAGCCGCACTCGACTCCGATGGTGATGGCAAAAGTAATGGCAGAGAACTTGGTGATCCAAGCGGAACCTGGAGACCGGATCAACCGAATCCGGGAACTTTCAGTGCAGTTTCAAATCCTGGTGATCGTCTCAGCACAGATGTTAATGATCTTGCAGAGATTCCTTCCAATTACAGACTGATGCCGAATTATCCAAATCCATTCAATCCGACAACTAAGATCTCATTTGATTTACCTCAGAGCGAGAACGTTTTACTGAAGATATACAACATCAACGGTGAACTCATCAGAACCGTTGCAAATGAAAACCTTCCGGCAGGGCATTTTGAAAAAGTATGGGACGGAAAAAATGATTTCGGCAGTGAAGTTTCCTCCGGAATATATATTTACAGATTGACTGCAGGAAAGTTTGACCGTTCTGCGCGAATGGTATTGATGAAATAAAACGTGAGACGTGAAAGAAGAAACGGAAGACGAATAAAAATACTTAGAATTTTCTTCTCTCTTTTTTGAAAATAAAATAATGAGGAAATCATGAGGATAACGAAATATTTTTTAGTTCTCGTATTGTTAATTTTTACATCTGAACAAAGCTTTTCATTACCACGATTTGCGCTGCGTTATAAAGATAAATGCAGCAGCTGTCACATAAATCCTACCGGCGGTGAAATACGCAGTGAAAATGGTTTCTTCTTTGGTAAAAATGTTATAAGCATGATCTCTCCTCGCGACAAAGAATTTCCTATTTCGCCCAAACTTTCGGATAACATTTCATTTGGTTTCGATTACCGTTCTCAATTTTTGTACTCACAGGAAAAGAAGAGAACAGATTTTCAGGATATGACCGGCTCTATCTATCTCAACGCGGCAGTATCCGAAAAAATTGATGTAACGGCTCGTTATGATTTTGTCTGGTCTATTTGGGAGGCTTACGCCATTGCAAAAATATTACCTAACAATAGTTATATAAAGGTCGGATCTTTCGTGCCGTATTATGGAATTCGTCTTGATGATCATACTTCCTACACACGCGGCGGAGATTTTGGATTGCTCTTTTCTACTGGAGCCGTACAAGGACTGATCTATAGTCCGTTCTATCTGGAAACGGGAATTGAGCTTGGAGCTAATTTTTCTGAAATTGCTTCATTGACAGCAAGTGTTGGAAGAAGTAAATCAAACTCAACTTTGGCGGTCGATCCTACATGGACGGCACGTTTTGAACTAACGCCTTCTTTTGGTAAAGTTGGATTATCTTTAGGTGCTTCTTTTGTTTCATCAAAAACAAAATCCTTTGACCGCTTAACCGGAGAACTTTCATATTTGCCCACACAACTTTACGGCGTGTTTACTGGAATCGGTTTCAATCGTTTTAGTCTGATGGGTGAATATGATATCGCAAGTGATTACGTTGCCTCAGGAACGAAATCGAGCGCAATGATGATAGAGGCTGCCTATCAATTAACGATTGGACTGGAAGCTGTTGTACGTTACGACCGTTTCGATCCGAATTCGGATAAAAGTAAGGACGAACATTCACATCTGGTTCTAGGATTTGAATTTTATCCATACAGTTTTGTTGAGGTGCGCCCGCAATATAGATTGAATCTGGAAAACCCGAGTGTTGATAATGACGCGTTTGTTCTGCAGTTTCATTTTTGGTATTAAGAAGCAGTTAACAGTTTGCAGTACACAGTTAAAGTTGGGGCGACCAATTTCGATCGCCCAGATTTTCGTTTTACTTCTTCCAGTTCACGTTTTTCGTTTCACGTCATTTAACCAACAGCATCTTTTTTGATTGGATGTACTTACCGGCATTTATTGTGTAAATATAAATGCCGCTTGTTAATTTGCTCGCATCAAAATTTACTTTGTGGTATCCCGCGGTTCTGTTTCCATTTACAAGTGTTGCAATTTCTTTTCCTAGCATGTCATATACTTTTATTGTTACAAAACCATTCTCCGGCAGTTGATAATTGATTGTTGTTGTCGGGTTGAATGGGTTTGGATAATTTGCGATTGAGTAATTGATTGGTAGCTCCATCGATTTTGTAGTTATTATACTGTTATTATCGTAAAGATTTAACCAGTTTTGACCAAAAACAGCTGCCTGAAAATTTGGATCGGATTCTGTTCCACTCGGTCCGAAATATGGTCTTACATCATAGTGTAGTAAATCGTCATTTGAATTTTGTGTTACAATATACTCATAGTCCGTATATGTTGTTGTTGAACTTGGCACAGTTGCCAATAATGTTTCAGGACTGAAAGAACCACCTGTCTTCTTTTTTCTGTATATGCGAAATTGTGTTACATATGGACTTGGATGCGAAGACCAAGTCAACCTAACATTTTCTCCTATGTTTGCTACCATTGAAAGATTTCTATTTGTCGTTAATGGTTTACCATTGTAATGTGCATAATATGTTAACTGAGTATTACCACTTTTCGGAAAATTTTCAGAAATGTTATACCACTTATTGTTCTGTGTGCCATCGCTCCAATAGTCAAAAGTAAAATATACGTCATTGATTGTTTGAGAAATCGCTTCTGCGGTAATTGTTGTATTTATAGAGCGCTGAAAAGTTTGTGTTGGTGTAGTGTATATAGTGTTGTCAACTTTAATATTTCCACTACCCGCATAATTTCCAAAACGATTCTCAAACATTATTTTACGTTGTAAATTGTATATTGCTGAGGCAGATATCTGTTGGGGAGAATTAAAATTTAGATATAAAGGAAAATACCCCGAACTCCATTGTTGCCATGATGCCGAATAAATATCTGTTTCTTGATTTTGATAACCGGTAACCTCATGCGGAAATGTACAATCTTCTCTTGTAAAAGAAGTTGAACCGTTTGGCAGTTCAATAACTACCTCATTAAATTTAATTTTACCTCCATTAAAATTGTTGCTCAGTTGAACAGATCGGACATTCCAATATCCATCGCTTTCAAGAGTGTAATTTCCGGATGTCGTAAGACTTCCATTATCCAAATTGTAATATATGAGATAATCAGCAAATCCTTGGCTTCTTAATCTTAACTAACGACTCCCGATGACAATAATATAATAGTCCGCTACCGGCAGTTCTGGAGTAATATTTGGTGTATAGCTTCTTCCACTTATTGGTCCATTAACATCTACAATATCACATGAGGCGTTACAAGTTCCGCTTTCATATGCTCCTGTACTATAAGTTGAACCACTAGAAGTGAAGTCATAAGAAGTAGAACGTGATTGCGCGTTAAAACCAAAAATGGAAATAGGAACACCTCCCTCAAGCTGCTCGATGCCGTTAATAACTCTATAAACTCTGAAGCGAAATTCTTTTACCATTGCTGTTAAACTTGAAAAAGTGAATGTTGATATTAAGAGACAAAGTAACAACCGTTTCATAATTAACTCCTTTTTTTATTATATTTTTTATTAAATATGTTTAGTCATTATTCTCCTTCTATTTTCCATGCCATACAATTGTTTTTTGAGGCAAGGCACCGCCAGTATATCCTATAACAAATACTTCTGCTCCATTTGTCCATACTGCTTGATAATGAATATTATTCGAGCCGTCATTCAGGTTTTTCAAAATATTCCAAATAGATCCATCGTAGAAAAGAACATTTCCAAAATCTCCAACGGCAATTTTATAATCACTCTTCAATTCTATCATGCCGTTTATTATGTAATCAGCAGATCTAAACGATTGTTCCCAACTTGATCCGGTGTATCTCCAAATTCCATATAATCCATACGAATAAAGTTCTTTATTGGGCCCGATATATAACCCCTTATCTCCAAATAGTACTTTATCTGAGGGGTTATAGTAATACATCGAATCTGCAATTGTCCAATTATTCATGTTTCCTTTAATAAAATAATGTCTTTGTTTATATCTGTTAGCAATATCAATAACAGATGCCAGTAGATAAGCTGTATTATTCATTACCGCAATACTTCTAAGAAAATATTCTGCTACTGTTGGTAAGTTTAATTTTACCCTCACTGTTTTCCAATTTACACCATTGTAATTAAATACCCGTCCGCTATCACCGCAAGCCCATATATCATTTGGGGTGTTACAATAAAGCCCAATAACTCTGCAACCGCTGTTCTGTGTGTATTCCCTCCACTTTGTCCCATCGTAATTTATGATCATATCCTTATACCATTTCTTACTTGGATCAATTAGATCTTGGTAATTTCTGGCTCCAACAGCCCAGATGTTGTTTGGAGTCAACCCCATAATTTTATTTACTTGAATAGACCATAGAGGAATATCTTTCATGGGCTCAACAACTTTCCATTTTAAACCATCGTAATGCCAGATAGCGCCACTTCCTCCCGTTGCCTCGTGCCCGCTAATCCAAACATCATTTAGAGAACTTGCCCAGATCGACCACATCATTGTTTGAATACTATTTGGATAAGCAATGGTATCTACAACCCACACCATTTCTCGTGGATCTTTTATCTGTTCTCTAGGATTGATGCCTTGTTCGTTACAAGAAATAAGAAGTGTAAAAAGAGAAAGAAATATTAATGCATTGACTAAGATTTTCATTCCTTCCTCGGTTTTAGTTATTTAACAGTTATTTCAAATTTCTACTGATTAAATAACCTTTTTTTTTGTAAGAGACAAGTCTAAAATAAAATCTGTTTCATAATGCTAAAGCGCGAAGCCAAACTCTTAAATCAATTTTTTAATAATCGTTCGCAAATTAAATTACACTATCAATAAAGTGATTTATTCCGTTCCAAGATATGCGGCAAAGTGAGACCCTTCTGGTTTTTCGAATAGGATACGAATTAAACAAGCCAATCCTTAAATAAGTTTTCCAGACCCGATAAATCATTTTCTTCCAAATCGAACGATACGAATTGACCGTACGAATGAAGAATCACCAATCCGTTAATAGTTGCATCGCTTCTTTCGAGCTCTTGAATCTTATGTGCCGCAAGCAGATTAATCTCTTGTATCTCCTCATAGAGTTGTTGCAGAGTGTGCAAGCTATGATCTTGACTTAGATTATTTCTGCCGCGTAGATACTGCGCTAAAAAATATATAGAGAAAACGCGGAACTCCGTTTCTTCTAAAGAGGCAAATGGTAAATGAAATCTCACCATCGGTTTCAATTTGCTGAAGACGGGACAACCGCATGTAGCCATTAGAATTCCTGTTATACTTGCAACCGCGGTTTGAATTGAACATCTTTTATTGAACGATCGCTCGTCTGTTGTTAGAGTTGCATTAACCGGTTCGGTAGAAACAATATTTTTAAAGGAATGAATCTGTTTGTGCACTACTTTGGCAATATGACATGTCTCGCTATCCAGTAGAGGGCAGTTAGAATTTTTACATCCGAACTCTCCTCTTTTAGTCCATTGAGGCAAATCGGATTGTTCTTCTAAAATATCAATATCAAGAGTTTCTTTATCGAGGTTGATATCAAAAACCATCTCTTTTCCGCCGGAGAATTCCAACTTATAATGGTAGTTAATTATTTCTCTCATAACATCTCCAAAACAATTATTAAAATTTTCTTGCGATATTATCGAACCCGTCAATCAAAGATTTCATTAATTCTTCCACGGTTGGAATATTTTTTATCAGTCCGGCACCTTGTCCGGCTTCCATCATACCGTTTTCTTCATCGCCTTCAAAGATACCCAGCCGTTCCCGTTTCTCTCCAAGTATTTGTTTAAGCAATTCCTCACCGGCACCGTTCATCTCGGCTTTATAAACTTCTGCGGTGAATTCATTTTTAATCATCCGCGCTGCACCGATTTTTTTAAGAACGAGAATAGTGTCATTATCTTTTGCTTCAACAACTTTCTTTTTGTAATTGGTATGAGCCGAAGATTCTTCTGTTACGGCAAAGCGTGTCCCTATTTGAACTCCTTCGGCGCCAAGAGCAAAGGCTGCGGCAATTCCGCGGCCGTCTGTAATTCCTCCTGCTGCTATGACTGGTATTTTTAAACTATCTACAAGCTGCGGGATAAGGCAAAAAATTGTAATCTCATCGGCACCGTTATGTCCGCCTGCTTCAACGCCCTCGCCGACAACCGCATCACAGCCAACACTTTCTGCTTTGAGTGCAAATTTTAATGATGGGACAACATGGACAACCGTTATTTCATTTTCCTTCAACAGATCAATAAATTTTCCCGGATGACCTGCTGATGTAAAAACAATTTTTACACCCTCTTCAATCACAGCATTAATCAAATTTGCTGCATCGCCTCGCAATAACGGTATGTTCACGCCAAATGGTTTATCAGTTGCGGCTTTACATTTTTGCACATGTTCATGCAATAGGTCCGGCTTCATCGATCCTGCGCCGAGTAATCCTAATCCACCATTATTTGAAACAGCAGAGGCAAGTTTCCATCCGCTCACCCAAACCATACCGGCCTGAATGATGGGATATTTTATTCCGAAGAGTTTTGTTACTCTGTTTTTAATTTTCATACGGATCGTAATTGTTTAACACAAATCTCATCAAACAAAAACTCTTAATCAACATGTTTGATAAACGCCGCCCTATTAATTAAATTGCCAGCCGTTAATTCAATAAAGAAGAGATATTTTGAGAGCAATCATTCCCGCAGCCGGATTTGGGACAAGATTAAAACCACACACTTATTCACTTCCCAAAGTTTTACTCAATGTCGGCGGCAAACCAATTCTCGGTCATATTATTGATAAGTTGCTCGAAGAAAAAATTTACAAGGCAACTTTCATTACAGGTTATCTCGGTGAAATGATAGTTGAGTACGTTGAAAAAAATTATCCCGCTCTCAAAGCTGATTTCATTGAGCAGGAAGAAATGCTCGGACTTGGACACGCTATACAAATTGCAGTCCCTACATTTGATGATAAAGATATTTTCATAATTCTTGGCGATACAATATTCGATGTAGATCTGAAATCGGTTCTTTCAGGAAAGGTAAGTTCGCTTGGCGTTAAAACTGTAAAAGACCCATCACGGTTTGGTGTTGCCGTGTGCGACGGTGAAGAGATAATTAAGCTGGTTGAAAAACCCAAACAGCCAATATCCAATCTTGCTCTGGTAGGTTTGTATTATATTGCCAATACTAAATTGTTGATTGAGTCCTTGAATGAGCTTTTTATAAAAGATATAAAAACCGGCGGTGAATTTCAGCTAACCGATGCATTGCAAATAATGATTGAGAAGGGGGAAAAAATTACAACCTTTCAGGTTGACGGATGGTACGATTGCGGAAAACCGGAAACACTGCTTTCAACGAACCAATTTTTATTAGCCAAACGTGGAACGAATAGAATGGTTGATAATGTTGTAATTAATGATCCTGTGTTTATAGCCGAGAGTGCGATTGTAAGAAATTCTGTAATCGGTCCGTTCACCACAATTTCAGAAAATTGTGAAATCAGTGATGCGATAATCCGTAATTCTATCATCAGCTCGGGTGCAAAAATTGGAAGAGTAATTCTGGAAGACTCGATAATCGGAAGCAATGCGGTTGTTAATAGTAATTATAAAAAGATGAATACAGGCGATTCATCCGAAATAGAATTTAACTAAAACAAAATAGAGGAATAAATGTCTTACCTATTCACATCAGAATCCGTTTCGGAAGGGCATCCGGATAAAGTCTGCGATGCGATCTCTGACGGTGTATTGGATGCAATTTTTACAAAGGATCCTGAAGCCCGTGTTGCATGCGAAACTTTTGTTACAACCGGACTGGTAGTTGTCGGCGGCGAAGTTACAACAAATGCCTACATAGATGTTCAGGAAGTAGTTCGTAAAACAATTCGTAATATAGGCTATACAAAAGCTGAATATAAATTTGATGCAGATTCATGCGGCATACTAAACGCTATTCATTCTCAATCGCCTGATATTGCAATGGGCGTTGATACAGGCGGAGCCGGCGATCAGGGAATTATGTTTGGATTTGCATGCGATCAGACACCTGAATACATGCCTATGCCGATCGTATATGCGCACAAACTAATGAAACGTCTTGCCGATATTCGTAAAAAGAATTTGAAATTGATGCCGTATCTTAGACCCGATTCAAAATCACAGGTAACAATTGAGTACGATGATAACCACAAACCACTTCGTGTTGACGCTGTTGTAATTTCAACTCAGCATGACGGAGATGTAAGCCAGAAAAAAATAAAAGCAGATATTATAAAGCACGTAATTAAAAATGTTATTCCGGAAAAATATTTAGACACTAAAACAAAATATTTTGTAAATCCAACCGGCAGATTTGAAATTGGCGGTCCTCACGGCGACAGCGGATTGACAGGAAGAAAAATAATTGTTGACACATACGGCGGATGGGCACCTCACGGAGGCGGCGCGTTTTCTGGTAAAGATCCTTCAAAGGTTGACCGCAGTGCAACGTATGCAGCGCGACACATTGCGAAGAATGTTGTTGCTGCACGTCTTGCAAAAGAATGTCTTGTACAGGTTGCATATGCTATCGGTGTTGCAGAACCGGTTTCAATTTTTGTTGATACAAGAGGAACCGGAAAAATATCGGATAAAAAGATTGCCGGCATGATCAAAAAAGAAGTTGATCTGACACCGCGCGGAATAATTGAACGCCTGAAACTTCGCAAACCTATATATCAAAAAACTTCTGCATACGGTCATTTCGGACGCAATGATAAAGATTTTACCTGGGAACAATTAGATTTGGTCCCAACATTTAAAAAATATTTATAATAATTAAAGGAAGTAAAATGAGTCAAGCAGTTGAAACAAAAGCTATAGATTATAAAGTAAAAGATATTTCGCTTGCCGAATGGGGCAGAAAAGAAATTCAATTAGCCGAAGCTGAGATGCCCGGTTTAATGTCTTTAAGAAAAGAATACGGTAAAATAAAACCGTTAAAGAATGCCAGAATTGCCGGCTGTCTTCACATGACAATTCAAACAGCTGTCCTGATAGAGACATTAATTGAATTGGGTGCGGAAGTAAGATGGTCGTCATGCAATATCTTTTCAACACAAGACCATGCCGCAGCTGCGGTTGCTGCTGCCGGAATTCCTGTTTTTGCATGGAAGGGAATGGATCTTGAAGAATTTGATTGGTGCATAGAACAAACTTTATTTTTTGGCGATACCAGCAGACCGTTAAATATGATATTAGATGACGGCGGCGATTTAACCAATATGGTACTGGATAAATTCCCGGAATTAATTGGCGGGATAAAAGGAATTTCTGAAGAAACCACAACAGGTGTTCACCGTTTATATGAGAGAGTTGAAAAAGGCACATTGCCAATTCCTGCAATCAATGTAAACGACTCAGTTACAAAATCTAAATTTGATAATAAATATGGCTGCCGTGAATCTTTGGTTGATGCAATCCGAAGAGCAACCGATCTTATGATGGCTGGTAAAGTGGCTATTGTTGCAGGGTATGGCGATGTTGGTAAAGGTTCATCTCAATCGTTAAGAAGCGCAGGCGTTCGTGTTATTGTCACTGAAATTGATCCGATATGTGCACTGCAGGCTGCTATGGATGGATATGAAGTTAAAAAAATTAAAGACGCAATTCCGCGTGCCCAATTAATTGTTACCGCAACAGGTAATGTTGATATTATTACCGAAGAGCATTTCCGTATGATGAAAGATAAAACGGTTGTCTGTAATATCGGCCACTTCGATAATGAAATTGATATGGCGTGGCTGAATGGAAATTATGGGAAAACAAAAGATACAATCAAACCGCAGGTGGATAAATACACGATTGATGGAAAAGATATTATTGTACTCGCCGAGGGAAGATTAGTAAACCTTGGCTGTGCAACAGGCCATCCATCGTTTGTGATGTCAAATTCATTTACAAATCAGGTTCTCGCGCAGCTTGAGCTATGGAATAATACAGACAAATACGAAAAGAAAGTTTATATGCTTCCTAAACATCTTGATGAACAAGTTGCAAGATTGCATTTGCAAAAAATAGGTGTTGAGTTAGATGTACTTAGCAAGAAACAGGCGGAGTACATTGGTGTTAAAGTCGAAGGTCCGTATAAAGCTGATTATTACAGATATTAAAAGAGTTCTACTCTACTGCCAGTTACCACTATTGGCAGTAAAATAGAACCATAAAAAATAATTCTGGATCAAATCTTAGGCATATTTCTCATATTTGCCTAAGAAACGATTCACGGTATTTGGTTCTAAACTTCTGCCAATGTATATTATTGGCAGTAATAATGAACCATCCGTAAAATGGAAGAAATAATACAATATATTACCCAAAATGGCGGCTTTGCTTCAATGAAGGAACTCAAAGAAGCTAACTTTCACACTCGTGAAATCACTTCTCTCGTCAAAGAAAAGACCATAGAAAAAATTAAACCGGGCTATTACCGTCTTTCAGATTATGGATTTTTCAAAGATGTTAATGTCAGCCTCATTACGGTTTGCCGGGCAGAGCCGCAATCTGTTATCTGTCTTATTTCTGCTCTAGATTATTATGAAATGACCGATTTTAATCCATCTGAAATATTTTATGCTATACCGCACTCACAAAAAAGAAGGGGCATTAACTACCCGCCGGTAAAAACTTTTTTCTTCCGGGAAAGATTTTACAATCCGGGAATTGAAGTAATCAAAACGAAATACGGCGATCTGAGAATATATAATAAAGAGAAAACAGTTTGTGATATGTTCAGATACCGCAACAAACTTGGTGAAGATCTTGCTATGCAAGCGCTAAAGAATTATCTCAAACAGAAAAAGAAAAGCATAGCCGCGCTAATCAAGTATGCTGAAATTTGTCAGGTGAAGACAGTGATTATGCCTATCCTTAAAGGACTGGTTTCTTAATGAAAAAAGAAATTAAAAATATTGCCGCTTCTGTAAGAGCAAGATTGATAAACATTGCAAACGAAAGTAACAGAGATTACAACGCCCTGCTGCGTCTTTACTTTTCCAAGAACGGTTTCTTTATCGTCTTTCTATTTCCCGCTACAAGCCCAAACTTATTCTTAAAGGCGCATTGCTTTTGATGATAAATGATATTTCAAAGTTCCGCCCTACAAAGGATATAGATTTTCTTGGTAAGGCAGTATCGAATGAAATGAATGATTGTAAAGAGATTATAAAAGAAATTGCTTCTATTGATGCTGGTGACGGTGTCGAATTTATTGTTGATAATATTTCTACCGAAAAAATAAAAGAAGATGCCGATTATGAAGGTGTTAGAGTTCATCTCCCTTACAAGATGGATACTATCAAAGGTTATTTCTCCATCGATATTGGTTTTGGTGATAAAATAGTAGAAGGTCCTTTCGAAATGGAATTTCCTATTATTCTTGATTTCCCTTCTCCCCATATTTTGGTTTATTCTCTGGAATCAGCCGTAGCGGAAAAATTTGAAGCCATTGTTAAACTCAATTTTCTAACAAGCAGAATGAAGGATTTTTTTGATCTTCTTTTCATTGCAGAAAGAACTGCATTCAAAAAAAACACTCTTAAAGAAGCTCTATTAGTTACATTCAACAACAGAGAAACAGACCTAAAAGAGCGCCATTTAATTTATGAAGAGAGCTTTAAGCAGAATTCTCAAAAACAAATTCAATGGTCATCTTTTCTTGAACGTAACAAACTAAACGCTGAAAATAATTTCTCAAAAGTTATTGATAAAATAAACCTATTCATCGAACCTCTATTTGGTGATGAAGCAAAGAACAATTGGAATAAAAAAGAATGGAAATGGAATTAAATCTTTTTCTTAGTCTAATATTGATTTCTTTCGTTTTTTTTTAAGGGTACTTCTAAAAACTATCTTTTGTAAATATTTAACGCAGAGAACGCAAAGAAAAAGCAAAGTTCGCAAAGGATATTGAAGTTTTTAGAACTATCCTTAATAAAAAGACAGCGAGGGGGAACGAACCCAGCGTGCCGGTCTATTGTGATTTTTTGTCCGATCTCAAATCTTTTACGCAGAGACTTTTTATTCCCACTCGTTTTGGGTGGGGTTTTTTTATTATTGCGTTGGTGCAAAACTATAAAAATTGTTTGAACCGATTAAAGATTTTCCCTTTGCACTCAGTAAATCGAAGAGAGCGTTAAGGAGAGTATGAATATCTGAAGGCTTGCTCAGGTAAACATTGCATCCGGCTTCGAGTGCGTTAATTCTGTCCCTATTTAAAGCATGGGCAGTGTAGCAAACAATCGGTATGGCGGAATAGTCCGGATTTTTTCTCAGCTCTCTGGTTAATTGCAAACCATTTTTTTCTCCTTTAATAGAGATATCCATCAAGATGATATCAAATTTCTCTTTATCCAATAATTCGTAAAAAGTAAGAGACGAATCACAAATGTCAACCGTAAAATACTTGTTAAGGAAAAGTTGGAGAAATTTCTGATTCTCAAGATCGTCCTCTGCAATTAGGAGTCTGGGTTTTGCTTCTGTTAAATTCCCCATTTTTTGTCTCCGTTTAATATTATTGTAAATGTTGATCCGTGATTTATTTCACTTTTGATTTTAATTTTTGCTTTGTTAACATCTAAGAAACTTTTAATCATTGCCAGACCTAAGCCGGTACCTTCATATCGCCGGGTGTATCCCATCTCTTCCTGCGTAAAAGGAACGAATAATTTGTCGATATATTCTTTTGACATTCCTTTGCCTGAATCGGAGAAATCCACACAATGGTTTGAACCGTCGCGATAGATATTGATTTTAATCCACCCCTTGTCTGTATACTTAATTGCGTTATCTATAAGGTTGATGAAGATTTGAGCAACAGAATAATGATCGACAATAACAGGTTCATTATCCCCTGCGGAATTTGTCACTTCCAATGAAAGTCCCTTTTCATCTGCCAGCGACTTGAACTCGCTTTGAAGAGTTTTTAAAAGTGAGAAAAGGTCAACTCTTTCAAAACGTGCGTCATATTTTCCAGTCTGAAGCTGGGACATATTAAGTAGTAAATCGAAAGTTCTGTATAGTCGTTTGCTGTTGTTTTTCATTGACCGGAGAATGTTTCCGAATTCTGCTTTTTTCTCGTCCCGTAATTCATCGGCCAATAAATCGGAGTAACCGACAATAACATTTAATGGTGAACGGATTTCGTGAGATATCTGAGCAAGAAAGAATTCTTTTAATCGTTTTGCGTCTTCGGCTCTTATTAATGCTTCCTTGAGATCTCTTTCGGTATTTTTTATTTCAGTAATATCGCGGCCGTATACCTGACAGACATTAAATTTCTTTACTCCATCGATGATGAATTGAAAATATTTGTTTTCCAAAGGAGTTGTAAAGCTTATTACCTTTTCGTGTTCAATGATCTCTTTTACATCGTAGTTACTTAAAAAAGGAAGGATTGTTTCTGAATGCTCGCCTACAAGTATTCTATGAGGGAAAATTTTATGCGCCGAGTTGTTCGCCAGAATAATTATTCCTTCCGCGTCAAACCTGAGAATGGGATCGGGAGAGAGTTCTGCAAATAAAGCCATCAGTTCAGCCTGTTCAAGCCGCAGGTTTTTTTCCTCTTCAAGATGCTTCTTCTTCATCGGAATGATTATATAGCGGTAAAAGATAAACATTACCGCTAAGACTACAGCAATCATCACTAGAGAAAATAGAAACGGGTTTTCAATACTAAATAACGAGTCCCGATTTATCTTCTCTATAGATTGAAAAGAAGAGTCCAAAGATGATTTGTGCAATACTTGTAAGTATAAAAAAAGCAGTTGCATCGGCAAACCCGATTAAAAGATTGTAATATTTTGCAATGGCTGTAAACTGGTAAAAAATAAAGACAAGATGAAATAAACTTAACTTACCAGCCGAAACAAAGTTCGTAATTAAATTTTTGAGAATAATTAAGGTGATTCCGAACTGCAATAAAATATAGACCAATATTATCTCATTCCGGTTGAAGTGAAAGATCGTTGGAGATAATAAAACCAAAGCTATTAAAAGAATCCAGATCCAATTCTTTCTAAGAAAATTTTTTTCGATTAATGAAAGCAGCAAACAGTAGTTAAACAATACTAAGATTTGACTAGGTAAAGGATATCTAATTATATAAATAAAAAAAAGAGAAATAGGATCTATACATGCCAGGATCAGAAAGAAAAGGAAATATTTCCCTTTATATTGCTTAAACGGCGGCAGGAGCCAGACAATAATACTTGTAAATAGCAGTAATTTTGTAACATCAGCAGATGGCATTATATATCGCAAAATGGTGGACAAACTGTAGACTGCTCAAGTGTTAGAGCATTATATGATAGAGTTAAAACACCGTCTCTAGCTTCTACAGCAACAGCTTCTGCGGTGCTCTTTGCCAAGCTTAACGATGATTTCTTAGCTTTTAATAAATCTTTTACCATACTTTTACTGTATATGTACAATATTTCATCTTGCATAAGACTAACACGTTCGCTAGACAAATGCTGTCTCCTCTCATTGCGAATAACAACCTGTCCATCTTTAATAGTGAATAATATGTATTGATTTCCTTTAGCGATAGCTGCGTTTAATTCATCTACACTGATTGTAAGTGAACTTTTAACTTTTCCGAATAGAATATCGGCTTCATTTTTTGAAAATATCTTTCCCACTATTCCAAGTTTACCAAATTGCCCGCCGGGAATTGCGGCAGTTTCAGTATTCTTGTATAGAGAAGAAGAGTTGGAACTTGATGGTGCTGTAGTTGGCTGTTCTGAATTCTCAGAACATGATGTGGAAATCAGTAAAAGAAGAATAAATGGGACGAAATAAACGGTTAATTTTTTCATACAAACTCCTGGCTGAGTTTTGGGTTAATTTATCATAACCGGATGATTATGACTACTATTAATATAGAGATTTCCACTCATTCTGCAAATTATTTTTTAAAGAAACCTGCAATGCTTGTAGAGCAATATGGACAAAGGTTGCCAGCTAATTGATTGCTCAAAACAGAGTGCCAATCACGGGTGATAAGAGTTTTCTTACAGTTTGGACAGTAAGTGTTCTGTCCAACGGCATCATGAACATTTCCAACGTAACAATATTTTATTCCCAGCTTTAATGCGGTTTGGCGGGCACTTGTTAAAGTTGTACTGGGAGTTCGCGGTTTATTTGTCATTTTAAAGTCGGGATGGAAAGCCGTAAAGTGCAGCGGTACATCATCACCCAGATTGTGAAGAATCCATTCACACATCTGTTTGATCTCTTCGACGGAATCATTTTCGTCCGGAATTAATAATGTTGTAATCTCAAACCAGACATTGGTTTCTTTTCTGAGCCAGATAAGTGTGTTTAGAACATCGTCCAGATGAGACGAAGTTAGTTTAGCATAAAAATTTTCTGTGAACGCTTTAAAATCTACATTTGCTGCGTCTATATATTTATAAACATCTTTTCTCGCTTCTTTGTCTATATAACCAGCCGTTACCATAACGGATTTAATTTCTTCCTCTCTCGCGATTCTGGAAATATCAATCACATACTCGCCGAAAATTACAGGATCATTATAAGTAAAAGCTATTGAGGGTGTGTGATGTTTTCTGGCAAGTGCAATAACCTCTTCGGGGGAAGCCTCGAGTGAGCGCACGTTATCTATTTTTGCTTTGCTTGTTGACCAGTTCTGGCAAAACTTACAGCCGAGATTACAACCTGCAGTTCCAAAACTTAATATATCAGAACCAGGAAGAAAATGATTCAGCGGTTTCTTCTCTATCGGGTCGATCGCAAAACCGGTTGGTCTTCCATAACCGATTGAATATAATTTACCGTTAATGTTCTGACGGATGTAGCAGAATCCCGCCTGCCCTTCGCCTATTGTACAGTAGCGGGGGCAAAGTGTGCAGAGCAGTTTACCGTTATCTGCTTTTTCCCACCACATCGCCGGATGATATTTTTCTCTTTGTTGACTCATTCAATTAATGAAAAATACTTCTGATAAATATGTCTCGTCATTTTCTTTTTAATAATACACCTTACTCAAGAATTGAAGAAATGCTATTTCCTCCGTGGTTCTCTGTGCCTGCTCAGTGTTTCTCTGTGTTATTTGTTTATATTTATTACACAGAGTGCCACCGAGAAGTCGCAGAGCTACACAGAGATAAAATTTTTGCGTAACGTTAATAAGATTTCTCGGTCGCTTCGAACTGACATTTTAGAATATCTTAGATGCTTCTAAAAATAATCTATCACAATACTTCGAAACGCACCCAGTTCTCACGTGTATTTTTTATTTTTAATCCGCCCTCTGTAAAAATTATCAAATCTCCCGGCTCAACAATTTTTTCGTTAATTATTTGTTTGCGTACAATTTCTGCAGCTATTTGTCTATCGCTAATATCCCGGCAATACAGTGAAAGTATTCCCCACTTGAGAGAAAGTTTGTTCATTGTATCGAAGCTGTCGGAAACAGCAATTATCATTGCTGGCGGTCTGAACTTTGAAAGATTGTTCGGAGTATTTCCTTTGGCTGTGAATGCAATAATAGCTTTAGCATTAATCTGTTTGCTTATCAAACAGATCCCTTTGTTCATCGAATCGAATAAATTTTCATCAATGAATTCCGGTTTGGCAAAATTAATTTCTCTATCGAATTCATATGCCCGTTCGGCATTAAGAATAATTTCCCGCATTAACTTTACGGCCTGCGAGGGAAATTTACCAACAGAAGTTTCTGCGCTTAACATTACAACATCTGCCCCGTCCCAAACAGCATTTGCAACATCGGAAGCTTCCGCACGTGTTGGAATTGGATTATTCACCATCGATTCCAGCATTTGTGTGGCAGTGATAACAAGTTTCCCTAATTCATTGCATCGTTTGATAATTCTTTTCTGAATGATCGGAACATCATAAGGTTTCATCTCAACACCAAGATCGCCGCGGGCAATCATAATCCCATCCGATACATTGAGTATGCTCTCAAAATTAGTGACTGCTTCCTGCTTTTCAATCTTTGCAATAATCGGTTTCTCAAAATTTCTATCGCTTAACCATTTTCGCAGTTGGAGTATATCAGAGGCATCTCTGACGAAAGAGAGCGCAATAAAATCCACACGATGCTTCAATGCAAATTCGAGATTGAGCAGATCTGTTTCCGTAACCGAGGGTGTACTAAGTTTCATACCCGGCAGATTCATTCCTTTTTTCGGTTTTAGAATTCCGCCGTTGACGACTTCGCATAAAACAGAATTTTTGCTTTTAGAGAGAACCTTCAAATTTATCAAGCCATCATCTATTAAAATTCTGTCTCCAACAGACGCATCAACATTCAAGAGGGAGTATGAGGTTGATATTTTTTTTGAAGTGCCGACAATCTTTTCCGTGGTTATCTCAATTTGATCGCCGTTAAATAATTCTATTTCCGGACTCTCAAGTTCACCAATTCTGATTTTAGGTCCCTGCAGATCGATAAGAATCGGAATAGGTAAAGACCTGGAGATACAAAGTTCATTTATTGAATGAAATACTTTTTCGAAGTAATCGAAATTGCCGTGCGAGAAATTAAGCCGGAAGGCGTTACAGCCTGCATCAATCAATACTCCTAGTTTCTCTTTTGAATCTGTTGCCGGTCCGATTGTGGCAAGTATTTTAGTCTTTGCAAAATCAGGCATTACCGCTTCCGTTTAGTTTTTACCGGTTTACTCTTTTTAGCCACTTTCTCTTTTGTATTATTTTTTTTGGCTGCCAATGGTTTCAGCCGCTTTCTCATAGCTGTCAGTTCTTTTTCAACTTTTGCAAAGAGAGTGTTTGCTTCGAATTTTCCGTTCTTCAATTTTTTTCCGGCGCGGACTCCGGTTAAAATTTCAACGGCTTCTTCAACCTTGCTTACAGCATGTACGTGAAATTTATTTTTTTTCACTGCATCAACAATTTCGTCCTTAAGCATTAGGTCTTTTACGTTTTGAACAGGAATTATTACGCCCTGTTCACCTGTCAATCCTCTCATCTTACATGCGTCAAAAAAACCTTCGATTTTTTCATTGACGCCTCCGATGGGTTGGATCTCTCCTTTTTGATTTACAGATCCGGTAATTGCGTAAGATTGATTAATTGGAACATTTGAAAGCGCAGACAGCAGTGCACAAATTTCCGTAATCGAAGCGCTGTCACCGTCAATCATTCCGTAGCCCTGTTCAAAAACCAGACTGGCCGTAAATGAAAGAGGTATGCGTGAACCAAAAGTTTCTCTAAAGTAACCTGAAATTATTAACACACCTTTGTTATGAGTATTGCCGCTCAATCCTGATTCACGTTCCACGTTAATTATATTACCGGTGCCGAGAGCAACTGAGGCAGTTATGCGTGTCGGTTTACCAAAAGCATATTTGCCGCTTTCATAAACCGCCAGACCATTGATGGTACCAACACGGGTGCCTTTTGTATCAATTAAAATTGTACCGTCGTTGATCATCGCCGAGAGTTTCGATTCATAAAGTCCATGCCTTTCTTTTGACGAATTAAAAGCTTCGTCAACGTGAGTGCTCATAACCATTTTATGTTTATTGTCGCGGGCCCAAAAACATGCCTCCCGTACAAGATCGGCAATGTAAGCAAAGCGTGTTGTAAGTTTATTTTTCTCTCCGGCGTAACGCGCACCATATTCAATAATTTTTGCGATAGCGGATTTGTCAAATTCTAATAGTTTCTCTGTCTCTATCAATTTCTTAATCAACTTGGCGTACTCTGTCATTGTTGAATCTGTACGAATCATTTCATAATCAAAATCTGCTTTTACTTTGAAAATTTTATTAAAGTCATCTTCATATGAAGAGAGGATCGAGTAGATATAACTGTTTCCTATCATGATAACTTTTGTATTTACATCGATTGGTTCCGGTTTTAATATGCTTGGAGATAATTGATACAGGTTTGCCACATCTTGAATTTCCAGTTGACCGTAAAGCAAAACACGCTTTAATGTTTTCCATACACCCGGTTCGCTAAAAGCATCCATCGCATTTATTATTATATATCCGCCGTTTGCACGAAGCAGGGAACCGGCTTTTATTTTTGTGAAATCGGCGTACCATCCGCCTTTTCCATCGCTGTATTTCTCAATCGTACCAAAGAGATTGTTATAAGTTGGTGAAGTCTCAACTATAACGGGACATTTTTTTGTACTTGAGTTGTCGAGTATGATATTGAGTTCATATTCTTTCAAGTAGTCAATAATAATTCCGCCATCAGCTTCTTCGCGCACGGGTTTCTGTCCCTTAAATACATCCAGATTCAGAAGAATACTTTCATGAACCTGGCTCAAATATTCTTTGACCGAGGGGATCTTATATTTTTTCTTCAGTTCCTCGAGGGTCAGTGCAATAAATTCATTAACAAATTCTCCCTCAATCTTCGCAACTTTTTCCTGATAATCCTGTGTCAGTTTCAGACTCTCCCTGAAAACCCTTTGGAGTTCATCCTGATATGAGGAATATTTTGTGACTATCTCTTCGGCTTTCTGCTGAGTGATTTTATCGGTTTGAATTAATTCATCAAGTTGATTAACAAAAACAGGTTTCTCATCAATTACCGCAATGATTTCCGGACGGACAAGCTCGCCAACTTTCACCTGTCCGAGTGTGAAGTTATCTTTTTTAAGTTTTTCCTCGAATGCGGACATCATCTTCTGCTGTATTTTGCCATATTCCGCAAAGACTCTTTTTTTCTGTTTGACGAATGGCTCTGCCGCAAGAATCAAAGGGATTTTTTCTTGCAAAAATTTGATAGCGCGCGATAAATCTTTTTTGAATTTGTTAACATGTCCAGCGGGAAACTGCAGAAGCATCGGTCTGTCTTCATCCTTAAAATTATTCACATACGCATAGTCGTGAAGATTGGAGCAATTAGGAGTAATTGATTCCAGCATCTGTTTGATGGCGGTAAATTTACCTGTACCGGAGAGACCGGTAATAAAAATATTGTAACCGGGACTTTTCAATTCAACACCGAGACGAAGTGCTTTCAACGCGCGTTCTTGTCCAACAATTCCTTCGATTGGTCTTACATCTTTTGTATTCTCAAAATCAAAAACATCTGTTCCGCATGTCCATTTCAAATCAACGGGCTTTAGTTCATTCGATTTGCGAGCTTTTAGAAGTGCCATAAATAATTTCCTAAGGTTAGTTGATGGAAATCCGGCTCTAAAATAATATAAAAAGAAAAAAGATGTGCTGTTTACCATCGTCTATCAGTAATCAGCTCGCCTTGCCTTTGACGAGTCGAAGCGGGCTTTCAGCGTAAAACAGCAATAACTAGAACTATACTTCATTTTTCGGACTCACCTTAATTGAAAAGATAGTATATTTTATACAGTGAATTAAAGGAATATAACAATGATAATAACCTTACCAAAAAAAGCGCTAAAATATCTTGATAGTAAGATAGTTCAGGTGGAAATAGATGATAAGCTCTTGAAGAGGGAAATCAACTATAAAGCGGTAGAACAAGCAAAAGGACTTTTAAAAAAATATAACATTGATGGTTTAGACTACCAAAAAAGAGCAAGAACCGAATGGGAAAGAAAAGTTGCGCTCTAATTATTTCTTATTTGACACAAATATTTTTATCTATTACCTAAATGCAGAACAGCATGTTGAGAAATTATTCTCAAAAAATTTCCTTACAGCAAATAATATCTTCTATTCGGTGTTAACAGAGATCGAATTACTATCTTTTCCCGGGCTTAAGGAAAGCGAGAATAGACTTATTAGAGAATTACTTGAAAAATTTTTGCCAATTTCCTTAACTGAAGAGATAAAAGAAAAAACCATTGAGATAAAAAAGAATTTTAAGATCGGGATAGCTGATGCTGTAATAGCTGCTTCTGCTATTGTATTAAATGCTTCTCTTGTTACCAGAGATGAACCCGATTTTAATAAAATTAAAGAATTAACACTCATTAATCCCTTCGATTAAACAACTAAATTGTAACAGTAACTCAAACCATTCACGGATGAAATCTCTTTGTCTAGGTTCGGACAGCCGAGACGTAACACTTTCAACGCGCGTTCCTGACCGACAATTCCTTCGATTGGTTTTACATTTTTTGTGTTATCAAAATCAAAAACATCCGCATCGCAAGTCCATTCTAAATCTTCAGGTTTTAGTTCATTCCATTTATGAGCTTTGTGAAGTGCCATGTTAGTTTATCCTTACTAAGGATGTTTACACTATAGAAATAATACAAAAAAATTCAAAGAAGTAGGGATAGTTATATTGCCGTACACGCAAGATAATATTTAACTGCTTTTGTATATGTACTTGTAATTCCATTTGAGTATGATAAAAATTTTGCTACATTATTCACGGGAATAATACGGGGCCCAAAAATGTTTCACTTATTCAAATATTTCCTTTCCCGAATAGATGGATATCTATTAACCAACGGATTAGTTTAATAAACATGGGGGCATACTATGACGTAACCAAAATAATTTTTTGTTAAATTAAATATAACCTTCTGGAATTTTAAATTAGGAAGAGAAACAAAAAATTTTATAGCGAGGTAAAAATGAATACTCTCAAAATAATCTTTATAAAAAATTACTATACCGTCAAGAATTACTTCTTGAAGAGAACCAAAAACGGAGAATTTCCAATATTTAAATTGGACACATTCCTTTTATTAACGCTAATTGTAACCGTTCTCCTATTAAATTCATGTAATCATTCAACTCTACCGGAACCGATTATTGAAGATGGGTCCTATGGAATTGTACCATTAAGGGTAGGCAACTCATGGGAATACAAAAAATATAATTTAAGAAAAGACGGAAGTATTTTGCGTGAAGGTAATCGTATCAGATACAAAATAATAAGTACATCTTACGATCCATCTCATAAAATTCAAGACCCTGTTTATAATATAAGTACCGAGTGGTTAGATACAACATATAGCTCTATATGGCAGCAGGATCCTCAAGTATCGTTCTTTCGTAATTACAACGAAGGTCTCTACATAATGGGTGGGAAAGAACCTGCTATGGGTGGTGATACTGCCAATACTATTTATATCAAAATACTAAATCTAAAGTACCCGGTAAACAAAGGTGAAAAATGGAGAAGTCCCATGTCACATGCGTTTCAACTTCGTTTATCAGAGCAAAGTCTTCTTAATGATACAACAACTTATTCATGTATCGAGACCAATGCAAAATTTGAAACACCACTAGGTATTTTTTCGTGCATAGTCTACTATCATAGATTTAGATTAAAGACAGGCGAGGATGAGGTCGGTCCATATGATATATATGAGTATTATTCTGAAAACGTTGGTTTAGTAGCTGTTATTACGAATAAGTATGATGATTATTATAAACAAAGTTATCCTTTATACAAACAAGTTCTTATATCAGCAAATGTCATAAATAACAAAAATTAAAAGGAGGATTTATGAAAAAGTTATTAGCACTCATTTTTATAATAACTTTAAATGTCATATCAATTGCTCAGGACAATGGAGAATATCTATTTACTAAAATTGACAAAAGCTTAGTAAAATTGGATAGCAATGAAGATTCAAAACTTAGGAATGCAGTCGGAAGAGAGATAAATAAAAAAGAATATGATTTATTAGTTATCAATGGATTTGCGGAATTAAAGTACAAGAAAAATATTAAAGTGAATTTCAACTCAAAGCAAGATTTACTACTTACTCTAAATAAAAGTGAAGTAGACGCACTTGGAAATGAAACCTTAGTATTTCAAAATGGTTTTTTCAATTATGCTATAATTGTCATCAATGATCTCAAAGTATTTGGTTTTATTCAAATTGGTGCAGACAAATATAACATAGAACCAATTAGTGATAAATATTATTTATTAACTCAAGTAGATAATGAGAAGGTGTCAAAATTAGGGGTGGAGTGTAATTATAATTCAAGCTTTAAAAAAGAATTCCTTAACAAGGCTACATTTAACAAAAATCTTTCTACAACTAATCTTCTTACTGATTACACGATAAATGTCTTAGTTGCATATACTCAGGCAGTTTTGAATGCTATGGGGAATTCTACTCAGGCTGTGGAAAGTTTAATTGAACAGGCAAGAACACAAGCAAATACAACATATTCAAATAGCGGAATAAATATTACAATGAATGTTGTATGTAAACCACAAGTAATCTACAGTGAATCGAGCGCTTTACAAACGGATCTTAATATGTTTAAAGGCACGACTGATAACTATATGAATGAAGTTCATAAATTAAGAGTTCAGTATGGTGCTGATGTTTGTGTATTATTAGTTGCAAATGGCGACTTAGGTGGTCTTGCTGACGGTGATGTATATAATAATGATGCGGCGCCATTTTGTGTAGTAAGATATGATTATGCGGTAAGTCAAATTACATTTGCACATGAAATTGGTCACTTACAAGGAGCTCGACATCAGCGGTATTATGATAATAATTATAATGATTATGCGCACGGTTGGTACCATAGAGAACCTAGTAACCCAACTAATGAATGGAGAACAGTGATGTCAATTAAAGCGGACCCACCAGATTCTCACGAAGGTGGTACAATAGAAACACGAATATGGTGGTGGTCAGATCCTAATAATTCTCATAATGGATACTCCTTAGGTACTTCTTATGCTAATAACAAATTAAAACTAAATAATACTGCCTCATATATAGCTTCATTAATGAGTGATCCGACAACTGTAAGTGGGACAATTTCTTCCAACACAACTTGGAGTGGGAATGTGAATGTTGCCGGTAGTGTTACAGTAACGAATGGTGTAACATTAACAATTTCTTCAGGGACTAACATTTATTTTGTCAATGGAGCATCATTAACGGTCAATGGTACATTGAATGCAACTAGTTCAACTTTTACAAGTGCATATACTTGGGGCGGTATTCAATTCAACAGTGGAAGCAGCGGTAATTTGCAATACTGCAATATTTATTATGCAACTAACGGTATTTCTCTATACAATTCCTCACCGCAAATAAAATATTCAACTATTGAAAATTGTGATATCGGTATATTCTGCGATTACTATTCAAGTCCTGTATTGGTAGGAAATAACATTAGATATAACACATCGTATGGTGTAAGATGTAATTCCTTTAGTTCACCCAATATGACAGATAACGGTTATCCGGGTTCAAATGTAATTAGGAATAATTATACGGGTGTAAATACAACATACTTTTGCAATCCCAATCTGAACGGATATATGACTTACGGGAACAGTATCTTTGATAATACCGGTTATGAAGTTTCAGCGTATTATAATTGCAGCATAAGCGCTCAGAAAGTTTATTGGGGTTCTTCACCCACATATTATGCATATCAATCAACAATTGATTATTCCAGTCCATTACCCGATAATCCAAATTCTGGTCGGTCAGTTGTACCAACTCCTGAAGACAAAATAATTTCAATCAAAGGGATCAGTTTAAGCAAACAAACTGATGACTTACCTTCCGCGCTTGACAAACAGAGAGACAAAAAATATGATGAGGCAATACCATTGTTCCTGGAAGTTTTCAAGAGCAACAAAGACGCTCTGTTAGGCAAGTTTGCACTCATTAAAATAGAAGAATGTTTTACACAAGCCGGTAAGAAGGATTTTCTTGATTATTCAAAGAAAGAAATCAGACCGCTAATCAAAACACCGGATGAAACCTTTGTTGTACTACTTGAGTTGGAAACACACCAGCTTGTAAATGCCGGATCATACAAGGAGGCAATGGACAATCTTTTCATAATAAAAGAAAAGTATAATCTAAACGAAGAAATTGATAAGAATACTTTGTACAGAATCGGCGTTTTTTATTCGGATCTATACGGAGATAAGAAAAATGCACAGAAGTACTTTGATGAATTAAAAACAAAATACCCGAAGGATGATCTTGTAAATGATATTGACCGCTGGCTGAATATAACAGACGGTGAATCAAAGAACGGAAGTTATATACCAGTTGCACTAACAGGTGGAGAAACTTCGGCATCAGAAGAAACATCAATTTTAGTTGAAAATTATCCTAATCCATTTAATCCATCAACAAAGATAAGTTTTACAATTCCACAGAAAGGAAATGTAAAGCTGAGAGTGATTGATCTTCTCGGAAGAGAAATTACAATTCTTGCAGATGGAGTTTATGAAGCGGGTAAGTATGAAGTAAGTTTTGATGCGAGTAATTTACCGAGCGGAGTCTACTTCTGTAACCTGATAACCGGAAATAGTTCAATTACAAAGAAGATGCTGTTGGTTAAATGACGTGAGACGAAAAACCTCAAGCGTGAAACGAAAAGGCGATCTAAATTGGTTGCCTTTTCTCTTTTTATCCTGCGTGTTCTGATTGTTACGCTAAAAGATGTTAATTTTGTTTTAGTAAATAATGAACCCCCTCTCCGCCGTTGCGGGGAAGGGTGTCCTATATTTTAAAAGAATGTGTCTCAAAAGTAAAAACTGCTCAATGTTTCTTGGAGTCTTAGTGACTTTGTGGCGATAAATAAATTAGTTGTTTGTCTAAAAACCAAATATTGCCACAAAGACACAAGGGCACAAAGTCATCACTAAGGAAAGAAATATTTTTATGAAATCAACTGCAGATATTTTAATAGAATCGCTTCAATCGTTAGCCGAATTAAAAGAAAAAGTTATTGTCACTTCACCGCCAGGGAAGATATACTCTTCGCCGTTTTCAGGTTCATTTAAATCTCTTTTCGTTAAGTCAATTTCAGGAAAAGAAAAACAGATTGTTCTACTCTGCCCAACTGTACAATCCGTGAATGAAACAAAAGTAGAGTTGAGCATTCTAGATCTTGAAGAAATAGTAATTGCCGTCGATGATCTCTCAGCCGAAACTCTTCAAGAGAGACTAACGGATATCAATAAGCGGGAACGATTCATCCTTATCTCCACTTATGATCTGCTGAAACTAAAATTGCCGTCGAAGACCGCAATTGACAATAACACAACCAAACTCGAGATCGGCGGCAACTTAACTTATGATGATCTCATCGAGTACTTTAACACTATTAATTATGACAGGGACAAATACGTTGATAGTCCCGGCGATTTTGCAGTGCGCGGTTCTATAATTGATTTCTGGTCTTACAGCGAAAAACAACCGTGCCGGCTGGAATATGACGGTGACTTTCTTGAATCAATACGTCACTTCGATCCCGAAACTCAACGATCTCTAGATAAACTTACATCGGTAACTGTTGCCGCTTCAATGATAAAAGAAGAACAAAACGCTTCAGATATATTTGATTACCTGAATAATCCCTTTGTTATTGCGGAGGATTATGAACTTCAAAATTTATTCAGAGAGGAATTCCCGGTTCGTGAAAGAATAGTTGAAGAAGAGATTGATGATGATCTGAAAGATGAACTTTATGACGGGGGATATGAACAAGGAAAAGAGAAAGGGAATGAGCAAGATCAAGATCACGAGCATGATCATGAAGAAAAAAAATCATTAGAAAAAATGTTTGAGAAAAATGCGCGATGGTTGATCGAAGATGCAATTGGTCATCATGATGAAAGAATCCAATTACATTTAACAGAAGCTCCAGCGATCAATTCCAATTTTGAATTGCTTTATAACTTTTTGAAAGATTACACTGGTAAAAATTTTCAAGTGATTATTGCAGTAGAGAATGAACTTCAAAGTACCCGTCTATACGATCTGCTCTCGGAATTCAAACCTGCCAATCTGGTAGACGGCAAAGAGTTGAGTGAACTTTTTGAGAAAGGTAAAATAAAAATTGTTGTTCTTGCGGTTAAAAATGGATTTATAGCCAGGGATAGCAATTTGGTATTATTAACTGATTACCAAATTTTCAATAAGCCATACCGCACAAAACTTTCTACAAAAGCTAAATACAAAAAATCACGGGTTAAGGATTTTGCTTCAATCAAGAAAAACGATTATGTCGTTCACGTTAATTTTGGTATTGGACAGTATGTTGGTCTTGAAACGATCAGGATAGGTGATGTTGAGCAGGAATCAATAAAGATTTTGTATGCTGAGGGTGTTGTTGTCTATGTTAATCTCAACTATCTCTCTCTTGTTAAAAAGTTTTCATCACAGGATAATGTTCCGCCAAAATTAACGGTGCTCGGCGGAGGTGAGTGGAAATCAACAAAGAAAAAGGTTAAAGCAAAAATAAAAGATGCCGCTAGAGAACTAATAACTTTGTATGCCAGAAGAAAATCGGTGCAAGGTTTCTCATTTAGCACCGATTCGATTTGGCAAAAAGAACTTGAGGCATCTTTCTTTTACGAAGACACTCCCGATCAGACAAAAGTTACCGAAGAAGTTAGAAAAGATATGGAAAGTGAAAATCCGATGGACCGCTTAGTTTGCGGCGACGTTGGATTCGGCAAAACTGAAATTGCAGTGCGCGCCTCGTTCAAGGCTATTAACGACGGCAAACAGGTTGCGCTTCTTGTACCAACCACAATATTGGCAGAACAACATTACAACACATTCAGAGATAGGCTCACGCAATTTCCGGTGAGAGTTGAAGCACTATCACGTTTTCAGAGTAAAGCAGAACAAATTGAAATTGTAAAAAAACTTGAGAAAGGTGAAGTTGATCTGGTAATTGGTACACACAGATTACTTTCGAAAGATATTCTTTTTAAAGATCTGGGTTTGCTTGTGATTGATGAAGAACACCGCTTTGGAGTTATGGCAAAAGAAAAATTGCGAGCGATTAAAGCGAATGTGGATACATTAACTCTCACTGCAACGCCGATACCTCGCACACTTAATTTATCGTTACTCGGTGCGCGCGATCTCTCAATCATTGCAACGCCGCCGCCAAACCGTCAGTCGATATATACAAAGGTTGATGTGTTTGATATTCACAATGTGCGTGAATGGGTGCTGAATGAAATTAAACGAAACGGTCAAATTTATTTTGTTCATGACCGTGTCCAGTCAATCGAAAAGATTGCAGCATATATTCAGAAATATATACCCGAAATAAAAATCGGTATTGCGCATGGGCAAATGAAACCTTCGCAACTCGAAGATGTGATTCATAAATTTCTCAGCAAGCATTATCACATGCTTATATCAACAAAAATAATTGAGTCCGGTCTCGATATTCCGAATGTGAATACAATAATTGTAAACCGTGCCGATCGATTTGGTCTTGCCGAGCTTCATCAACTGCGGGGAAGGGTCGGCAGAAGCGACCGGCAGGCGTATGCTTACTTTCTTGTTCCTTCGCTGAATGCCATAACAAAAAAAGCGGTGAAGCGTTTGCAAGCAATTGAAGAATATACAGATGTCGGCGAAGGATTTAATTTATCAATGCGCGATCTTGAAATACGCGGAGCCGGTAATTTGCTCGGAACCGAGCAAAGTGGTTTTATTGATACTATCGGTTTCGATATGTATCTCAAACTTCTTGATGAAGCAGTTGAAGAATTGAAACAAGACGAATTCAAAGAGGTATTCAAAGATCTTCCGCGACAGCAGGAAAGATCGGAGCCAACTATTGATACTTTCTTCGAAATCGGAATTCCGAAATTGTATATGCCTGATCAGGCTGACAGGTTAAGTTTCTACACCGCTCTCTTCTCAATGATTAAAATTGAAGAACTTGATGAAATAAGAGAGGAAATGATAGACAGATTTGGCAAACTTCCTCCGAATATTGAACGCTTGGTTCTTGCTGCCGTATTAAGGTTTTATTCGTCTTTTGCTCTTTTCGAAAGGATTATAATTCAGCAGAATAGAGTAATTATTATTCTTCCCAGGGCGGAAAGGGAAAACTTCTATCAAAACAAATTTGTCTTTCTGTTGTCCTACATCAACAATAACTATACAAAAGAGATTAAATTTGTACAGGTAAAGGAAACACTTAAGCTCGAGATGAATAATAAATTCAGTTCACCGGAAGCTGCCATGAATTTCTTGATAAAATTTTGCAAAGAAGTAATCGAAGTCATATCATAAACAGATTAATAGATTCACACTTGTTAACATCTGGTAATGTATTATTAAAAGGAAAAGAAAATGAGAAGATTTTTATTTAAGACAATTTTTATACTATTTATATTGGCTTTCATCGGAATACAATATATCGAAGTTGAACGCACTAATCCTCCCGTAAAAAATGATCTGGATGCGCCGATAGAGATCAAAAACATTTTAAAAACCTCGTGCTACGATTGTCATTCAAATGAAACAAAATGGCCATGGTACAGCAAGGTTGCGCCTGTTTCCTGGCTAATTGTGGATGATGTGAACGAAGGAAGAAAACATCTCAACTTTTCCGAGTGGGGTTCCCTTTACAGCAGGAAAAGGAATGAGCTAAAGAAAAGTATGTGGGAAGAAATAGCGCAAGATGAGATGCCACCTGATAAATATGTTTATCTTCACCCGGATGCCTCTCTTGAATTGACTCAGAAAAATATTCTGAAGAAATGGCTGCAGAGCTCCTATTAATAGAATGGAAAAATTAGTAGGAATGATAGTGGTATAATATATTCTGGCAACACAAACCGGCTCTTATTAAGTTTGTATATAAACAATTCTGATTTTCCAGATAAGTAATTACACTGATTGTGAGGTTTGAGATGCTAAAGACCTACAAAATAGTTGACAGCAAAATCATATTGGATGATAATGGCGCCGGGAATATTATACTTTATAATAATCCGGATGATATCGAGAAGAAATTTCTTGTTGAGGAATACAAACTTGATGAGCACACGCTCAGCTCATCATTAGATGCCGATGAACTAGCCCGTCTTGAATTTGAGCCGGATCATCTTGCCATGATTTTTAAAATTCCTAAGAATTACACAGCAAAAGAGCCGCTTCTATTCAGGGTCAATTCCATGGGTGCCTTTTTGTTTAAGGATAAACTGGTAGTCGTACTTAATGATGATATTCAGTTATTTCATGGAAAGCATTTTAACAAAGTGCTGAATCTGAACGATGTGATGCTTAAGTTAATCTATACAGCCATTATCCATTTTGTTGACCACTTAAAAGTAATCAACATGATCTCTGATGAGATCGAACGTAAGATTAGTACCGCAATGGAAAATAAATATCTGTTGAATCAATTTACACTCGGAAAAAGTTTGGTTTACTATCAAAATGCGATAAATTCCAACGGTGCATTACTCGATAAGATCAAACTAAACGGTGCGAAAATTAATTTGACACTGGAAGGCACTGAATTGCTGGACGATATTCTGATTGAGAACAATCAATGCTATAAACAGGCAGAAATCTATTCCAACATTCTTGCAAGTTTGATGGATGCAAAGGCATCGATAATAAGTAATAATCTGAACGTACTGATGAAAACTCTCAACATCATAACCGTTATGATAATGGTGCCAACATTCGTAGTAAGCGCATTTTCTATGAATGTTAGAATACCCTTGCAAGAGCATCCTTTTGCGTTCATAATTATAATGAGTTTCGCATTGATTTCAGTTGCCGGTTTTTTTGTTTTCTGGAAATTGAAAAAGTGGTGAGTAGCATCTGCAAGTTATTATTTTGAACCAACTGAGAAAAGAAAAATGTCTCAGCTAAGAATAGGAACATGCAACTGGAAATACGATTCATGGCGCGGAATTGTATATTCAAACGAACCTAAGATCAATTACCTGAAAGAATATTCAAAGCATTTTAACACGGTTGAGATCGATCAATGGTTTTGGTCGCTGCATGGAATAAATAAAGTGACTCTTCCAAAGCAGGATGTTGTGAACGCATACAGAATTTCTGTGCCAAATGATTTCAAGTTCACAATAAAAATCCCAAATAGTATATCGCTAACGCATCTCTACCGTACCGATAAATCGGAAACGCTGATTCCGAATCCTCACTTTCTTTCGCATGATTTGCTAACCGAGTTTCTAAATATTCTTAAACCGATGAAGGCCAACCTTGGGCCAATGATGTTCCAGTTTGAATATCTAAACAAGGAGAAAATGAAATCCCAGTTTGAATTCCAGGGACTAATGCGGGAGTTTGCAAAGTTGCTGTCGGAAAATTTTATTTTTTCGTTCGAAATCAGGAATCCAAATTATCTTAATGAAGATTATTTCCAATTCATACGAGAACATAAAATTGGGCATGTTTTTCTGCAGGGATATTATATGCCGTCGATCTTTGATATTTACAAACGATACAAAAATTATATCAAGGATTTTACAGTGATTTATTTACATGGATCGGATCGTCAGGGAATTGAAAACCGTTCCGGCGGAGAATGGAATAAAATTTTAGATCCGAAAGATGAAGAACTTGAAAAACTTGTCGAGATGATTTCCGAGTTGCTCGAGCGGAATGTTGATATCTATCTAAATGTGAACAATCACTATGAAGGTTCAGCGCCGCTGACAATTCAAAAAATTAAAAAACTCTTGCCCGTATGATTGACTTTACGTTCGATGAGTAATATTTTTCAATTAGAATATTAGTTAAAAGAATATGCAACCAGTAAAAAGAAAGATTAAAACTGAACATAAACTGCCCCTATTAATTGAAAAAGGTCAGGATGGTTGGTATGTCGTTGAGTGTCCGGTGTTTGAAAGATGTTATACACAAGGCAAAACAATAGATGAAGCAATTGAGAACATCAAAGAAGTTATAAAACTGATACTAAAAGAAAAATATGCGCAAAAAATTTTGACAAGTTATAACCCGCAAGAGATTAGTCTCCATACCATAACAATATAAATTTATGTCAGAACTTCCGATTCTGTCGGGAAAGGGAATTATCAAAGCGCCCGTAAAGTTGGGTTATAAAGTTGTTCGACAGCGTGGAAGTCATATCCGTTTGTACTGTCCTGGAAAAAAACCCATCACCGTACCAAATTACAAAGCAATAGATCGTTCGTTACTTCACAAAATTTTACGTGATGTACAGATCGATCATGAAGAGTTTTTAAACAATTATAAATGAGGTTACGATGGATCACTCACTTATCACCACTACTTTCACACTTGATGGATATAAGGTTGTAAAGAACCTTGGTGTTGTTAAGGGAATAGTTGTACGTTCACGTTCTGTAATTGGAACTATTGGAGCCGGATTGCAAACTATTTTCGGCGGAAACATCACACTTTTTACAGAACTTTGCGAGAGGACCCGCTCGGATGCTTTCGAATTAATAGTTCAGCACGGGCAGGCAATAGGTGCAAATGCATTGCTTGGAGTTCGATACGATGCAACTGAAGTGATGGGCGGTGTTACAGAAGTTCTATGCTACGGTACAGCGGTTGTCATCGAAAAAGAGAAGTAGTGCAATTATTTAAAACGTTACACCGGAATACCTTATAACTAAGATTTTTCTCATTATTAAAAACTAAAATCCGGAGTATGAGAAAAACAATTTTTTCATTTCCGAATCCATCGAAATTCTAACCTTTCGTTTGGCATAATTATTACTGTTTCCAATCAGCACAATATCGGGATCCCCGGTATGTCACTATTGAATGATCATTAAATAATATTTTCTTTTTTACGAAGGATTTGTTATGCACACTGAGACCAACAGTTTGGCTGAAAAAGTAGAAGCGATGACTATGCAATCGCCGATGTTATGTTACCAATGTGGAAAATGTTCTGCCGGCTGTCCTATTCGAGATTACATGGACGAATCACCCAATCAGGTTGTAAGATTAGTTCAGCTTGGTTTTGATGACGAAGCTTTGAAGTCATCGACTTTTTGGCTTTGCGCAGGATGTTTAACCTGCAGTTCACGTTGTCCTCAGAATTTTGATTTGGCAAAATTTATGGATGCAATGCGTCAAACAGCTTTGAAAGAAGGAATTGATATTGCTGAAAAAGACAGTGTTAAATTCCACAAAGCGTTTTTAAATCAAGTCAAAAAACATGGAAGAATGTTCGAGTTTGGATTAGCCCGCGATTATAAATTATCGACACAAAAATTTTTACAGGATGTTGATGTTGCCCCCGAAATGTTTCTGAAAGGAAAGATTGGAATTTTCCCTCATAAAATAAAAGATACGAAAGGAATTAAAAAAATTTTTGATAAAACTGTTTAAGAGGTAATACTTGAAAATCGGTTACTATCCCGGTTGTTCCGCAAACGGAACGGGAAAAGAGTATGATATTTCATTGAAGAAAGTTTTCGATCTTCTTGATGTTCAACTCGAAGAATTAAATGACTGGTCTTGCTGCGGCGCTACATCCGCGCATGCAACAAATCATCTGCTTTCTGTTGCCCTTCCTGCACGAAATTTAATAATTGCTAAACACCAAAACTTTTCCGAGTTAGTTGCACCGTGTGCAGCATGCTACAATAGATTGATTGTAACTCAGCATGAAATCAGAACAAATCCGCTTCTCGAAAAACAAACATCCGAACTTCTAGGTGAAAGTATTGCAGATGAAATTACCATTTTAAATATTATCGAATTGTTTCAGCGAATTGGAAAACAAAAAATTGTTGATAAGATAAAAACGGATCTGAATGGAATAAAGGCCGCTTGTTATTACGGCTGCTTATTAGTTCGCCCGTTTAATATCACCCGCTTTGATGATGCAGAGCAGCCGGCATCAATGGAGAAAATAATTTCAGCAACCGGAGCGCAAACAGTCGATTGGAATTTTAAGACAGAATGCTGCGGCGGGGCTCATTCATTTGCTCATAAAGAAATCGTTGTTGATCTCTCAAAGAAAATTATTGATGATGCAAAACTTCACGGTGCCGATGTAATTGTTGTTGCATGTCCGATGTGCCATTCGAATCTTGATATGCGTCAGCGGGCTATGAAAGACCATCAAGAGATGCCGATACTTTATCTCACCGAATTTATTGGTTTATCGCTCGGCGTCAAACCGAAAGAACTTGGAATAGATTTACATTTTATTTCTGCTGATTCATTGTTGGAAAAATGTAGTATGTCATTCTGAATCCCGATTTATCGGGATGAAGAATCTTGACAAATTATTAGTTAGAGATTCTTCGCTTCGACTTCGTCGAAACTCAGAATGACAAAACAAAGGAGTAAGTAAATGAGAATTGGAGTTTTTATTTGTCACTGCGGTGAGAACATTGGCAGAACGGTTGATTGTCCCGCCGTTGCAGAAGCTGCCGGAAGATTTCCCGGAGTTGCGTATGCAGTTGAAAACAAATATATGTGCTCGGATCCAGGACAGAACTTAGTTAAGAACGCTATCAAAGAAAAAAAGCTTGATGGAGTTGTTGTTGGTTCATGTTCTCCTCACATGCACGAAAAGACTTTTCGCAAAGCTTGTTCCGATGCGGGGTTGAATCCTTATCTATTTGAGATGGCTAACTTGCGCGAACATTGTTCGTGGGTACACGAAGATATTATTGAAGCTACTAAGAAGGCAATTGATCTTACACGAATCGCAGTTGAAAAAGTAAAACGAAATGCACCGCTCGAACCAATTCGTGTTCCGGTTACAAAACGTGCGCTTGTAATTGGCGGTGGAATTTCCGGCATTCAAGCTGCACTCGATATTGCAAACGCAGGATTCGAATGCGTGTTGGTTGAGAAGGAGCCGTCAATAGGCGGACATATGTCTCAACTCTCCGAAACATTCCCAACATTAGATTGCTCTCAGTGTATTTTAACTCCGCGAATGGTTGAGGTTTATCAGC
>CAYTUV010000030.1:0-42769 GCA_964441505.1 uncultured Melioribacter sp. | reverse complement strand
AGACTAACACGGTTGATTACACTTACACAAATGTTACTTTGTTTGTAAACCTAACCTATTATTAACTTCCATGACACCAGTGAAAATCGATGTCTATATTTAGCTAAAAAAGTCTATATATAGGAAATTTTTTTGTTTTTCCTTATACGAGGAAAAATCTTTTCCTATATCTGGACAATTTATGGTGATCGATCATTAACCACTTTTCTTCATCCTAAATTTTTATAGTTGCTCTATTCTATCTCCCAATCCCATGCTTACTGCTTCTCGATACGGAAGCTGCCATAATTGTTTTTTCTTATCCCATCTTCCACCGGCTCTTCGTACCAATCTGCCGGTTTCAACTTCACCGTATGATACTCTTATTCCCACTATTTTATTGCCGGGAATTCTATTTTTGTCCATATCCCACGGCTCGTTTTCTACAATTAATTCCACCGTCTTAAGTTTTCTTTTATTTTGCAAATCATACTTATATCTTACACACAATAATGCATCCCCGTATTTTTTTACCCATTTACTCGTACCTGGTTTACCCGAAAGCAATGTTTTTGTCGTGTAATAAATCATTCGCTCTTTATTAACTTTTATATTAAATCAGCTGGACTTCGTACGCCTAAACCGCCTTTCTTCAATACATGTGTATAAATCATTGTCGTCTTCACATCTCTATGTCCTAATAGTTCTTGAACTGTTCTTATATCATAGCCTGATTGCAATAATTGGGTTGCAAAAGAATGCCTTAGCGTATGGCAACTGGCAGGCTTTACAATTCCCGCTTTTCGAACCGCTTCCTTTACTGCTTTTTGTAATACTGTTTCATATATATGATGTCTTCTCAATTCCCCATCTTCAGGATCAATCGCTAAGTGTTCCGATGGAAATATATATTGCCAGCCCCATTCTTTATCTGCATTTGGATATTTTCGGACTAATGCATTTGGTAAATGTACGCGTCCATAACCTTTTTGAATATCTCTTTCATGCAGTCTTCTTACTTTTTCTAAATGTTTTTTTAACGGATCAATTATTTTTTCTGGTAGCATTGTTACACGGTCTTTATCGCCCTTCGAATCTCTTACTGTAACTTGATTATAAATAAAATCGATATCCTTCACTCGCAACTGGAGGCACTCATTCAAACGAAGTCCGGAACCATACAGTAAATTTGCCATTATCCAATATGTTCCGCTTAATTGCGCCAATAACTTTTTTATTTCTTCCGGTGCAAGTATAACCGGTAATCTCTTGGATTTCTTTGCCCATATTAATTCACCAAAATCACCAAGCTTTTTATTCAGTACTTTCTTGTACAAAAAAACTATTGCGCATAATGCCTGGTTTTGAGTGCTTGAAGAAACATGTAGTTTAACAGCTAAATGTCCCAAATATTTTTTTATTTCCCCTTCGCCTAGTTCATTTGGATGACGTTTATCATTAAATAAAATAAATTTTTTTATCCAGGCTATATAGCTCTCTTCTGTTTTCAGGCTATAGTGGTTCGTGCGAAGTGTAATTCGGACTTGATCTAAAAGCTTTATTCTTTTTGAACTTCCGTTCCTTTCTTGTAACATTAAATAAAATTTCCCCTTCTTCTGTGTACAACATAATATAATAGTTTAAACAATTCAATGAGATTATCTAGCGATGACAGTGAGAGGGGAGAAGTTAGCAGTCAGCTATCAGCTATAAGAATTCAGCTGACAGGTTACAGTTTTCAATTGTTTCAAAGGTTATCTTCAAACTTCTGCAGTTCTTTCAGCGGCTGGGAAGAGATTGCAAAACAATAAAGAGGATATAGCATTGTAATCATTTTCATCATCTCCGGGACAATCTCGCTTGAGTAAACTGTCTTAAGCGAGGGCTTATTATTCATGTGAAGAATTATCATACCGGTTTCAATCAGCTTATCGTAATGTTTCTCCGCGTTAAACTTTTTAATTAGGGGAGTGGCTTCATTATTAAGTTCGTACATGCTTAAGCGATCGTTCAATTTATTTTTGCTGAAAATGGAAATAATCTCTTTCTTAAACTTTGTAACGTTCTTCTTAAAGTATAAATTTTCTTCCTTGCCGTTATTGATGAAGAGACCGATCTCGTAGTCATCCGGTTCGAAGTAGAGAAAAAATTCGCTGTCTAATTTAAATCTGCCGAAGTGAAGAAGTAAAAACGCTCGGTAGGGATCTCCCTTTACAAAACGCATATCCTTGTTCAGGCGCATAATGGTCTGGTTAAATTTGGGTTCGCTTCTTATTGCTGGATTAATCTGATTTAAGAATGGCGCAAGATCATTTATAAATGCCTTAGCGGGTTCAACAAGAAATTTCCGGTAGCGCTCTTTATTGTCATGAAACCATTCAACCGAATTGTTCTTCTCCAGATCAGTCAAGAATCCGAAAAGATTTTTACTAAATCCGTTGAACGATCCGGCATCCGGTTTCAATACATAATTCCCAGTGTAAGCATTAATGAAAACTGACCGAAATCTTTTTTGTAATTATTTGTCATCAGCTCAATTTCGTCTCCTAACAGATGAGTATAATAGTAACGCACATTCAGACCGATCAGACTCGATTTACTCACGCCGATGTTTGTGCCCATACCAACATATCCTCCGATCGCAAAATGTGTTTTGGCATTGCCAAATGCAGTGAAAAATTCCTGATCGTACGGAGTTGTGAGAATTACTGAAGGACCTATACCGAACATTAAATATGGACGGAGATTCTCTACCAGTGATTCTGAAAAAAGTCTGTACTGAATGCCAACATTAACCGGAAAGAGAAACGCACGGTTCACTTTGTTGGGAGAGTATTGATTTCCGAAATAATCTACATACGTAATCTCTCTGTCATCTTTCGTTTCTGAAATAGAAAAATCTACAAAACCGGTAATATTTTGAGAAAGGGATCTTCTGTAAAAAGTGCCAAGACCGAATCCTCCCTCGCCGAAGATAACATCCACACCCCATGTGTTAGCGGGGAATAATTCTGGTGCTTTACCGGGTGCAAGTTCACCGATCTTCTGTGCGCTGGCTAATCCGAACGGCAGTAATAACAGAAAAATCAAAAATACTTTCATCTTACGTTTCCTTTTGCTATGCTTCTAACTAAAGATATGGATTCTTTCATAAAAATCAACTAGTAAAAATAGTTCTTATTCAGGGAATTCTTTTTCTCTTATATTAGGGTAGTTCTAAAAACCTCAATATCCTTTGCGAACTTTGCTTTTTCATTGCGTTCTCTGCGTTAAATATTTACAAAAGATAGTTTTTAAAAGTACCCATTAACAATAAAAACTCAAAAAAGGTTTAATATGCCACGTAATCTGGAGTTAAAAATTAAGTGCGATACACATGCGAAGCTTCTGAATTCTTTGAAAAAAATGAAAGCGGAGTACAAAGGTCTTCTTCTTCAAAAAGATATTTATTACAAAGTAAAAAACGGTCTGCTCAAGCTTCGAGTTGAAGGGGGAACTTACACACTCATAAAATATCTGCGCGATGAAAAGGGAAAGCGGTGGAGTAATTACGAGCTTCTAAAACTGGAAGGGAAGAATCCCGAGAAATATCTGATGGATATATTTGAGATTACAGCAGTCGTAGAGAAGAAAAGAAAATTCTATTTATACGATAACACGCGTGTCCATCTTGATGAAGTAAAACATCTGGGAAAATTTATGGAACTAGAGACGCTTCTTGTAGTAGGCGGCCGGCGGGATGCGCAGAAAAGGTTTGATAAAATTGTTGAGCTGCTGGATCTGGATCCGACAAAACAAATCCGTTCATCATATAAAACTCTCTTAACCGGCAAATGATTCTTACCAAGGAAAATATTACCCGGATTGATATCAACTCTCTCGTCAATCGGAAAATAGCCTCCGGTAAAGTCAGCGAAATGGTTGTCATTGTTCCTACGAACAGGAAAGCCCGTCATTTGAAGAAGGAGAGTATCTCCAGAATTCCCGGACATGCCGCAGCAAGATTGAACATCGAAACTCTCGGAACAATTTCCACAAAATTGATGCAGCAGATGAATCCGTTTAGAACTTTGAGCGAAGCAGCGGCTACGGTATTCATTAAGCAGAGCGCTGAAGAGATCGAAATGCGTTATCTCTCTTTGTACAAAGAGGAAATTCCGTTCGGCACGCTCGACCAAATTAAAAATGTTATCTCCGAATACAAACGTCACGGTATCACTCCCGATATTCTGAGAAAGGAAGCAGAGAAGTTAGATACATCGGAAAAATTAAAAGCGCTTGATATCGCAGGCATATATGAAAAGTTCCGCAAAAAATGTTTTGCGCTGAGAGCATATGAGATAGGTGATATATACGACCAGTTGAATATGATTCCGCTTAAAGAATTTGTTGCAGCTTTTCATAATATGTATCCCGAAGTAGATTTAATCTGGCTGGACGGCTTCAGCGAATTTTCAAATCCCGAAATAGAAATTCTAAATAAATTATCGAGCGTGGGAAGCACCAAGCTTTATATCCGTTTTGATTATATATCGAAAAACAAACTGATCTTCTCTCATCTCGATAAATGTTATGATGCTTTAACAGCGCTGGGATTTATCAAAATTGATGAAACAAATTCCGAATACCCGGAAAAATTTAAAACCATATTGAGCGAAAAACTTTTCAGGGCAAAGGGAAGTGCTTTAAAATTAGATGAGAGCAAGCGGATAACAAAAATTACGGCGCATAACCGGGAAAATGAAGTTGAACTGATCTCTCGGGAGATAAAAAAACTGATCATTGAATCGGGTGTGGAACCGCACAAAATTTGCGTAGGGTTTAATCTTATTCAGGATTATTCGGCAATCGTTAAAAGTATATTTGATAAAAACGGTTTGCCTGTTAATCTTACCGACAGAACTCCTCTCGATAATTCCAATCCCGTTACAGCGATTGTAAATTTTCTGGAGATCTCAGAGAATGATTTTTATTATAAAAATATCTTCCGCGCATTGAGCAGCAGATTTATTGAAACACCCGGAATAGACATTTCAAATCTCTACCGTGTCTCATCGGAACTTAAGATTGTAGCCGGAAAGGAAAGCTGGATCAATACATTGACGGACTTAATCAGCAATCTTAGATTTTCAGCCGGTGATGAGGATGACAATTCCGCTAAACGTTCCGCCTATTCCAAAGCACTGGCGGATATTAAATTAATTTCGGAATTACTGAAGCCGTTTGAAGCAAAACTTACAATACAGGAGTTTCAGGATCGTCTTACCGGTTTTATTGTAAAATCCAGACTAGCGTTAAAGCTTCTTGAGGTGGAGATAGATGAAGAAAAGAATATCCGCGCATTTACGGATTTCATGGAGACCACAACGGAAATATTCGATCTTCTGAAGAAGGAATATGAACCCGGGAAAAAATTCGGTATCAGTTTCTTCATGGATCAGATAAGAACAGCCTGCAACTGGGCGCGTTTTAATGTAAAAGAAAAATCGAACTATGGTGTACAGGTAACAACGCTTGATGAAATCCGCGGACTGAAATTTGATTATCTATTTATAGGCGGGTTATGCGACGGTGATTTTCCCACACGGTATCAGCCGGAAATATTTTTCTCCGGCTCTTTTAAGAAACAACTGTATATGCATCAGACAGAGGAGCGGTTCCGTTTCTATCAGGCTCTCTCCGGATGGAATAAAAAATTATATCTTACATTTCCTTCAACCAAAGAGGGGCGCGATACCGTTGCCTCAACTTTTCTTAAAGAATTTGAAGAGTTGTTTCTGATCTCCTCAAAGAGCGAAAGTGACTATGACGATACTCTCTATTCAAAGGAAAGTCTGCAGATTTTTACAGGAAAGAATGGAATTGGGGCGGCAAAAAATCTTGTGCAAAATAACAGCGGTGTGGATCTGGAAAGAATCTCAAAATCTCTGGAAGTTGAAAAGATAAGAAATAGTGACCCGTTCGGAGGTTCTCATTTTACAGGTGATCTGCTTACAAACGAATCGACAGAAACTATACTGGCGGAATTGACCGAAAAGTTAAAAGCATTCTCAAACAAGCAATACTCAATTTCCCAGCTGGAAACTTATGCGAAGTGCCCGTTCAAATTTTTTATGGAACGGGTGCTGAATGTTAAAACAATCGATGAGCCGACCGAAGATATCGAAGCAATCGAAATGGGAAGAGTTCTTCACACAATCTTTTATGAGTTCTACATTTCGCTGAGGGAGAAGGATATAACGCTTGTCGGGTGTTCTGATAAAGACTTTAAGACAGCTGAAAAACTAATTTTTGTGATTGCAGAAAAACAATTGGAGACAACTGCTTTTAAATCACCACTAACATTTTACGAGCGGGAAAAAATTCTTGGTATAGATGGCAGCAGAAAAGAATCGGTTCTTTTCCGTTTTCTGGAATCCGAGAAAGATGGTGATAAAGATTTTCTTCCGAAATATTTTGAGGTGAATTTTGGAAGACTGCGCCCAGATGAGGCAGATAATATTTTGAGTGATTCCGATCCAATTCAGATTGACGGAGTTAAACTGCGCGGGAAAATCGACCGCATCGAAGTAAATGAAAAATTAAAGTCTTTCAATATTGTCGATTATAAATTAAGCGGCGCAAAACCATCCTTCGATGATCTCGCCACCGGCGTTTCTCTGCAGCTTCCCGTTTATCTTTATGCAGCGAGTGAATTATTAGCCAAAAAATTTCAGCAGAAATATTCTCCAAATGAAATGTTTATCTATTCACTCAAATACACAATTGATGAGTTCGGAAAAAAATCCGTGAAATCAAAAGGGGGAAAAGATGATGAAATTCAATCCGTCGATCAGCTTGTTCAAAGATCAATTGAACATGTCAAGAATTATATCTCAGCAATTTCAAATGGGAAATTCAATCTTTCCAAACTTGATGATAGAGAGAGTAAAGTCTGCCGTTTTTGCGAATTTAGGACGGTATGTAGAATTGACGATATGACTTTTTTATAGTTCGCTGAAATTATCAAGCAGGTTGCTTAGGCGGACACTTCATTTTTAAATTCAACTTATCAATCGAGACCTCTCTCAAAATGGCCAACTCAGATTCTGCAAATTCGTTATAGTCCGTTTTGCCATTAGCCATTTTAAAGTGATTGTGAAATTCATAATTCTTTCTGGGTAGTTCTAAAAACTTTCACAAAGTGATGGCTATGCCACAATATCCTTTGCGAACTTTGCTTTTTCTTTACGTTCTCTGCGTTAAATATTTACAAAAGATAGTTTTTAAAAGTACCCTTCTGTTATTATTCAATCATCTCATCATTTTGATGAAAGCTAAATATAACACAGAATCTTTAATCCTCTTCTGTATGATCGGATTTGTGGTTTGCTTGAACTAATTCAGATCTTAATCTGTTCTTTATCTAGATTCTCTTAAAAGTGTAGTGATGCTCGAGAATATTTTTAAACAAATATGATTGGAGTATTTTATGAAAAGATACATCTTTACATTTATAACTCTCCTACTGGCTACTAATCACTCATTTTCTCAATCATCTATTATGTTCAGTGCAAAGTTGGATGGAAGTCAGGAAGTTCCGGCGGTTATTACGACTGCAACCGGTACAGGGACGTTTGTCTTGAGTGAAAATGGAACACTGTTGACTTATAATGTCACCGTAAATGGATTGAGCGGTCCAATCACTGGATCTCACTTTCACAATGCTGCAGCAGGAACGAGTGCAGGAGTTGTGAAGACGGTGTCGTTTACCGGCAATACAGTTTCTGGTACATGGAGAAGCACCGATGCAAGTCAACCGTTAACGGATTTATTGTTGAGTGAGTTGTTGAAGGGAAGATTATATTTTAATGTTCACACGTCAGCAAATCCAGGCGGAGAAATTCGCGGGCAAGTGTTGCTGACCTCAGGTGTTGGGTTCACGGCGAAGTTGGAAGGAAGCCAGGAAGTTCCGGCGGTTACAACAACGGCCTCGGGTACAGGATCAGTGAGATTGAATATTGATGGAACAGTAACATATGATATAACTGCCTCAGGCTTAACGCCCACCGCATCCCACTTCCACAATGCACCGGTAGGGACAAGTGGCGGAGTTGTGAGAACTATTACTCTGATCAACAATACAGGATCGGGAACATGGTCAAGCGGAGATGCAAGTCAACCTCTGACTGATCTATTGTTGAGGGAGTTAGTGAAAGGGAAGTTATACATGAATGTTCACACAACTGCTAATTCTGGTGGTGAAATACGTGGTCAAGTACTTAGCTCAACTGGCATAGTAACAAGTGTAGAATTTTTACAAGACGAACCAATACCATTGGGCTTTAACCTCACGCAAAATTATCCGAATCCATTTAATCCTACAACTGTAATAAGATTTGCAATTCCTGAATCTTCATTTTTAACATTGAAAGTTTTTGATGTTCTTGGAAAAGAAGTTGCTGTATTGGTAAACGAGATGAAAGTTGCGGGAAATTATAATGTGCAATTTGAAGCTACGAAACTGGTAAGTGGGATTTATTTCTATCGCTTACAAGCAGGAAATTTCGTTCAAACGCGCAAAATGATTTTAATGAAATAATTTTTTCCTTCGGGGCGGAATGACTCCGCCTCTCTATTTGCTTCATTTTTCTCTCTTACCTTATTAGACTTTACTTGAAATCCTCACTAGAATTTTTTAAGTTTTGGCTGCCACTGCGGGAAAGCAGTGGCAATTTTTTTTCTAAGCACTAATTAGGAGTTTAAGAAGTGACAAATTTTGTTTACCTGAGTAAAGAAAGAATCAGAGAGCTGGAAAAAGAGTTGGCTGATATGAAAACCAAAGGACGTAAGTCCATGGCTGAAAGAATTGCCGAAGCGCGTTCACACGGCGATCTTTCGGAAAATGCGGAATACGATGCTGCCAAAGAAGAACAGGGACTGCTTGAGTTGAGAATCAGCAAGATGGATGATCTGCTTTCAAGAGCATCTGTAATTGATACTACTAATATGCCTAAAGACCAAGCCCACATTCTTTCCACACTTACAGTGAAAAATTTGAATAACTCCAAGACTTATAAATATACTTTAGTTTCTCCTGAAGAAGCCGATATAGATCAGGGTAAAATTTCAATTACTTCCCCTGTCGGACAGTCATTGATGGGAACAAAAGTGAAACAGGTTGTACAGGCTAAAGTACCTGCCGGGCTAATCAAATTTGAAGTGCTCGGAATTGAATAGATCTGTTTTTACATCTTATTTATTGAAATTTGCGGAAAGTCTCTTTGGAGACTTTCTTTTTATAAACAAGAGGTCAACTAAATAGTAATTTCTAATGTCACACCGAACGGAGTCGAAGAGTGCCAATAGAGTTAGATAAATCCATTTCTCGACTTCGCTCGAAATGACCCTAGAGATTGTTTGGTTGTAATAAATGTATAAATACCAGAAATGAAAAGAACAGAGCAAAAAGTCCTCAGCTTTATAGATCGGTTCCAGTTGATCAATAAAGGCGATAAAATATTAGTGGCCTTCAGCGGCGGTCCCGATTCTGTTTTTGCTCTTCATTTCTTAAACAAGTTCAGTAAGAAATTTAAAATTGTGCTGATTGCTCTTCATTTTAACCATGGCTTACGCGGAAAAGAATCGGATGAAGATGAGAACTTCGCGATGAAATGTTGTGAAGAACTTAATGTTCCATTCATCTCGCGAAAGTTGAATGTAAAAAGTTTTTCGAAAAAAAATAAACTTTCAATCGAAGAAGCCGCCAGGTTACTCCGCTATAAGAATATAGAAAAGATTGCTCATGAAACCGGCTGTAATAAAATTGTTACCGCGCATAATCAAAGCGATAATACAGAAACGATATTGATGAATCTCTTCAGCGGGACAGGACTATCAGGATTAAACGGTATTCCTATTCAGAGAGAAAATATTATCCGGCCTCTGCTATGTTTAAGCAAGCTGGAAATTATTGAGTATCTAAGTAAAGCTAAGATTAATTCGCGGTTCGACTCCTCTAATCTTAATGATGATTTCCGGCGCAACTATATCCGCAACCGGATACTTCCACTTGTTAAAGAAAAGCTTAATCCGAATGTTGATGAAACTGTTTTCAGATCATCTCAGAATTTGTTAAACGCACTTCACCTGAATGAGACTCTTATTGAACATCTTCGCAAACAGTTTGTTACTGAAACTCGAAATGCGATTAAAATTAATATAAAACTGAGCAATTTATCCGGCGGTGAAATACCGGGTGAACTTCTGAAAAATATACTTAAAAAAAAATTTGGACACGCTTTAGAATATGATGACTTCATTAAGATTAACACTCTCATTACAAAACAAAAAGGGAAGCAGGTTCATCTGACATCCGGGATTATTGCGCTGCGGGAAAGTGATAGCATCAGAATCGAAAGATTTCAGAAGGCATCTAATAAAAATATTGAAATAAAAGCAGGTAATGTTGTTACGGCAGGTTCTCATAAGATTGGTGTAGAATTCGCTAATTCCGGAGACGTCAGATTCAACAAGGGTGGAAGAGTTGAATTTATTTCGGCTGATAATCTTGGTGAAAAGTTTAATTTACGTGTGTGGAATCCGGGAGATAAGTTCAAACCGCTTGGAATGAAGCAACTCAAAAAGGTCTCCGATTTTCTGACTGATGAAAAAATTCCTTCATCGGGCAGGAAAAACCAGCTCGTTTTGCTGTCGCGGAACCAAATTGTGTGGATTGTTGGTTTAAGAATAGACGACCGGTTCAAACTGAATTCAAAAACAAAAAAAATATATAAGCTATGGGTGAAATAAAAAACAGTAAAAATGAAATTTGGGTCGGCACCGAAAAGTTTGTACCATTCCTGTCGGAAGAAGAGATCCAGAAAAGGATTGCTGAATTGGGAAAGCAACTTTCGGAGGAGTACAAATCCAAGCTGCCGATATTTATAGGAGTGCTTAACGGTTCATTTATGTTCATGTCCGACCTATTGAAGAACATCACGATCAATTGTGAAATGGATTTTTTCAAACTCTCCAGTTACGGTGATGAAAAAATATCCTCCGGTAAAGTTAAGCTTGTAAAAGATTTGAATGCGGACATCACAGACCGTCATTTAATTATTGTCGAAGATATTATCGACACAGGTTTGTCGATCAATTATATAGAACAGATGATCAAGGAACATAATCCTGCAAGTATGAAAGTAGCATCTCTCTTAGTGAAGCCGGAGAGTTTAAAATATGATGTTGGAATTGATTATATTGGCTTCAAAATTCCAAACAAATTTGTGATTGGATACGGCCTCGATTACGCTCAGAAGTATCGAAACCTAAGCTCAATCTATGCATTAAGTGAATAATGGAGAGAGAAATTAATATGCGAGATTTCATGAATAAATTGTTCATGTCGGACGAAAAAGATAAACCAAGTCAGAACAATAAGAAGAAGGGATTTGGTCCGCCTCAAAAACCGGACGGAGATTTTGATTGGGCCAAAATTATTAAAGCTGTTTTCAGCTGGGGTGCTATTATAATTGCTGCAGTAATTATTATGCAGTTTATGAGAGCAAATACAGCCGGTTCGGTTGAGGTAACTTACGATCTCTACGAGACTTTTCTGAATACAGATAAAATTGTAGAAGCAAAAATTTACAAGACGGATGTTAACGATTACCGCTTCGAGGGCACTCTGAAGCAACAGGAAAAAACACTCATCGACAAAAACTATGTTGATATAAAAACTTTTTCCGTTACTCTTGTTGAACCGGTAATTACCGAGCAGGTAAAAATCTGGAACGAAAAAAATGTTAAGTACACATTTGTTAAAGAATCTAACGAGTGGATGACAATAATTTACTCATTTGTACCATGGTTAATAATCATCGCAATTTGGATTTTCATTTTCAGAAGAATGCAGGGCGGAGGTGCCGGCGGCGGCACTCGCGGAATTTTTAACTTCGGAAAGAGCAAAGCAAAATTAATCTCCGAATCGGCAATTAAAGTTACATTTAAAGATGTTGCAGGGGCAGACGAAGCCAAGCAGGAACTTGAAGAGATTATCGAGTTCTTAAAAGAACCGGGAAAATTTCAAAGACTCGGCGGAAAAATTCCGCGTGGTGTTTTGTTGCTGGGCCCTCCCGGAACAGGTAAAACTTTATTAGCACGCGCGGTTGCCGGCGAAGCCGGTGTTCCCTTCTTTTCAATAAGCGGTGCGGATTTCGTGGAAATGTTTGTCGGTGTCGGTGCAAGTCGTGTGAGAGATTTATTCGAGCAAGGCAAGCGCAGTGCGCCATGTATAATTTTTATTGATGAAATTGACGCCGTAGGACGTCACCGCGGCGCAGGTTTAGGCGGAGGACACGATGAACGTGAACAGACCTTGAACCAATTGCTTGTCGAGATGGATGGATTTGAACAAAACAGCGGAGTTATAATCATTGCCGCTACAAACAGACCTGACGTTCTTGATCCGGCATTATTACGCCCGGGCCGTTTTGACCGCCAGGTTGTTGTTGATCGCCCAGACGTGAAAGGCCGTGAAGGAATATTTAAAGTACACACAAGAAAAATTCCTCTTGGCGTTGATGTTGATCTTGAAATTTTAGCAAAAGGAACTCCGGGTCTGGCAGGTGCCGATATAGCAAACCTTGTGAATGAAGCGGCTCTCCTTGCTGCGCGTAAAAACAAAAAAGATGTTTCGATGGAAGATTTTGAGGAAGCCAAAGACAAAGTTATGATGGGAATGGAGAGGAAGAGTTTAATTATTACCGAAGAAGAGAAAAAAATAACGGCTTATCATGAAATTGGTCACGTACTCGTTGCTAAGATGATTCCGGAAGCTGATCCTGTTCACAAAGTTACAATCATTCCTCGCGGTCGGGCGCTTGGTGTTACAACCTACTTGCCGGTGGATGAAAAACATACTTACTCTAAAAATTATCTTGAAGCAATGATTACCTATGCACTCGGTGGTCGTGCTGCCGAAAAATTGGTGTTCAACCGTTTTACAACCGGTGCCGGAAACGATATCGAGAAATCAACTAACATTGCGCGTAAGATGGTTTGTGAATGGGGAATGAGTGATAAGCTTGGTCCTATTGCGTACGGCGCAAAAGAAGCAGAAATTTTCTTAGGACGCGAAATGACCAAACATAAAGATTTCAGTGAGCAGACTGCACAGGATATAGATTCCGAATTAAAGAGAATTATTATGAGTGGTATGGACCGTGCAGAAAAAATTCTTTCGGAAAATATTGAAGTCCTTCATAAGTTATCTAAAGAATTATTAGAACGTGAAATTCTTGATGGTGATGAGATAGATAAAGTTATGCGCGGAGAGGTACTTCCTCCAATGAAACGTAACGGTACGGATTCAGCTAAGTCAAAAGAAACAGCTGTTCCGGATCATGTACAGCAGTTAATTGAAGAAAAGAAGAAGAGAAAAACTGTTAAAACATCCGAGAGCGATGACACCAAGTGACCGTGCAACGATAGATTACAAGAGTGAGGTGGTTCGCAAGCTTATTCATCTTTTTTCCCTCTCGATTCCTACTGTATATTATTTTATAACAAAGGAATTAGCACTGACAATACTAATTCCTTTGACTGTTTTTTCGCTACTGATTGATTACGGAAGATATTACAATAAAACCCTTTCAGAACTTGTTGATAAAGTCTTTGGATTCATGATGCGAAAACATGAGAAGGATTCGAAGAAAAAAAATCTGAACGGCGCTACCTATGTTTTACTCTCCGCTGTAATTGTAATTATTTTGTTCCCTAAAGTATTTGTTGTTACGGCTTTCGCTGTTTTGATAATCGGCGATAGTACTGCGGCGCTCATCGGAAGAAAATTTGGGAAGACAAAATTTATGCTGAAAAGTCTGGAAGGTACTCTCGCATTCTTTGTTTCTTCCTGTATTGTAGTTTTATTATCACCGAAAGTTGAAGGTAGTATTACTGAGTATATAATTGGATTTATCGCCGTCTCATTTGGTGCTATCGCTGAAAATATTTCCGGTGAATGGGCAGATGATAATTTTACTATTCCTGTTGCGGTTTGTATTTCTATGTGGATTCTTTATGCAGTGCTCTTACCTAATATGTTTTTAATCTTACCGAACGTTCCTAATTAATTCCACTTTCAAGAAAACAAGAATCGGATCGAGAATCATGATCATGATTATTCCGAATATTTCCTCATCTTTTTCTTTTCGCTTAGCTTTTTCTTCGACTCAATTCTTTTAAGATTTGATCCGGCTGTGGGATTAGTCTTAACCCTGCGTTTCTTTCTCAAAGAGGCTTTTCCAATCAGATCTATTAATCTTGCAATTGCATCCTGGCGATTTTTCTCCTGAGTTCTGAACCGCTTAGCTTCAATGATCAAGACCCCATCCTTTGTCACTTTTCTACCGGCACTTAATATTAATCTTGTCTTGACCTCTTCAGTCATTGAATCCGAGTCTGAAATGTTGAATCGTAATTGAACGGCGGTTGAAACTTTGTTTACATTTTGTCCGCCCGGTCCGGATGAGCGTATAAAATTAAAAGTCAGCTCGCCCTCCCGGATGGCAATATTTTTATTTACTCTGATCATTATAATTATCTGTTGAAATAGTCAATTACTTGATACACCCTACTTAACGTGTCATTCTGAACGGAACGAAGTGGAGTGAAGAATCTAACGATTGAGGAAAAAGAAAATTTTTAGATTCTTCTCCCAATAAATCGGGATCAGAATGACAAATAATATTTTTAGGTAAAGTGGGTTACTTAATTCTGTTAACAATGTCATATGGTATCTGAAAGTTAGGAAAATCTTTTTTTACTTTATCAATATACACTTTGGCGCTCTCTGTTTTGTTGAACTGCAATTCATATGTCGCGCGGTAAATCAGCATTGTTGCAACAGCATTTTCGATGAAGTTGATGTATTTGTTCCTGTTGCTCGGAAATCGTATTGTGAAATCGGGATCAGGCGCAGGCACATAATCCGTTTCTTTGACCACTTTGAATAATAAAAGATGGGGGACAATTTGATATCCTTCCGGAAGAGTAAATTCACCCCGCTGCATTTCGTTCTGAAATAATTCCAATCCGATATAATAGTTTCTCGTTCCAATATTCCGGGAAATGAGATTCGTCATAACCGCACGGTAGTACTTTTCAATAAGATCAGAATCAAATTGTTCACCTCGTTCGAATGGTCCCACTGCATTAAGAAAATTCGAAATATCATTATCAACATTTTTGATTACATCCGGGTGATTTCTCTTCAACTGGTTGTAATACCATGACCGGCGGAGAAGCTCTTTGTCGATAACTGTTACATCGGTACGGAAATTTTCTACCAGTTGAAAATAGTATGATGATGAGATAAAATAATCCCACTGATAAGAAAAAATGATTGAGTTAGGTTCTGTGCTGTTGAGAATCGTTTGAGTATAATCGTCGAAGGTATGAACATTACTCTGATTAACTCCGTTGAAATTTAAGGTGAGCGGGAATAGACTTATTAGTAAAGAAAGCGCAACTGCCGCTTTGAGATTCCATCTCAGTGTCAGGTAATGTATTAATTTGTGAAAACCCAATGCCGAAAAAAAAGCAAACATCATATACGCAAGCAGGAAATAGGAATCTATATCAACAATATCATAGTTGATTGAATAAAGGATTGCAAAAAGAAATGTTGCGAGTAGGGTGTAAAAAATAGTACGCAACATTTTATAGGCAGCTGCTATTCCAAGAATCCCAACCAGCATTCCAGCAAAAGCAAATTCTACAGAAAAATCTGTCAGGAAATACTTGAATTGTTTTTCCGCAGCATCAAGTGAAGTAAATAACCAAACCTGATATTGTTTCCCCGAGACATGACGGAGAATGTTTTCTAAATTAATTGGATTGCCCCAATTTATTTGGGAATTTGCCGAGGCGCGTATGGGAAGATAGAAATAGAATACAACGACTACCGAAACAAAAACCGCAAGCATTAATAATATTTTTCTGAAAGACGCGGTTTTGATTTTCTCTCTTTGAAAAAATAATATAGTGATAAAGGGAAGAAGAAGAAGGGTAGTCATGTGATTTGCAAATCCGAGCGCCAGGGCAAAAGCCACCCATAGCCAATTAAATATTCTTCCATCGGTCGAATAGTATGCTCTCAGAATTAAAAAAATATTCAACGAAAATAGAAATGCTTGTAAAGAATAAACCTCGACTGAAGTTGACAGGAACCAGAAAGTCTGACTAAAGGCCAGGACTATTCCGCCGCAAACTGAAGCAATAACGCCGATAGATTTTTCTTCTCCATCAGTTATTCCCTTATCGGTTTTTAGAGTTTTCTTCGATTTTCCTTTTTTCCGTGTATTTGTCTCTTCAAGATTAGTTAGCATTAAATAAGCGGATTTAATAAAAAGAAACAGTGCAACAGTACACCAGAGCGCAGCAAGAAGATTTGCTCTGAAAATAGTTGTAATCGGAAGCGGGATTTTCAGAAACAAATATCCAACAATTGTAAAAAGCGGATAACCTGTTGGGTGGGCAATGCCAAGTGTTGCCTGAACGGCGGCCAGCTCTCCGGAGTCAATCTGTATAACACCTGGCGCAATTGTGATCAGGTAAACTATAAATACAATTGCGGCGGTAATGAAAGCAAAATGCCGATTGAAAAATTCCTTTTTATTTGCCCACATATTTTTCATATAAGGTGTTATTGGTTTTTATTGTATGAGTGATTTTTTTCTCTAATTCTTTAGTGTTCTTCATCTTCAAGAAAAAAGCTACAATTGAGTATTCCAAGGAGGATGAAGGCATGTTCGTCTTACTCGAGTTGAATATATTTTGAACAGCAAGTTCAGTTTGCTTGAGAAATTGAAAATTATTCTTCAGCGTGACTAAGTCCGCATTAGCCATCTTAGCTTTTAGCAGAAAAAACAATTTATACAGATTCGCACCAAGACATTTTTTATATATCTTTTGATTTCCAAGACAAACGGCCTGCAAAATGAAATCGATTGTAAGCAATCCGCCCCGGTCTTTTTTTATATTGAATCCCGTCCCGGCAACGCGTACAGTCTGCTTCTGTATGGAAGAATACATCTGCAAAATATCTTCACGTATCTTCTGTGGATTTAATCTATCAACGCAACTGAAAATTATTTCCTGAAAATCAGTAAAGAGTTTTTTATCTCCATACACATAATTTAATTTAAAAAGTGATTGAAACTCCCAGACGCGTGCGCGTTTTTGTAAATACTCCTCATAGTTTTTTATCCCCCAGACCAATGGAGATTTATTCCCTTCCGGCCGCAACTTAAAATCAATTTCAAACGGTTTTAGAATCTCCCTGGCTTTTGCCAAAAAATCCTGAAAATCATTCTGAATGTTCGGGTGTGTTTTAACGTCATCGGCCACAATAATCAAATCAATGTCGGATGAGAAACTCATGCTCATCGAGCCGTAACTTCCTAATCCTGCAATAAAGAATTTGTAACTATATTTATTGTCGCCAAGTAAATATCTAATTTTGTTGGAAATAAAAAGGGAAAGAGTTTCGGAAAGCCGCTTCTCAGAAATCAATCTTAGAGCGAATTGAACCGAGAGAGAAAGAATCATTTCAGTTGTCGAATATTCAAGCATAGTTTCAGGCTCTTCTATAAATACTTTTCTCGAGAAGAAAAATTCTTCATAGTAACCGCCCGATGAAATAATGTCAATTGCTTTCTGAGAAAAGGTGCAGAGATCAAGAAAATTTTTGAAAAATTTTTCATTTGTAAACTCATTAAACCACATTGATGGAAATTTTGTTGACCTGATAACTTTGACAAGGTTATCAAGAGTTCTGTCCGGTGAAGGTGATTTCTTAAGCTGTTTCACTAAGACAGGTTCGAGTAAACCGAACAATTCAATTGTCCGCGTATCAAATTCTTTTCTGCCGACTAACCCGATTCCGCTTCGTAAGTATGCAAAGTTTCTTTCCGCTTGCTGCGAATCCTTAAACAATTCTTTGGAAAAGATGTTTTCACTCGCATACTTTTCCGATGATAAAATGCTTTCGTAAATGACACGCACTTTCAAACGCTGTTCTTTCAATCTGGATCGGAATTCATCAGCTGATTTCATTTTGAGGAAGCCAGCCAGTTTGTTTAGCAATTCTTTGTCGCTTGGGATAATGTGTGTTTGCCGGTCATTCATCAATTGCAAGAAATGTTCAATCCGTCTGTAGAATATATATGCTTCTGTTAAAGTATCGCTTTCCTTCTTCTTTAATAACTTTATTTCAGTTAGTGCAGAAATTGCTTTTAATGTGTTCCCGGTTCGAAGAGTTTTTATCTTTCCACCATTAATTAATTGCAATGCCTGTATAGAAAATTCTATATCTCTTATTCCGCCGCTGAAAGTTTTGACGTTTTCTTTCTCTGAGTATTGATGCTCGATGTTAAGTTTCATCTGCCTGATATTGTCTTTTACGGAAAACGAAAATGAGGAGGTATAAACATAGGGCTGAACAAATCTGCTGAATTGGCCAAAGAGAGTTTCGTCGCCGGAAAGATAATCCATCTTTATAAGCATCTGACGTTCCCAGCTTTCACCCCGGGTTTCATAATATTTAATATAATCGCCTACAGTCTTGCAAAGGGGAGAATACTTTCCGTCCGGGCGCAATCGGAAATCAACACGGTATATGTATCCGCGGTCGGTAATGGCTGTGGATGATTTTATGAATAAGTTCGCGGCCTCAGATAAAATTTCATGATACTCTTTATTTGTGCCCGCCACGATATCGTTAAAATCATAAAACAAGATGAGATCAACATCGGAGCTGTAGTTAAGTTCGTTCCCGCCCAATTTGCCAAGCGAGCACATGCAATATTTGGCGCTTAAGGTTTGCACATTGTATTTGTTCAGTGTTTCACTGTAACAGATTTCAAAAAGTTTTGCATTGATAGATTTAGCCAGAAATGAAAGCTGCTGTGTAATCGAAATTAATTCATCCATTTCCAGAATATCGGAAAGTCCAATCTTGAGTATGATTCTCTTTTTTAACTGGCGAAGAAAATTCAGCCTTGCTTGGAATGATCTGAACTTATCAGCCCCGTCAACTTCATTTCTTATGAAAGCATAATCCAATTTTCCTGAAAGATACTCCTGATCAAAAATCTGATAAAGATACTCAGGATTGTGTACTATAATATCGGTTAAATAATTACTGCTGGCGGAAATCGCTACTAAGATTTCCCCATGATGAGGAAATTTTGAAATCTCCTGGAAGAAAAACACCGGGTCATATATCGATGAAAATATTCTTATTAAATTAGATTCGGATGATAATGTGAAGTAAAACTTCGAAGTATCTGCCTCGAGCAGTGTTAAAACTTTTTCGAACAATGCCGATGGAACCTGGCCCTCGGTTAGCTCAACAAGCTTTTTAGTAAAGACTGCCGAGAAATGAAATCTCTTTCCGTGCAAAATCAGAACTCATCATTAGTTTCGATGGCTAAAATAGTTCATGCGCTAGTAAATCGCACTATCGAATGCATTCAGCAAAAAGAAATCATCTGTTCAATTGAATGAATGACACCGCTTTGCAAATTGAACGGGAACAAGTGCAGAAATATGTCTATAAACGCAGTTTCATTGCATTTCAGAGCCTCTTTCTTTAACTTGCCTGCCGAAAAAATAGGAGCAATTGATGATAAGTACGCTGTTCAAAAAGTTATTTGGTGATAAAAACACGCGTGCGACTAAGGATTTCTGGCCAATTGTTGAGCAGATTAATTCCGAATTCGAAAAATTAAAAGACCTTACCGATGATGAACTCCGTGCTAAAACTGCAGAGTTCAAGGAACGTATTTACGAAGCCACTAAAGATATTCAAGCGCCATTAATAGAATTTAAGAATAAACTTCTGGACGACCAATTCACAGAGGACAAGCATCATATTTATGATGAGATTGAACGATTAGAAAATGAACTTACCGATCGTTATGAAGAAGTATTAGATGAACTTCTTCCTGAAGCATTTGCGGTTGTTAAGGATACATGCCGCCGCCTTATTGGAAAAACATGGGATGCAGCCGGGAATAAAATTCATTGGGATATGGTTCCCTACGATGTACAACTGATGGGCGGAATTATTCTTCACAAAGGTAAAATTGCCGAGATGGCAACAGGTGAAGGTAAAACACTTGTGGCAACTCTTCCTGTTTACCTTAATGCGCTCACCGGCCGAGGTGTTCATCTAGTTACAGTTAATGATTACTTAGCCAAACGCGATAGCGAGTGGATGGGTGAGATTTACAGATTCCATGGCCTGACTGTCGGATGCATTATCAATACGATGGAGCCGGAACAGCGCAGCAAGATGTACCACAACGATATTACCTACGGAACGAATAACGAATTCGGTTTTGATTATCTGCGCGATAATATGGCGAGTGATAAGAGTCTCTGTGTTCAGCGGGGGCATAATTTCGCCATCGTCGATGAAGTGGATTCTGTTTTGATCGATGAGGCAAGAACGCCTTTAATTATATCAGGACCTGTCGGATCGAGTGAGCACAAGTTTGATGAAATGAAACCCCGTGTTGAGCGACTATTCAGGAAACAATCAAATCTTGTTGCATCTATTGTAAAAGAAGCCGAGCAACTATTAAACTCCGAAGATCAAAAGGATAGAGAGAAAGCCGGTGTTCTGCTTTTGCGCGCACATCGCGGTTTTCCTAAGAACAATGCTTTACTCAAACTTTTTTCTGAAGCTGAGAACAAAAAACTTTTGCAGCAAACAGAGCTTGAGTTTTTACGGGAGAACGCAAAACGAATGCCTGAGATTGACGAAGAACTTTACTTCGCTATTGAAGAGCGAAACAACCAGATGGATCTTACTGAAAAAGGAAGAGAAGAACTTGCTATGGGTTCTTCCGAACAGAAAGAATTTTTTGTTCTTCCGGATATTGGTACTGAGGTAAGTAAAATCGAAAATGATTCTTCTCTCACCCCTGAAGACAAACTCAGACGTAAAGATGAACTTTATCATAAATATTCTGAACGATCTGACCGAATTCACACTCTTAATCAACTTCTAAAAGCATATACACTTTTCGAGAAAGATGTTGAGTATGTAATAACTGAAGAGGGAAAGATCGCTATCGTTGATGAGTTTACTGGTCGTGTCCTTCCCGGCAGAAGATATTCCGATGGTTTACATCAGGCAATCGAAGCAAAAGAAAGTGTAAAAGTTGAACGGGATACTCAAACTCTCGCAACAATCACGTTACAGAATTATTTCCGTTTATATAGAAAACTTGCCGGAATGACCGGTACTGCGGAAACTGAAGAAGGTGAGTTCTTCGAAATTTACAAACTGGAAGTTATTGTCGCTCCAACAAACCGCCCCGTCGTAAGAAGTGATGAAGATGATGCGATCTATAAAACAAGACGGGAGAAGTACAACGCAATAATTGAAAAAATAAAAGAACTCCGGGAAGAAAAACGTCCTGTACTTGTTGGAACAACAAGCGTAGATGTTTCTGAAACTCTGAGTCGAATGTTAAAGCGTCAAGCTGTTCCGCATAATGTATTAAATGCAAAACAGCATCAGCGTGAAGCTGAAATAGTTGCATATGCCGGTCAACCGGGTGCAGTAACAATTGCTACTAACATGGCCGGTCGTGGTACAGATATAAAATTGGGTGCCGGTGTAGTTGATGTCGGCGGTCTTTACATTCTTGGTACAGAGCGTCATGAAGCACGCCGTATAGATCGTCAGTTGCGCGGCCGTGCAGGTCGTCAGGGAGATCCGGGAACGACAAAATTTTTCATCTCACTTGAGGATGATTTGATGCGCATCTTCGGAAGTGACCGTATAACCAATATCATGGGCCGTATCGGTATGGAGGATGGCGAAGCAATTCAGCATCCCCTAATAACACGTTCTGTAGAAAGGGCTCAGAAAAAAGTTGAAGAAAATAATTTTGCAATCAGAAAACGTCTGCTTGAATATGACAACGTAATGAATCAACAGCGCGAAGTAATTTATGCGCGCAGAAGACAGGCTCTGGAAGGTGAACGTCTCAAAGGAGAAGTATTCGATTATTTAGAGGAAGTTGTTCAGGCTGTTGTTGATAAATATTACGACAACGGCGATATAGAAAGTATTCACAGTGAAATTCTGCAGGCGCTTCTGGTCGATATGAAATTCGAGCCGAAAGTTTTTGAGGACTTAGGCAAAGAAGGTGTTAAAGAAAAACTTCTTGAAGCCGCAAAAGAATTTTATCGCCGTAAAGAAGAAATGCTGGGCAGCGATCTTATGGCCCGTCTTGAACGTTACGCCGTTCTTAGCGTAATTGATGATAAATGGAAAGAGCATCTCCGCGAAATGGATGACTTGAAAGAGGGCATTGGGCTGCGTGCATACGGACAGAAGGACCCGCTCCTGGAGTACAAAGGTGAATCTTATACATTGTTCTTAAGTTTGCTTGAGCAAATTAGAAACGAGGTTATTGCATTCTGTTTCAAATTCTGGCCGCAGGCACCTTCGGAAGTTCAAAGCAGGAAAACAGCGCAGGCACAACGGATGCAGACTATCAAAGATTCTGCAGATAATATGGGCTTACGCTCATCAGCCGGTGGCGGTGAAGACGGCAGAGGCAGAGTCAAATTGCAGCCTGTAAAAGTTGAACAGAAAACCGGGCGCAATGAACCTTGTCCTTGCGGAAGCGGTAAAAAATTTAAAAACTGTCACGGCAAAAATGCTTAAGAAGAGGTTCCAATGAAAAAAATAGAGGCAATCATTCGCCCATTTAAATTGGACGATGTCAAAGAAGCTCTTCTTGAAGAAGGTGTTCGAGGAATGACAATTACCGAGGTACGCGGTTACGGAAGACAGAAGGGACATAAAGAGACTTACCGCGGCAGTGAATATCAGATTGAATTTGTTCCTAAAATAAAAATTGAAGTTATTGTTGATGATTCACTGGCGGAAAAAACTGTTGAAGCAATTTTACGTACGGCAAAGACGGGACAGGTTGGTGACGGCAAAATATTTATCTCAAGTATCGAAGATGTAATTCGGATCAGAACTGATGAATCCGGTCCGTCTGCGCTTTAATTATTTACTCACTAAAAGAAGGATGACCGTATAATAGTTTTTACAATTTTATCACTAAGAAAGAGATAAAAATATGTTTGTCATGAATGCAAAAAAACTATTTGCCGCGGCATCTTTATTTTCAATTCTGATTGGCCTGCCCAGTTGCGGAATCTGGACTGATTTTACAACTTACTTCAACACTTATTACAACGCCAAGATTTTATTCGACCAGGTCGAGGAAGAGATTAAGAATCAAAAAAAAGATATTTTTATTTTCAGGGAAGACCTTCAAGCCAATTCACAATATGGTAATCAATTCGGTAACCAGACTGGAACACAGTACCAGCAGCAAACTTCAAACAATCAGTTCGTGAACCAGCAATCAAATTTTGAAACCAGAACCCAATCTAATACCAATCAATTTGCCGGAACGGGAACGGCTTCAATGTTGAGCGGTTCTCTAAATGAGAACCTCAAGAAAGTTGTTGAGAAGTGTTCAAAAATTCTTCAATATGAAAAAAGCTCATCATATTTTGCCGACGCATTATTCATTACGGGAAAAGCGCTTTATTACCAGCAGGAGTACGCGCGAGCTCAGAGAAAATTTACTGAACTTGCCGGATTAAGTAGTGAAAAATATTCTTCGGAAAATAAATTGTGGCTGGCAAAGACCCATCTTCAGCTAAGAAATTTTGAAGAAGGTCTTAAACTTATAGATGAAGTAAAAACAGAAGCTTTGGCTGAGGGCAATGATGATCTATATAATGATGCATCAATTACAAAAATTTCTTTTCTTATTTTCCGTAATGATCTGCGCGGTGCTCTCGATGAATGTTCGGGATATCTAACGCAATCCAGGGATGATGAAATCTCCGCCCTGGTTGCTTACCAGATGGGTAAAATAAATCTTAACCTCAATGATGCACAAAAAGCACTCGAAGCATTCTCTAACGTCCCTAATTATTCACCGACCGTGGATATTGATTTCAAAAGCCGATTTGAATCCGCTAAACTTCTTAAGACTTTAAAAAAAGTTGATGAAAGCGAATCTGCATTCAATGAACTGAGGTACCTTGGAAAATTCAAGAATTATCTCGATCAGGTTTTGATTGAAGTTGGGCAAATCTATCTCGAGAAAAATCGGACCGATCTTGCTATTGATATCTTTCGCGAAGTTGATACAACATACAGGCAGCTTCCAACATCAGGAATGGCTGAAATGAAACTCGCCGAAATTTATCATAAGAAACTCGGATTATACGACAGTTCGTACACATACTATACTAAAGCGTCTATCTCGATGGGCACAAGAGAGATGAAACTTGAATCGGGAAAGCGGGCAACTGACTTTAATAAATATTTCGATTTCAAAAATGAAGCGAGGGATCTGGAACTTAATCTAGATTATCTGAACAATCCAGATATCTATCATCGTGATTCGATTGAATATCAGATTGTCTACAGGGAATATTTAGAAAATGTTAGAGTTTTGACCGAAACTCAAAAAGCTGATCCTAATTTGATAAATCAGGCTCAACTTGATCCGATCTACTATCAGCAACAATATAATCAGCAACAGCTGGCATTATTCCAAAGACCTAAAAAAGTTTTCATTCCTACCCGAGCACAATTAATTGCAGTTGGAAAGTACAAAAAACCGGAACGGCCTAAATTATCTGCAGATTCAACTAAGACTATACTTTCCAAAACTCTCTATAATCTTGCAAGTCTTTTCTATTCCGAACTTGATGTTCCTGACTCGGCATATTTCTATTTCAATAGAATCCTAAATAATTATCCAGACAAGCCGGTAAAAGTACAAACCATGTACGCACTGGCAACATACTATGAAACCCATAAGGATTCATTGAAAGCCGATAGTCTTTTCCGGGTCATCTACAAAGATTTCAAAACAAATCCTCTGGGATTAGCCGCAGCACAAAAACTTGGATTAATCAAAAAGGAAGAGAAAAAAAATGAGATTAAAAGAATAGATGATCCCGGCGAAAAAGATTTTGAAATAGCCGAACAACTTTATTACGATAAAAAATATGAAGCTGCTATAGACTCATTCAGAAATTTGTACAGAAAATTTCCGAATTCATCTTTCGCTCCGAAATCGGTTTACTATATGGGGATGATTTATGAGAAAGATTTGAAAATGTATGACTCAGCCGCATCCGCATATTTGGTCCTCACAAGAAATTTCTCAAAGTTACCTCTTTCAAGTGCCGTCATTGCAAAGTACACGGAATATAAAAATGAAAAAGATCAGATCAGGATGAAAGAGGAAGCAATACAAAAGGAGAAAGACCAGATCAAAATGAAAGAAGAAGCAAACCGGAGGGAATTGGAAGCGAAGCAAAAAGAAAAAGAGATAAAAATTCCAGAGGCAAAAAAAGCAGATACTCAGACTGAACAGATAATTCCAAAGGAAACAATTAATGTTAATGATGATATAATAAGTCCCGGCGTGAAGAAAGATTCGCTGTTGAAGTCTGACACTACAAGAGTGAGAAACCGCTTAAAATCTTCCGGTGATAGTCTAAAAGCCAAGAACGACACAACTAAACTCAAACCTGTTCCGATTAAGGAATAATATTATAATCCTGCAAATTTAATGGTCAACCGGAAAAGACTATTGGAATTAATTGAACAGGGTGAGGGGTTGAACGTTGAATTCAAGCAGCGTTTTTCCTCTCACGAAAAAATTGCGAAGGAGATAATAGCCTTTGCCAATACACGCGGCGGCATTATCCTCTTTGGTGTTGATGATGATAAATCAATCTATGGTATTGAAAGTGAAAAAAGTGAAATTAACCTTGTTAAGGATACCGCTGAAAAATATTGTGAACCCGGAATTGATGTTGAAGTTGAAACGCTTGAGCTGGAAAAGAAAGATTTGTTAGTTGTACAAGTATTGGAATCCAAAACAAAACCGCACCGCATTCAGGATTACAAAACGGAACTAAATCTAAATACCGCTCAAGTTTATGTAAGAGTGAATGATAAAAGTGTACTCGCCGGCAAGGAGATGATTAAACTTTTGCAGAGCCAAACATCCGGAAGATCACTGGAAAAGTATGTTGTTGGTAATCAGGAAAGAGTAGTTTTTAATCTTCTCGATGAGAATGAAACGGTTACGGTAAAAGAGTTAAGCAGGCATGCTAACATTTCAGACCGTCGTGCATCTAGAACATTGATAAAACTTGTGCGGGCAAATCTTCTGCTGATACATCAAAAAGAAAATGGGGAAAGCTATTTTACTTATGTTGGACATTAGGGATAACATTGCTGTAGGTATCTTACAGTTACCACCAAAATCTAATAATCAAAGACCCGTCTCAATTCGAAGATGGCAATACCGTAAGCAACGGCTACGTTAAGTGATTGTTTAATTCCAAATTGAGGAATTTCAATCGACATGTCACATAAATCCAGCAGATCCTGAGAAACACCGGTGATTTCATTCCCAACAAGAAGTGCCATTGGAAAAATTTCTTTATCTAATTTTGAATGAGGAGTACTTTTTTCCGTGAGTTCGAGAGCACAAATCTTTACGCAGTTCTTCTTTAATTTCAGAATTATTTCCTTTGCATCTTTAACATATTCCCATGTAATGCTGTCTTGAGAACCAAGAGCTGTTTTTAATACCTCTTTCTTAGGAGGATGAGGTGTGTAGCCGCACAAAAAAAGTTTTTCTATCATTGCACCGTCAGAAGTTCTGAAAATTGAACCGACATTGTAACTGCTGCGTATGCTGTCAAGAACAACATAGACAGGAAGTTTATTCACCGAATCAATTTTTTCTAATGTGGTGCGGTTCTGTGAAATTTCGAAGTGAGTAAGTTTTTTCATCTCAGCTGGCTTTATAGGTAAGTCTTAGTCCGATTATTCCGATAACAATCAGAAAAATAAATGCCAATCGAAGCAAATCTCGCGATTCATCAAAATAGAGAATTCCGTAGATTGCTGTTCCGACCGCTCCAATACCGGTCCACACCGCGTATGCTGTTCCAAGAGGAAGATCCTTGGCGCCGAGTGCGAGGAATAAATAACTTAAAATCATTGCTATGATTGTGAAGATTGTAGCTTTAAGTTTCGTAAAGCCTTCGGAATATTTTAATCCGACTGCCCAGGAAATTTCAAACACAGATGCGATTAGAATGTAAAACCACGCCATCAGTTGAATCCTTGTTTGGCAATTGAAAGATATGATTCTAATGATTGAGCATTTATAAAAATCTTGACCCGCTTAACATCAGAGAATTGTTTTGCGGTTTCATATAATTGTTCCTGGATTCGTGGAATATCGCAGACACCTGAAATATTAAAATCTCCTTTTAAATAGATCTCGGCGATTCCATTGGATAAAGTTACTTGATAGAGAAATAATCCGGGACCTTTAATAAAATTCATCAGATCGTCTGTATCCTTTGTGGCGAACAACTCAATCATTGCAGATTCCACATGACTCTTCTCAACCAGAACATTTTTGGAAATCGGTACAAGAAGATCGTTGCAGCCTATGGTTTTTCCCTGTAGTTTGGAACCATCAAGAGCAACCAAATAGACGTTTACTGTTATCTCCTTAGGCTCGTCCGAATTTTTTTTACCGCAACCGTTAAACAAATATGAGCCCAGTACAACAGCTGTCAATAAAAATATCCTTTTATACATCTTCAATTCCTTTAATTCTGTTAATCTATTAGGGTTTTGATTTCTCCTTTGAACCCCTAAAAAACCAATTAGGATAAACACAATACCAAGACCAAATATGGCTGTATTTGTTGATTGTCATGCTGCTAAGAATGGAACCCCAACAGCAACTAATCCCAGCTGGCGTTTATCCTTTTTTGTCCATTATTTTTTTCTTTAACACAAAATAGGAAAAGAAAAATTATTTTTTCACTTTTACGTAAACTGTATCTGCAATAGCTGAACCGAAAATTCCTATTCCGTCCCCTTGGATATTAATACGGGGTTCGTGAAAATTACCGTCGAACTCTTGAACATTTCTGAATGTCTGAACGTAAAGTCTGAAATTATCATCACAAGCATAAACAATAATACGATAATCGCCGTAAAACCAAAAATTTATCCAATCCAGATTGTACTTGATCAATGGTCCTAGTGAATTAACGTTCTGAAGCCATCTCAATTGATACTTGTATCGATCCAGCTCTTTCTTAACATCCGCTGCTTTTACTTCAACATAAGCGTTGTTGTAAATAAATGAGGAATCACTCGCGTTCAACGATAACATTGACAGCAGATAAAAATTTGTCCCGGATGATGGCGCAAATGCCACAGTTAAATTTTTCACCTCTCCACTGCTGTTCAGTTCACGATAGGAAATTGGTTGAGAAGTAGTGAGCTCATCTATTATTTTAAAACCACTTTTGGGAACATGTGTTGTTGAACTGGCGGTTAAAAACTTTCCATCCACGTTTGCACTGACAATTAATTTATAGCTTTTGTCAAATCCGATTATTAAGTCGTTTCCGTTGTATTCAAAAAATAATTTCTGAGGATTAAATGTTAACCTATATTCTTTACCTGATAATATTTCAATGAGTCGAACATCAGCTGCTGGAAGCAAAAGTGCAGCGGGATTGTTCTTTGTATTAAGAGGTATGTTACGGATAATTTTGATTTTCTGAACTTTCTGCCCTGGATATAGATATCCATCTATAACAATTTTTGGCTCGTAAGTATTTTGACCTATCTCAACCGTTCCCTCGCCGCACGAAAAAATGATGAGAACATAAATGGCGATAGAAAGAAAATTAAGTAGTGCCTTGCAACTTTTCATCCCTGAAAACTCCATTTAAAATTTTATGTGCACACCGATACTCGGAAGTATTGGAAACATATTCACATTTTCAACTACCTGCTTTACGGTATTGTTCTCAATTGTGTTCTTGTACCTGATAAACCAAACATTCTTTCTGTTGAGCAAATTAAACACCTGGATATACGGGGCGAGTGACCAGCCTTCGTACTGAATTGTATAGGTAAGGCTAAAATCGAGTCGGGCATAAAATGGCAATCGAAACGCATTTATTGTTGATGGATAAATCGCCAGACTGTTTTTGTTCTGATCCCAATCCGGTGCACTATTAGCAATATAAACTGAACCCGGAAGAGTAATCGGTTGTCCGGAGAAATATGTAAGATTTAGTCCAAGTGTCCATTGTTTGTCAGTCTGAATAAATTGTTCGCTGCGAAGTTCTCTCATAAAATTATTGAGATCAAAATTGGCAACAAAATTTATAGCGTGTGTTCTATCATGCCGGGGCGGGTATTCTCTTTCTTGATTGATCCGGTCAACTACATACTCTGTTCTTGCATACGAATAACCCGCCCAGCCTGTTACCGCGCCGTTATCTTTCCGCAGAAGAAATTCTATGCCGTATGATTTGCCGTCGCCCCTATTGAACAAACCTTTTGAATTGCGAAAAACCGGAAGATTGTTCTCGTCGTATTCTTCGGGCGAAATGTCTGTAAGAAAAGTTGAATTGTATGCATAAATGTTTTTGTAATCTTTATAATATGCCTCAATCTCCAATTCAATTTTGTCTGCGAGAACTCGTTGGTAGCCTAACACAAAATGATTTGATGAAGAGCCTTTTGTATATTCATCGGCAGTGGTCCAAATACTTACAAAGAAAAGCCGGGGAATTCTATTCGCGTATTGATGGAAAATCCCGGTCGAGAATTTAAGGTTAGAGGATTCTGTCAGCCTGTATTTTACGGTTAATCGCGGATCGATATTGGTAAAATCTATATCGGAAATAAAATAATCTCCCCGGACTCCGGCTTCTATATCCCAATATATTGAAGGTGCCCAACTTGTAGAAAAATAAAATGCATACAATTTTCTGTATTTCCAGACATCAACCTTGCCACCTGTAAAATTTTGTTTCAATCCGCCATTAACATTTTTGTTTTCAAAGCCAAATTTAAAATTCAGGTTGTCGCTAAAAAAATATTCAATATTCCCTTTGAGAGTTAAGTCATTGATTCTGTTCTGCTCAAGATATTCGACATCATCGAAAGAAAAATCGGAATAAAAATGACTGAACGTTACCCAGATGTTCCCGAAAATTTTGGGAGTGAATATTTTTTTCCAGTTTACGCTGCCGGTTTGATTTCCCCATATGTAATCGAAGCCTAACGATTCTTCACGGTTTTTATCAAGTATAAAATTGAGATCATCTTTACTTCCAAAATAACTGACACTTAGTTTATCAGATTCCCCAAGATCAAAAAAAGCTTTCAAGTTTCCATCGATGAAATAATAATCAGGAACATCATCAATCCATTTTGCGAGTGTCTGGTCAATATATGTCCTTCTGATGGAACCGGATAGTGAGCCGAAAGAACCAATTGGAGTCTGAAAAGTGGTATTAAGCGAAAGCAAACTAACTGAGATTTTACCTTCGAAGTTGTTCCTGTTGCCATCATTATTCGTGATATTAATGACTGAGGAAAGTCTCCCGCCGTATTCAGCGCCGAATCCGCCTTTGAATACTTCGACTTTTTTTATCGCATCTGTGTTGAAAGTTGAGAAAAGTCCAAATGCATGTTCTGGATTATAGACGTCTGTTCCGTCAACCATAAAAAGATTTTGATCCGGAGTTCCTCCGCGCACATATATTGCAGAAGAAAAATCCGACAGTGGCACAATGCCGGGAAGAGTTTGAAGCGTCCTCAGAAGATCAGCTTCAATTACCTGGGGAACGCGGCTAAGCTGAAGTGGAGAGATTTCAATCTTAGATACCGGTTTAGCGAATAACGCATCTATTGTTTGCGATGAATCAGCCGTTATAACAACTTCGCGTGCTAATATATCCTGAGGGTTGAGTAAAATATCCAATCGTTTATTCTCACCGGCTCTGAGAGAAATGTTCCGGATAGCATTTTGATAACCCACATAGCTGATTTTTATTTCATAACTGCCCGGGTCCAATTGCGGGATAACAAAATAACCGCTGATATTTGTATTCGATCCGCGATTAACGAATTTGATGAAAACATTTGCACCAATTAATGTTTCCCTGGTTGTTGCATCGTAAACAAAACCACTGATAGTGGTTTCACCGCCCTGAGCAAACACACGAGAGCAGATTAAAATGAACCCTGCCAGAAAAATTATGATATTTAGTTTTTTCATAAATTAAAAAAATAAGGAGAGTCAGGAATTATTATTCATCCTTTTCTTCAACATGAAGACGATGAAGAAAACGATGTACAACCGGAGCTATAACAATTCCAACTGTTACTAAAAAAACGATTCCGGAAAAAAGTGCATACATTGATGCAAAAAACTTTCCCCAATCGTTTTTCAATTCACCGACAGGTCCCATACCGCCAAGTATCATTGATGCGTTAAGTAGCGAGTCGATCCAATTGAAATTTCCAATGAAGTGATATCCCAAAATGCCTATGGTTAGTGAGATGAAAATAATTGCAGTGCCTAACAACAAATGATCGAGCGCCCGTTTAACGAAAAGATCGCGTGGAAGCAGGGGTTCGGTCTTGTGTTCGAATGAAAAGTGTCTCCTATTCTTTTTTACAGGTCCAGCATTTTTAGTCACTTTCAAATTGACCCTCTTTTTACGTCTTTAAGATAAAGAATTTCCTTAACACTAAATTCTTCCCGAACACATTTGATAATATACCGGTCACTATTTAGGCCTTCAAACCGTGCGTTTATTAAATAATTGCAAATGCATCTGCACAGGTTCCTGGCTGTATCCCGGACAGCGATCTCAATTGTATCCATTAAAATTTTTGATGAGAGTGAATATCGATTGCTATCCGGGCAGCAATTCCCTGAGATGCAGAATTGAAGATTCAATTCTTTTCTGAAAGTATAGGTAAAGCATGAATCAGTAGAAACCGACTTATTTAATTTGTGGTTCTGACACCCGGCGATTTGCTCAAGTAATACGTTATTATCAGATGTTAGAGAATCATCATTACATGAATAACCGATGAGAATAATGAAAAAAGATAATACAAAAACAAAGTACTCTATATAATTCTTACGGTTCATGAATACCGAACTCAGTATATTTTGCATTGCAAAACAGAGCGATATAAATCGTTATAGAAATTTATCCCTTCTATAGATGTATTCCACTAACCATTTATCGCCAATCTTTTTCATATCCAGATGATTTTTTTTCGGTTTATCAGTTCCCGGACATGTTTTCGTATAATAGTATTTAGCGGTTACACCATCCTTCTCAACTTCAAACTTATCGAGTGTAAAAGTACACTTCGACTCGTCGTTTATATTTCCTTCCTCATCCATTTTTTTTATCATGTACGACATCTGATCCTCGCATCCTTCACAAGCGCAAAGTTTACACGCTCCGTACCAGTCACCCTTTAAGTATAATTCAAGAAATTTTTGCGCAACTTCTTCCGGCTGCGAAAAATCGATACTAATTTCCTGTGCCGAAAGATTAAACCAGCATAAAAAAGAAACGAAGAACAATGACCTTGTCTTCACTGTCCGCTCCACATTAATTTATATTTGCTGAGGTTACACATATGGAAGGAAAAAAACCGGGAAAGATTTACGGTAATATTTTGTTGTGTCAGCATATTTGCAAAGCCAACCATTTTAACTGTTAAAAATATACCTAATGAGTTGTTAAACTTCACCATTAATTTTATTGTGCAAGATGAGCATCTTAATCGATAACAATTTTTATTCATATCCAAAATTATAAGTTAGGTTAAACCATGGAAAAAAGGTGGCTTTTGTGTTTTGTGAAAACGGCCTGATCAACACAACGTCTCCAGAGATATGCTTTCCAACTATTCTAAAACCAATCATTCCAAACACATAATTTGTACTGAATGGCGTCCACGTTTCAGCAATCAGTTTTAGATTTCTGCCGATTTTAATATCGCCTCCCAGAACTAAAAGCGGTTTGTCTGTAAATCGTTCACCGGAAAACCCCCATCCTAAACCCACAGTTAAACTCTTACTCTTATCTCCAACGGTAGTCATAGTGTAGACAACACCTAATCCTTCAGGAAATCCGTAGTTATCATTATTAAAATGTGTTGATGTCATATAAAATACTCCGGCCGCAAGATCCAGATTCTCAGAGTGAATCGGTGTAACCTTAGGTGATAGATAAACCATTTGTTCTCTCGCGCCCGGAAGAAGAGACATTCCTCCACCAATTGTTAAGAAATTACCAATACCAACCGCAGCAAAAGGAAAAAACAATTCATTCAACTGAATATACCACTGCCATGGTTTCATTGGTCTGGCGGTGGGGAATACCACCAGCCTGTTGAGATTTGCATCGGTATACTCGGGAAGGACAATAGTATCCTTCGGGGCATCTTTCATTTTGAGTGCTTCTTTTTCCTTTTTGGCTAAGCGTGAGTCTTTGTAACCAATTACCTCTTTGATCTGATCTTTTAAAATTTTTACAGAATTATTTTCTCTTGTTGTGAAATTGAGAAATTTTGATTCGGCTGAAGTGATTCTTCCTACATACTCTGTATTATCTAAAAGAGTAATTACAAGAAGAGGAAATTTAGTTGTGTCGGTCTGCGAGTAGAAGGATGAATGAAAAATTACGAATGCAAAAAAAGTTAATAATAATTTCATGTGATTCCCCGTATTAATGAAAACATTTTGTAAGTACTAAGTTCTCTCCATTCTCAATCCGAACTTAGAGATTGGAATAACAAATAGAAATACTAATCCTGCTGCTACGAATGGGACACCCACTCCTAAACCGGCAACCAGCATCCCGGAAATGGCTGAACCTAGAAGATTACCCACAATTTGAAAATTCGATCCGATTCCAAATACTCCGGCTTTCCGTTCACTTTCTATATTTTGTGCTAGAAGAGTATATATCAGCGGCAGCATTAATCCCAGAGCAAATCCTGAAATGATTAAGTAGAATGAAATCATTCCTATTGATGATGAACCCGCAATCAAAATTGTAGAGCCGGAAGCGAGTATGACTGCAAACGTAAAAAGAGATTTCAGATTAAACCGGAGTGAAAATTTTCCGAACAATGCGGATGCTATTGCGGATGTTCCTCCGTAGACTCCCAGTAGAAGTCCGGTCAGTGTCGATGTCTGATTCTGAAAATGAAGCGATTGAATGAACAAAGAAAATGTCGGACGCAGCATTGAAACGCTCAACGAGTAAATTAGCAAAAATAATCCACACGAAAGTAAAATTTTATGACTGAAGAGATGCTTCCAGTTACTGATGAAAGAATGGTATGTGTGTTTTTTGTGAACGAAATTTTTCTCTTTGACGAAAAACAAAACTAAAAATCCGGATAGAGTTACAGTAAGAGCAACAAAATAAAAAACGTCCCGGTAACCGAATAAATCCGCAAGCACGCCGCCAATCACTGGTCCAACCACATTCCCGACTCCATTGGAAAACTGTAATATCCCAAGGGCATGAGCAGTTTTATCTTCGGGAGTGTTAGAGGCAGTTAGAGAAACGGCCGCAGGATAAAATCCACCCATAACTTCCTGTAAAGCTGCGAATAAAAGCAGTTGAGTAAGAGTAGCCGAGGTTCCCATCAAAAATTGTGAAAGGGCAAAACCGATTATTGCCAGCAAGGTCATCAACTTACGACCGAACTTATCACCAAAACTTCCCCATAAGGGTGTAGTGAAAAATGATACGATGAACGGTATAGCAAAGATCCATCCGCTCCAAAGAGCAGTATCATCAAAATTTGTTCTACCCAAATCACGGATGAAAAGCGGGAGGAAGGGAATTAAACTTCGTGTACCTGCACGATAGATAAATTGACTAGTACCGAGTACTGCCAGGTTAATTTTCCATGTGTCGAAGTTTTTCATCGCGTACTATTATATTCAAATATAAAATTAAGTTTTTGATTTCGGCATTCCAAAATGTTAATTTTTTTGTGTGTAATCGCTTGATTTATAAAAGGATTATAAGATTAGTATAACTTAACCCGGTTGATAAATCAACTGAGGGAAAAATGATAGAATTCATTCTTAATAATGATCAAATCAAGACAGATACGCCTCCAACAACGGTACTTCTGGATTTCATCCGTAGGGAAAAAAAACTTACCGGAACCAAAGAGGGATGCCGTGAAGGAGATTGTGGCGCGTGTACAATTCTGCTTGGTGAGTTAATTGACGGAAGCATAAAATATAAATCCATTAATTCATGTCTCGTGCCACTGGGTGATGCTCACGGTAAACATATTGTAACAGTAGAGGCTTTTAACCAGAGTGAATTATCACCGGTACAAGCTTCGATGGTGGATGAAGGAGGAACTCAGTGTGGTTTTTGTACTCCGGGATTTGTTATCTCCATGACCGGATATTTCCTGAATAACAGGGATCAGCAATTAGATGAGGCGATCGATTCGCTTGGCGGAAACATTTGCCGATGTACAGGTTATTCAGGAATAATACGCGCGGTCGAACGATCCATCTTAACATATGAGCAGACAACTTCGAAAAAGACTCACATAGAAAAACTTATAGAAGCAAAATTCATCCCCTCATACTTCAAAACGATCAAACAGCAACTTATAAAAATTAAGAAAAACAATTCAAAAGTATCCGGTGCTAAATACTTTATAAGCGGCGGAACGGATCTTTATGTTCAGCAGTGGGAAAGTATAGTTCAAACGAATGCAGAATTTGCCTCGAATGAAAAAATTCCATATGAAATTGTCCAGACGAAAAACAAAATAAAAATCGGCGGAGCGGCAACGGTTCAGCAAATTTTAGAATCGCCGGTGATCAAAAAAGTTTTTCCGACTTTGCAAAAAGATCTGGAGTTGTTCGGATCTCTTCCAATTAGAAACCGTGCGACAATTGCGGGCAATATTGTAAATGCTTCTCCTATCGGAGATCTTTCAAATATTCTTTTAACTCTTAATGCAGATATAGAAATGAAGCGGGGAAAAACAAAACGGTCACTTCCGATACGTAATTTTTACAAAGGTTACAAATCAGTTGATAAGAAGAAGGATGAATTCATCAAGTGGATCACGTTTACCATTCCGCCGAAAGGGTTTCGTTTCAACTATGAAAAAGTTTCTAAACGGACTTATCTTGATATTGCAAGTGTTAACTCAACAATTCTCGTAGTAACAAAACAGAATAAAATCGTTTCAATAGGTCTCTCTGCCGGGGGTGTAGCGCCGATTCCATTATATCTGAAAGAAACATGCAGTTATCTAAACGAAAAATTGATTACGACGTCAGTAATAAAATCTGCAGCGGAAATTGCTTTGAAAGAGATTTCCCCAATCAGCGATGCACGAGGTTCCGCCGAATATAAGAAACTGCTCCTGAGACAGTTGCTCTTTGCGCATTTCATTGTTTTGTTTCCTCAGCAGATAGATGAACTCGCTTGCTGGAAAGGCAAGGTGGAGATGCCATGAAAAACTATGATTCGATCAAACACGTACGGGGTGAATCTCATTTTATAGATGACATTCCATTTCTTGATGGAACCCTCTATGGATATGTCTACTACTCTCCGGTTGCGCATGGCAAAATTTTACAACTCGATTTTTCTGAAGCACTTAATTCTGCTGGAGTGAAAGCGGTTTACTCCGCGAGAGATATACCCGGACAGAATCAGATTGGCGGAATTATACCTGACGAAGATCTCTTTGCTTCCGAGCATATTCACTTTATTGGTCATCCAATCGCTATAGTGGTCGCAGATACATATCTGCATGCGCATGATGCATCAAAAAAAATAAAAAGTGTGTTGGAAAAACTTATTCCGGTTCTCGATCCGCGTGAAGCTGCGGCTAAGAATGAATTGATCATTCCTCCAAGAAAGTTTGAACTCGGTAATGTGGATTCTGTATGGAATGATTGTGTTTACATAATCGAAGGAAGAGCCGATAGCGGCGGACAGGAACATTTGTATCTTGAAACTCAAGGCTCGTTGGCAATGCCAACGGAATATGGCGGAATAAAAGTTTTTTCTGCAACTCAAGCGCCCACGGCTGTACAAAGAACAATCGCAAAAGTACTTGGCATTTCAATGCACAAAGTTGAAGTTGATGTTCAGCGTCTCGGCGGCGGATTCGGTGGAAAGGAAGATCAAGCAACTGCATGGGCTTGCATGGCTTCTTTAGCGGCGTTTAAACTCAAGACTCCGGTAAAATTAATTCTCAACCGGCAAGATGATATTCGTATCACCGGGAAACGGCATCCTTATTCATCAGATTATAAAATCGGGTTGGGCAAAGAAGGAAAAATCTTAGGATACGAAGCGACCTTCTATCAAAATGCTGGCGCGGCGGCGGATCTTTCTCCGGCAATTTTAGACCGCACACTATTTCATTGTACCAATACTTACTTCATTCCTAACGTACGAGTGACGGGATTGTGCTGCAGAACGAACATTGTACCCAATACTGCTTTTCGCGGATTTGGCGGACCTCAAGGAATGTTCGTGATTGAATCGGCGATATATAAAGCAGCTCAAGTTATGGGAATTGATCCGGCAGAAATTCAAAAGATCAATTTGCTCAGGGAAGGTGATGAATTCCCGTTTGGTCAAAGAACATTTAACTGTAACGCTATAAAATGTTATGACGAATTGAATGAGCGATATCCTTTTGAAAAAATTTACCAGGAGATTGATGAATTCAATTCTAAAAATAATTTAGTAAAAAAAGGCGCAGCGGTAATGCCTATCTGTTTTGGGATTTCATTCACAACAACTTTTTTAAATCAAGCATCTGCACTGGTTCATATTTATACAGACGGAAGCGTCAACATCAGCACCGCCGCTGTTGAGATGGGACAGGGCGTCAACGCCAAGTTGAAACGAATTGCCGCACGGACTCTTTCTATTGATGAATCCAGAATAAAAGTAGAATCTACAAATACATCCCGAGTTTCGAATACATCTCCAACAGCCGCAAGCAAAGGTACAGATCTGAATGGATTTGCTGTGATTGATGCCTGCAATATTCTTAACGAACGGTTGCAAAAAGTAGCTGCAAAAGAATTCGGCGAGAAAGACCCATCTCTTATTTCATTCAAGAATGAAAAAGTATTTTATGAAGGTGAGCCGACTACATTGACTTTTAGTGAGCTTGTCAGAAAGGCTTATATGTTAAAGGTAAGTCTGACTGCGCAGGCGCACCATTCAACACCCGACATATATTTCGATACAAAAACAAATAAAGGTCATCCTTTTGCTTATCATGTTTACGGATCGGCAATCGTTCAGGTTACTTTAGATTGTCTGCGCGGAACATACGAATTTGATTCTGTGAAAGTTGTTCATGACTTCGGTGAAACATTTCATAAGGTTATTGATCTTGGGCAAGCTGAAGGTGGAATTGTTCAAGGTATAGGATGGATGACTTGCGAAGAATTAAAATGGAACAACGACGGAAAGCTTTTAACAGATGCTTTGTCAACCTACAAGATTCCGGATATTCATGCTATACCGAAGGAAATGAAAATTCATTTCCTTGAAAACTCACCGAATGATTTCGGCCCTCTCCGTTCTAAAGCGATTGGTGAGCCGCCGTTTATGTACGGAATTGGCGCGTATTTTGCGCTGGCAAATGCAATGAGAGCATTCAAACCAAATCTCGAGATAGATTTTTCAGCACCGCTTACACCGGAAAAAGTTTTACTCACTTTGTACAACTAAAAATGAAGATGAAAGAATCAGAAACGGTTGAACTAAAGAAGTCGGTTGCAGAACATAAGGATGCCCTCAAGTCTATTTCGGCTATCCGCAATAAACATCAAAAAGGCGAGTTGTATTTCGGACTAACAAATGAGAATTCTCCTTATAAAAATAGTTTCACTGAAAAAACCTTGAGAGATATTTCCCAAACGATTTCGAACAAAATTGAACCAAGAATTTATCCTTTAATCAGTATTGTGCCGTTTAATTCGATAAATGTAATTAAGGTTGTCTTTGAAGGTCATCAAGTTCCTTATTCCTCCGAAGGCAGATATTTTATTCGTGTTGCCGCTGAAGATAAACAAATGTCGGCGGCAGAATTAAAAAGAATGATTATCAAAAATAAAGATCAACGTTGGGATAGTAACGTACATGATTCCGTTTCTCTAAAAGATATTAATACTCACAAAGTAAGAGCTTTTTGTAAAACAGCAGAGATAAAATTTACTACACTTAAAGATGTACTTGAATCTCTGAATCTATTAGTCAATAATCACATATTTAATGCTGCGGTAATCTTATTTGGAAAGAAACCGGAAAAGTATTTCTCAAACGCGGTTCTCTCTTGTGCAGTCTTTGCCGCTAATAATACTGCGAATATTCTCGATCAAAAATTATTTAAAGGCGATTTGTTCTATCTTTTGCACGAAGCTGAGAATTATATTCTTCGAAATATTCATATCGGTATGACTGTGGAAGGATTACTGAGGAAGGATTTACCGGAAATTAACAAGGAAGCTTTTCGAGAAGCTTTAATAAACGCATTTATTCATAGAGATTATTACGATCCCGATTTTGTGTCAATTGGAATTTTTTATAATCGAGTCGAAATAAAAAATCCCGGTACCCCATTCGGTGGTCTAACTATCGATAATATTACATCACGCAATATTTCAAAAAGAAGAAATGAAGTTATTGCAGATATTTTTAACCGTGCACATCTCGGCGAGCGAAAAGGGAGAGGTATTTCACTCATACTTAGTAAAGAACCTCAAACCAAATTTGAATTGATTGCAGATCTTTTTATTACCACTTTTAAACGGAAGTCGAATTTAATCTCCCAAGCGAGTGGGGGTATAAATGAGGGTTTAAATGAGGGTTTAAAATCTTTGCTTGGATATGTTAATGATAATCCCGGTTCAAATGCGATTAAGATCGCGGGAAAATTTGGTAAGTCTCTAAAAACAGTAGAAAGATGGATTAAGATATTGCGAAACCAAAACCAAATAGAATTCAGAGGTTCAAAAAAAACCGGAGGATACTTTATTAAGAGAGGAAAAAATTGAAAGTGGTAAAGCCCCAATAATAAATTAGATTAATTTGTAACTCATACAATCTTCCTAATAAACGGAGAATCAATGTATAACTGGTCATGGCATATTGAAAACGAAGAATATTTAAAAAAGACGATTCAACGATGCAAAGAACTAAAAATCATTTTACCAAAATTCAGTCAACTTAAAAATCCCGATTCAATTCCTCAATCCATTCAAAAGAAACTTGAGAAGGTTGGATTGGAAGATATCAATCCGCTTAACCTATTCAGAATTAATTGGCAGAATGATGTAAAAACCGGAAGGATAGGCGGAATAAATTATTTGGAAATTCCGAAAGAGATCACCGGCATCAAAGCTCGAGTGATTGGTCTAGTTGGAAAATTTTTTCCGACAGGTGCACACAAAGTTGGTGCAACTTACGGCTGTCTCGCACCTTATTTAGTGACAGGCAGATTCAATCCGGAATATCATAAAGCTGTGTGGCCGTCAACAGGAAATTTTTGCAGAGGAGGCGCATTTAATTCTGCGCTGCTGTCAGTACATGCTGTCGCAATTCTTCCGGAAGAGATGAGCAAGGAAAGATTTGACTGGCTTAAAAAAATTGGCGCGGAAGTTTTTGCTACATACGGATGTGAGAGTAACGTCAAAGAAATTTATGATAAGTGCCATGAACTCACCGCTAAGAGCGATGAGTACTTGATCTTTAATCAGTTTGAGCAATTCGGAAATCCTGTTTGGCATTATGAAGTCACCGGCGGGGCGCTTGAAAAACTTTTCCATCAAATTAAAGATTCTAATAGTAGATTGAGTGGATATGTAAGTGCTACCGGTTCTGCCGGAACAATTGGTGCGGGAGATTATCTACGTGAAAAATTCCCAAACGTAAAAGTTGTAGCATCGGAAGCACTTCAATGCCCAACATTATTAATGAACGGTTACGGCGCCCACCGCATTGAAGGAATTGGCGATAAACATATTCCATGGATACACAATGTTAAAAACACCGATGCCGTCTGCGCGATTGACGATGAAGATCCATTAAGAATTATGAGATTGTTTAATGAGCCCGAAGGAAAAAGATGGTTGATGGATAATGGTGTGACGGATGATGTAATTGAAAAATTACCTTGGCTTGGAGTCTCTTCGATCAGCAATATGCTCAGTTCAATCAAACTTGCCAAATATTACGAGATGAATGAGAATGATGTGATTTTTACAATCTTCACCGATTCAAAAGAAATGTACAATTCACGTTTGGAAGAGATGAATCAGACATGGGGAAAATATTCTGAACATCAATCGGAAGTTGACTGGACATCTGTGGTAAAGAAGCAAAGTATTGATTACTTCCAGGAACTGAGTTACAATGATAAAAAGAGAATTCATAATCTAAAATATTTTACCTGGGTCGAACAGCAGGGTAAAACAGTTGAGGAACTTAACTCACAGTGGTACGATGAAAATTACTGGCCAGAGAGACTTACGATAGCGCCAAAGTGGGATGAACTGATTGATAATTTCAACAAACAAGTTGGATTAGACTTCTAACATTGTTGTTCTGAATGCGGGTTTATCGGAAAGCGAAATCTATTTCTTCTTTGGGTAGACACTTACCGGATCAATTATATTCTGACAGATGATAAAAAATGCAGAGTGAAAAAATAAATATTGCGGCAGATGTATTAGTAAGTGTTGGTGAAAACAAACTCCAGCTTTGCGATATTTATTTTGATTCAAAGATAAAAGAAGTAAAACCCAAATCGGAAAAGATTTTTGACTGGATTGATCTGAAAGAAAAAACTAGAAGAGATGATCTATTAAAAAAGATTTCCGGTGATTCACAGAACAGTGAAAGATATTTGCTTGCAATACCAGGTGCTATAGACTCGCACGTTCACTTCGATACTCCCGGATTCGAATTCAGAGAGGATTTCCAACACGGCTCACTCGCGGCTGCATATGGCGGCGTAACAACTGTAATTGATATGCCCTGCACTTCATTACCACCTGTAACGTCTCAGGCAAATCTTCAAATCAAATTTGATGCAGTCAAAAATAAAAGTCATGTTGATTATGGGTTCTGGGGAGGTATTCCGGGAAATAACTTTGAAATTGGTGAAGCTCTTAAACAGGATATTATTGATCTTTCCAATGAAGGAGTTGTAGGTTTCAAGATTTACATGATTTCAGGAATGAAGACTTTTTCGAATTTATCTTTCGAACAAATTAAGATTGCAACAAGACTGGCAGGAAAAACAGGAAAACCACTTGCTGTTCACGCTGAGGACAAAGAACTGGTTTCATACCGTGAAGAGAGATTTGGCTGGATGGAATCGATAAGAGATTGGAAATCATACTGTCAGGCCAGGGACGAACAGGCCGAAGCAGAAGCGATTGATAAATTAATATCAGTCGCAGAGAAAATTGACTGCAGAATTCATGTTGTACATTTGAGTTCGAGGCTTGGACTTAAAAAAATCAGATTGGCACAGGAACGGGGATTGAAAATTTCAACAGAGACTTGTCCACATTATCTTTATTTCACTCAAAGAGACTTTAATAACGATTCCATAAGAAATTTTTTAAAGACAGCCCCGCCTGTAAAATTTGAAGAAGATAAAGAAGCATTATGGAAAGGATTGACAGACGGATCAATTTTATTTAGACTTAAAAAACCACGTCCTTTGGGCGTGGTAATGAACAAAAGG